>JAYZLL010000074.1:0-24926 GCA_036154315.1 Pseudomonadota bacterium
CCCCCCCGGGGGCGGGGCCCCCCCCCCCCCCCCCCCCCCCGGGCGGGGGGGGCCCCCCCCCCCCCACCCCCCGGGATATTTCGGACCGGAAAGAAGGGCGCGTGCCGTTGGGTTCGCGCCGTTGTCGTGTCAGCGGGTGCGGGCGCGGCCGCCGCGGCGCTTGGTGAGCATCGGCGCGCGCTCCGGCAGCGTTTCCATGATCTCGCGGCGTTCCATGTCGGTGAGGCGCGACCAGGTGGCGATCTCGTTGATCGTGCGGTAGCAACCGATGCAGATGCGCATGTCGGGATGAATCTGGCAGACCTTGTTGCAGGGCGACAGCGGTTCGTCGCGGGTCCAGACGTCGTCGGTCACAGGTGCCTCATCCGGTCCAGCGCACCCTGCAGGATGTAGCCTGCGGCGACGTGATCGATCACGTCCGAGCGTTTGGCGCGGGAAGTGTCGGCCTCCAACAGGGCGCGTTCGGCGGCAACCGTCGAGAGGCGTTCGTCCCAGAAGGTGATCGGGCGGTCGGTGAGGCGCGAGAGGTTGCGCGCGAAGGCGCGGGTTTTCTGGCAGCGCGGGCCTTCGGTGCCGTCCATGTTGCGCGGCAGGCCCAGCACGATGCCCGAGATCGCCCGTTTGTCGAGGATCGCCATGAGCGCCTCGGCATCCTGCGTGAATTTCTTGCCGCGCCGGATGGTGTCGAGCGGTGTCGCGACCTGACGCATCCCGTCGGACACCGCGACCCCGATGGTCTTGTCGCCATAGTCGAGCCCCGCGAGCGCCGTCATGGCCGGAAGGGCGGCAGCGAAGTCGGTGATGTCCTCGACGATCACTCGGCCACCCCGGCGTCACGGGCGGCGGCGCGCACGACGTCCAGTTCGCTGGGCTGGCCTTCGAACCGCGCCTGCGCCTCGGCCCAGATCGCCTGTGCCTGATCGGTGTCGCCCAGAACCCCGAGCGCGCGGATGAGGCGGGCCCAGTCGCTGGCCGGGCCGCCCTCGGTCGCGAGGCGGTCAGACAACCCGTCGACCATGCCCCGGATCATGTCCTGCCGGTCCTCTTCGGACATCTCAGCGGCGTTCTCGACGTCTTCGGCCGAGGGGCCGCGCGGGGCGGTGCCGGTGCCGGGCAGGCTGTAGGGCACGCCAGCGGCATCGGCCAGCATCTCGATCCGGTCGCGGATCGGGCCGACCCACGGGTCTTCCGGCGCGGAGCTTTCCAAGAGCGCACGCCACATGCGGAAGGCGAGGTCGGGGCGGTCGTTCTGCGCGAACATGAGGCCGGAATAATACCGCGCGACCTTGTGCCCCGGCTCCATCTGAAGCGCGCGGGTGAGGGCGGTCTCGGCCTCGGGCGAGACATAGCCACCGGCGGCGAGGATCAGGAGTTCGGCGAGATCGGCATAATCATCGGCGTCGGCTTCATCACCCTTGGCCTGAATGAGGTTCCACTGGGCGTTGTGGGCGGCGCGGTAGTTGCCGATCTGGGCTTCGTGCTGGGCGAGCAGGGTGAGGCCCTGAATGTCGTCCGGCCGACGCGCCACGGCGGTGCGCAGCTGCGCGACCAGTTCGGCGTATTCCTCGGGCACATCGGCGGCGGGGCCGGTCCATTCGGGCATATCGGCTTCGGCCGCGCTCTGACCGGGGCGGTTCTCGCGCGCATCGGCGGCGAGGTCGAGGCGTAGCTGCAGCGGCAGGTCCGGGTAGCCCGGTGCGCCGAGGTCGGAGTAAAGATACCACCCGCCTGCGCCCATCAGAAGCGCGATCCCGGTGACGGCGGCGAGGCTTGCGGATTTCGGGGCGCGCCCGGCGCCGCTCTGGACCTGCGCGGCCTTGTCGGCTTCGAGCAGGCGGCGCGAGATTTCGACGCGGGTGCGGTCGGCATCGGTCTGCGACACGACGCCGCGCGCGACGTCGCGGTCGAGTTCTTTCAACTGATCGCGATAGACGGCCATGTCGAATTCCGCGCTGGCGCGGGCCGTGGTGCGGGCAGGCGCGAAAAGCGCATAGCCCAAGATTATCACGATAAAGAGCGCGGCCAGCGCCGCCAGCATCCAGAAGCCCATGCGTCCTCCCCTAAAACATCACCACCATCTATCCATTTGCGCGCCTCGGCAAAACCCCCTGCGACACCGCGTGCCGGAAACCGACAACAAGTTGATGTCGCATTTGATGCAGGCTGTGCCGCTCGCCGCATTGGCGCAATTCGCCGGGTTGATATGAACGGGGCGAACCACGACGTCGGGGATTCGTATGAAACGTTATTCGGCCTTCGCCATCGCCCGTGAGGCGCTGCGCTACCACATCGGGTGGGAGCGCGCCTGGGGCAACCCGGAACCCAAGAAGCGCTACGATGTGATCATCGTCGGGGCGGGCGGTCATGGGCTCGCCACCGCGTTCTATCTGGGCAAGAACTTCGGCATCACGAATGTCGCGGTGCTGGAAAAGGGCTGGCTCGGCGGCGGCAACACGGGCCGTAATACGACGATCATCCGGTCGAACTATCTGCAGGACCCGTCGGCGGCGATCTATGAGAAATCGCGCTCGCTGTACGAGACGATGAGTCAGGACCTGAACATGAACGTCATGTTCAGCCCGCGTGGCGTCATCATGCTGGCCCAGACGCATCACGAGGTGCGCGGCTATGAGCGCACGGCGCATGCCAACGCGCTGCAGGGTGTCGAAACCACCTTCATTGGGCCGGAAAAGGTCAAAGAGCTGGTGCCGATCATCAACATCGACGGCCCGCGTTATCCGGTGCTGGGCGGGTTGTGGCAGCCGCGTGGCGGCACCGCGCGTCACGATGCCGTGGCATGGGGCTATGCGCGGGCCTGTGCGGGGATGGGGATGGACATCATCCAGAACTGCGCGGTTCAGGGCGTCGAGACCGAGGGCGGTCAGGTCAAGGCAGTGAACACGTCGAAGGGCCGGATCGAATGCGGCAAGCTCGCTATGGTCGTCGCAGGGCATTCCTCGGATCTGGCCGAGATGGCGGGCTTCCGTCTGCCGATTGAATCCGTCGCACTTCAGGCGCTGGTGTCCGAGCCGATCAAGCCCTGCATGGACGTGGTCGTGATGGCCAACACCGTGCACGGCTACATGAGCCAGTCCGACAAGGGCGAGATGGTCATCGGCGGCGGCACCGACGGGTTCAACAACTACACCCAACGCGGCAGCTTCCATCACATCGAAGAAACCGTGCGGGCGCTTGTCGAGACCTTCCCGATGATTTCGCGGCTCAAGATGCTGCGTCAGTGGGGCGGGATCGTGGACATGACCGGGGACCGTTCGCCGATCATCTCGAAAACGCCGGTGGGCAATATCTTCGTCAACTGCGGCTGGGGCACCGGCGGGTTCAAGGCGATCCCCGGCTCGGGCTGGGCGATGGCCGAGCTTGTCGCCAAGGGCGAACCGGGGCCGCTCGCGGCCGAGTTCGGGGTCGACCGGTTCCGTGCCGGCCGCTTCATCGACGAGTCCGTTGCGGCAGGGGTGGCACACTGATGGGCTACGACCAAAAGCGTGGGAACCTCTCCCCATTTACCGGCGTTGGATGTGCAACTTGGAATTGCACTGGAGATCAACAATGTCGGAACGCACTACGACTCCGCCGAACCACAATACGACCACAACCACCACGACCACTTCTGGCGGTAGCTCGGGGCTGGCTTTCGTCGTCGGCATCCTTGTCGTCGTCGTCGCAGTCATCGCGTGGTTCGTCTTTGCCAGCGAACCGTCCAGCACGACCGCTGGCGGCGATGTCAACGTCACCATCGAAGGGGCCGGTGAAAACGGGTCCGTCGAAGGCGCGGAAAACCGTATCGGCGATGCCGCAACCGACCTTGGCGGAAGCGCCGAAGGTGCGGACGCTGGCGCGGAAGCCACGGCTCAATAACACCACTCACTCATCGAAACTGATCGGCCTGCCGCCTTCGGGCGCGCGGGCCGATCGCACGCGTGGCGCCTCCGCCACCATCAACGGAGGTGCGTCATGCTGATCCTCACCTGTCCTTATTGCGGCGTGGATGCCGACGAGAGCGAACTGGCGCCGGGCGGCGAAGCGCATCTGAAGCGCGCCACCGTGGGTGACAGCGACGAGGCGTTCGAGGCCTATATGTTCGACCGCGCCAACCCCAAGGGCGTGCATTTCGAACGCTGGCGTCATGCCTATGGCTGCGGCAAGTGGTTCCTCGCCGCCCGCCACACCGTAACGCTCGAAGTCTATGGGACTTACAAAGCCCAGACGCCCGCGCCGACGAAAGAGATCGTCGCCGCCATCAAGAAACGCCTGCCGGAGTGGGAGGGTCAGGGATGAGCCATCGTCTCGACGGAAAGGGGCGGCTTCTCGACCGCTCGAAAAAGCTGCGCTTCACCTTCAACGGCAAGTCCATGACGGGCTATGCGGGCGACACGCTCGCCTCGGCGCTGCTTGGCTCGGGCCAGTCGATGATGGGGCGGAGTTTCAAGTATCACCGCCCGCGCGGCGTGGTCGCGTCCGGGGTGGAAGAGCCGAATGCGCTCATGAACCTCGGCCAAGGTGGCCGGTTCGAGCCGAACCAGCGCGCCACCACGACGCCGCTCTTTGACGGGCTGACCGCCACAAGCCAGAACCACTGGCCGTCGCTCGATTTCGACATCGGCGCGGTGAACGATCTGGCCGCGCGGTTCCTGCCGGCTGGCTTTTACTACAAGACCTTCATGTTCCCGCGTTTCGCGTGGAAGCACCTGTTCGAGCCGTTCATCCGCCAGTCGGCGGGTCTGGGTCAGGTCCCGAAGGAGCCCGATGCGGACCGCTATGAGCACGTCTATCACCACACCGACGTGCTGGTGATCGGCGGCGGTGTGGCGGGCCTCGCAGCCGCCCGTGCGGCAGCGGCCGGTGGCTCCAAAGTGCTGGTGCTCGAGCAGACCGCCCATTGGGGTGGCCGCGCGCCGGTCGATGGCGGCGAGATCGACGGGATGGGCACCGAGGCTTGGGTCGACAGCGCCGTGGCGGAACTCGGCAAGACCGACAACGTCACCCTGCGGCTCAACACGATGGGCGCGGGGGTCTATGACCACGGCTACGTGCTGGGCTACGAACGTGTGGCCGACACGACGCCGGGCGATGACCGTCCGCGTCACCGCCTGTGGCGCATCCGGGCCAAGCAGATCGTGACCGCGACCGGCGCGATCGAGCGCCCGCTGTCCTTCCCCGGCAACGATGTGCCGGGCGTGATGCTGGCCTCGGCCGTGCGCGACTATGTCGTGAACTGGGGCGTGACGCCGGGCAAACGCACGGTGGTCGTCACGAACAACGACGACGCCTACCTGACCGCGCTCGCGCTCAAGGATGCCGGGCTCGACGTGCCTGCGATCATCGACGTGCGCTCGACCCTCGTGGGTCCGCTCGCCGACCGGGCGCGCAAGGCCGGGATCAAGCTGATGCACGGCAAGGCCGTGGTCGGCGTGAAGGGCAAAAAGGCGGTCACGGGCGTCATGGTCGCAGACCTCGACGGCAAATCGACGCCGGAGAGCATCGAATGTAATGCGGTCGCCATGTCGGGCGGCTGGTCGCCGGTGGTGCACCTGTGGTCGCACTGCGGCGGCAAGCTGAACTGGGACGATGCGGAAGCGATGTTCAAACCCGATCCCGCACGCCCGCCCTTGGGCGCGGACGGGCAGGGGTTCGTCCTGACCGCTGGCAACGCATCCGGCGCGATGGGTCTGGCCGAGGCGCTGACCGACGGGCACGAAGCCGGGCGTCAGGCGGCCAAGGCCGCAGGCGGCACGCTGACGCGCAAGGCCGCACCGAAAGCGCCCGAGACCGAGCGTCAGCCGCTCAAGCAGGTCTGGATCATGCCGACGGCGGCAGGCCCGGACAAGCGCATGAAGATGTGGCTCGACTACCAGAACGACGTTAAAGTGTCGGACGTGCAGCTTGCCGCCCGTGAGGGCTACGCGAGCGTCGAGCACACCAAGCGCTACACCACGCTGGGCATGGCGACGGATCAGGGGAAACTGAGCAACATCAACGGTCTGGCCGTGTTGTCCGATGCGCTGGGTCAGGCGATCCCGCAGACCGGGACGACCACCTTCCGCCCGCCCTATACGCCGATCAGCATGGGCGCGATCGCGGGGGAAGCGCGCGGAGAGCTCTTTCAGCCGATCCGCCGCACGCCGATGCATTCGGCCCATGACGCGGCCGGTGCGGTGTGGGAGCCGGTGGGGCACTGGCGCCGTCCGTTCTGCTTCGCCCGGTCGGGCGAGACCGACATGGAGGCGGTGAACCGTGAGATCGTGAACACCCGCGACAATGTCGGCATGCTCGACGCCTCGACGCTGGGCAAGATCCTCGTGACCGGACCCGATGCGGGTAAGTTCCTCGACATGCTCTACACCAACGTCATGTCGACGCTTCCCGTGGGCAAATGCCGCTACGGTCTGATGTGCACCGAGAACGGCTTCGTCACTGACGACGGCGTGGTCGCGCGTATCGACGATGAGACCTGGCTCTGCCACACCACCACGGGCGGTGCGGATCGTATCCACGGCCACATGGAGGACTGGCTTCAGTGCGAATGGTGGGACTGGAAGGTCTATACCGCCAACCTGACCGAGCAATACGCTCAGGTCGCGGTCGCCGGACCCAAGGCGCGCAAGGTGCTGGAGGCTCTGGGCGGCATGGACGTCTCGAAAGAGGCGATGCCTTTCATGACCTGGGCCGATGGCGAGCTTGCGGGTATCCCGGCGCGCATCTACCGGATCAGCTTCACCGGCGAACTCAGCTACGAGATCGCGGTGCCTGCGAACCGGGGTGCCGAGCTTTGGGCGAAAGTGGCCCAAGCCGGAGCCGAGCATGGCATCATGCCCTACGGCACCGAAGCCATGCACATCATGCGGGCCGAGAAGGGGTTCGTGATGATCGGGGACGAAACCGACGGGACCGTCATTCCGCAAGACCTGAACATGGGTTGGATCATCTCGAAGAAAAAGACCGACTATCTGGGCAAACGCGCACAGGAACGGTCGTTCATGGCGAGCCCGGATCGCTGGCAACTCGTGGGCCTCGAAACCCTCGACGGGTCCGTGATCCCCGATGGGGCCTATGCGGTGGGCAAGGGCGTGAACGCCAACGGCCAGCGCAACATGATCGGTCGCGTGACCTCCACCTACTACTCCCCGACCATCAAGAAGGGGATCGCGATGGGTCTGATCCAGCACGGGCCGGACCGGATGGGCGAGGTGGTGGATTTCGCCACGCTCGACGGCACCGGCACGGTCATCAAGGCGAAGATCGTCGAGACCTGTTTCTACGACAAGGAAGGAGCCAAGGCCGATGTCTGATGCGGTTTCCGTTCTGAATGGCGCGTCGTTCGACGGCTTCGCGCAAGTCTCCGACACCGGCCCGCGCGGGATGATCACCCTGCGCGGCGCGCCTCAGGTGCTGGCCAAGATGGCGGGCGCTCTGGGTGTCGCGGTGCCCGAGACGCTGGGTGTGACCACGGCAGGCGACGTGTCGCTCTGCTGGATGTCACCGGACGAGGCGATGGTGCTGTGCGACTATGCCGCCGCGCCGGACCTTGCCGCCAAACTGCAGGCCGCCGTCACGGGCGATCACGCGCTGGTCGCCGTGGTGTCGGATGCCCGCGCCGTGTTCCGGGTCAAGGGCGCAAAGGCCGATCAGGTGCTGCGCAAACTCAGCCCGGCCCCCCTCGACGGCTTCGCGCCCGGCACGATCCGGCGCACGCGGCTCGCTCAGGTGGCGGGCGCGTTCTGGATGACGGAGGCCGACACGTTCGAGGTCATGTGCTTCCGCAGTCAGGCGCAATATGTCTATGATCTCTTGACCAACGCCGCCAAGCCCGGGTCCGAACTGGACCTCTGAGAGCGTCAGCATCGGTGGATATGAGACGAAGCGGGGCCTCAGGCCCCGTTTTTCGTGCGCAGAGCCCGAGTCGCGCCTGCGATGACACCAGCGAGACAGCATTTGCGCACGAAAGGCCAGACCCCCGGCGCGCACAGCCGCTGTGTCGCCGTTTATTCCGCGCAGAGGGGAAATCCGGGGGCCAACCTCTTGACCTTCCACGCACCAAAGGCCCATCTATGCGCCAACAGACACGCAAGAACAGGGGGATATCCCAATGGCTTTCGAACTTCCCGACCTTCCCTACGCCCACGACGCGCTGGCCGACCTCGGCATGTCGAAGGAGACGATGGAATACCACCACGACATCCACCACAAGGCCTATGTCGACAACGGCAACAAAGCCATTGCCGGCACCGAGTGGGAAGGCAAGTCGGTCGAAGAGATCATCAAAGGCACCTATGACGCGAACGCCGTCGCTCAGAACGGCATTTTCAACAACGCGTCGCAGTTCTGGAACCACAACCAGTTCTGGGAAATGATGGGCCCGGGCGAGAAGAAAATGCCGGGCGAGCTGGAAAAAGCGCTCGTCGAAGCTTTCGGCTCGGTCGACAAGTTCAAAGAAGACTTTTCCGCCGCTGGCGCCGGTCAGTTCGGCTCGGGCTGGGCCTGGCTCGTGAAAGACACCGACGGTTCGCTGAAAGTGACCAAGACCGAGAACGGCGTGAACCCGCTCTGCTTCGGTCAGACCGCGCTTCTGGGCTGCGACGTGTGGGAACACTCCTACTACATCGACTTCCGCAACAAGCGTCCGGCTTACCTGACGAACTTCCTCGACAACCTCGTGAACTGGGAAAACGTCGCCTCGCGCATGTGATCCCGCGCGCGAGCGTTACGAACAGATGGCCGTCCTTCGGGGCGGCCATTTTGTTTTGCGCGGTCGATTGTCCGGCGGTGAGCGGGTGGTCTCAGGCCGTCTCCCCAGCCTCCAGCCGCGCGATGATGCTGTCGAGGTGCCCATTCGCCTCCGCGCGGGTCACCGCATAGCCATAGGGCTCGCCGGTCTCGACGCCCCACGGGACGAGCACGTCGAATTCGACCTCCTTCAGCCGGGTAAGGCTGTCGAGATAAGCCGTGCGGTCGCTGTCGCCCAGCAGGACGGCTTTCCACACGCCACCCTGAACCCACAGGCTGTCACCGGGAAACAGGAACCGGGTCTCGCCATTGTCCCACAGAAACGCGGTGGTTCCGGACGTGTGACCGGGCGTCGGAATGACCTCCAGATCGTCGGCGATCTTGTGGCGCTCAGAAAAGGTGCCTGCGACGGGTAGGTTCACCCGCGGCCGGTCGGCCTCATGTATCCAGATCGGTACGTCGATGTCCGGTGCGCCATACATCGCCTCGTGGTGGTGGTTCATCAGCAGGCGCTGCGGCTGTCCCATTGCGCGGATCGCGTCCGCAGCGGCGCTGATCCCCGGCGCGTTGTAGATGATGACGTTACCCTCTGGGCGGTTCAGCACAAACGCGCGCACCACGACGCCGTCGAGGAAGGGCAGGGGCGCGGTGGGCGTGCCTGAGAGCCCTGTGACCGTCGATTGCAGTCCTGTGGTGTCATCGTCGAAATAAAGATCATCCGGCATCGGTCGTCCTCCTGCTTTCGGTTTCGGGGTCTGGCGGCCCGTTAGCCGTCGCGGGATCAGGCGGTGAAAGATGGTCCTCGATCCGGCTCAACGCCTGCGTGACCGTCGCAAGGGTTTCACCGTCCAATCCGGCACCGCTCAGGGCCGCGCCCCACGCCTCACGCATGCGTCGCATGTTGTCGCGCGTGCGCTCGGTCGGGTGCAGATGCACGACCCGCGCGTCGTCGGGGTCGCGTCGCCGCTCCACCAGCCCTTTCGCGACCAGACCCTTGAGCACGCGGCTGAAGTTGCTGGTCGGCAGGCCGCAGGCATCGGCGGCGGTGCGTGCGGATACACCGGGGGTTCGTTGGACGATCCGCATCACGTTGATCTCGATGGGCGTGCAGGGGCCGGGTTCGAGGTCGGGCGGCGCGGGTAACCGCCGTGCCACCGCGTGGATCAGATCGGCCAGATCGTAAAGCCGATCGGTGTGATCGTCGTCCATCTTGCTCACATTTTGCTATCAAATAATACCTATCAAGTAATAGTAACTTGCACCGATTCAACACCCGGTCAAAGCGCCGCCTTCCGCAAATGACTTCTGCCCGATGGCAAGAGACCCCGGTCCCCGATCGGCGGGAACCCCCACCAAGGCCGCCGCGTTTTCCCTTAAATTACTGAGGCAAAAGGAGGATACGCTATGGCACATCTGGACACAGGCACTTGGGTCCTCGTCGCCGACAGCGAAAAGGCGCTGTTTCTCGAAAACGTGGCGGATGCCGAGAACCCGCATCTGGTGGTGCGCCGCGAAGAGCATCAGGACAATCCGTCGGATCGCGAGCAATCGGCCAACCGCCCCGGTCGCATGAACGACAACGGCGCCGGGCAGAAGTCGGCGCTGGACGATACCGACTGGCACGAATTGGCCAAAGAGCGTTTCGCGTCGGACCTTGCCGACATCCTGTATCGCCGCGCGCACAAGGGCGCGTTCGACAAGATCGTCATCGCCGCCTCGCCGCAGGTGCTCGGTGCGCTGCGGTCCGAATGGCACAAGGAGGTCGCGGACCGCGTGGTCGGCGAGGTCGACAAGACCCTGACCAACCACCCGATCGACAAGATCGAAAAGATCGTCAAGGACGAGCTCGAAGCGGCCTGACCTTGCCCCACCATAGGGGGCGCGTGGCCTTGACCCCGCCGCGCGCCTCTGTCACCCCGCAAGCCTGAACTGGACGCGGAGCACGACATGACCGAGACGGGCAAAGGCATCTTGGCCATGGTGGTCACCTGCGTGATCTGGGGCATCTCGGGCTTTTACTTCAAAGCACTGGCGCACATCCCGCCGGAGGAAATTCTGGCGCACCGCACCGTGTGGTCCTTCGTCTTTTTCTTCGGCATCCTGTTGGCTCAACGGCGCATCGGCGCATTGCGCGACCTCCTGCGCTCACGCCGCGTCTGGCAGATCGCGCTGGCCGCCGTGATGATCTCGCTCAACTGGTTCTTCTTCATCTACTGCGTCCAGATCGGGCGCGCGCTGAGCGTCTCGCTCGGCTACTACATCTTCCCGCTGGTCGCGGTGCTCTTGGGCGTCATCCTGTTTCGTGAACGCCTGCGCACGGGCCACGCGATTGCCGTCATCCTCGCCGCCGTGGCGGTGACGACCCTGACCGTGGGTCTGGGCGCCGCGCCGTGGATTTCGCTGCTGCTCGCCACCACCTTCGGCCTCTACGGCGTGGTCAAAAAAGGCCTCGACGTCGGCCCGCTCATGGGCGTGACCGCCGAGGTCGCACTGCTCGCCCCCCTCGGGCTGATCTGGCTCATCGGGGTCCACACCATGGGGTGGGAGGGGCTTACGGGCCGCAACCTCGGCGCCTTCGGCACCAACTGGCATGACACGCTCCTGCTCGCCTTTTCGGGCGTGTGGACGGCGGTGCCGCTGCTTTTGTTTTCCTACGCCGCGCGGCGGTTGAGCTACGGTCTTGTCGGGCTGCTCGAATACATCAATCCGACCCTGCAATTCCTTGTTGCAGCACTCTTTCTCGGTGAACTGGTCACGCCGTGGCACATGATCGCGCTGCCCATCATCTGGGTCGCGCTGGCGATCTATTCATGGGTGACGCTCAGTCACGAAAGGGCGGAATCCAAACGGGCTGCAAGGGTCGCGACGTCGGGCACCACCTGAACGAAATCCATCAGCGATGCGTCCGCGAAACCCTGTTCGATGCTGTGGTTGATGAGCGCGACGAGCGGGTCCCAGTAGCCTTCGGTGTTGAGCAGGATAAGCGGCTTGTCGTGCAGGCCAAGCTGGCGCCATGTCAGCACCTCGAAGAACTCGTCGAGCGACCCGGCGCCCCCCGGCAGCACCACCACGGCGTGGGAGTTCATGAACATGACCTTCTTGCGCTCATGCATGTTCTCGGTGACGACGAAGCTGGTCAGGTCGCGCTTGCCCACCTCCATCGACAGAAGATGCGTGGGGATCACGCCGAAGGTCGCGCCGCCCGCCTGCTGCGCTGCCCGTGCGACCGTGCCCATGAGCCCGACATCCCCCGCGCCATAGACCAGTTGCCAGTTGCGCGACGCCAGAAGGGTGCCGACGGCCCGCGCATCGGCCTCATACGCCGGTTTCGTCCCGAAGCGTGAGCCGCAAAAGACACAGACTGAGGCGTGAGGTGCGGACATGGGTTAGCCTTCCGGGAAAGTGTTTTGACCCGTGATAACCGCGTTGTTAATGTCCCTCAAGCCTTGGGGATACGGGGCGTCAGGGGACGGCGAAAGGGTAAGAATGATCAGCTTGCTGAGAGGTTGGCTGGGCTGGGCACTTGGTGCGGTTGCAGCAGGTGTCGCAGTCGTAGCTGCTATCGTGACCACGGGAAATTTCCCGGGGTCCGATCCCGATCCGTCCGATCCCACCGAACCACCCGCCGAGATCGCGGTGATGCCCGAGGACACGCCTGTGGCCGACGCGCCTGCGACGGATGCGCCATCCGAGAGTGGCGACGGGCCGGGCGACGTCGCAGAGACGCCTGAGACCGACACGCCGTCAGAGACGCCCACGGACACCGCCGAGGCGCAGCCGGGTGCGGGTTCCGATGCGCCTGCTGGCGACGTGGCCGACACCGCAGAGACCGGGGAAAGCACGGACGAGACCGCGACCGCACCGGAGGCCGCGATGGCCGAGGCCAGGCCGCCGCTCTTCGGCAACATCCGTTTCCCGGCCGCCGGGGTCGCCGTCGTGGCAGGTCAGGCCGCGCCGGGGGAAGAGGTCGTGGTGCTCCTCGACGGGGAAGAGGTGGCCACCGCCACCGCCAATGCCGCCGGGGATTTCGCCGCGCTCTTCGATCTGGCCCTGTCCGGTGTGCCGCGTGTGGTGCGCATCGCCACGCGGCCCGAGAGCGGCGAATTGGTCTTTGCCGAAGACAGCAGGATCGTCGAGCCGCGTCAGGCTCCGGTTCAGATGGCTGAAGCCGAGGACGCGCCCGCGCCCGACACAGCCTCGACAGACACGTCCGACGCGCCAATGGAAATGGCCGATGCAGGGCAGGCGAGCGCCCCCGACCAACCCGGTGCGCCGAATTCGACCAGCACCGCGCCGGTCGAACCGGCAGGCACCGACGCCCCCGGAACCGAAGCGGCCCCCACCGGCAGCGCGACCCCGACCGAGGGCGCGGCGCCCGCGCCGGACAGCGCGCCGGAGGCCACCGAAGTGGCCGAGGCCGAGCCCACTGAGGCCGCGCCAGCCGAAACCCCGGAGCCGACCGATATGGCGACGGCAAACATGGGGCCACAGACCCCCCGCGTGCTGCGCGCCGACCGTGACGGCATCCGTGTGATCGAAGAACTCGGGCCAGCCGACATGCCCGACCTGTCGCTTGACGCGATCGCCTATGATGACGCGGGCGAGGTGACGATTTCGGGCCGGGGTGAGGGCGGGCAGCAGGTGCGCCTTTACCTCGACAATGCACTCGTCGGTGACGCCACCGTAGGCCCGGATGGACAGTGGCGGCTGACGCTGCCGGAAAGCGTCGAACCCGGTATCTACACCATGCGCGTGGACGAGATCGGGTCGGATGGCGGTGTGACAGCGCGCGTCGAGTCGCCCTTCAAGCGCGAAGACCCCGAAATGCTGGTGGCAGCACTCGGTGGCAGCGCAGGGACCGAGACCGCTGAGACTGCGACCGCCGAGACCGCGCTGACACCCGAAGGCGCGGACCTTCCCGGCGACGTGAATGCGGATGGTGCTGTCACGGTGGACCAGCCGGACGGCAGCGAGACCCCGGTGACGGCGGACACGCCCACTGAAGCTCAGGCCGGCGAAGCCCCCGCAGCCGAGACGCTCGCGCCCACGAGCGATGCGCCCGAGGTAAGCGACATGGCGATGGCCGACGCCCCGGACGCGCCTGAGACGGGCGACGCGGTGATGTCCGACGCTCCGACCGATGCCCAGACCGATGCGCCCGCGACAGACACCGCGCCCAGCGTGCAGTCCGCAGGTGCGGCCCCCGAAGCGCCCGGACCGGAGCCGATGATCTCGGCCATCACGGTTCAACCGGGGTCCACCCTCTGGGCGATCTCGCGCGAACGCTACGGCGACGGGCTGCTTTACGTGCAGGTGTTCGAGGCGAACCGCGACAAGATCCGCGATCCTGACCTGATCTACCCCGGTCAGGTGTTCGAGCTTCCGACCAATGTGAGTGCGCAGTAAGCCACTGGCCTTTTCCGGTCCGAGACCCTAGGTGATAGGACCTCAAGGAAAGGGACCAGTATGAGACGTGGTGGCGGCAAGACGACGGTGAGCGATGCGCGGCTGACAGGGGCGCATGAGGGCACCGGTCTGCGCACGATCCAGCGCGTCATTCCCTATCTCTGGCCCAAGGGCGACCGCGACACGCAATGGCGTGTCGTCGTGGCCATGTCGCTTCTCATCGCGGCCAAGCTGATCGCGGTGGCGACGCCCTTGTTCTACAAGGCCGCCGTCGACGGGTTGACCGGCGAGGAAAGCGACAGTGCGGCGTGGATGCTGGCGCTGGGGGCCGTGAGCCTGACCATCGCCTATGGCATGGCGCGGTTCCTGTCGGTCGGGTTCCAGCAGCTGCGCGACGCGGTCTTTGCCAAGGTGGCGCAAGGTGCGCTGCGCTCGATGGCGCTCCAGACCTTCCAGCACATCCACGCGCTGTCCCTGCGCTATCACATCACCCGCAAGACCGGCGGTCTCAGCCGGATCATGGAACGGGGGGTGAAGGGGGTCGAGTTCCTCCTGCGGTTCCTCCTGTTCAACATCATCCCGCTCTTCATCGAGCTTGGGCTGGTCTGCGTGATCTTCTTCGTCCTGTTCGACGTCTGGTATCTGGCCGCCGTGGTGGCGACGATCCTCGTCTATATCCGCTTCACCTTTGCCGTGACCGAGTGGCGGGTGAAGCTGCGCAAGCTGATGAACGATCAGGATACGGATGCGAACCAAAAGGCGATCGACAGCCTTCTGAACTTCGAGACCGTCAAATACTTCGGCGCCGAAAAGCGCGAGGCGCGGCGCTATGACGGCGCGATGGAGGGCTACGAGGGCGCCGCGATCAAGACGTCGCAGTCGCTGGCGTTCCTGAACGCAGGGCAAAGCCTCATCATCACCGCCGGGCTGGTCGCGGTCATGGTCATGGCGGCCATCGGCGTGCAGAACGGGCAGTTGTCCACGGGCGATTTCGTCATGGTCAACGCCTACATGATCCAGATCACCATGCCCCTGAACTTTCTGGGCTCGGTCTACCGCGAAATCCGGCAGGCGCTGGTGGATATGGCCGAGATGTTCGACCTGCTCGAACAGCCCGCCGAGGTGACGGACAAGCCCGGCGCCAAGCCGTTGGACATGAAGGGCGGCAAGGTCGAGCTGGACGCGGTCGAGTTCGGCTACGACGCCGCGCGGCCCATCCTGCATGGGGTCACGATCACCGCCGAGGCGGGCGAGACGGTGGCCATCGTCGGCCCGTCAGGGTCGGGCAAGTCCACCATCGGGCGGCTCCTGTTCCGGTTCTACGACGTCACCGGAGGCGCGATCCGCATCGACGGGCAGGACCTGCGCGACGTGACGCAGGAAAGCGTGCATGACGCCATCGGCGTGGTGCCGCAGGACACGGTGCTGTTCAACGACACGATCCGCTACAACATCGCCTATGGGCGCGATGGGGCCAGCTTTGCCGAGATCGAAGCCGCGGCCAAGGCGGCCAAGATCCATGATTTCGTGATGAGCCTGCCCGAAGGCTACGACACGCAGGTGGGTGAGCGCGGGCTGAAGCTGTCGGGCGGCGAGAAGCAGCGCGTGGGGATCGCGCGCACGCTGCTGAAGAACCCGCCGATCCTGCTTCTGGACGAAGCGACCTCGGCGCTCGACACCGAAACCGAGCGCGACATTCAGATGAGCCTCAAGGCGATGGGTGTGGGGCGCACCGTGCTGACCATCGCGCACCGGCTGTCGACAATTGCGGATGCGGACAAGATCATCGTGTTGCAGGACGGCGTGGTGATCGAACAGGGCCGCCATGATGCGCTCGTCGTCCAAGGCGGCAAGTATGCCTCGATGTGGGCGCGCCAGCTTGCCGAGGAAGAAGACGAGGCGGCGTGAGGCTCTGACGAAGATGTGCGGGTTTGCGCCCGCGCTTTGTTTGCGCCGTTCCGCCTTTGGCGGATCGTCGCGGCGGCTACGCGCCCTTGGCGCGTCTGGAGGGCGCTGCCCTCCAGACCTCCCGAAGTATTTTCGGAACAGTGAAGGGGGCGCGGTTACTCGGCGGCTTTGATGTCCGGGTCCTGTTTGGGTTCTGGCTCGAGGTCTTCGGCGGCCTCTTCGGCCACATCCGCGTCGATACCGTCACCAGCCGAGCGGCGTGCGGCGAGCAGGTAGTCGAGTTCGTCGGCGGTGGGTTCGTTCTCGCCGTCATCCTCTTCGATGGCGGGTTCGTCGAAGTCCCAGACGAATTCGTCCACCTTGGTCTTTTTGGCCTGTTTCTGGAGCGCGAGATCGCGTGCGGTGCGTGAGCCGCGCCCCCATGTCATCGACTTGAGGCCCGCGAAGCTGCGGTAGGCGCCGACGCCGACCCAGACGCGCAGTGCCAGCATCGAGGGGGTGAAGACGAGGGTGAGCATGGTCGCGATGCCAAGGCCAAAGACCACGGCGGTGGCGAGTTGGACCCACCAGAGCGCGGTGGGGGCGTTGACCGAATAGCCGCCACCCACGAAGTCGAACGAGAGGCCGAACATCATGGGGGCGAGGCCCGCCATCGTTGTGATCGTGGTCAGGAGGACGGGGCGGATGCGATCCTCGGCGGTGCGGGTGATCGCCTCGATCCGGGGCATGTAACGCGCGTATTCCTGATAGGTGTCGATCAGCACGATGTTGTTGTTCACCACGATGCCCGCGAGCGCCACGACACCCGTGCCGGTCATGATGACCGAGAAGGGCTGGCCCATGACGAGCATGCCGAACAGCACCCCGGCGGTCGACAGGATCACGGCCAGAAGCACCAGCACCGAGTTGTAGAACGAGTTGAACTGGGCGAGCAGGATGATGAACATCAGAAACAGCGCACCGGCAAAGGCCTGACCGAGGAAGGCGGTGGATTCCGATTGGTCGGCAAAGTCGCCGGCCCATTCGTAGTCGATGCCGGTGGGCAGGTTGCCTGCCTCGAGCCATTCGGTGATGCGTTCGATCCGCTCGGTCGAGGTGACGGGCGATTTGGTGTAGTCGGCCGGTGTCGCGGCGTTGGCGATGATGCGGTCGGCCTCGGCCACCGGCAGGGTGCGCGTGTCGCCCGACGGGCCGGTCAGGACGACGAGGCCCGGGTCCACCGCTGCCTTGACGTCGAAATAGCGCGACTGGTCGATCCGGTCGATCTGGGCCAACGTCGGCACCGCTTCGCGTGTGACGAAGTTCGACAGGGGGACGAGGCCTTGCGCCGTGCGGACCTTGAGCGTCTCCAGCGTCGAGAGCACCCGGTCCTGTTCCGGGAAGCGGACGCGGATCTCGATCTCTTCGTCGTTGCCCTCGATCCGCATCGTGTCGAGCAGGAGGCCGGTGGTCACGAGCTGGACCATGCCGCCCACGGTCGCCACGTCGGTGCCGTAGCGCCCGGCCTCTTCCACGTCGATGTTGAGCTGCCAGTCGATCCCGGGCAGGGGGCGCGTGTCTTCGATCTGGGCGAGGCCCTGCAGGCCCTCGAAAAACTGGCGGGTCTGTTCGGTGGCGGCGAGCAGGGTGTCCCAGTCGTCGCCCTTGATGCGCAGGTTCACGGGCTTGGTCGAAGCCGGGCCACCCGCGATGGCGGCGACTTCGGTCGGGATGCCCTCGACCTTGGCGAGTTCCTGTTCGAGCCGTTCGACCACCACCTTGCCGTCATAGTCGTTGTCGCGGACCGTGCGGGTGTAGGGGATGAAGCCGAGCAGCTTGTCGTCGACGTCGTAGGAGGGGCGATCCTCGAAGGTGGCGATCTCGATCTGGACCTGTCCGATGGTGTCACGCGGGCCTGCCGCGCCGCCGGTGTTCTGGTTCAGCCCGCCTTCGCCCGCAAAGGAGAAGGCGTTCTTCACCCCGGGGATCGAGCGCACGACGTCCTCGACCCGGCGTACCATGTCGTCCTTTTCCTCGATCGACAGGTTGCCGCGACCGCGGACATAGACGATGGCCTGCTCGGGCGCGGTGTCGGCAAAGAAGGTGACGCCTTGGTTGTTGCGGCCGTAATCCATGCCGATCCCGGCGATCAATGCAAAGACGGCGGCGATAGTGACGATCGGCATGATCGGGTTGGCGACGATGGCGTTGATGACGACGCCGAAGCCGGTACGCCGGTAGGTGCCGGACACCTTTTTGGGTTTGCGCCGGGGTTTGGTCGCGTCGATCAGGATTGTGCTGACAAGCGCCATGACGACAAAGACCACGATACCGGGCGCCAGTGCGAGCGCGCCTTCCAGCGGATTACCACCGGGGCCGAACAGGTAGTCGGGATTGGCGATCTGCAGCGCGGCGACGAAGAGAATACCGAACGACGTGAGCGTCAGGCCCGCGCGCAGCACCCAGGGCAGCGGGCGCAGGCCGTGCGACGCGCGTTCGAGCGAGCGCGACATGCGGCCTGCGACGCCGCCCATGACCGGCAGATAGATAAGCGCGACCAGCAGCGAGGCGGTGAGTACATAGATCAGGGTGCGCGGCAGCATCCCCATGAACTCGCCGGGGATGCCGGGCCAGAACAGCATGGGGAGAAAGGCGCAGAGCGTCGTCGCGGTGGAGGACACGATGGGCCAGAACATGCGCTTGGCGGCTTCGGTATAGGCCGACATTGGGCCGACGCCGTCCGAGATGCGCTTGTCGGCGTATTCGACGACGACGATGGCCCCGTCGACCAGCATCCCCACGGCGAGGATCAGGCCGAACATGACGATGTTGTTGATCGCCACGCCAAGGACGGCGAAGAGCGCGAAGGTCAAAAGGAACGAGGTCGGGATCGCGAAACCCACGAGCAGGGCCGAGCGCATGCCGAGCGAGGCCAGAACCACGATCATGACCAGCGCGATGGCGGTGATGACCGAGCCTTCGAGCTGGCTGACCATCGACGAGATCACGTGGCTCTGGTCGTTGGAATAGCGTACCTCGACCGCCTGTTTCAGCTCGTCGGGCCATTCGGCGGTGGTGGCTTCGACCACCTCTTTCACCTCGGCCACGGTGTCGATCAGGTTAAAGCCCTTCCGCTTGACCACCTGCAGCGCCACGGTGGTGTCGCCATTGAACCGCGCGGTCCCGGCGCGATCCTCAAAAGCGAGCCGGATCTCGGCAAGGTCGCCCAGCGTCACCACGCGGTCGCCATTCACCTTGACCGGCAGGGTGTAGATGTCCTGCACATCGTTGAAGGACGAGGGGATCTTGATCGAGGTCGCGCCGGAGGGCGTGGTGATCTGGCCCGCGGCAATGAGCTGGTTGTTGTTGGTGACGACCTGAATGAGCTCTCCTGCCGTCACGTTGTAGGCTTCGAGTTTCAGGGGGTCGATCAGTACCTCCATCATCTCGTCGCGCGCGCCGGTCAGTTGGGCTTCAAGCACCGGTTCGATGCCCTCGACCTCGTCCTGCACCTCGCGCGCCAGCCGCACCAGCATGCGTTCGGGCACGGCGCCGGTGAAATTCACGACGAGGATCGGAAACTCGGAGAAGTTGATCTCATTGACCGAGTATTTGTCGGCACCGGAGGGGAAATTGGCCTCGGCCGCGTTCATTGCGTCGCGCACGTCGGCGATGACCTTGGTGCGGTCCCAGCCGAACTCGAACTCCAGCGCGAGGCCCGCATAGTTCTCGGCCGCCGTGCCGGTCATGGTCTTGAGCCCGTCGATACCGGCAAGCTCCTGTTCCATCGGGCGCACGAGCAGGTTCTCGCTGTCCTCGGCGGAAATGCCGGGGAAGGGGACCGAGACGAAAAGCGCGGGGATTTCGATATCCGGCTCGCCCTCTTTCGGAAGGCCGACATAGGCGGCGATCCCGGCGGTCAGCGACAGGGCGATAAAGGCGAGGACCATCCTCGCCCGTGAGGCGGCCCAGTCGACGACCCCGTTCATGTGCCGTTCTCCCGATAGGTCGGGTCGATGTCGACACCGTCGGTGACATAGTCCTGCCCGACGACGATCACGGCCGTTTCCTCGGGCAGGCCCGCGACCCAGACGCCATCGGTCGAATCGCGCACCAGATCGACGGGGATGAAGCGCGCCACATCACCGTCACCGACCACACGCACGCCCAGATCGCCCGCATCGTTGAGCGTCAGCGCCGATTGCGGCAGCAGATGCGCGGTGCGGCCAGCAGATTGGATCAGGATTTCGGCGGTCTGACCGTCGCGGATGGCCAGATCGGCGTTCGAGACCTGCGCCTCGACCCGGAAGGTGCGCGTGACAGGGTCGGCGGCGCGCCCGATAAAGGTGATCTGACCCAGCACCTGATCGCCCGTTGCAAGCCGCGCGCCCACCTGAGCGCCCATCGACACGCGGGCCACGTCGAGCTCGGCCACGTAGCCCACCAGTTTCAGCGGATCGAGTTGCACGATGGTGGCGCAGGGGCTGCCGGGCTGGAGGAGCGCGCCGATTTCGGCGGTGTCATCCTCGATCAGCCCGCCGAATGGCGCGCGGATGTCCAGATCGTCGAGCGCCGATTGCGCCTGTTCCACCGCGCTTTGCGCCGCCTCGAATGCCGAGCGGGCAGACAAAACGCGGGTCTCAGCAGCGAACCCGCCTTCGGACAGGCGCTCGGCGGCGTTCAGGTTCTGTTGCGCTTCGGTCAACTGGGCCTGGGCCTGTTTCAGCGCGACCTCGCGCGTACCGGGGTCGAGCCGGCAGATCACATCGCCCTCCGCCACCTCGTCGCCCTTGGACACCGGCGCTTCGATCACGCGGCCCGAGGCTTCGGACATGAGCGTGACCGAACGTGTCGCCTCGGTCTCGCCGCGCACGACGACGGCGCTGTCGATCTCCTGCGCGGCTGATTGCATGGCGACGACCGAAATCCGGCTGGGCTCATTGCGCTCAGCCGTGGTCTCGTCCGGCGTATCGCCTGCATCCGTCGCAAGCGCCGCGGCATCGCCCAGACCGACGAAATCGCGCACCGCTTCGCGCTGAAAAACGAGCATGAAAAGGACCGCGACCGTCAACAAAGCGGTCAGGATCGGAATGGGTCGCATGCTGTCCTCATGTCCCGGCTGGTTAATTGAGTTTCAAATAGAGTGACTGGTAACACGCAACAAGGGTTTGGCATCACCCTATGCGTATCAAACAAGATATTGGATCACTTTTCCCACGCCCCTTGGCAAACCTCGCGCCTTTCCGGTAAAGAAGTCGGCAAAAGTGACGAAAAAAGGCGCTGGGGGCCGAGCACGTGAGCAATCCCGATAGTTTCATCGACGAGGTGACCGAAGAGGTCCGCCGCGACAAGCTCTATGCGCTGTTTCGCAAATGGGGCTGGGTTGGCGTTCTGCTGGTCGTCGTGATCGTCGGCGGGGCCGCCGTGAACGAGTTTCTGAAAGCCCGCGACGCGCGTCAGGCTCAGGACACGGGCGATGCGGTTCTGGCCGCGCAACAGGCCGATACGCCCGAGGCGCGTGTTGCCGCACTCGACGGTGTCGCGGCCGATGGCGATGCGGCGGCGGTGATCGGGCTGATCAAAGCGGCCGAGGTCGAAGAGCCCGCACAGGCCGACACGCTGCTGGCCGAGATCGAAAACAACGCGGACTATCCGACGCTTTATCGCGACCTCGCCACGCTCAAACGCGTGATGCTCCCGGATTCGCCGATGACCGCCGAGGACAAGGCCGCAGCGCTCGAGCCGCTCCTGTCGCCCGGTGCACCGTTCCGGGTGCTGGCGGAAGAGCAGCTTGCACTGACGGAAATAGAAGCAGGTGACACCGAGGCGGCGCTTGCGCGTCTGAACGCATTGATGGACGATGCGGAAGCAGGGGATTCCCTGCGCGAACGGGCGTCGCAAATGATCGTGGCGCTCGGCGGCACAGTGGAATGATACAGCGCACGCGCGGGGCACACCGTGTGGGCACAGGAAACGGGCAGATCTTGGGGGACACGGGCGTGATACGCAAAGGTTGGATCGCACTGACGCTGATGGGGGCCGTCGCCGTACTGGGCGCCTGTGATCGCGAGGTCATCTTTCAGGGTGAACGGGAAAACGTTTATGCGCCGGACCCGGAAATCGTCGGGGCCGATGCCGCAGCGGCGTTTGCCCGCGCGCAGGCCGAGTCCGAGACCAACGTGACCCGCGCGGTCGCGCTCCCGGGCATGAGCTCGCTCGGGTCGTGGACGCAGGTCGCCGCGAATGCGCAGAACAACGCGCCGCATGTCGCGTTTTCCTCGTCGCCGCAGGTGATCTTCAACACCGATTTCGGTCAGGGCAGCAGCCGCAAGTTCAAAGTCACCGCCGAGCCGGTCGTCGCGGGTGGGCAGGTGTTCGTGATGGACGCGCAGCTTTCGGTCGCCTCGCTCACCACCGGGGGCGAGCGCCTCTGGTCCACCGATCTGACCCCGCCGGGCGAACGCCCCGGGCAGGCTTCGGGTGGCGGTCTGGCCTATGCCAACGGCATGGTGCTGGCCTCGACCGGCTACGGCGAACTGGTCGCGCTCGACGCAGGCTCGGGCGCGGTGCGCTGGCGTCAGGATCTGGGCGCGTCGGGCTCGGGCGCACCGACCGTGTCGGGCAACACCGCCTATGTCATGTCTACGGCGAACGTGGCCTATGCCGTCAACATCTCGAATGGCCGCCTCGAATGGCGTCTGCCCGGTACGCCGCAGGCACCGGGTGTGATCGGCGCATCCTCTCCGGCCGTCAGCGGAAACACGGTGGTCATGCCGTTCTCGCTCGAATCGCTGGTCGGCGTCGATGCGAACCGGGGCGAACCCACTTGGGTCGTGCCGGTCAAAGGCAAACGCACGGGCCGGGCCTATTCCGTCCTGTCCGAAATCACCGGCGCGCCGGTGGTGAACGGCTCGATGATCTACGCGGGCACCATCGCAGGGGGCTCCGTGGGCCTGACCACCAATGGTCAGATCCGCTGGACCGCGCTCGAAGGTGCCGCCGGGCCGATGGTGGTCGCCGGTGGATCGCTCTTCATGGTGGGCGACGAGATGGAACTCGTCCGGCTCGACGCCGCGACCGGCGAACGGGTCTGGGGCGTGCCGCTGCCGGGCTATGACAAGAGCAATCCGCGCCGCTTCAAGTCGATCTACCCGAGCTATGGCCCGACGCTGGCTGGCGGCCGTCTCTGGGTCGCGTCCGGCGACCGGATGCTGCGTGCCTTCGATCCGGCAAGCGGTGCGCTGGTCAATTCGGTCGAATTGCCCGCAGGTGCAGCCTCGCGCCCGGTGATCGTGGGCGGTATCGCCTACATCGCCTCGGACAAGGGCACCTTGATGGCCTTGCGTTGAGGGCGCGAAATCTCTATGCGGGCGCCTTCACGTCCGGAGAGTTGAAATGACCTTCACCCTCGCCATCGTTGGCCGCCCCAACGTCGGCAAATCCACCCTGTTCAACAGGCTCGTCGGCAAGCGGCTCGCGCTCGTCGACAACCAGCCCGGCGTCACGCGCGATCTGCGCGAAGGCGAGGCGCGGCTGGGCGAGCTGCGGTTCACCGTGATCGACACGGCAGGGCTCGAGGATGCCACCGACGACTCGCTCGAAGGGCGGATGCGCCGCCTGACCGAGCGTGCGGTCGAAATGGCCGACGCCTGCCTGTTTCTGATCGACGCGCGGGCCGGTGTGCTGCCAACGGATGAGATTTTCGCCGACATCCTGCGCAAGAAGAACGCCCATGTGATCCTCGCGGCCAACAAGGCCGAAGGGAAGGCGGGCGAGGCCGGGATGATCGAGGCCTGGGGGCTGGGTCTGGGCGAGCCGATCCCGCTGTCTGCCGAGCATGGCGAGGGCATGGGCGAACTGGCGGCGGCCCTGATGCCGGTGGCCGAAGAAATGTCAGCCCGCCCGACCGCCGAGCCGGACACCGACGTGGATGTCGAGGCTGGGCAACCGCGCGTGCCGACCCGCGAGAAACCGCTGCAGGTTGCCGTGATCGGGCGGCCCAACGCGGGAAAATCGACCCTCATCAACCGCCTGATCGGCGAAGAGCGCCTGCTCACCGGCCCCGAGGCCGGGATCACCCGCGACTCCATCTCGCTCGCCTTCGACTGGGAGGGCACGCCGACCCGCATCTTCGACACAGCCGGGATGCGCAAGAAAGCCAAGGTGCAGGAAAAGCTCGAAAAGCTGTCTGTCGCCGATGGTCTGCGCGCCGTGAAATTCGCCGAGGTGGTCGTGGTGCTGCTCGATGCCGCGATCCCGTTCGAACAGCAGGACCTGCGCATCGCCGATCTTGCCGAACGCGAAGGGCGCGCGGTCGTGGTCGCGGTGAACAAGTGGGACGTCGAAGCGGAAAAACAGCAGAAACTCAAACACCTGCGGGACGGATTTGAGAAACTGCTTCCGCAGCTGCGCGGCGCGCCGCTGGTCACGATCTCGGCCAAGACCGGCCGGGGGATGGACCGTCTCCATGCCGCCGTCATGCGCGCGCATGAGGTCTGGAACCGCCGTATCCCGACCGCGAAGCTGAACGACTGGCTGGCCGAGATGATCGCCCAGCACCCGCCGCCCGCACCCTCGGGCCGCCGGATCAAACTGCGCTACATGACGCAGGTGAAAACGCGCCCGCCGGGCTTTGTCGTCATGTGCTCGAACCCGGAAAAACTGCCGGACGCTTATTCGCGCTACCTGATCAACGGGCTGCGTGAGGATTTCGATATGCCGGGGACGCCGATCCGACTGCACATGCGGTCGCAGGCGGACAAGAACCCCTACAAGAACAAGACGAAATCGACGCCGTCGCGCCTGCGCAAGCATCTCGGCAAAGGCCGCGCCGACGAATAGGTCTGCTCTGGTCCGAAAATACCTCGGGGGGGCCGGGGGGTCCGGGGGGC
>JAYZLL010000075.1:0-97971 GCA_036154315.1 Pseudomonadota bacterium
CCCGGGCGGGGGGGGGGGGGCCATACACCCTAAGTGCCCCACACCAAACCCCGTGCCGGGGGGGGGCCCGCCCCCCCCACCCCCGAAGTATTTTCGGAACAGTGAAAGGGCATGACGAGCCCTAAAATGAGAAGCGGCGCCCTGAGGGACGCCGCTTTTCGTTATTGTGTCTAGCTCATTCCGCTGGGGTCGGTGCCGCAGACACCTGCCGTTCCTTCGGGAACGGGACCAACTGGTCGGTCTCTTCGTCCCAGAGCTTCAGCGTGAAGGCATGGAGCGCCTCACGGAACGAGATCCGGCGCAGCGGGAAGATGTCTTCGAGTTCGCGGTGCGCCTGACGCAGGCGATAGCACGGGATCGAGGCGTTCAGGTGGTGGATGTCATGCTTGGTGATATTCGCCACCGCCTCGTCGAACCACGTCCCGAAGCTGAGGCAGGAAGCCCCCTGCAGCGCGGCTTGGTCGAAGCTCAGGTCCGGGCGGCGGTCCCAGTAGGTGTCTTCGAAGTTGTGCTGCAGATAGACGAGGAAGACGCCCAGACAACCCGCGACGAAGATCGACAGCCAGATCGTCAGCACCCCAGTCCACCCGGCGAGCGCATAGACGATGCCCCACCAGACGAGGAGCGCGATGTTGTGCAGAAGCACGGATTTCGGCGCGACCTTCATCGTGTTCTTCGGGAAGCGCCAGACGAGGAAATAGGTGTAGAAGGCGCCCAGCGGGATCAGCACGAAGGGGTTGCGGTAGAGGCGGTAATAAAGCCGCTTGCCGAACCCGGCCTCGTTCCATTCGCGCAGGGTCATGGTGAAGATCTCACCCGCCTCGCGGTGTTCGAGGTTGCCGATCTGGCGGTGATGCTCATCGTGATTGTATTGCATAGTGTAGAATTCGGCGAGCGTGAAGGGCGACACGGCGTGACCGCCCCAGACGTTCCACTTTTTCTTCGAGAAAAAGCTGACATGGCCGAAATCGTGTTCGAGCACGTAAAGCCGACCGGCGGACAGCGCGAGCACCACCACGAGCGGCGCATAGAGCCACCAGATTTCGAATTGAGCGGCCCGGATCGCGAGGTAGAGCGACCCGAAATACACCACGAAATTGGTGCCGAGGCTGAACAGCGCCAAGGCGTCATTCTTCTCGTTATAGGCACGCGAAGCCTGTCGGACGGTCAGATCATCCATGATGATTCCCCAAAGTCTCATAGACCACTGGCAGCGGCTGCGGTCTAACCCATTACGCCGTAGGTTATATTTCGGTTCACGATTTGCAAGGCACAGCAGGTCTGCACCGGGGTCACTGTGGCAGTTTGACCCCCGCCCGACCGGCGAGATCGAGGAAGAATTGCCATGCCACCCGGCCCGACCGACCACCGCGCGTGGCCTGCCATTCGATGGCCTGTGCGCGCAGATCGTCGTCGTCGATCGTCACCCCGTGCGCATCGCAATAGCCCCGGATCATGCCGAGGTAGTCGTCCTGCGAACAAGGATGGAAGCCGAGCCAGAGGCCGAAACGGTCCGAAAGCGAGACCTTTTCTTCGGTTGCCTCGGAGGGGCTGATCGCGGTCGAGCGCTCGTTCTCGATCATGTCGCGCGGCATCAGGTGGCGCCGATTCGATGTGGCGTAGAGCACGACGTTCTCGGGCCGCCCTTCGATACCGCCGTCGAGCACCGCCTTGAGGCTTTTGTAATGCTCGTCGTCGTGGCTGAACGACAGATCGTCGCAGAACAGGATGAAGCGATGATCGCTGGTGCGCAGATGTGCGAGCAGCCGCCCGACACTGGGCAGGTCTTCGCGCTGAAGCTCGACGATCTTCACCGGGTTGTCCGCATTCACTGTGGCGTGTACGGCTTTGACGAGAGACGATTTTCCCATCCCCCGCGCGCCCCAGAGCAGCGCGTTGTTCGCAGGCAGTCCGCGGGCAAATTGCGCGGTGTTGGCGAGCAGGGTGTCGCGGGCGCGGTCGACGCCGATCAGCAGGTTAATATCGACGCGGCTCACGCGAGTGACGGGCACCAGCCGGTCGGGCTCGGTGTGCCAGACGAACGCATCGGCAGCGTCGAAATCGGGCGTGGCCAGCGGCGCAGGCGCGATCCGCTCCAACGCCTCGGCGATCCGGGTAAGCGCGTCGTCGGTCATCAGCTCTTTTTGACCGCGCCGGGGTCTTCGTCTGCGTCCGTTTCGCCGGTGGTGGCCGGAAGCGGGTCTTCCTCTTCATCGTCGTCGAACCACAGCCCTTCGGCCTGCAGCTTTTCCTTGCGCTGCTTTTCGACGCGTTTCACGAGCTGGATCGATATTTCGTAGAGGCCATAGACCACGACGAACAGGATGACCTGCGTGATGACGTCCGGCGGGGTGACGAGGGCGGACAGGACGAGGATGCCCACAACGGCGTATTTGCGCATGCCGCGCAGGCCCTTGGAGCTGACCAGCCCGGCCCGGCCCATGAGGGTCAGGAGGACGGGAAGCTGGAAGCACAAGCCGAACGCCACGATGAATTTGATCGTGAGCTTGAGGTATTCCTGCGCCGAACCCTGGAACGCGACCCCTGCTGTGGTGTTCGCGATTTCACCATCTGACACGAGCGTGCCGTCCTGCTGGAAGCCCAGGAAAAAGTCGAAGGCGAGCGGCGTCACGACGTAGAACGCAAAGGCCGCGCCCAGAAAGAACATGACCGGCGAGGCGAACATGAAGGGCAGAAACGCCGACTTTTCGTTCTTGTAGAGCCCCGGCGCCACGAAGCGCCACATCTGGTAGGAGATCACCGGGAAGGACAGGACCAGCCCGCCCAGAAGCGAGATCGAGACGGCGAGGAAGAAGCCCTCCTGCAGCTTGATGAGGATCAGGCCGCAGTCGTCACCTGCTGCCGACTGCGCTTCGCAAAGCGGCATGGTCAGGAAGTTGAAAACCGGGTTCCAGACCGTGAAACAGATGACCATCGCCACGATGAAGGCGAGGACGGAGTAGATCAGGCGCGTGCGAAGCTCGGCCAGATGCTCGATCAGCGGGGCGGAGCTGTCCTCGATCTCGTCTGTGTCGCTCATTCAGAGGGGGCCTTCTTGGCGGGCGTTTTGCGCGCCGTCGTTTTCTTTGCCGGGGTCTTGGCTGGCGCCTTGGTCCCGGTCGTCTTGGCGGCTGCCGTGGACTTTGCCGCCGGTTTCTTGGCGGTGGTCGTCTTGGCGGTCGTCGTCTTGGCCGGTGTCTTGGCCGTCGTCGACCGCACCGTCGTCGTCTTGGCCGCAGGTTTCTTGGCTGCGGGCTTTTTCGCCGGGGCCTTGGTCGTCTTGGACGTGGTCGCAGGCTTGGCGGTCGTCTTGGCCGCCGGTTTGGGCGCGGCCGCGTCAGCCTCGGCCGCTTCTTTTGCGGCCTTCTCGGCGTCCAGCTTGGCCTGCCCCGCCTTTTTCGTGGCTTCGCGGATCTTGGCCACATCGGCCTCACGCTCGGGGTCGGCGATCTTGGGGCTGTCGTCGGAGGCTTTGCCCGACGGCTTCATCGGGTCCCATTTCTCGAAATTCGAGGCCGCTTCGTTCAGCTTGTCCATTCCGAATTTCTTGGGGTTCGCCGCGGCTTTCAGCCCTTCGGCGGCGTCTTTCATCCCCGATTGGTCAGCCGCATCGTTCATGGCGCGCGTGAACTCGCGGCCAAGCGAACGCGCCTTGGCCGTGAACCGGCCAAGGGTGCGGAACATTCCGGGGAGGTCTTTCGGCCCCACCACGATCAGCGCAACAATGCCGATCAGAAGCAGCTCGGTCATACCGATGTCGAGCATGGACGGTGCCCTTTGTCAGACGGGAAGATTGAGGCTCAGGCCTTGTCTTTCTCGCCTTCGGGCGTGACGTCGCGGGCGCTGTCGGCTTTGTCGTTCTCGATCTCGGCTTTGCCTTCGTCGATGCCTTTTTTGAACGACGTGATGCCTTTGCCCACTTCGCCCATCAGCGACGAGATCTTGCCGCGCCCGAAAAGCACGAGCACAACGACCGCGATCAGAAGAAGGCCCGGAAGCCCAATGTTGTTCAGCATAGGAAGTCTCCCTTTCGGGGTGCGATCCTCTGCACCCCATGACGTCCATCGTATTTATTGGCTTAACGGGAAAGATCAAACCCCCAAAGGGGTGCGACGCACAACAAAATGCGAGCTGTGCCTATCCCTGCGCCGTTTTGCCGCCGGAAGGGAACACAAAGCAGCGGTCCCGGCGGATTGCCACCCAAAGCGTGGTCCCGGGCTTTGGCAAAAAGACGTTTGGCACGGTCGCCTTGAGGGTCGAGGCGTCTTCCATCACGAAATCGACGATGGATTCGGTGCCTACAAAACGGGCACGCGACACAGTCGCCGGGGCCCAGACGCCGTGATCGGGGGTCGGTGACGGCCCCTGCCCGCTCCGGTCGAAATCGATTCTCAGGTGCTGCGGGCGGATCACGATCTCGACCTCGGCCCCGTCGGGATAGCCGGGGGCGAGGAACTGGCCGAAGGCTGTGTCGCAGAGCGCGCCCTTCACGGTGCCCTTGATGACGTTCACATCCGAAAAGAACGCTGCCGCCTCGCGGTCCACAGGCGCTTTGTAGATGTTGTAGGGAGCGCCGCGCTGGACGATCCGGCCCTTGCGCATCAGTGCGATCTCGTCGGCCATGCGCATCGCTTCTTCGGGCTCGTGCGTGACCAGAAGCACCGCCGTGCCCTCGTCCTTGAGCACCGCGAGCGTTTCGTCGCGGATGCCGTCGCGCAACCGGTTGTCGAGACCCGAAAACGGCTCGTCCATCAGCATGATCTTGGGGCGCGGGGCGAGTGCGCGCGCCAGCGCCACGCGCTGCTGTTCGCCGCCCGACAGCTCGTGCGGGAAGTTGTCGACATAGCGGTGCAGCCCGACTTTTTCGAGAAGCTCCCGGACGCGCATACGCTTTTCCGTGCGCGTGCCGGACAGGCCGAACGCCACGTTGTCGCCCACCGACAGGTGCGGAAACAGCGCGAAGTCCTGAAACATCAGACCGGTGCCGCGCGATTCGGGCGGGACCAGCACGCCGTTGCCGGCAATCAGCTGGCCATCCATCCGAATCTCGCCCTCGTCGGCGCGTTCGACCCCGGCGATGATCCGAAGCGTCGTCGATTTGCCGCAGCCCGACGGGCCCAGAAGGCACGTGACCTGCCCCGGCATGACGGTCAGCGACACGTCGTTCACCACAGGCCGCCCGCCGAAACTGCGGGTGATGTGCGAAATGTCGAGCCGGGGTGCCTGGGTCAAGGTGAGCCTCTTATTTCCGATGGAAACCATCAGAATTGACAGGCAGATAGCAGGCGAACGGGCCAGCGGCAAGGCGCTGACCCGGGGCCTGAGCGGCGGCGATGCGTCGCGCGCCCCTGCCTTACATGGTGAGGTTCACTTCACCGCCATCGGCGAGAAGGTTCTGACCGGTGATGAACGCGGCCTGCATCGAACACAGAAACGCACAGGCAGCGCCGAACTCGTCCTGCGTGCCGTCACGCCCCATGACCGAGGCGGCCACACGCTCGGCGCGCGCTTGCTCAAAGCTGATGCCCTGCTGCTGCGCCGCGCTCTCGTCGAGCTTCACGACCCGGTCGGTGTCGTGCATGCCCGGCAGGAGGTTGTTCATCGTCACGCCCGAGCGCGCGATCTGGCGCGACGTACCTGCGACATAGCCCGTAAGCCCGGCCCGCGCCGAGTTCGACAGGCCGAGCCTTGGGATCGGGGCGACGACCGCGCGCGAGGTGATGTTGACCACCCGGCCCCAGCCCCGCTCCATCATCGCAGGCACCAATTCTTTGATGAGCGCGATGGGCGTCAGCATGTTGGCATCCAGCGCCGCAATGAAATCCTCGCGGTCCCAGTCGGTCCAGACGCCCGGCGGCGGGCCGCCCGCGTTATTGACGAGGATGTCGATCTGCCCGGCAGCGTCGAGCACCTTGGCCCGGCCTTCTTCCGTCGTGATGTCGGCCGCGACCGCGATCACCTCGACCCCGTATTGGTCGCGAATCTCCTGCGCCGTCTGTTCCAGCACCTCGGCGGTGCGGCTGTTGATGACGAGGTTCACGCCCTCGCCCGCCAGTGCCTCGGCGCAGCCGCGCCCGAGACCTTTGGAACTTGCGCAGACCAGTGCCCGCTTTCCCTTGATGCCGAAATCCATGAGACCCTCCGTCTGTTTGGAGCTTTAGCTATCACCGCCCGCGCGATTCGCCCACGCCTAGGCGGCAGACGCAAAGCCTGTGCGCCGGTAGGATTGTTTCTTCTCTAGCGACAAACCGCCGGAATCCCCTTGTGAAATTGCTTCTAAAACAAGGATTTGTTGACCAAACCTATGGCTTGGGCCTAGATTCAAGTCCGGCGGTGGGGGCGCGCCAGACAAGTCGCGGGGGGCGGATCGCCCCCTGCAAGGGGTGCTGCCATGTCGAAAGACTTTTACGATCACCTGCCGGTCCGGCAATTGATGGTCTATCCGTCGCATACGTTCCGCGTGACCCACGGCGTGAACGAAGGCGATGCGCTGACCGACGCCTCCGAACTGATCCCCGACGATGCCTATGAACTTGGCGATGACGCCGCCCCTGTCCATCTGTCGCTCGCGATCAGCGCGGACGGCCCCTGTACTATCGGCGCCCAGACCACCATCGGCGCGCCCGGTGCGTCTGTCTTTATCGACAGCCTCGTCACCTACATGTCGCCCGACGGCGAAACCGTCGATGCGCTGATCCTCGTCGAGGTCGAGGCCGAGTGCGGCACGATCGCCGAGGTCTACCTTCACCCGCTTGCGCCGATGACCCCGCGCATGCCTTATACGCTGGTCACCATCGACCGCGAGAACGGGCGGCAACGTCTGGCCGAAGCCGCGACGGTGTCGTTCACCCGCGGCACCCGGATCACGATGGCCGATGGGCGGCAGGTCCCGGTCGAAGACCTGAGGCCCGGCGACCGCGTGCTGACCCGCGATTCCGGCGCGCAGGAGGTCCGCTGGGTCGGCCTGCAGACCGTCCGGGCCGAGGGCGCGTTTGCCCCGATCCGCATCGCCGCCGGGGCGCTTCACAACGTCGATGATCTGGTCGTCAGCCCGAACCACCGCCTGTTCATCTATCAGCGCATCAGCGCGCTCGGCGCCGGACAGCGCGAGTTGCTGGTGAAGGCCGGGCTCTTGGTGAACGGCACGACCGTGACGCAGACGCCGGGCGGGTTCGTCGACTATGTGCAGGTCCTCTTCGACCAGCATGAAATCATCTATGCCGAAGGGATCGCGTCGGAGAGCCTGTTCGTCGACACCGCGACGCGCACCACCCTGCCCGATGCCGTGGCCGAACGTCTGGCGGCGCGTCCCCCGAAAGAGGCCGCACGCGATGCGTTCGAACTGCGAGAAAAGGACCTCCTGCGCCGTGGCGACGCGGTCGAGGTTCTGCGCCGGATCTCAGCGAACTGAGACAATCAAAAGGGCGACACCCGCAAAGGTGCCGCCCGTCATGACTTGTCCGAATGGAAAAGCTTATTGCTTGCCGAGAATCTCGGTCGTCGTGCCCGAGGTCGGCGCAACGCCGTCCTGGCGCATGGTGAAACCGGTGCTTTCGGTCATGCGCACAGCTTCGGCGTTGTTGCCCCGGAATTCACCTTCGACGAGGCCGGAAACCGCATAAGTGCTGCCGCCCATCTCAAGCTCGCCATTGGCGCTGGCCGCAATCGCCGGGCCAAAGAAGCTGCCGTCGATCGCAATCGAGCCGTCCGCCCGTTTCGCCGAGGTCAGGATATTGTCCGGCAGCTCGCCGTTTTCGAACTGAGCGCGCTGCGACGCGTTGAGCTCCAGCCCCGAGAAGTTGTTCAGCGTGCCGACGATGGTGCCACCGGTCGACGTGAAGTTGGCGGTCAAATCGGAATCGCCAATGAACCCGACGTTGCTGTTGGTGCCATAATCCGCAGCGATCTGGGCGTTACCGGTGTAGCGTGCCGAGCTGTTGGTCGGCATGTTCGCGGTCGGGGTCGTGGACAGTGCGTTCACCTCGGCACTCAGTGCGTCGAACTCCTGCGCCTTGGAAATCAGGCTCAGCGCGCCGCAGCCGGACAGCGCAAAGGCCGCCCCGGTCACGAGCAGGGTGGTGCGAAGAATGGTCATTATGGCCTCCTAGGATTGTCTGGCGAAAGGCTCAGACAACCAGCAGGTGGGGTCAATGTCTTTCGACGTCACAGGCCGGTTTTTAGGGGATCGTTGCAATTAGATTGTTAACAGGCGCGGTCCCGCGGTCAGCGATTTCGCAGCGCGTCGATCAGTTCGGCCTTGGTCATGTCCGAGCGACCGTCGATCCCGATCTCGCGGGCGCGCTCGTACAGATCGTCCTTGGTCCAGTCCTCATAGGGCGGTGCCTTGCCGCCCTTTTTCGACGGATGCATGTCCTTGTTCGCCTTGGCATTCGCGATGCGCGCGGCCTTTTCCTTGCTCGCGCCGTCGTCTCGCAGGGCCTGATAGGTCTCGTCGTCCTTGATGCTGGGTCCGTGATCGCGGGTCATGTCGGTCTCCTTCAGGACCGAAACGCTTGAGCCTGCCCCGCGTTCCCCGCCTCATTCGGCTTCGAGCTCGGCCTGAAAGATCGACCGGTCAAGGGCGGTGCCATTGCGCGTCACCTCGAAACTGTCGGTCTCGTCCAGCGCTACGCCCTGCGCGCGCGCACCGCGGAAAGTGCCCGCGACATCGCCGGACACGGTGAAGGTGTTGCCATTCGCAGTCACCGACCCAGAGATCGCTGCCGTGATCGTTTCGCCGCCGATCCGACCCGCGAGTTCGATCGTCCCTGTCCCCTCTTTGCCCGACCGCAAGATCGTGCTGATCCGGGCTTTGCCTGCCTTGAGGTCGGCGATCTCTTTGTCGGTCAGCTCGCTCACCATCATGTCGGTGATCTCGCCATTCACCGTCAAAGCGTCGAAATTGGCGGTCAGCGTCATGGGCGCACTTATGACCACGTTATTCGTGTCGTCGATCGTGCCGCCGAACCCGGTCTGCCCCGTATAGATCGCCGTGCCCGACAGGGCCGCGACCTGTGCTGCCGAACTTGCGCCCAGCGAGTCGTTCAGGTCCTCGATCCGGTTGAACTCGGTCGCCCGGTCATAAAGCTCCAGCGCCTGCTCGGCCGCCGCGCAGGCCGACAGACCTGCGATGACGGTCAGCATTGCCCCCGCTCGGATAATCCGTTTCATGACTGCCCCTTTTCTTGCCCATTTGCCCGGACGGTCCTTTCCGCGTCCGTTGTGTACGAACTAGTGGGGGAATCTGTCTGAAATTGGGAATTGGTGCGACATTTGAAACAATCAGTACAAAATTCGCACCAAACGGTTCACGACCTCCGGCACGCGAACCCCCATTGTTTGCGCCCGAGGCCAAGGATATATCCCGCCCCATGCTGGACGCCGCCACACCCAACCGCCCGAAACTGCCCGCCGAGATTGCCCGGCGGCGCACCTTCGCCATCATCTCGCACCCCGATGCGGGCAAGACGACGCTGACCGAGAAGTTTCTTCTCTACGGCGGCGCGATCCAGATGGCCGGTCAGGTGCGCGCCAAGGGCGAAGCGCGGCGCACGCGGTCGGACTTCATGCAAATGGAAAAGGATCGGGGCATTTCGGTTTCGGCCTCGGCGATGTCGTTCGACTTCGGCAAGTTCCGCTTCAACCTCGTCGACACCCCCGGCCACTCGGACTTTTCCGAGGACACCTACCGCACGCTGACGGCGGTGGACGCGGCGATCATGGTGATCGACGGCGCGAAGGGCGTGGAAAGCCAGACCCAGAAGCTGTTCGAGGTCTGCCGGATGCGCGACCTGCCGATCCTGACCTTCTGTAACAAGATGGACCGCGAAAGCCGCGACACGTTCGAGATCATCGACGAAATTCAGGAAATGCTGGCGATCCACGTGACGCCCGCTTCGTGGCCCATCGGCGTCGGTCGCGATTTCCTTGGCTGCTACGACATGTTGCACAACCGGCTGGAGCTGATGGACCGGGCCGACCGCAACAAGGTCGCCGAGACGATCAAGATCGACGGGCTGGACGACCCGAAGCTCGCCGAACACGTCCCGGCCCACCTGCTGGAAAAGCTGCAGGAAGAGATCGAGATGGCGCGCGAGCTTCTGCCCGCGATGGACCCGGATGAGGTCATGGCGGGTCAGATGACCCCGATCTGGTTCGGCTCCGCCATCAACTCGTTCGGGGTCAAGGAACTGATGGACGGTATCGCGGAATACGGCCCCGAGCCGCAGCCGCAATCGGCCGAGCCGCGCCAGATCGCCCCCGAAGAGGACAAGGTCGCGGGCTTTGTTTTCAAGGTGCAGGCGAACATGGACGCCAAGCACCGCGACCGCGTGGCCTTCGTGCGCATGGCCTCGGGCCATTTCAAACGCGGCATGAAGCTGATGCATGTGCGCTCGAAGAAACCGATGGCGATTTCGAACCCGGTGATGTTTCTGGCCAGTGACCGCGAGTTGGCGGAAGAGGCCTGGGCGGGCGACATCATCGGCATCCCGAACCACGGGCAACTGCGCATCGGCGACACGCTGACCGAGGGCGAGGCGCTGCGCGTGACCGGCATTCCGTCCTTCGCGCCCGAGCTTCTGCAAAGCGTGCGCGCCACCGACCCGATGAAGGCCAAGCACCTCGAAAAGGCGCTGATGCAATTCGCCGAGGAAGGCGCGGCCAAGGTGTTCAAACCGATGATCGGCTCGGGCTTCATCGTCGGTGTCGTCGGGCAATTGCAGTTCGAAGTGCTCGCGAGCCGGATTGAGATGGAATACGGCATCCCCGTCCGGTTCGAACCGTCACAGTTCAAATCCGCCCGCTGGTTTGCAGGACCGAAAGCGGCGCAGGACAAGCTGATCGAAGCGAACAAGCAGCACATCGGTTACGACAACGACGCCGACCCGGTGTTCCTGACCCGTCTGCAGTGGGACATCGACCGGGTCGAGCGGGATTATCCCGAGCTGAAACTGTCGGCGACGAAAGAGTTGCACGGGGAGTAACTCCCCGCGCCACGCTGGGGGGCGCTGCCCTCTAGCCCCCCGGGATATCGAGAAACCGAAGAAGGTGGGACCGTGCCGCTCCAGAACCGCGTAATGCCGACGGGTGAGATCGTTGTGGACCCGGCGCGGGGCACGCTGACGGGCAATCGCGGCATCTTGCGGTTCGACGGCACGGGGCGGCTCGGCACGCGGCGCTGGACGCATCAGGCGTGGATCTGTTGCACGCTCGACCATCCGCGCGGGCGGTATCATGGCCCGCAGCCTGAGAGCGCCTGGACCCCGCTGTTTTTCCTCGACGAAGCGGTGGCGCTGGCCGCCGGGCATCGGCCCTGCGGCTATTGTCGGCGCAATGCCTATCGCTCTTATACGGCGGCCATCGGGATTGGCGGCGCGCGTGAGATCGACCGGGCCTTGCACCGTGCCCGCGTGACGCGCGCGCGTCAGCAGATCACCCATGAGGTCGAGGCGCGCACCCTGCCCGATTGGGTCTTTGTCCGGCATGATGGCGCGCCGTGGCTGGTGCATGGCGGGTTCATCCGGCGGTTCACGGCGGAAGGTTACACTGACACCGAACCGCGCCCGGACGGTAGCGTCACGGTGCTGACCCCCGCCCCCTCAGTCGCGGCGCTGGCGGGCGGCTACCTGCCGCACCTGCACCCCAGCGTCACCGACGCTTAGCGGTCGAGCGCCCCGTCCCAGTCGAACACGACCACCCCCGTGGTTTCGCGTGCGTCCAGCTTTCGGTAGAGCGCGCGCGCCGGGGCGTTGTCTTCTTCGGTGGCGAGCCAGATACCCTCACACCCCCGCGCCCGCGCCCAGTCGATAAGCGCGGTCATCAGCCGCGCGCCGATCCCTTGGTTCTGCCACGGCTCGTTCACGCCGACCTCGTTCACGAAAAGCATCGGCAGCTTGTCGGGATGCCGCAGGATCGTGGCGCTGGCGAAACCGATCATCGCCCCGCTTTCGAGCGCGCCGATGATGACCGTGTCGGGACTATCGAGAAACGCGCGCGTCTGATCCTCGTCCGCCGCGTGATCGAACGCATCGCTCGCAAGGATCGTGTCGAAATCCACCGACCCCAGACGCCTGACCTCAATATCCTCGGCCATGAAACCTCCTGAATGAGATCGACGTTACCCAACAAGCACCGCCGAGGGAACGCTCGCCTTCTCCGGCCATATCACGTAGAGCCGGACCATGACCTCAATCGACCGCACCTTCGTCGCCGACACGCTCAACGTCACCGAAGACAGCTTGCCCGAAGGCGACCTGCCGCTTGCGCGGTTCGCCGACCGGTTTCTGGATTTCCTGCGCGGCACATACGAGACCGAGGCGTTCGAGGCGCACCCGGATTACTGGACCGACCTTCTGCTGGACGGGTTGATTCAGCGCCGCCCGGCCACGGCGCTCGACGCGCTGTGCGCCGCGATGGCGGCCTGTGACGAGGTGGAGGATCTTGAGATCATCGCCGCCGGCCCGTTGCAGGAACTGATCGACAGCCACGGCACCGATCTGTTGACCGAGATCGACGCGCGCGCAAAAGCGGCCCCGCGGTTTCGGCTCGCCCTCGCCATGCTCTGGGCCGAAGGCGGCGGGCCTGCGATGCTCAAGGCGCGGATCGCGGCGGTGGCGGCCCCGTCCACGGCGCTCGAAGAGGACGAACTGCCCTCCTCCGAGGGCCTCACCTGACCCGGCGGAAACCTGCCGCCCCGGATTTTCGCCTTTGCCCCGCGCCGTCCCCTTCATAAAGTGCGTCCAACACTCATCTTTCCGAGGCTCCCATGCGCTCCACCTCCCTCTTCGCCATCGCCGCTTTCGCCGTTCCGACCACGCCGCTTTGGGCCAATGACGACCCGTGGGCGCTGCTCGCAGGCATCGAAGTGGACGAGATCATTTCCGAGACGAGCTACACGGTCAAAAAGACCTATCCCGAAGCGATCCGGAACGGCGCGCAGGAGTTCCGCATCACGGGCTATGCCGTGCCGATGTATCCCGGTGTGGCGGGGCGTGATCTGCTGTTGGTGTCCGACATGGGCGACTGCCCGTTCTGCGGCCAGCCGGACCACGGCGCATCGCTGCAGATCCAACTGGACGAAGACGTTCTGATCGAAGAAGGCCAGCGGATTTCGGTGATCGGCGCGCTCGAACTGATCGACGATCCCGAAACGTGGCAGGCGGCGATCCTGCGCGGGGCAAAGATCGCCGACCTGTAAGGCGCCGGATCAGAGGATCTCGGCGTCCATCGTGATTTCGCAGTTCAGAAGCTGACTGATCGGGCAGCCCTTCTCGGCCGCCTTGGCCGCTTCCATCACCTTGTCCTTGTCGCCCGGCGCCTTGATCTTGACGTCCAGATGCGCCTTCACGACCTTCGGGCCGTCGGACATATCGAGGTGAATGGTCGACTTGGTTTCGATCTTCTCGGGCACGATATCGCTGTCGCCCAGAATGTTGGACAGGGCCATCGAAAAACAGGCCGCATGCGCCGCCCCGATCAGTTCCTCGGGGTTGGTGCCCGGCTCATCCGCGAACCGCTTGTTGAAACCATACTGCACCGCATCGAGAACGCCGCTTTGCGTCGATACCGAGCCGGTGCCGTCCTTGAGCCCGCCGCTCCATTCTGCCGAACCGTGTTTCTTGATCATGACTGGTCTCCCTTCGTTTTGAGTGGTCCGACCCAACGTATCCCGATGCATAGCTGTTCCGCGCCCACGTTTCTTGACCTTTGCGGCAGAGCAGCGTAGAGAACCGCCCAAAGGATGCCTGACAATCCGGTCGGGCGGGCCGCGCGGAGAGAAGCGGCCGGAAAGCCGCAACCCTCACGCAAAGGACCCGTCTTTGACAAAATTCTCCGATCTGAACCTAAGCCCGAAGGTCCTCAAAGCCGTCGAAGAGGCGGGCTATGAGAGCCCCACCCCCATTCAGGCCGGTGCGATCCCGCCCGCGCTCGAAGGCCGCGACGTTCTGGGTATCGCCCAGACCGGGACAGGCAAGACCGCCAGCTTCACGCTGCCGATGATTTCGATGCTGGCCCGTGGCCGCGCCCGTGCCCGGATGCCACGCTCGCTGGTGCTCTGCCCGACGCGCGAACTCGCCGCGCAGGTGGCCGAGAACTTCGACGTCTACGCCAAGCACGTGAAGCTGACCAAAGCGCTTCTGATAGGGGGCGTGTCGTTCAAGGAACAGGACCAGTTGATCGACCGGGGCGTCGACGTGCTGATCGCCACCCCCGGCCGTCTGCTCGACCATTTCGAGCGTGGCAAACTGCTCCTCACCGGGGTGCAGGTCATGGTGGTGGACGAAGCCGACCGGATGCTCGACATGGGCTTTATCCCCGATATCGAGCGCATCTTCGGCCTCGTGCCCTTCACCCGTCAGACGCTGTTTTTCTCGGCCACCATGGCCTCCGAGATCGAGCGCATCACCAACACCTTCCTGTCGAACCCGGCCCGCATCGAAGTGGCGCGTCAGGCCACGACCGGCGAAAACATCGCTCAGGAAGTCTGTAAGTTCCGGGGCTCGCGCCGGGATCGTGCCGCCACCGAAAAGCGCAAGCTTCTGCGCGCGCTGATCGACCGCGAAGGCGACGCCTGCACCAACGCCATCATCTTCTGCAACCGCAAGATGGACGTGGACGTGGTGGCCAAGAGCCTCAAGAAATACGGCTATGACGCGGCCCCGATCCACGGCGACCTCGACCAGTCCAAGCGCATGGAAACCCTGCAGGGCTTCCGCGATGGCACGCTGCGCTTCCTCGTCGCCTCCGATGTGGCCGCCCGCGGGCTCGATGTCCCGGCGGTGAGCCATGTGTTCAACTTCGACGTGCCGGGCCATGCCGAGGACTATGTCCACCGGATCGGCCGCACGGGCCGCGCCGGGCGCAAAGGCAAGGCCGTGATGATCTGCGAACCGCGCGACGAGAAGAACCTCGACGCGGTGGAGCGCCTGATCGAAAAGGAAATCCCGCGCATCGAGAACCCGCTGGGCGACGCGCCGGCGGAAGAGGCACCGACGCCCGAGAAAAAGCCTGCGCGCGCAAAGTCGACCGCAAACGCCCCGCGCGAAGAAAAACCGGCCAAGGCCGAAGACGCCCCGAAACCGCGCACCGAAAACCGCTCGGAGCCGCGCTCCGAAGGTCGTAATCGCGGCAAGCAATCGGGCCGGGGCGGCCGCCGGGACGACGCGCCCGTTGGCATGGGCGACCATCTGCCCGACTTCATCGCCAAGAGCTTCGAAGAACGCCGGTCGTGACACGCGGGGGTTGACCCCCGCGCCTCTCCGCCCCATGTTGAAGGTGAGCGCAACGCTCACTTCCCAACATCGACGGAAAACCCATGCTGACAGATCGTTTTGAAAACGCTCTGAGCCTCGCCGCGCGTCTGCACCGCACGCAGACCCGCAAGGGCTCGGACATTCCCTATATCTCCCACCTGATGGCGGTCTCGGCCCTCGTCATCGAATACGGCGGTGACGAGGATCAGGCCATCGCGGGCCTCCTCCACGACGCGGTCGAGGATCAGGGCGGTCAGGACACCGCCGATATGATCCGCGCCACCTTTGGCAACCGCGTGGCCGACATCGTCCTCGCCTGTTCGGATTCGATCCAGCAGGACAAGGAAGACTGGCAGTGGCGCAAAGACCGCTACCTCGCCTCGCTCGCGACCAAGGGCGAGGATGCCCTGCTCGTCACCACCTGCGACAAGCTGCACAACGCGACGACCATCCTCCACGACCTGCGCGTTCATGGCCCCGACGTCTTCGCGCGTTTTACGGCCAAACGCGACGGCACGCTCTGGTATTACCGCCAACTCGCCGACCGGCTGTCTGACCTGCGCCCCGGACCGCTGACGAACCGCCTGCGCGAAACCGTCGGCGCATTGGAAGCCGCCGCCTGAGCGAAACCGCTCGCCTCGGCGCGGCCCGCGCGTATAGTCCGGTTATCGTTCACGCATTTTCCCGGACCACGTCATGATCCTCACCCGCCTTTTCGCCTCGCTCCTTGCCACCAGCCTCGCCCTCGCGCCCCTGACCACCACAGCCGATCCCTATGTCATCAAAGGCAGCTGCAAACTGGTGGTCGACGGCACGACCTATGTCGACATGCGCGGCGGCTCCTGCCCGATCTGGATGGAAAAGGACGGCACCGGGCGGTTCTGGATCAACACCGACCGCGACGGCTATCTCGGCGACTATTTCGCCGAAGTCAGCCCGGCGGGCGACGGCACGGCGCAGGCGCACTGGAACGGCACACCCGGCGCCACCCATGCGCAGGGCTATCTCGGCGACGACCTGACCATGGGCAGCGGCGGTTGCTGGACTGGCAAACGCGTCACCGTCTGCGCCGCGCGCTAACCCCCTCTTCTCTGTTTCGGGAAACCTCGGGGGTGGGCCTCATTTGCCCGCAAATGAGGCCAAGGGGGCTGGCCCCCTACTGCGACGACCCGCCAAAGGCGGGGCGGCGCAAACCCTGCGCGGGGCCTTGGCCCCGCACCGTGTCGCTACTCTTCCAGACGCGAGACGACGACCGTGACCTCGGCCTTCTTGCCAAGCTCGTCCTGCGTTACCTTGCGCACGATCCGGCGCAGCTCTTCCTCGAGCTTGTCGTCGTCGGCCAGCGTCTTGCGGCTGGCACGCCCCAGAAACTGACCCAGATCCTCTTCCAGCACATCGACCAGCGGCGCGCGGCTGTCGCCCACTTCCGGCAGGCCCATGAGTTCCACCCACGGATCGCCGACCGCCGCGTCGTCCTCGATGATCGCGTTCACGATCACATGGCCGTTCAGCGCCATCCGGATACGGTCGCGCACGATCCCGTCGAGCGCCCCGATCAGGACCTTACCGTCGAGATAGACGCGGTCCGCCTCGATATGCTCGACCACATGCGGGGTCGCCCCGGTGAGGTCCACCATCGCGCCGTTCACCGCCACGATGGACTGAAACCCGTTCGCTTTCGCGAGCTTCGCATGTTCGCGCAGGTGCCGGTGCTCGCCGTGCATCGGCACCACCGTTTCGGCGCCGACGATCCGGTGCATCCGCTCCAGATCGGGGCGGTTTGCGTGGCCCGAGACGTGGTAGCGGTCGTCGTCCGAGACGATGTCCACGCCCATCTCGGAAAACGCGTTCAGAATGCGGATCACGCCGCGTTCGTTGCCGGGGATGGTCTTGGAGGAAAACAGGAACGTGTCGCCCTCTTTCATCTCGAGCCCCAGATACTTGCCGCGCGACAGCTGCGCGGTGGCCGCGCGCCGTTCGCCCTGCGAGCCGGTCACGATCAGCATCAGGTTCTCACGCGGAATGTCGCGCGCATCCTCGGGCGTCACGGTCGCGGGGAAATCGGCAAGCACGCCGGTCTCGACCGCCGCTTCGATCATCCGGCGCATGGCCCGGCCCAGCAGGCAGACGGAGCGTCCGGCGGCCTTCCCGGCCATCGCGAGCGTCTTCACCCGCGCCACGTTCGAGGCAAATGTCGTGGCCACCACCATATGCGGCGCGTCGGCCACCAGTTTGGTGATCTCGGGGCCAAGCTCGACCTCGGAGCGGCCCGGTTTGGTCGAGAACACGTTGGTCGAGTCGCACATGAAGGCGCGCACGCGGCCGCCCGTCGCCTCGCGCCACAGCGCCTCGTCGAACGCCTCGCCCAGGCCCGGCTCGAGATCGATTTTGAAGTCGCCCGAATGCGCGATCCGGCCCGCTGGCGTGTCGATCACCAGCCCGGCGCTTTCGGGGATCGAGTGGCTGATCGGCACGAAGGCCACCTTGAACGGCCCGACCTCGATGGTTTCGGGATAGGCGCTCGCCGTGATGACCTCGTCCGGGTCCTGCCCCGCCTCTTCCATCTTGCGCCGCGCATGATGCGCGGTGAAGGCGCGGGCATAGACCGGCACGCGCAGTTCCGACCACAGCCGCCCCACGGCGCCCACGTGATCCTCATGCGCATGGGTGATGAAGATCGCCTCCAGCCGGTCGCGGTTTTCCACCAGCCACGACACGTCGGCCATGATCAGGTCGACGCCCGGTGTCGTCTCCATATCCGGGAAGGTGACGCCCAGATCGACGAGGATCAGACGTTCCTTGCCCGCGGGCCCGTAGCCGTAGACATAGGCGTTCATCCCGATCTCACCCGCGCCCCCGAGGGGCAGGTAGATCAAACGGTTCTTGCTCATAGGTTACCCAATTCTTTGTTGTGCTCGTAGATCACCTTGAGACCGTGCATGGTCAGGTTGTCTTCGAAACGATCGAACACCGGCGCATGCGACTGAAACAGAGGCGCAAGGCCCCCGGTTCCGATCACCTTCATGTCGCGTCCGTGCTCTTCCATGATCCTACCGGAAATCTCTTTGATCAGACCCACGTAGCCCCAGAAGATCCCCGATTGCATACAGGCCACCGTATTGGTGCCGATCACCCGGTCCGGGTGCGTGATGTCGACGTGGGGCAGCGCGGCGGCCGCCATGTGCAGGGCTTCGAGCGACAGGTTCACGCCCGGCGCGATGACCCCGCCGATATAGGCCCCGTCACTATCAGCCACGTCAAAGGTCGTCGCGGTGCCGAAATCCACGATGATGAGATCGCCGCCGAACTGGTTGTAACCCGCGACCGTGTTCACCAGACGGTCGGGGCCGACCTGCGTGCCCGCGTCGACGCGCACATCCACGGGCAGCAGGCAATCGGGCCGCCCGACCACGAGCGGGCGCAGGTTGAAGAACCGATCCGTAAAGACGCGCAGGTTGAACACGACGCGCGGCACGGTGGACGAGATGATGACACCCTCGACCATGGGCTCGATCCCATAGTGCTTCACCAGTGTCGAGAACCAGACCCAATAGGCATCCGCCGTGCGTTGATGGGCGGTCGAGGTACGCAGGGTGCACAGCACCTCTTCCCCGTCCCACAGGGTGAAAACGGTATTGGTATTGCCACAATCGATGGTGAGCAGCATGGCCCCCTCCCGGCTGTCAGAAAAACACGTCCCCCGCCGCGATGGCGCGTTCGCCCTTGGGCGTGGATAAGACAAGATGGCCTGCCGCGTCCACCGTGCGGAATGTGCCGGTGAACTCTTCGGTGGGCAAGCGGGCGGTCACCTCTTCGCCAAGACGGGCGGCACGGGCGAGCCACGCGGTGCGGATCGGGGCGAACCCGTATTGCCGGAACTGCGCCTCCCACCGGGCATAGGCAGGGGCGAGCGTTTCGAGGAAATCGGCGGGTGTCACGGCATGGCCGGTTTCACCCATAAGCGACACGGGCGCCAAGGCCCCCGGCTCGAGCGCCCCCGGATCGGGTGCGGCGGCAAGGTTCACGCCGATCCCGATGGCGAGACCGATGAACCGGCCCCGGTCGGTCAGGCTTTCGAGCAGAATACCAGCAAGCTTTCCGCCGTTCAGAAGCACGTCGTTGGGCCATTTGAGCGCAAAGGCCTCTGGCCGCCCGGTGAGGGTCGTCAGCGCCTCGTCCAGCGCGAGCGCCATGATAAAGGACCGCAGCGCCGCAGCCTCGGGTTCGGTGAGGTTCGGCAGCACCAGCGTCCCGGCAAAGTTGCCCTTGGGCATCGACCATGCCCGCCCCCGCCGTCCGCGCGCGGCGGTCTGGTGGGTGGCGGTGATCCACGTCGGGCCGGACATCTCGCCCAGACGGGTGCGCGCCTCGTCCAGTGTCGAGGTCACCTCGCCCAAGGGCAGGTAGCCGTAGCCGTGGGGCCAGTCTCCGCTCACACTTCGCTCTCCGGATAAGGACGGGGCCTGCGGGTCGTTCACCCACAGGCCCCGGACATTGCGTTCAGGCCGGGCCGGGTCAGTTGACCAGCGCCTGCGCCGCGGCGGCGGCTGCCGTTTCGATGCCGAACAGGTTGATGACCCCGAGGATCATGATCGCGGCGGTGCCCATCAGCGCCACCCAGGCGGCGGGCGACATCGGTGCCTCGGCATGGCCTTCGGTCTGGCCGAAGTACATGTAGTAGACGATGCGCAGATAGTAGAAGGCCGAGATGACCGAGGCGATCACACCGCCGATGGCGAGCCACGTCAGGCCCCCGTCCACAGCAGCCTGCAGCACGTAGAGCTTGCCGAAGAACCCGACGAAGGGCGGCACGCCTGCAAGCGAGAACAGAAGCATCAGCATCGCCAGCGCCTTGAGCGGCTCGCCCTTGGCGAACTGGTTCAGCGACGCGATTTCGGTCACGGGCTTTCCGTCGCGCTCCATCGACATGATGAAGGCGAAGGTGCCGACGTTCATGGTCAGGTAGATCGCCATGTAGACGAGCATCGCCTGCACGCCGAGCGCGGTGCCCGCCGACAGGCCCATGAGCGCAAAGCCCATGTGCGAGATCGACGAATAGGCCATCAGGCGCTTGATGTTGGTCTGACCGATCGCGGCAATCGCCCCCAGCGCCATCGACAGGATCGCCATGAGCGCGATGATCTGCTGCCAGTCGCCCACGGCACCGCCGAAGGCATCGAAGAGCACGCGGGCGAAGAGACCCATCGCAGCCAGCTTCGGCGCGGTCGCGAAAAAGGCGGTGACCGGCGTGGGCGCGCCTTCGTAGACGTCCGGCGTCCACATATGGAACGGCACCGCCGAGATTTTGAACGCAAGACCGGCCGAGACGAACACCAGACCGATCAGCAGACCAAGGCTGATCTCTCCATCCGTCGCCGCCCCGATGATGCCCGAGAACAGCGTCGTGCCGGCGTAGCCGTAGGTCAGCGAAGCCCCATAGAGCAGCAGGCCCGAGGACAGCGCGCCCAGCACGAAATACTTCATGCCCGCTTCCGTCGACTTGACGCTGTCGCGGTTCATCGCGGCGACCACGTAAAGCGCGAGCGATTGCAGTTCGAGCCCCAGATAGAGCAGCATCAGGTCGCCTGCCGAGACCATCATCATCATGCCGACCGTGGCCAGCGCGATGAGCAGCGGATACTCGAAACGACCCAGCCCCCGGCGCGCCACGGCCTCCTGCCCGGCAAGCAGCACAGCCGCCGCCGAGATGAGGATCGCCACCTTGGCGAAGCGCGCATAGGCGTCGGACAGGAACATGCCGCCAAAGGACCCCATCGGGGCCGCGTTCGAGGTCGCGATCCAGATCGCGAGCACCGCCATGAGCCCCGCCGTGATCCATGTGATCGGGCCGGTGAGGTTGTCCTTCCCGGTATAGACCGCGCCGACGAGTGCCAGCATCGCGTACACCGCGAGGATCAGTTCGGGCAGGATGGTTTGAAGATCGGTTGCCATACTCTCAAATCCTCAATGCGCGGCCGCTTGGGCCACTTCGGTCGCCGCGCCGGTATCGGGCAGCGCCGCGTGGTATTGCGTCAGAAGGTTCTCGACCGAGGGGCCGATGATGTCGGTGACGAGGCTCGGGTAAACGCCAAGCAGTAGGGTCATCGCGACGAGCGGCGCGAAGATCCATTTCTCACGGCGCGTCATGTCGGTGATCGCCTTCAGGCTCTCTTTGATGAGATCGCCCATGACGACCCGGCGATAAAGCCACAGGGCATAGGCCGCCGACAGGATGACCCCGGTGGTGGCCACGGCGGCGACCCAGGTGTTGGCCTGGAACATGCCCACGAGCGTCAGGAATTCGCCGATGAAGCCCGAAGTGCCCGGCAGACCCACGTTCGCCATCGTGAAGAACATGAAGACCAGCGCGTAGGCGGGCATCCGGTTCACGAGGCCACCGTAAGCGTCGATCTCACGCGTGTGCATCCGGTCGTAGATCACGCCCACACAGAGGAACAGCGCGCCGGAGATAAAGCCGTGCGAAATCATCTGGAAGATCGCCCCGTCGAGGCCCTGCTGGTTCGCCGCAAAGATACCGGCGGTCACGTAGCCCATGTGCGCGACGGACGAATAGGCGATGAGCTTTTTCATGTCCTCCTGCACCAGTGCCACGAGCGAGGTGTAGACGATCGCGATGGCCGACAGCCACAGAACGAAATTCGCCATCACGTCGGACCCGACCGGGAACATCGGCAGGCTGAACCGCAGGAAGCCGTAGCCGCCCATCTTGAGCAGGATCGCGGCCAGCACGACCGAGCCTGCGGTCGGTGCCTGCACGTGTGCGTCCGGCAGCCACGTGTGCACCGGCCACATCGGCATCTTCACCGCGAAGCTCGCGAAGAAGGCGATGAACAGAAGCGTCTGCGCCCCGCCCGTCACCGTGATCCCGAGCACCCGCATGGTGGTCGAGTCGAAGGCGTGGTTCAGCAGCGTCGGGATGTCGGTCGTCCCTGCTTCCATGAACATATAGACCATCGCGACCAGCATCAGGACCGAGCCGAGGAAGGTGTAGAGGAAGAACTTGAACGCGGCGTAAATCCGGTTCTTGCCGCCCCAGATGCCGATGATGAGGAACATCGGGATCAGGCCAGCCTCGAAGAACAGGTAAAAGAGCACGAGGTCCAGCGCCATGAACACGCCCAGCATGAGCGTTTCCAGCACGAGGAAGGCGATCATGTATTCCTTCACCCGCGTCGTCACGTTCCAACAGGCCGCGATGGTGAGCGGCATGAGGAAGGTGGTCAGCATGACGAAGAGAACGCTGATCCCGTCGACACCCATCTTGTATTGTAGACCCATCAGCCAGTCGGCCTCTTCCACGAACTGAAAGCCCGTGTCCGAAGGGTCGAAGCCGAAGAGCACGCCGAGCGAGATCAGGAAGGTCGCCGTGGTCGCGGCAAGTGCCAGCCATTTCGCATTGCGTTGGGCCGCCGGATCGTCACCGCGCAGGAACAGCGCGAGGATGAGGGCTGCCACCATCGGCAGGAAGGTAATGATCGAAAGCAGGTTGTTCATCAGTTCGCACCGCCGGTCAGCGTCATGAGGGTCACGAAGGCGACGATGCCGAGCACCATCGCGAAGGCGTAGGTGAAGAGGTAGCCCGACTGCCAGCGGCCCGCGAGCCGGGTGAAGAAGGGAATGATCCCCATCGACAGCCCGTTGATCGCCCCGTCGATGGTCCCGCCGTCACCACGCTTCCACAGGAAACGACCGACGGATTTGGCGGGCCGGACGAACAGGAAGTCGTAGATCTCGTCGAAATACCACTTGTTCAGCAGGAACTGGTAAAGCTGCGGCTGGTTCGCGGCCAGTCGCTTCGGCAGCGTCGGGTTCACGATGTAGAAGATGTACGCCGTCGCCAGACCGATCAGCATCGCGATGAAGGGCGAGATTTTCACCCAGGTCGGCACATGGTGCGCGTCGTCGATCACGGTGTTTTCGGGGCCGAAATAGACGGCCCCCTGCGGCGCGGCGTGGCTGTCGGCCATCGCGTGATCCGTGGCCTCTTCGCCGTGCTCTTCGGCCGGTGCGGCCTCTTCGGTCATCGCCTCTTCGGTCGCGGCCTCTTCGCCGTGGTCGCCGGTTGCGGCCTCTTCGCCGTGTTCCGACGCTTCGGCGTGATGCTCCGGCAGGCCGAAGAAGGCGTTCATGCGGCTGTGGTCGTAGAAGAACGAGTTGTAGAACACCATGCCCGAGAACACCGCGCCGATGGCGAGCACGCCGAGCGGGATCGTCATGACCGCCGGGCTTTCGTGCGCGTGGTCGTGGGTGTGCTTGTCACCGCGCGGCTTGCCCCAGAACGTCAGGAACATGAGCCGCCACGAGTAGAAGCTGGTGAACAGCGCCGCGATGACCAGAAGCCAGAACGCGATACCGCCGTTGGTGCCCGCGAACGCCACTTCGATGATCGCGTCTTTCGACAGGAAGCCCGCGAACCCGATGGCGGTCAGCGGAATGCCGACGCCGGTGATGGCGAGCGTGCCGATCAGCATGGCCCAGAAGGTCAGCGGCAGTTTCTTACGCAGCCCGCCGTAGTTCCGCATGTCCTGTTCGTGATGCATCCCGTGGATGACCGAACCCGCGCCAAGGAACAGCATCGCCTTGAAGAAAGCGTGGGTCAGCAGGTGGAACATGGCCACCGGATAAGCGCCGACGCCCGCGGCCACGAACATATAGCCGAGCTGCGAACAGGTCGAATAGGCGATCACGCGTTTGATGTCGTTCTGCACCAGACCCACGGTCGCCGCGAAGAACGCGGTAAAGGCCCCGATGTAGACGATGAAGTTGGTCGCGGCAGGCGCGTATTCCATCACCGGCGACATGCGGCAGACGAGGAACACGCCCGCCGTCACCATCGTGGCGGCGTGGATCAGCGCCGACACCGGGGTCGGGCCTTCCATCGCGTCCGGGAGCCATGTGTGAAGGAACAGCTGCGCCGATTTCCCCATCGCACCGACGAACAGCAGGAAGGCGATCAGGTTGGCCGCGTTCCAGTCGGTCCACAGGAAGGTGATAGTGGTGTCGGCAAGGCCCGGCGCGGCGGCGAACACCTCGTCGAAGCGGATGCTGTCGGTCAGGAAGAACAGCCCCATGATGCCGAGCGCGAAGCCGAAGTCGCCCACGCGGTTGACCACAAAGGCCTTGATCGCGGCGGCGTTGGCGCTTGGCTTGCGGTAGTAGAACCCGATCAGGAGGTATGAGGCGACGCCCACGCCCTCCCATCCGAAGAACATCTGGAGCAGGTTGTCCGACGTCACCAGCATCAGCATCGCGAAGGTGAAGAAGCTGAGATAGGCGAAGAACCGGGGGCGGTAGCTTTCGCCCTCGAACTGCGGATCGTGGGCCATGTAGCCCATCGAATAGAGGTGGACGAGCGACGAGACCGTGGTGACGACGATTAGCATGATCGAGGTCAGGCGGTCGAGCCGGATCGACCAGTCGGTCGACAGCGTCCCGCTCTCGACCCAGCGCAGGATCTGATAATGCTGCGTGTTCGCCGGGTCATGGGTCAGGAACACGATCCACGACAGGAGGGCTGCGAGAAACAGCAGGCCGGTGGTCAGCACCTGAGCGCCCTTGTCGCCGATCAGACGATGGCCGAAGCCCGCGATGAGTGCGCCGATGAGCGGCGCGAAGAGGATGATCGTGACCATGAGCGTCAGCCTTTCATCACGTTGACGTCTTCGACCGCGATGGTGCCGCGGTTACGGAAGAACGAGACGAGGATCGCAAGGCCGATGGCGGCCTCAGCCGCCGCGACCGTGAGAACGAAGAGCGTGAAGACCTGCCCCACCATGTCCCCGAGGAACGAGGAAAAGGCGACGAGGTTGATGTTGACCGACAGCAGCATCAGCTCGATCGACATGAGCAGGATGATGACGTTCTTGCGGTTCAGGAAAAGACCGAAGATGCCGATGACGAAGAGTGCCCCCGCCAGTCCAAGGTAATGTTCAAGTCCAACCATGTGTCCCTCTGGGCCTATGCCCTTCGTTTGCCTTCGTTCCTGGCCGCGCCCGATGGGCGCCACCGTCATTTCGTCGCGCAGACGCAGCCGTTGCTGCTGAACGGCGTCGTGCTGGCCTCGAGCCCCATGCTGCGCATCAGGCTGGCGAGTTCCGTCAGATCGTAGTCCGACCGGTTCGGGTTCAGCCCGGTGGCGAACTCCTTGGCCGGATACTCCGCCCCGCCCGGATCAGTGGCTTCGACCGCCATGTTCATGCTGCACACGGCGATGACCGCGCGCGCACCCTGTTCGGCGTAGACCACATTGGCGCTCAGCCGTTCGACGGCGGAGTAGCTCCCGCCCCCGTCGGTGCAGGTCGCGGCCTGCGCCGTCAGCGGTGCGGCCATGCAGGCGAGGATGAGGATCGGCTTCATCATCAGAACCGCAGCCCGCAGACGCAGGCCCCCTTGTCGAAGTTGACCACCTTGGCCTGCCAACCGGATTCCCGCGTCAGCTTGGCGAGATCGTCGAGCGTATAGGTTTCGGCCGAATTCGCCATGCCATCGGCCAGCCCGTAGAGCACGCCGTATTCCGGCCCGACCCGAACCGCCTCGACCGCGCGACCGGCGGAACAAGCCACGACATACTCGGTCTCGGCCCCGGAGCCCGCCACGCGGATCGCGTGGATCAGGTTGCTGCCCATCGTCCCGCTCAGGTGCCATTCGTACCCGCCCTGCGAACAGGACGGCAGAGGCGGCGCCTCGGCCACCGCCGCAACCGGCGCGAGCGCCAGCGCGAAGGATATGAGCGTGGTGCGGATCACAGACCCTGCCCCGGTTTCACGTCGACCAGTTCCAGCGCCTTGGCCGGGTCGCGATACATCTGCGCCAGCACGTCCTGACGCTTGATGTCCTTGCGGTGGCGCAGGGTGAGCGTGATCGCCCCGATCATCGCGACCAGGAGGACGAGGCCGGAGAGTTGGAACAGCAGGAAGTAGTCGTCGTAGATCAGCATGCCGAGGCCTGCCGTATTCTCGACCTCGGCAATGTCCGGCGTCACCGCGACACGGGCGGCTTCAGCCCCGTCCGAGAACTGCCATGTGCCGAAGATCATGCCCATCTGCATAAGCAGAACGACCGCGATCAAAAGCGCGATGGGCATGTATTTCGCCATCCCCGCCTTCAACTCGGCAAAGTCGACGTCGAGCATCATGACCACGAAGAGGAACAGCACCGCAACGGCGCCGACATAGACGATCATCAGAAGCATCGCGATGAATTCGGCGCCCAGCACCACGAACAGACCCGCCGATCCGATGAAGGCCATGATGAGCCAGAGCACCGAGTGGACCGGGTTGCGGGCCACCACCGTGAACAGCCCGCCCACGAGCGTCGTCACCGCAAAGGCGTAGAATGCGAAATCGGCGACGGTCATGCGTCCCCCTCCTCGTCTTGATGCGCGTCATAGACCTCTTGGGCCAGTTCGAGCGCATGGTTCATCGCGGGAAGTCCGCCCAGCATGGACATCTGGTAGATGACTTCCCCAATCTCTTTCTGCGTCGCGCCCGCCTCCATCAGGTGGCGCACGGTGTATTTGATCTGGCTGTCCTGCGTCGCGCCGGTGGCGACCAGCCCACCCAGAAGCACCATCAGCCGGGTCTTTGCGTCCAGCCCGTCCGGGTTGAACGAGTTGCCGAACATGGCTTCCATCCAGTCGCGGGGCATGGTCGGCCAGAGCTTGTCGAAGCCTTCGGGCGTGAAGTCTTCGAGCATCGGATTGAAGGCTTTGAGCATCGCCGTGCCCTGCTCCATCATCCGGGCGTATGTCTTGGTGAAATCGCTCATCCCAGCCTCCCGCGCAGATCGTTCATGGCCGCGACCCAGTCGGACTGGCTGTCGCTGTCCATCCACATCTCGTGCAGCTCGGAATTCTCCGAGATCAGCCGATCCAGAGCCGAGGTGGCGCGGGTGGTAATGTCTTTCATCTCGCGCACGTCCGAGCCGTGGGCGTTGAGCTGGTCGAGTTGATCCTGCGAAAGGCCTGCCGGGAACGCGCCCTGCGCCACGGCAACCACTTCGGCCGCCGCACGGGCCGCGCCGCCAGCATCCGCGTCGAGATAATCGGTCACGGGCGTAGCTGCCGCCGTGTCGAGCGCAGACGCGACGGCGCTGGCCCCGGAGGCGCGGTAACGCTCCAGCCAGTCCATCGAGGCGTCGTCCCCGAACACGTTTGCAGTCATCGCGCCCATGCGACCGTTGCCCCCTTACCGATACGGCGCGTCGAGTTCGAGATTGCGCGCAATCTCGGCCTCCCAGCGCTCGCCGTTGTCGAGGAGTTTCTGCTTGTCGTAAAACAGCTCCTCACGGGTTTCGGTCGCGAACTCGAAGTTCGGGCCTTCGACGATGGCGTCCACCGGGCAGGCTTCCTGACAGAAACCGCAGTAGATGCACTTGGTCATGTCGATGTCGTAGCGCGTGGTGCGGCGCGAGCCGTCCTCACGCGGTTCGGCGTCGATGGTGATGGCCTGCGCCGGGCAGATCGCCTCGCACAGCTTGCACGCGATGCAGCGCTCTTCGCCGTTCGGATAACGGCGCAGTGCGTGTTCGCCGCGGAAACGGGGGCTGAGCGGCCCCTTTTCGTGCGGGTAGTTCAGCGTGGCCTTCGGCTTGAAGAAATACTTGATGCCCAGCTGGAAGCCTTTGATCCAGTCGGCGAGCAGAAAATATTTCGCGGCGCGGGTATAGTCGATCTGGCTCATTGATTGGCCTCCTGACGCGGCATGTCGGTTGTCCAGGTGACGGCGCTGGCAAGCGCGATGTCACCCTCGGTCATGGTTTGGATCATCGCGGTCTCGTCGGCACGGTCCCAGCGGGCCCAGAAGTTGCCGCCGACGCCGTACTGGGCGAGGAACGCCACGATCACGACCCAGGCCAGCGAGATCGGAAGGAACACTTTCCAGCCGATGCGCATGAGCTGGTCGTAGCGGTAGCGCGGGGTGATCGCTTTCACCATCGCGAAGATCGAGAAGAAGAAGAACATCTTGAGGATGAACCACAGCGCCCCGTCCGGCAGCGCCTCGATCGGCGACAGCCAGCCCCCGAAGAACAGGAGCGTGACGAGCGCGCACATCAGGACGATGGCCACGTATTCGCCGATCATGAACAGCAGGAACGGGGTGGACGAGTATTCCACCTGATAGCCCGCGACCAGTTCCGATTCCGCTTCGGGAAGGTCGAAGGGCGGGCGGTTGGTTTCGGCCATCGCAGAGATCAGGAACAGGAACACCATCGGGAAGTGCGGCAACCAGTACCAGCTGAACAGCCCTGCCCCATCCTGTGCGCGCACGATCTCACCGAAGTTCATCGAGCCGGTCGAGATGATGACACCGATGATGATGAGACCGATCGAGACCTCGTAGGAAATCATCTGCGCGGCGGACCGGAGCGAGCCCAGGAACGGGTATTTCGAGTTCGACGCCCAACCGCCCATGATGACGCCGTACACCTCGAGCGAGGAGACCGCGAAGACGAACAGGATCGCGACGTTCACATCCGCCAGAACCCAACGGTCGTTGAACGGGATCACGGCCCAGGCCACCATGGCCAGCACGAAGGACAGCATCGGGGCGAGGAAAAAGACGAACTTGTCCGCCCCCGCCGGCACCACGATTTCCTTGAGCACATACTTCAGGAAGTCCGCGAAGCTTTGCAGCAGGCCGAAAGCGCCCACCACGTTCGGGCCGCGGCGCATCTGAACCGCCGCCCAGACCTTGCGGTCGTAGTAGAGCAGGAAGGCCAGCGCGACCAGAAGCGGCACCACGATCAGGAGCACCTGCCCCACGATCGTCAGCGCAATCCCCAGATTGGTCGTCGTGAAAAATTCGTACATCTGTCGCCTCAGATCGTCGGTATTCCGTTTTCCTTGCAGGCCGCGACCGCCACTTCGGCGTCGATCTTGGCCAACCCATCCGGCAAAGCGTCGGAAATCACGTAAGTCGCGTCCCCTTCCCACACTTCGCCGCGTTTATCCACCGCCGTTCGCACATGACGGGCAAATCCGTAGCCCCGGATCAGCGCATACTGCGAGGCGGCACATTGGGCAAAATCCGCAACGTCCTGATTGTTGCGGGCGCCCTTCATCGTCACGTCGAAAGCGACGAGGTCGCCGTCGAGCAGCCGGGTCCCGATATCGAGGTATTCCGGCGTAAACGGCGTCGTCGCCGCCTGCGCGCTGGACACGGCACGGCTGACCTCGGCCTGCTCGGTGCAGGCGGTCAGCGCGGCCAAGGCCAGCCCGGTATATGCGGCGCTGCGGATCACTCGGCAGCCACCTTTTCGGACCCGCGCGATTTGGCGTTCGCCGACAGTTCGGCCATCACCGCCGAGGCCCGTGCGATCGGGTTCGTCAGGTAGTGGTCGGCCACGATCGGGCGGAACGACGCCTTGCCGAGCTTGCCAAGGGCCAGCGGCTGCCATGCGTTCTCGGCCACCTCGTCGAGCGCGCCCAGATGCGGCACGGCCTCGATCATGGCGCGGCGCAGACCGGCTTGGGTGTCCCACGGCTGGGTCGCGCCCAGTTCGGCGGACAGGGCGCGCAGCACGGCCCAGTTCTCTTTCGCCTGACCCGGCGGGAAGGCAGCGCGCAAGGCAAGCTGCGGACGGCCCTCGGTGTTCACGAACAGGCCAGATTCCTCGGTATAGGCAGCACCCGGCAGGATTATGTCGGCACGATGCGCACCACGGTCGCCGTGGCTGCCCATGTAGATCACGGTCGCGCCCGCGTCGATGTCGACCTCGTCCGCACCCATGTTGAAGATCACCTCGGCGCCCTCGGTCGCGGCTTTCACGCCGCCCTCGGTCACGGCGCCCACGTCCATCGCACCCACGCGGCTGGCCGCCGTGTGCAGGACCAGCAGTTTGCCGTTGGTGTTCTCGGCCAGCTTCATGGCATGCGACAGAACCGCCTCGCCGTCCGCCTCGTTCAGCGCGCCCATGCCCACGATCACCAGCGTATTCTTGGCCTTGGTCGCGTCCGAGATCGTCTTGGACGAAAGCTCCTCGACCGCCACGCGGTCGTCGCCGACCTGCACGTAGTCATAGGTCAGGTCCACCCCCGGCACGCCGACATAGCCCACGGTCGCGCCGCGCAGCCACGCCTTGCGGATACGCGCATTGAGCACCGGCGCCTCGTCACGCGGGTTGGTGCCGATAAGCTGGATCATCTCGGCGCTGTCGATGTCTTCGATGGTCGCGGTGCCGACATAGCCGGAGCGGTTGCCCGCAGGCAGCTTGGCCCCGTCCACACGACATTCGACTGTGCCGCCCTGTCCTTCGATCAACTGCTTGAGGCTGAAGGCCGCTTCGGTCGAGGCCAGATCGCCGATCAGACCCGTGACCTTTTTGCCCTTCATGGCCTCAGCCGCCGCCGACAATGCCTCGGGCCATTCGACCGGGGTGAGCTTGCCGTTCTTGCGGATGTAGGGCTTGTCCAGACGCTGGCGACGCAGACCGTCCCAGACGAAACGGGTCTTGTCCGAAATCCACTCTTCGTTCACGCCGTCATGGTTGCGCGGCAGGATGCGCATGACTTCGCGACCCTTGGTGTCGACGCGGATGTTCGAACCGAGCGCATCCATCACGTCGATGGTTTCGGTCTTGGTCAGTTCCCACGGGCGGGCCTGATAGGCATAGGGTTTCGACGTCAGCGCGCCCACCGGGCACAGGTCGATGATGTTGCCCTGAAGGTTCGAATCCAGCGTCTCGTTCAGATAGCTGGTGATCTCGGCATCCTCGCCGCGCCCCGTCTGGCCCATCTGGTGAATGCCCGCGACTTCCGTGGTGAAGCGCACGCAGCGGGTGCAAGAGATGCAGCGGGTCATCTGGGTCGACACCAGCGGGCCGAGATCGAGATCCTCGGTCGCGCGCTTGGGCTCGCGGTAGCGCGAGAAATCGACACCATAGGCCATCGCCTGATCCTGAAGGTCGCATTCGCCGCCCTGATCGCAGATCGGGCAGTCGAGCGGGTGGTTGATGAGCAGGAACTCCATCACACCTTCGCGGGCCTTCTTGACCATCGGGCTGTTGGTCTTGACCACCGGCGGCTGGCCTTCGGGACCGGGGCGCAGATCCTTGACCTGCATCGCGCAGGAGGCGGCGGGTTTCGGCGGGCCGCCCACGACCTCGACAAGGCACATGCGGCAGTTGCCCGCGATCGTCAGGCGCTCGTGATAGCAGAACCGGGGAATCTCGATCCCGGCTTCCTCGCAGGCCTGAATCAGGGTCATCGCCCCGTCCACCTCGATCTCGTTTCCGTCGATGACGATTTTCTTCAGATCGCTCATGCGTCTCTCACTCATCCTGCCGGGCTGCCCCGGCGCTTGTCATTTCCCGTTCGGCCCTAGTCGCAGATTTCCGAGAAGATCACCTTCCCGTCCTCCACCACGACCCCGTCGCCGAAGATCGTGTCACGCCGGAACTGCGGGTTCTCGGCGCAATAGGCCTTGGCGACGCCGCGCGCCGCCAGAATGTCACTGTCCGTCAGGGGCGTGCCGTCTGCCCGCTCGACGGTGATCTGCGGCGCACCGGCATCGGCCCCCGCATTCCCGTTCTGGTCGCGCCACAGCCCGTGGCTGCGATACTCGACCGAATAGTCCACGCCGCCCGCGCTGAGCCGGTCCGAGGCCTGCGCCGCCGCGCCGATGGCGTCCGCCGGCCGCTCAGGCGCGCTGCGGGCGGACATGCGGTTCAGCATCCCACAGCCCGAAGTGGCGAGCACCGCGCCGACCAGAGCGATATGAACCACCGCGCGCATCAGTTGCCGTTTTTCCGATCTTCGGCCGGGCAGGCCAGATAGGTCATGTAGAACCCATCCCCCGACACGATGAGGTTCGATTTGGCAAGTGCGGCACGGTCCACCGAAGGACAGACGGCGACGACCGCGTCGCGCACGAATTTTGTCGCCTGCGTCTTGGTCATCTGCGGGCCTTTGGTCTGCTGCAGCTCGAACCCCGCAATCGCGCCGTCGTGGACAATCACGCCACCGTCGTCCGTCTTCGTCTCCCACGCATAGGGGATCATCGGGTTGTAGGTGATGCTGGCCGTCACGCCCGTGTCGGTTTCGGTCACGGTCTTGTTGATCTGGGCAATGCCGGTGGTCGCCGTACAGATCAGGCCGAGGGTCAGGATCGTGGAGAACGTCTTCATTCCGCAGCCACCCCCATGCAGGACTTGGTCTCGTGCAGCGTCGCCTCTTTCAGCCACGACCAGCCAAAGGCCGCGTCCGTGTCGCCATCGCGTTTCTTGGCTTCGAGCCGTTCGAGCGCCTCGTCCAGCGTCGGCTGATGCCCCTCCGGCACCCACCACATGACGAAATGCTGGTCGGCCATGAATTCGAACCACTCGGCGCGGCGGTCGTAGAACTTCTTGTGGACCGTGTTGAACACGAAATGCTCGAGGCTCTCGACATCTTCCCAGACCGTCAGGTTCGACACGAAACGTGGGTCGCCGCCGATCTTGGCCTCGGTGTTGCCCTTGCCCGGCTCACCCGAGCCTTCCATCATCCAGACGAAGCCCGGCATGCGTTTGCCCATGCCGTTGACGCGGTCGAGCGCCTCCATGAACTCGGCCACGCGGGGATCGTCGGTATTCGCGACGAGGCGGCCGATGTTCAACTCCGCAAGGTGCATGCCGTCACGCTTCATGCTGCACCCCCGACCAAGGAACCGAGACCATCGGTCCCGCGTTTCCAGCGAAAGGAGGAGGATCCCATGTCCGACAAAGTCAAACCGACCGATCTGGAGGAAAGCGCGCACGCCGCCGAGGACCAGACCGAGAAATTCATTGAGACCGGCGACGCGGGCCGTGAGAAGACCGAGGAAACCTCGGACGATATGTCCGAAGGCATGCCCAAGACGGACCGCGAGAACATCGACAAGGTGACGAAGACCGACTGACGCACAGGACGACGGGCCGTGCGGTTCACCCGCCCGGTCCCTCGCCGCGCCAGCGCGTTATGCGTCACCCGCATCACGCCGTTACTCCGCCGCCACCGCGGCCGAAATACGGCCGGTTTTCTGCGCCTTGATCCGATCTTCGATCTCTTCGCGGAAGTTCTTGATCAGACCCTGAATGGGCCAGGCCGCCGCGTCGCCGAGAGCGCAGATGGTGTGGCCTTCGACCTGCTTGGTCACGTCAAAGAGCATGTCGATCTCTTCGAGTTCCGCCTCGCCCTTCACCAGACGATCCATGACCCGCATCATCCAGCCGGTGCCTTCGCGGCAGGGCGTGCACTGGCCGCAGCTTTCGTGCTTGTAGAACTTCGACAGCCGCCAGATCGCTTTCACGATGTCGGTCGACTTGTCCATCACGATCACCGCCGCGGTGCCGAGGCCCGAGCCAAGCTCGCCGCGCAGGTAATCGAAGTCCATGATCGCGTCCTTCATGCTCTCGCCACGCACGCAAGGCACGGAGGAGCCGCCGGGGATCACGGCCAGAAGGTTGTCCCAGCCGCCGCGAATGCCACCGCAATGCACGTCGATCAGTTCTTCGAACGAGATCGACATCGCCTCTTCGACGACACAGGGCTGGTTCACGTGGCCGGAGACGGCGAACAGCTTGGTGCCCGCGTTATTCTGACGCCCGAAGCCTGCGAACCACTCGGGCCCGCGGCGCAGGATGGTCGGGACCACCGCGATGCTTTCCACGTTGTTCACCGTGGTCGGGCAGCCGTAAAGCCCCGCGCCCGCCGGGAACGGCGGCTTCATGCGCGGCATGCCCTTCTTGCCCTCGAGGCTTTCGAGCAGGGCCGTTTCCTCGCCACAGATGTAAGCGCCTGCCCCGTGGTGCAGGTAGAGGTCGAAATCCCAGCCCGATCCGGCGGCGTTCTTGCCCAGAAGGCCCGCGTCATAGGCTTCGTCGATGGCCGCTTGCAGCGCCTCACGCTCGCGGATGTATTCGCCGCGAATGTAGATGTAGCAGGCATGCGCGTTCATCGCGAAAGACGCGATCAGGCAGCCTTCGATCAGCGTATGCGGATCGTGGCGCATGATTTCGCGGTCCTTGCAGGTGCCCGGCTCGGATTCGTCGGCGTTGACGACGAGATAGGCGGGGCGCCCGTCCGACTCTTTCGGCATGAACGACCACTTGAGACCCGTGGGGAAGCCCGCGCCGCCCCGGCCCCGAAGACCCGAGGCCTTCATCTGGTCGATGATCCAGTCACGCCCCTTCTGGATGATGCCAGCGGTCCCGTCCCAATGGCCACGCATCTGCGCGCCTTTGAGCGTCCGGTCGTGCATCCCGTAGAGGTTCGTGAAGATCCGATCCTGATCTTTCAGCATGCCTGTCTATCCTTTGGTCTTGCGACCTTCCAGGAGCACCCGGAAGGCCACGATCAGTCCGAAAACGAAGCCCGCCATAGCGGCGAGCCCGATGAGGCCGAGCACCCGGTTCGACCAGCCGAGGGATTCCCCCAGCCATGTCAGCCCCATGAAGCCGAGGGCGGATGCAAGGATCACGACAGTGGCCAATCGCCCCTGACGCTTGCGTTCCAGTCCGTCCTCATTGGCACTCATCGCGTGTGTCCGGCCTTGTTACTTCTTGTCCTCGTCGTAGAGCCCCGTGGACGAGGCCCGCTTCGAAAATTCCGTCTGTTCGCCCGAGGCGAGCGCCTTGGCCTGCTCGACCCAGCCGTCGCGCGCGATGCGCCCACGGAAGCTGAGTTTCGCGTCCATCACGGCGATATCCGCATCGGTCCACTGGGCGATCTGGTCGTAGTGGAAGACACCTGCGTCATGCAGCTTCTTCTCGATCCCCGGCCCCACGCCCTTGATGTATTTGAGGTCGTCCGCCACGCCGCCCTTGGGGGCGTCGAGCAGTTCCGGCCCTGCGCCCGTCGCAACCGGCTCGGCCGTCGGCGTTGCGGTCTCGGACTTGGACACTTCGGCGGTGCCGGTCTTGGCCGCAGGCTCTTTCTCGTATTTCCACGCGCCCTTCATGGCCTCCAGCTCGCGCTGGCCCGGAAGGTCGGTCGAGGGTTTGATGATCGGATCGGGCGACGGCTCGGCATCCTGAGCCGGCGCTGCTGCCGCGTCCGCCACGGTTTCATCCCCCGGCGTCTCTTCGGCGGCTTGCGCCTTGGCCGAGGCTTCTTCTGCCGGCGCGGGCTTCACCGCTGCTGCGTCGACGTTCCCGGTACCGGCCGAGCTGGCGGCCGCCGCCGCAGGCTCGTTCGTCGAGGTCGCCGCCGCGCTCATCGGCGCGCTGGTGGTCGCGCTGGCCGATGCGGGCACGCCCGAGCAGAACAGCCGTTGCAGGATCAGCGCCACCGCAATCGCGACGACGATGCCCGCGATGATGGCGAGGATCCAAGGTGTGTTGATCAGCAGAAGCACCACGAGGCCGAGAAGCCCCCCGACGATCCAGCAGGTATTACGGCACGAAAACAGGCCGCTGTCGTTATTTGCCATTTCCCAATTCCCTGTTGCAGTTGAGGGTTTCACCCATAGCAACGGACCCGCGGTCTTGTGCCGCAGACTTTCGTCTCATGTCCCCTGCCAACCTCATGCTTGAACCGACGTCTTAGTAGACGTCGCCTTTCTTGGCTTTCTTCGAGAATTCGGTGTCCTCACCTGCGGCGAGGCGCGTGGCCTGATCGACCCAGTTGTCGCGGCTGACGCGACCTTTGAACCCTTCGAGGTTCTGGTCGACCCATGCGATTTCGTCGGCCGACCACTTGGCGATCTGGTCGTAATGATAGAACCCCATGCCGTTCAGCATGGCCTCTAACTTCGGCCCGACGCCCTTGATGAACTTGAGGTCGTCGGCACCCGCCTTGCGCGGCGCCTTCATCGTGCGGGGCTTTTTGCCCGGACCGGCAGCGGGCGCGGCACTTTTCGAGGAGCCGCCCGGCTTGGACGCAGCACCTGCGTTGTCCGTCTCGGCGGGAATGGTCCCGGCTTCGGCCTTGGGCTTGGCCGTCTCGTTCTTGTCCGACAGCGCGTCGGTCGCGTCACCCGGCGACTTCACGGCCTTTCTGGGCTTCACGGCGACCTTGCGCGCCTTGCCCTGCCACGGCGCGGTGAGCGGCACTTCGGTGCCGTCGATGCGCTTCAGCGTGTCGCCGATGTCGGTGGCCAGCGCGGCGGAGGCGTTGTACTGCGCCTTGCCCGCGTCATGATCCTTGAGGCTGGTCAGACCGCCCGACGGCTCGGACGCATAGCGGCCGTTCTGCGGACCCGGCACCGGCACTTCGCCCGCGCCCATGCGGTCGATCAGGTCACCGAAGCTCTCGGTCGTGAGGTCTTCGTAGTAATCCTTGCCGATCTGCGCCATCGGGGCGTTCGCGCAGGAGCCAAGGCATTCGACCTCTTCCCACGAAAACTTGCCGTCCGCCGACAACTCGTGTGGCTTGGCCGCGATCTTTTGCTTGCAGACCTCGATCAGGTCCTCGGCGCCCATGATCATGCAGGACGTCGTGCCGCAAATCTGGAAATGCGCCACGGACCCAACGGGTTGCAGCTGGAACATGAAGTAGAACGTGGCGACCTCAAGCGCACGGATATACTGCATGTCGAGCATCTGCGCGATGTGTTCGATCGCCGGACGGGTCAGCCACCCCTCTTGCTCCTGCGCACGCCACAGAAGCGGGATGATGGCCGAAGCCTGACGGCCCTCGGGGTATTTGGTCATCTGCGCTTCCGCCCAGGCCTGATTGTCAGGCGTAAAGGCGAAAGTGCTGGGTTGTTCGTGGTGCAGACGGCGCAGCATTACCGGTCGACCTCTCCGAAAACGATATCCATTGTGCCGATGATGGCGGCGACGTCGGCCAGTTGGTGCCCGCTCGCGACGTGATCCATCGATTGCAGGTGAAGGTAGCCGGGGGCGCGCAGCTTGGCGCGGTAGGGTTTGTTGGTGCCGTCGGACACGAGGTAGACGCCAAACTCGCCTTTGGGCGCTTCGACAGCGCAATAAACCTCGCCCGCAGGCACGTGGAAACCCTCGGTGTAGAGTTTGAAGTGGTGGATGAGCGCCTCCATCGAGGTCTTCATGTCCCCCCGCTTCGGCGGCGTCAGCTTGCCACGGGCGAGCACGTCACCCTGCCCCTCGGGGGCGCGCAGCTTTTCGATGGCCTGAAGCATGATCTTCACGCTCTCGCGCATCTCGGCCATACGGACGAGGTAGCGGTCATAGCAGTCGCCATTCTTGCCGACGCAGACCTTGAAGTCGAACTCGTCGTAGCACTCATAGGGCTGCGAACGGCGCAGATCCCAGGCCAGACCCGAGCCACGCACCATGACGCCGGAATAGCCCCATTCGAGGATTTCCTCTTCGGTCACGATGCCGATGTCGACGTTGCGCTGTTTGAACACGCGGTTCTCGGTCAGCAGGTCGTCGATGTCCTGCAGCTTTTCCGGGAACTCGTGGCACCACGTCTCGATATCGTCGAGCAGGGCCGGCGGCAGGTCCTGATGGACGCCACCGGGGCGGAAATAGGCCGCGTGCAGGCGCGCGCCCGAGGCACGCTCGTAGAAGATCATGAGCTTTTCACGCTCTTCGAAACCCCAAAGCGGCGGGGTCAGCGCGCCCACGTCCATCGCCTGCGTCGTGACGTTCAGGAGGTGGTTCAGGATGCGCCCGATCTCGGAATAGAGCACCCGGATGAGCGAGGCACGACGCGGCACTTTGACACCGCAGAGCTTTTCGATCACGAGGCACCAGGCGTGTTCCTGGTTCATCGTGCCGACATAGTCGAGCCGGTCGAAATACGGCAGGTTCTGCAGGTATGTCCGGCTTTCCATCAGCTTCTCGGTGCCGCGATGAAGCAGCCCGATATGCGGGTCGCAGCGTTCCACGATCTCGCCGTCCAGTTCCAGAACCAGACGCAGCACGCCGTGCGCTGCCGGGTGCTGGGGACCGAAGTTGATGTTGAAGTTGCGGATCTGCTGTTCGCCGGTCTCGGCGTCCTGAAATCCCTTGGAGCCGTCCATCATGCCGCCACCATTCTTTCCTGCCACTCCACGGGCACCGCGCCCATGTAGCGTTCGATGAAGTTGTATTGCGGTCTCAGCGCGGATTGCAGCCGCGCGCGCCGCTCGGGGTCGAGCCCCGCCTTGGGTGAGCCATGCACCCGCTTGCCGAAATCGGCCGGGATCATCTCGATCCCGAGGAATTCGCACAGTTTCCCGAGCGCCTCGTCGGTGAAGAGGCGTTCGTAAAGTTCGACGTGAAGCCGGTCTTCGGGCACCGCCTGCATCAGGCGTTTGACCGTCCGGCGATAGTTCGACCGACGCGCCACGTTCTCTTCCCCGCCCGCGAGGTAGCCGTCGACCATCGACACGGCCGCGGCATCGTCGCCGCCCGCGTTCATGCGGAAATGCGACCAGAGCCGATCCACCGGCTCACGCAGGAGATAGAGGAATTTCACGTTCTCATGGCTGTTGGCCATCTCGGCGAACCACTCAGGCTTCATCAACGCATAGCCCGGCGAGAAATCCCCGACGAGCTTGGCGTCTTCCAGCCCTGCCCCGATGAAACCGAGATAGGCATTATCGTCGCGGGTCTTGCCGTCGAAGGTGACGAGCCATTCCTCGATATCCGCCATGCTCCGCAATTGGTAAGCATGCACATCTTCGTCGCTCGTCACGGCGTTACGCGCCGCAATCTCGCCCTTCCGGCGCTTAAGCTCGGCTCGGTAGAACTGCCCCGCGCCCATCGCGACCGCATTCCAGTAATTCAGTTCCTTGACCGTCGGGAAATAGGTCTCCGGGTGGCTGTAGAGGTAATCAAACAGCCAACTGGTCCCGGCCTTGGCCGCGCCCACGCAGTATATGAGCGTCTGACTGCTCACCTCAGCCCTTGGCCCCCTCGGCTTTCTCGTCGCCCGGCAGCACGTATTCCGCGCCTTCCCACGGGGACATGAAATCAAACTGGCGATATTCCTGCACCAGCGAGACCGGCTCATAGACCACGCGCTTTTCGACCTCGTCGTAACGCACTTCGGTGAAGCCCGTGGTCGGGAAGTCCTTGCGCAGCGGGTGGCCGCGGAAACCGTAGTCGGTCAGAAGACGCCGCAGATCCGGGTGGCCTTTGAAGATGATCCCGAACATATCGAAGATCTCGCGCTCGAACCAGTTCGCCGCCGGATAGACCGTGACGATCGACGGCACCATCTGGCCCTCGGCCACCGCCGCTTTCACGCGGATGCGGTGGTTCTGGTACATCGACAGGAAGTGATAGACCACGTCGAAGCGCGCCTCGCGCTCGGGATAGTCCACCGCCGTAATGTCGACCAGCGACGAGAACCGGCAGCCCCGGTCGGTCTTGAGGAAATCGACGAAAGCGATCAGCGCCTCGGGCCGCACGGTGACGGTGAGCTCGTCAAAGGCGACCTCCCACCCTACGACCACGTCCATCTGCTTGACCTCGATCAGCGCGCCGAGTTCGTTGAGAGCGTCACTCATACCCGTTACCTCACGATCGTGCCGGTGCGGCGGATTTTACGCTGCAACTGGAGGATGCCGTAGACCAACGCCTCGGCGGACGGCGGGCACCCGGGCACGTAGACGTCCACCGGGATCACGCGGTCGCAGCCACGCACCACCGAGTAGGAATAGTGGTAATAGCCGCCGCCATTGGCGCAGGATCCCATCGAGATCACATACCGCGGCTCGGGCATCTGGTCGTAGACTTTGCGCAGCGCGGGGGCCATCTTGTTCGTCAGCGTGCCCGCGACGATCATCAGATCCGACTGGCGTGGCGAGGCGCGCGGCGCGGTGCCGTAGCGTTCGAGGTCGTAGCGCGGCATCGACGACTGCATCATCTCGATCGCGCAACAGGCCAGACCGAAGGTCATCCAGTGCAGCGAGCCGGTGCGCGCCCAGTTGATGACGTCATCGGTCGTGGTCAGCAGGAAGCCTTTGTCCTGCAGCTCATCCGACAACTGGCGCGTCGCGACTTCGCGGTCGCCACCGGCGGTGTTCGGTCCGGTCATCACTCCCATTCGAGCGCTCCCTTCTTCCATTCATAGGCAAAGCCGATCGTGAGCACGGCAAGGAACACCATCATCGACCAGAACCCGACGAGGCCGATGTCCTTGAAGGCGACGGCCCACGGGAACAGGAACGCGATTTCAAGATCGAAGATGATGAACAGGATCGAAACGAGATAGAACCTCACATCGAACTTCATCCGCGCGTCATCGAACGCGTTGAACCCGCATTCATAGGCCGAAACCTTCTCGGGGTCCGGGTGCCGGACGGCGAGCACGGCAGCCGCGAGGATGAGGACAAGGCCCAATCCGACGGCGACGGCGAGGAAAATCACGATGGGGAGGTATTCACGAAGAAGGTCTTCCACGTTGGCTCCTTTGTTCGGGCCGTTTCTTATGAACGGGAACCCGCGACAGTTTGGCTCAACTCGGGGTCTACTCCCAACACCGGAGAGGGTCAACCGAGCCACCCCCTGTTTCAGGCACTTTGAACAAGGGGTTCCGCGCCCCTCTGCGGCGCGGCGCACTTATTTGTATACCGTTGTTTACAGGGACTATCGCGGTTTTCTGCGGTGCGCGAAAGTCCTTCGTTCAATCATCTTTGAACGAACGGCTCGGGCGCGGCCTCAGCCGGGCCGACTCACCCCGCGACGGCGACGTAGATCGCGCAGAGAAACATCACCACCGCGACCGGTCCCCACAGCCGCCGTTCGGGCGCCGAGGGGGTCACGTTATTCAGAAGCGTCGCAAGCCCGGTGATCGCGACGACGACCCAGATGAGCCATGCGGGCCCGAGCGGCACCAAAAGCCCCGCCTGCCCCACGACGATCCGGGCCAAGGCGACCATCACGCCGCCCTGCACCACCGCCGAAACCCGCGCAGGAACCGGCAGTTTGCCGGGCCAGCGCCCACCCATCGCGAGATGTCCCCACGGCATGCCCAATGCGAGAGCGAATTGGAACAGGCACAGGACGAGCGCGAGGACGGCAAAGACGATGGCGGCAAGCGTGATGAGGGTCATTGCGAACTCCTGTTATCGGTGTGGATTGCCGCTGCGCGTTGGCGTACGGCTGTGTTGTCGCATGATGCAAGGCGCAACGCATCCATTGTAGTGCAGCCTCTCAGGGGACGACTGAGGCTCTGGGGCACACTCGAGAGCCGTGGTTCTACCCATCGCGGGCCGGACGCGACGAGGGCCACTTGCACTTTTCGAACAATTTGGCACCAAATCGGCCGACTTCGACCGGTGGACTTTCAGTAATCGAACAGGGCGCGGTCAGGGATGCCGTCTGCGCCATAGGCACAGGGTCCGCCCGCTATCCCGCCGGCACCTCATAGAAGTCCTGCTTGTAGATCGAGTCCGGCCCCTGCGCGGCCCATGCCGTCTGATACGACGGACGCGCGGCGAGTCGATTCTGGTAAGCGACGAGCGCCGGAAAGGCCTCAGATGAGACGTAGTGGAACGCAGCCTCGACTCCGAACCCGAACATGACGTCCGCCGCCGAGAACCCGCTTTTCAAGAGATAGTCCTGCGCCGCCACCCGTTTCTCCAACGGTTTCAGCGCCTTGGCCAGACGCCGGGTTTCCAGTCCGATCACCGTGGGCGAGCGCATCTCGGGATCGGGGAGGAAAACCTGCTGCAGGTTGAGGTTCTGGATGCAGGTCGCGACGGTCTCGGAATAATGCAGCCAGACGAGGAATTCGGCGCGCTCCGCATCCCCCGGCAACCGCCCGAGCCCGTGTTCGGGCCGGGTTTCGCACAGATACTCGACGATCGCGCCGGATTCGATCAGCGTCAGGCCATCGATTTCGAGCGCAGGCACCCGGCCCGCCGGGTTCACGTCACGATAGCTGTCCGCACCAAGGCTGCCATCCCCGATCCGGTAGTTCACGATCTCAGGCTCCAGCCCCATCTCGGCCAGCAGCCAGTGGACCCGGAACGACCGGCTCCCGGGCACGGCATGCAAGCGGATCATGCCGCGACCTCCTCTTCTTCCGGCGTGAGCGCGATCAGGGCGGCATGGGCCTCCACCTGCGCGCCCTCGGATGCGAGCACCTCGGCCACCACACCGTCGCGCGGCGCGGTCAGGGTGTGCTCCATCTTCATGGCTTCCATGATGGCCAGTTTCTGTCCCGCCGTCACGGTATCGCCCGGCGCGACAAAGACCGCTTTGACCAGACCCGGCATCGGCGCCTCGACCACGTCGCCGCCTGCCGCGTCCGCCGACAGGATGGCCAACGGATCGGGCACCCGGAAGCCAAGGCCCGCGCCCCGGAACACGGTAACCAGATCGCCGGTCGTCACCACGGCAGGCGCGCGGACGCCGTCGAGCACCCAGCCGTCCGATGTGCGCCGAGCCTCGACCACCGCCTCACCCACCGTGATCCGCGCCGCGTCCGGGCCGGTGAGTTCGATGGCCGGAGAAAGCACCTCGCCCGCGTAGTCGAGCAGGATGGTCCGCCGGATCGGCGCCCAAAGCGTGAACCCAGTCAGCGCGGTCGCCGCGTCGAGCAGCCCCGCGCCCGCCAAGGCCGCCAGCGCCACGTCACGCGGTGCAGGCGCGGGCGTCTCGGTCAGCGGGCCCAGATCGCGCTCGATCAGCCCCGTATCGACCTCACCCGCCGCAAAGCCCTCATGTGCGCAGAGGGCCGACAGGAACCCGAGGTTCGTGACCGTGCCCGCCACCTGCGTCTCGGCCAAAGCCCGGCGCATCTTGCCCAGCGCAATGGCCCGCGTGGGCCCGTGGGTCACGATCTTGGCAATCATCGGGTCATAGAACGGGCTGATCTCATCCCCCGTGCGCACCCCGGTTTCGGCCCGGCAGCCTTCGGCGAAGGCCAGATGGGCAAGCCTGCCGGTCGCAGGCAGAAAGCCCGCCGGGACATCCTCGGCATAGAGCCGGGCCTCGAACGCGTGGCCCGTCAGCGGGATCTCGGCCTGCGTCATCGGCAGCGGCTCACCCGACGCGACGCGCAACTGCCATTCCACGAGGTCGATCCCGGTCACTTCTTCGGTGACGGGATGCTCGACCTGCAGGCGCGTGTTCATTTCCATGAACCAGAAGCCATCCGTCCTGAGGCCCTGCGAGCCATCGACGATGAATTCGATGGTGCCTGCGCCCCCATAACCGATGGCTTCCGCGGCGCGCACGGCGGCATCGCCCATCGCCGCGCGCATTTCGGGGGTCATCCCCGGCGCGGGCGCTTCTTCGATCACCTTCTGGTGGCGGCGCTGAAGCGAGCAGTCCCGTTCGTAGAGATGGACAGCATGCTTACCATCTCCGAAAACCTGCACTTCGATATGGCGCGGGCTGGTCACGAATTTCTCGATCAGCACGGCGGGGTTGCCGAAGGCGGTCTTGGCTTCGGACCGAGCCGAGGCGAGCGCATCCGCAAAGTCACCCGCACGTTCGACCAGCCGCATCCCCTTGCCACCGCCACCCGCGACGGCCTTGATGAGCACCGGATAGCCGATCTTCTCAGCCTCGGTCGCGAGCAAGGCGTCGGACTGGTCGGCCCCGTGATAGCCCGGCACGACCGGCACCCCGGCCTCCTCCATCAGCGCCTTGGCGGCATCCTTGAGCCCCATCGCTCGGATCGCTTTGGCGGACGGCCCGATGAAGGTCAGACCGGCAGCCTCGACCGCCTCGACGAAATCCGGGTTCTCGGACAGAAAGCCATAGCCGGGATGGATGCCCGTGGCCCCGGTCGCTTTGGCCGCCGCGATGATCGCATCCCCGCGCAGATAGCTTTCGGCGGGCTGCGGACCGCCGATATGCACGGCCTCATCTGCCATCGCAACATGGCGCGCGCCCCGGTCGGCGTCGGAATAGACCGCCACAGTGGCCACGCCCAGCTTGCGGGCCTTGTCGATGACGCGACAGGCAATCTCGCCCCGGTTCGCGATCAGAATTTTGTTGAACATCATTCCTCCTTCCGGGCGGTCACGAGGAACGCCCCGCTCAGGTCGCGGTGTGTCACGCCGCTGAACCCGGCCGCTTCCAAGCCGCCTGAATAGTCCTGCCCCTCGGGCAGCATGTCGGTCCCGAAGACCTCCCCACCGATGACGACGCGCCCACCGGGCCGTAAGAGCCGATAGGCCTCGGCCAGTCCCGCGCCGATATCGTCGAAGTGGTGGATCACGTTGATGATCGTCACCACGTCGAAGCTCATACCGTCGAAACCCGTCGCCTCGCCCGGCGCGACCCTCAGATCAGCCTCGGGGCAACGTGCGCGCGCGATCTCGATCATGCGCGGCGTCGGGTCCACTCCAGCGAGCCGCCCTGCCGTGCGCGCCATCGCGGCCAGTGCCGGACCACTGCCGCAGCCGATGTCGATCACATCCGAGCCGTCCTCGATCATGGCCGCGGCCAGCACCTCGAAAATGCTCGGGTCGTCGCCATAGCTATCGGCGTAATTCTGTGCCGTGTCGTCGTCCCACGCGCTCATGCGCACCACCCCCGCCGTTGTCCGCCATCGTAAGGCCTTGCAAGGCCTTCACCGATCATCTGCTGTGCCACGTTGCGCCCATCGACGAAGAGCGAGACGAGCCCGCGCCCGTACCGATCTGTGCCGGACCTGACGAGGCTCACCTCATCCGCCTGCCACAGGATCATTTGGAGCCTGAGTTTGGCCTGCAGACCGCGTCTGAGTTCGCTCGGGCAGCGCGGCGAGAAAATCTCTGGCGTGTCGAAGCCGATAAGTCGTGCGCGCGTGTGGCCGCGCCCCTCGCAATACATGGTCATGGTGTCGCCATCGATGACACGGACCACGCGGCAGGGTGCCCCACCCTCGGGTTGAAGTGCGATCCGGTTGAACGCCGGAATCGCCAGCCGATCTACTGCGGCGATGACCATGACCCCTGCGACGGCTCCGAACAGGAGGCCCTTGCCGATCCTGACCCCCATACTGCCACGCCGGAGGCGGGTCTGAGCGCGCCGATCCCGCCTGCGTCTACGGTCAATCCCGGATCGCTGCGACTTTGCCCAGCGACGCGCCTCGCGTCGGTCCCGGCCGCGCATCACATTCTGAACACGCCGAAGCGCGTCTCTTCGATGGGGGCGTTCAGCGCCGCCATAAGCGACAGGTAGAGCACGTCGCGGGTTTTGCGCGGGTCCACGATGCCGTCGTCCCAGAGACGGGCCGAGGCATAGAGCGGGTGTGACTGGCGTTCGAACATCTCGATCGTGGGGCGTTTGAATTCGGCTTCGTCCTCGGCCGACCAGTCGCCGCCGCCCCGTTCGATGGCGTCACGTTTGACCGTCGCCAGCACCCCTGCGGCCTGTTCGCCGCCCATGACGCTGATCCGGCTGTTGGGCCATGTCCACAGGAAGCGCGGCTGATAGGCGCGGCCCGCCATGCCGTAGTTCCCTGCCCCGAACGAACCGCCGACCAGCATCGTCACCTTGGGCACGTTCGTCGTCGCAACCGCCGTGACCATCTTGGCCCCGTGGCGCGCGATGCCTTCGTTTTCATACTTCCGGCCCACCATGAAGCCGGTGATGTTCTGGAGGAAAATCAGCGGGATGCGCCGCTGCGAACACAGCTCCACGAAATGCGCGCCCTTCTGCGCGGCCTCGGAAAACAGCACACCGTTGTTGGCGACGATCCCCACGGGGCAGCCCTTGAGATGCGCGAAGCCCGTCACCAGCGTCTCGCCGAAGCGCGGCTTGAACTCGTCGAACCGCGAGCCGTCCACGACCCGCGCGATCACCTCGCGGATGTCGTAGGGCGTGCGCAGGTCACCCGGCACGACGCCGAGGATTTCCTCGGGGTCGTAAGCCGGGTCCTCCGGCGTCTCCCATCGCACCGTCTGGGGGCGCGTGCGGTTCAGGCTTTCCACCGCGCGGCGGGCGAGTGCGAGCGCGTGGGCGTCATCCTCGGCCAGATAATCCGCGACACCGGACAGCCGCGTATGCACGTCGCCGCCACCAAGGTCTTCGGCCGTCACGACCTCACCTGTCGCGGCCTTCACCAGCGGCGGCCCTGCAAGGAAGATGGTTCCCTGATCCTTCACGATGATCGTCACATCGCTCATCGCAGGCACGTAGGCGCCGCCTGCGGTGCAGGAGCCCATGACGACGGCAATCTGCGGAATACCTTTCGCGCTCATCCGCGCCTGATTGTAGAAAATCCGCCCGAAATGGTCGCGATCAGGGAAGACCTCGTCCTGATTGGGCAGGTTCGCTCCGCCGCTGTCCACAAGGTAGAGACAGGGCAGATTGCATTCCTCAGCGATCTCCTGCGCGCGCAGGTGTTTCTTGACCGTCATCGGATAGTAGGTGCCGCCCTTCACGGTGGCATCGTTGGCGATCACCATGACCTCTTGCCCGTGAACCCGACCGATGCCCGCGATGACCCCCGCCGCCGGGGCCACGCCGTCATACATGCCATGCGCCGCCGTCGCGCCGACTTCGAGGAACGGAGAGCCCGCGTCGAGCAGGTTGGCCACCCGGTCGCGCGGCAGCATCTTGCCCCGCGACAGATGCCGCTCGCGTGCCTTGTCGCCGCCGCCGGCCTGCGACAGCGCCGCAGCCTCGGCCACGGTGCCCAGCATCTGGAGATGCGCCTCGCGGTTGGCCTGAAAACTCTCAGAACCGGTCATGGCCTGGGATTGCAGTTTCATGTCGTCTCCTCCAGCGCGACCCGCCCCCTGAGGGCCCCCGCGCGCGTCACAGTCTTGTCGTCGTTCATCGTCACGGCCGCTCGGGTCGCGGCACCGGGCGGATCGCCGGGGGCCGACGGGCCCAGCCGCTTTCGACCGCCGAAGGCACCTCGCCCGCCCAACGCGCGATCTGCCAGGCGAGCACGGCGATCCGCAGCCGGTTGTTGGCCTCGTTCGCGCCGCACCACGCCTCCATGATCTCGGGCATCCCTGCGCAATCCGGGCCTGCCGAACTGCCGCGCGCCAGCAGATAGGTCCGGTCGTACAGGGCTTGGGTCCAGTCCTTCCCCGTGACCGCCCCCTCCGGCGGGAGGTCCGACAGCACCCGCGCGGTCATCGCGTCCTGCTCGTCCGCAAGGTCGCGCTGACAGGGGATCGGCGCGTCCGATCGATCGCAGAGCACGATCCCGCCGCCGCCGCAGGTATAGACCTGCCCCACATCCCAAAGCCCGCCTTCGACCGCGTCGACGTCGAGGCTGCGGTTGACCACCAGCTTCTGCTCATAGCGATCCATGTAGATGTCCATGCAAGTCTGAAACGTCGGGATCGGAACCGGCTGCGCCTGAACCGGGCCTGCGAGCAAGAACAGCAGGGCAAGGGCGAGGCGCATCATCCGCCCACCCCGCCGACATGCCGTGAAATGAGCGCGCCGTAAGCGTCGGTCACATAGGCGATGCGGTCCGCGCCGGTGCCGCATTCGACCACATAGCCCTCGCCCTCGGGCCAGCCTGCACAGTGCAGATCATCGCGCCCGGTCTCTTCGGCATAGACCGCGGCCCAGTCGGCGACTATGCCAGAGGGGTCCGGCGGGCCAAGCCGCGCCGCCCGATAGCCCAACATGGCCGACAATCCGCAGAGCGCGACCACGAGGGCGATATGACCTTTGCGGATCAATGGAATTCCAACTCGTTGCGCAACGACAGCGCGCGTTCGGCGGTCATATCCATAAGACAGCCTGCTTCGGCCGGACCGCCCCCGGTGCCCCCGCCCCATTTGGAGCGCTCGAAAGCGCAGGACGCATCGCGCCACGTGATCCACGCACGCTGCGCGTCTCTCAGCGCGTCCGCCGTGCTGACTGGCATGTCGTTGACCTTGTCGTCATTGGCCAGACGGTCGCGAAGCGGGCCATAGAGCGCGTTCAGCTCCGCATCCCAATCCTCGTGCTCGGCCCAGATGCAGGCCCCGGTGCCGACGGTCGAATACCCGCCCTCGGTGTCTTCCATGCAGCGGTTGGCCGATGTGCCGATACACTGCAGCTTTTCGTACCAGTCGTCCGTGGCCGCGATGCAGTCGCGGGTGTAGGAAAAATCATAGGTGATGTCTTGAGCGGCCGCGGGGCTGGCGGCGAGACAAAGGGATATGACCAGAAAACGCATAGAGAACTCCTTGAAATGACGCGGAATCGCAGCCGCGCGCCCCGAGGTTAGCGCATCTTCGCCATCAGTTCGCGCCCGACGAGCATACGCCGGATTTCCGACGTGCCCGCCCCGATCTCCATCAGCTTGGCGTCCCGGAAGATACGGCTCACCGGCGTTTCGTTCATGAAGCCCATGCCCCCCATCGCCTGCACCGCCTGATGCGCGACCGTCATGCCCTCTTCACTGGCGTAGAGAACGCAGGCCGCGGCGTCCTGCCGCGTGACCTCGCCCCGATCACAGGCCTTGGCCACCTCGTAGACGTAGGCGCGAGCCGAGTTCATCTTGGTGTACATATCGGCGATCTTGCCCTGCATGAGCTGGAAATCCCCGATCGACTGGCCGAATTGCTTGCGCTCGACCATGTAGGGCATGACCTCGTCCAGACAGGCGGCCATGATGCCGGTGCCGATGCCGGACAGCACGACACGCTCGTAATCGAGCCCGGACATGAGCACCTTGGCCCCCTTGCCCTCTTCGCCCAGGATGTTCTCGAACGGAACCTCGACATCTTCGAAGAATAGCTGCGCCGTGTTCGAACCGCGCATACCCAGCTTGTCGAAATGCGGGCTGGTCGAGAACCCCTTCATGTCCTTCTCGACGATGAAGGCGGTGATACCTCTGGAGCCCGCGTCGGGATCGGTCTTGGCATAGACCACGAGCGTGTCGGCGTCCGGCCCGTTAGTGATCCAGAACTTCGACCCGTTGAGGGTGAAATACCCGTTCTTTTTCTCGGCACGAAGCTGCATCGAAATGACATCGGACCCTGCCCCCGGCTCGGACATGGCAAGCGCACCGACGTGCTCGCCCGAAATCAGGCCGGGAAGATATCGCTGCTTTTGCGCCTCGGTCCCGTTGAGCTTGATCTGATTCACACAAAGGTTGGAGTGCGCCCCGTAGGAAAGCGACACGCTGGCCGAGGCGCGCGCAATCTCTTCCACAGCGACCGTGTGGGCGAGATACCCCATGCCCGCGCCGCCATAGTCCTCGGACACGGTAATGCCGAGCAGACCCAGCTCCCCCATCTCTTTCCACAGGTGGGCGGGAAAATCGTTCGACCGGTCGATCTCGGCGGCCAGCGGCTTGATCCGGTCCTGCGCGAACCGGTGCACCATGTCACGAAGCTGCGCGATGTCCTCGCCCAGATCGAAATTCATCGACGCCATGAACATGGGCGCTCCTCCATTTATTGAACGATCGTTCATTTCTATGCATGGGAAGCGAGTCGGGTCAAGCGGCAGCACTTTGGATGTTTCGCCGCCCGGCTGCGCCGGACGCCGACCCATGCGAGAGGGCCAGCCCTCTCGCGCTCTCCCGAGATATTTTGGACCGGAAAGGAATTGTTAAGATTAATGCGGCATGGTTCGGGCACGGTACAGGCTGGGAAGCCGATGGCCGTGACCGGAAAGCCCCCGGGGGCAGCCCGGGGGTGGACCCGCCCCTCTTTCCGGTCCGAAATATCCCGGGAGGTCCGGAGGGCTGGCCCTCCGGATCCGGCATCAGCCGGATTGATGCACGGCCGAAACCTCTGCCCGGATGATGCGGGCGATCTGGGCGCAGTCGTCGAGGCTGAAGGTCAGCGGCAGGCGCAGGTCGAGGATGCCGCGCAGGACACGATCCGATGCGGGCATCGGTTCTGACGGGGCATAGCGCCAGCTGTCGTAGCGCGACGTGAAGCCGACCGGCTCTGCCGCGCCGAACCATTTGAGTTCGACGCCGCGCCCGGCGCACCGGTTGACCACTTCGGTGATCTTGTCGCCGACCCAGTCGAGAAGGAGAAACTGGAACGACGACATGACGTAGTCTTCGGCTTCTGGGCGCGCGACGATGGTCAGGCCCGGCGTTTCGCGCAAGCCATCTTCGACCACGCGGTAACGTTCGTTCCAGCGCGCGCATTGCGCGTCGAGGTCGGCCAGTTGCGGGCGCAGGATCGCGGCGCGCAGGTTGTCCATCCGGCCCGACACGTTGGGTATATCGTATTTCACCCGCTCGAAGACCTCGGGTGCGGGGGCCGCGAGGTGGCGGCCGTAGAGCATATAGCTGCCCGACAGCATCACCGCGCGTGCCGCGATGTCTTCGTCGTCGGTGATGAGCAGCCCGCCCTCGCCCGAATTCATGTGTTTGTAGGTCTGGGTCGAATAGCAGCCGACGTGGCCCGAGCGCCCCGACAGCACGTCGTTCCAGCGCGCGCCCATCGTGTGGGCGCAATCCTCGATCACCGTGAGGCCGCGCGCCTCGGCCAGCGCCATGAGCGCCTCCATATCGGCCAGGTGACCGCGCATATGGCTGAGCATCAGCACGTCGGACTGATCGGCCTTGGCGGCCAGATCGTCGAGGTCGATGACAAGGCTTTCGGTCACGCCGACAAAAACCGGCACCGCGCCGACCGACGCGATCGCCCCCGGCACGGGCGCTAGTGTGAAGGCGTTGGTCAGGACACGGTCGCCGGGCTTTACGCCGACGGCGCGCAGTGCGGTGGCCAGCGCGTAGCCTCCACTCGCGACGGCGAGACAATATTTCGCCCCCGACCAATCTGCGAATTCACGTTCCAAGAGCGCGACCTGGCTCTCTTCGCCCGGCGCGGTGTTGTAACGGTGCAGGCGGCCCGATTGCATCACGGCGACAGCCGCTTCGATCGCCGCGTCCGGGATCGGCTCCTGCTGGGTGAAATTGCCTTTGAAGGTCTCGCTCATGGGCGCGACATTGCGCGGGGCCTGCGGCGGGGTCAATGCCTCAGCCGATCAGGCGCGCGACTTCGCGGTCGAGGTCGTCATAGTGGTCGAGCAGCCCCTCGGGGGCGAGATCGGCAACCCCCATCCCCGACGGGCCGAAGGTGATGAGGAGCGAGGGGACGCCTGCAGCGCGGGAGGTTTCGCGATCCGTCACCGTATCGCCCACCAGAAGGGAGCGCGCGACATCGCCCCCCGCCCGCTCGACCGCTGCCACGAAGGGGGCAGGATCGGGTTTCTTCACGGGCAGCGTATCCGCCCCGATGAGCGAGGCGAAGAGGCTACGGACACCGAGACGGGTCAGAAGCGTTTCCGCCAGACCTTCGGGCTTGTTGGTGCAGACACCGACCGCGTAGCCGTTCGCAAGCAGCCGTTCGACCGCCGCCACTGCGCCCGGATACATCACGGTGTGGGTGTCGATGTTCTCGCCATACCACTCCAGCAGATAGGGATAATCCCGCTCCACCTCCGCCGCGCCCAGCCCGAGCCGGTCGTAGCCCAGCGTCAGCATGGCCCGCCCGCCGCGAAACGCGGTCGCCGCATCGGCAACGGGGTCGAGCAGATCGCCGTGACCTGCGCGCGAGAAACAGGCGTTGGCCGCGCAGATCAGATCGCGCGAGGTATCCGCAAGCGTCCCGTCCAGATCGAAAATCACCGTTTTCATGCCAAAGCCCCGCTCTTTCAGACGCACCCATTGCGTGATACGCGCCGAGGGGTAAAACGAGGTGACAGAGAAGAAAAGAGCAGACGCATGGCCACCGCCCTCATCATTCTCGCTGCCGGACAGGGCAAGCGCATGAACTCCGACCTGCCGAAGGTGCTGCACGAGCTGGGCGGCGCGCCGCTGTTCGCGCATGCGCTGTCGGCCGGATCGGCGCTCGCCCCGGATCGGATCGTGCTGGTCGCGGGGAACGGCGCCGAGGCCGTTTCGGCCGCTGCCACCAAGCTCGACGACGAGATCGAGGTCGTGTTGCAGGAGGAGCGGCTCGGCACCGGCCATGCGGTCGATCAGGCGCGCGCCGCCCTTGCCGGGTTCGACGGGGACGCCATCGTCCTCTACGGCGACACGCCCTTTATCACGCCTGAAACGCTCGAGGCGATGATCGCCGCGCGGCGCGGCGGTGCGGATGTGGTGATCCTCGGGTTCGAGGCGGCGGACCCCAAGCGGTACGGCCGCCTTGTGATGGACGGTCAGGAATTGCGCCGGATCGTGGAATACAACGATGCGAGCGACGAAGAACGCGCAATCACCCTGTGCAACTCCGGCGTGGTCGCGGCGGATTGCGCGACGCTCTTTGACCTGATTTCGGGTCTTTCGAATGACAACGCGGCGGGCGAATATTACCTCACCGACATCGTCGAGGTCGCCCGTGAGAAGGGTCTGCGCGCCGAGGCCGTCACCTGCCCCGAGGCCGAAACGCTCGGCATCAACAGCCGGGAGGAACTGGCGGCCGCCGAAGCCCAGCTTCAGGCGATCAAACGGGCCGAAGCGTTTGAGAACGGCGTCACGCTGGTCGCCCCGGACACGGTGTTCTTCGCCCATGACACCTATATCGGGCGCGATGCCGTGATCGAACCCAACGTGGTGTTCGGCCCGGACGTCACCATCGAATCCGGTGCGCGGATCAAGGCGTTCAGCCATCTTGAGGGCTGCCACGTCAGCGCAGGTGCCGTCGTCGGCCCCTTCGCCCGTCTGCGCCCCGGTGCGGAACTGGCGGAAAAGGCCAAGGTCGGCAATTTCGTCGAGATCAAGAACGCCCAGATCGCCGAGGGGGCCAAGGTCAACCACCTGTCCTACATCGGTGACGCGACCATCGGCGAGGCGGCCAACATCGGCGCGGGCACAATCACCTGTAACTATGACGGCGTGTTCAAGCACCGGACCGAAATCGGGCCGCGCGCCTTCATCGGGTCGGACACCATGCTCGTGGCCCCCGTGCGCGTGGGTGCAGACGCGATGACCGCCACCGGCACCGTCGTCACCCGTGACATTGAAGACGGGGCGATGGGCGTCGGGCGCGCCCGGATGGAGGTGAAGCCGGGCTTCGCCGTGAAACTCTTTGAAAAACTCCGCGCCAAGAAGGCTGCGCAAAAAGGTCATTAAGCATGTGTGGTATTGTCGGCGTCCTTGGCTCGCACGAGGTTTCCCCCATCATCGTGGAGGCGCTTCGGCGTCTCGAATATCGCGGCTATGACAGCGCGGGGATCGCGACTATTCAGGAGGGCGGCACGCTCGACCGTCGCCGCGCCGTGGGCAAGCTGGTGAACCTGTCGGATGAACTCGTCCACAACCCCCTGCCCGGCAAGGCGGGCATCGGCCACACCCGCTGGGCGACCCACGGCGGCGTGACCGTGCCGAACGCGCATCCGCACAAGGCGGGTCGCGTGGCGCTGGTTCACAACGGGATCATCGAGAACTTCGCGACCTTCCGTGCCGAGCTCGAAGCCGGAGGGTATGCCTGCGAAAGCCAGACCGACACCGAAACCGTGGCCGGGCTGGTCAATGTCCAGATGGACGCGGGCAAATCTCCCGCCGAGGCCGTGAAAGCGGTCTTGCCGCGTCTCGAAGGGGCCTATTCGCTTCTGTTCCTGTTTGAGGGCGAGGACGATCTGATGATCGCCGCCCGCAAGAACTCGCCGCTGGCCATCGGACATGGCGACGGCGAGATGTATGTGGGGTCTGATGCCATCGCGCTGGCGTCGATGACCGACCGCGTGACCTATCTGGAAGAGGGCGACTGGGCCATCGTCACCCGTGCGGGCGCGACGATCTATGACGCGGCCGGGAAGCTCGCCAACCGCGAGGTCCGCAAGGTCGCGCTCAGCGCCACCCGGATCGAAAAGGCCGGTTACAAACACTACATGATGAAGGAAATCGCCGAACAGCCGACCGTCGTGGACGCGGTGTTCGACGCCTATCTCACGCCCGACGGCGACGCGATCACGATGGACCTGCCCGGCGTGGATTTCACCAAGCTCAGCCGCATCTCCATCGTCGCCTGTGGCACCGCCTATTACGCGGGCCTCGTCGCGAAATACTGGTTCGAGCGCTACGCCCGCCTGCCCGTCGACATCGACGTGGCGAGCGAGTTTCGCTACCGCGAACCGCCGTTCCCCGATGGCACGCTGTCGGTGTTCGTGAGCCAGTCGGGCGAGACTGCCGACACGCTGGCTGCGCTGCGCTATTCGGACGGCAAGGCCGCCAAGATCGTGAGCCTCGTGAACAGCGAGGAAAGCTCCATCGCGCGTGAAAGCGACGTGGCGGTCGCGATCCACGCGGGCGTCGAGGTGTCGGTGGCCTCGACCAAGGCGTTCACCGCGATGCTTTCGACCTTCGCCGTCATGGTGCTGAAGGCTGCTGTGGAGCGGGGCGAGATGGACGCGGACACGCTTGCCGAACGGCTGGGCGATCTGCGCAAGCTGCCGGGGCTGATGAGCCATGCGATCTCGATCGATGGCGAGTTGAGCAAAGCTGCGCGCAAGGTGGCGCAAGCCCATGACGTGCTGTTCTTGGGCCGTGGCCAGATGTTCCCGCTCGCGCTTGAAGGCGCCCTGAAACTCAAGGAAATCAGCTATCTGCACGCCGAAGGCTATGCGTCGGGCGAGTTGAAGCACGGCCCCATCGCCCTCGTCGACAAGGAAACGCCCACCGTGGTGCTGGCCCCGCATGACGGGCTGTTCGAGAAGACCGTGTCCAACATGCAGGAGGTCATGGCGCGGGGTGGCCGGGTGCTCCTCATCTCCGACGCGCGCGCGATTGCGCAGGCGGGCGGTGGCGTGTGGCGCACGATCACGATGCCGGACGCGCCGGAGCTGATCCAGCCAATCCTCTACGCGATCCCGGCGCAACTGCTGGCCTATCACGCCGCGATTGCCAAGGGCACGGATGTGGACCAGCCGCGCAACCTCGCCAAATCGGTGACGGTGGAATGACGATCCGGGGAGTGAGACATGGCCAAGCAGTTCGACAGCATCGAGACGCCGCATAAGCGGTTCATCGAAGATCAGCACCTCTATTTCGTGGGCTCCGCCGCCCGCGACGGGCGCGTGAACGTCTCGCCCAAGGGCATGGACAGCCTGCGCATCATGGGTCCGAACCGGATCGTCTGGCTGAACCTCACCGGATCGGGGAACGAGACTGCCGGGCATCTGAAAGACGTGAACCGCATGACGCTCATGTGGTGCAGCTTCACCACGCGGCCCCTGATCCTGCGCTGCTACGGCACGGCTGAAACCGTGCATCCGCGCGATGCGGCATGGGGCGAGCTTTACGGGTTGTTCGACGACAACGCGGGCGCGCGCCAGATCTACGACATGACGGTCGAGATGGTGCAGACCTCCTGCGGCTATGCGGTGCCGTTCTTCGATAATCCGCGCGAGCGTGACACCCTGACCAAGTGGTCGGACGACAAGGGCGAGGACGGCATCCTCGCCTATTGGGACGAAAAGAACCGCACCACCATCGACGGCGCCGACACGGGCATTTTCGAATGACGCTGGACGAGGCGCTGGACGACCTGCGCGCCCAAATCGAACCGGGCCGCGCCGAGGGGGCTGCCGCTTATCACAAGGTCGAACGAGAATATCTCGGCGTCCCCAACCCGGCGCTGAACGACATCACCAAGGTCTGGCGGCAGAGCATGACCGTGGAGGAGCGTGTGGCACTGGCCGATGCGCTCTGGCGCACCGACATCTACGAGGCGCGCGTCGCCGCCGCCAAAATGCTCACGCAGGCGCGGATCAAGGGCGACGATCCGGTCTGGGCGCTTATCGCGTCGTGGGTGCCGGACTTTGACAGTTGGGCCATCGCCGATCACGCCTGCATGGCCGGACAGAAACGCCTGATCGCGGAGCCTGCCCGCGTGGACGAGGTCGAAGGCTGGACCACGTCGGAGCATATGTGGACCCGCCGTGCAGCACTGGTCATCACGCTGCCGTGGACCAAACAGAACCATCCCAAGCCCGAAGACCTCGCCATCCGCGACCGGGTGCTGGGCTGGGCCGCGGGCTATGTGGACGACCGCGCGTGGTTCATCCAAAAGGCCGTCGCTTGGTGGCTGCGCGACCTGTCGAAACACGACCCCGAGCGCACCCGCGCCTTTCTGGAAAGCCACGGCGACCGGATGAAGGGCTTTGCGCGCAAGGAAGCGGGCAAATACCTCGGCTGACTGTTGTGGCCCCAACGATCTCGGCATAACGTCCGCGCGAACCAGATTTGGAGACCTTCATGACCGACCTCACCCCTCCGTTTCGCGCCGATCACGTCGGCTCGCTCCTGCGCCCGGAACCCATCGTGGCGGCCCGCAAGAAATACTTCGCGGGCGAGATCGACGCCGCCGCGCTGAAGGCGGTCGAGGACGCCGAAATTCCCGCACTCATCAAGCTGCAGGAAGAGGTCGGGATCAAAGCCGTGACCGATGGCGAAGCGCGCCGCACCTTCTGGCACTACGACTTCATGGGCATGCTCACCGGGCTCGACATCGAAACCCGTGACGGCTCGTCCTTCGTCGGCTTTCAGGGCGTGGAACTGCCGCCGGTGTTCCCGGCGATTAACGGCAAGCTCGACTTCCCCGACGATCACCCGATGCTCGACCACTTCAAATTTGTGGCCGAGCACACCACGGCGCTGCCGAAGATCTCGATCCCCGGCCCGTCCTGCTGCCACTTCCGCACGGCCAAGAAGGACATCAAGGTCAAGGAATACCTCGAAGATCAAGAAGAGCTCTTCGCCGACCTGACCGCGACCTACAAGAAAGCCGTCGCCAAATTCTATGAGGCAGGCTGCCGTTATCTGCAGATGGACGACATATTCTTTGCCTACCTCTGCGACCCCAAGCACCGGGCCGACAAGGAAGCCGAGGGCGTCGACCCCGACTGGCTTATCCGCAAATACGGCGAAGTGCTGCGCAACTCGATCGCGGACCGCCCGGACGACATGTACATCGGCATGCACATGTGCCGCGGCAACTTCCGTTCGACCCACGCGGCCGAAGGCGCCTATGACCTCGCCGCCGAGTCGATCTTTTCGACGGGCGTGGACATCTTCTTCATGGAGTACGACACCGACCGCGCCGGTGGGCTGGAGCCGCTCAAGCTGCTGCCCAAGGGCAAACAGCGCGTGATGCCGGGCTTCATCACCACCAAGACGGCCGAGCTCGAAAGCATGGACTGGCTCAAGTCCAAGTTCGACCAAGCCTCCAAATACGTCGACATCGACCAGCTGGGCATCGCGCCGCAGTGCGGCTTCTCTTCGACTGAACACGGCAACTCGATCACCGTGGACGACCAGAAGAAAAAGCTCGAACTGGTGGTGAAATGCGCCGAGGAGATCTGGGGCGAAGCCTGAGATCATCGAAGAACCGACAAGGAAGAGGGCGCCCGGTGTGGCGCCCTTTTTCGTGGGTTTGCTGGCCCGAATGGCTATGCCTCAGGGCCGTTGCAAGCGCTCCAGAATACTAGGATCCTAATATTCTGCCCAAAGTGCCGGCCCACACGGGGCTCAGGCGTGAACCAGCCGCTTGCGCACGGCACGACCGGCGAGCCAGACCACCAGAACCACCGGGAGGACCAGCCCCGCCGTCCACCAGACCTTGTCGACATGCAGCGCATAGGCCACGGGCGCGGTCAGGTAGCCCAACAGGCTCACCGCGTAATAGCTGATCGCGACCACCGACAGCCCCTCGACCGTTTCCTGCAACCTCAGTTGCAGATCGGCGCGCCGGTCCATCGACTCGAGCAACGCCTTGTTCTCGGCCGACCGTTCGACGTCGACCTTGGTGCGCAAGAGGTCCCCTGCCCGGATCGCACGCTCTGCCATGTCGCCCAACTGCCGTTCCACCGCTTTCACGGTGCGCATCGCAGGGTCGTAGCGGCGCGTCATAAACTCGCGAAACGTCTGGCGCCCGTCCCAGCGTTCCTCACGCAGCACGTCGATGCGCTGGTTCACGATGGCCTCATAGGCCGCCGTGGCCCCGAACCGGAACGAGGTTTCGGCGTTCAGCTTTTCGAGCTCCGCCGAGATGCCCAGAAGCTTCTGCAACCGCGCCTCTGACCCCAAGGTGTCAGTGCCCATGTCGGCCACGAGCCCCGACAACTCGTCGCCGATCTCGCCCAACCGGCCCTGAATACCGCGCGCCCGCGCGAGGCCCAACATGGACATCTGCTTGTAGGTCTCGATCTCGCACAGCCGCTGAACGATCCGCCCGATCCGGCGCGGCGAGCAATCCTCGCCCGCGAACAGGGCGAAGCGCGCATGCCCGCCCTCGTCGATGCGGAAATCGCCTGCCATGATCCCGGCGCGGTCGAGCACATGGGTGGCCGCCATGCTCTCGGGCACGAACCATTTGTCGATCTTGGCCCGGATCTCATCGTCCGAGGGCATGCGCTCCACCCGGATCAGGGCCGACGTCATGCGCACCCCGGGCGCTTGGGCCAGCCAGTCAGCGGGAAACACGCCGAAATTCTTGCCATCGAACGGCGTGTCGGAATTGCCGTCGCCAAAGATCGTGTAGGTCACGAACTCGGTATGGCTTTCCCATTTGAGGCGATACTTGCCCAGATCACCAAAGAAATGATTGGCCCCGGGCTTGGGATGCGCGGTGCCGTAACGGTCGAGCAGATCGGTGAGGTGCGCAACATCCGCCGCACGATCCCGCCCAGCCGCGTTCTCAGGCCGCTTGATCGCAAGGTACACCGCGAAACAGGGCGCTTCGAGCGAGGGGAACGGTCGCGCGTGCAGCTCGTTGGCGAGCGCGTACCGCAGCGGATGGTCTTCGATCGTGGGCATGTCCCCGGTCCCGTTCTTCGCGTTTGGTCAGACGAGGTTACGCGAAGTCACGACACCGAAACAGTGGTCGATTGTCGCGCAGGGGTGGCAAGCTTTTCACCACCCCCACGCGTCACGAGGGTTCAGAGAACGACGACGTCCAGCGGCGGGAAGCCGTTGAAGCCGACCGACGAGTAGGACGACGTGTAGGCACCCGCGTTGCGGATGATCGCACGGTCGCCCGACTTGAGCGTGAGCGGCAGCTGGATCGGACGCTTTTCGTACAGCACGTCGGCGGAGTCGCAGGACGGGCCTGCGAGGATGCAGGGGCCCATTTCGTCGAAATCGCGCTCGGTCACGATCTGATACCGGATCGCTTCGCCTTCGGTCTCGGCAAGGCCCGAGAAACGGCCAATGTCGAGATAGACCCAGCGGTGCATGTCGTCGTCGGATTTCTTCGACACGAGCAGCACTTCGGCAATGATCGCGCCGCATTCGGCGACGAGACCGCGGCCCGGCTCGGCCATCACACGCTCGACCATGCCGAAACGCTCGGTGACCAGTTCCATCACGCGGGCCGAATAGGCCGCAGGTGCGTCGATCGCTTCGCCGTAGAAAGCCGGGAAGCCGCCGCCGATGTTCAGGAGGTCGAGGTCGAAGCCTTCGGCCACGGCGCGGTGCCAGATCTCGGCCACGGCGTCGAGCACACCGATCCACATTTCGGCGCGTTTGGTTTGGCTACCGACGTGGAACGACAGACCGACGGGCTTGAGGCCCAGTTCGACGGCATAGGCCATGAGCGTGATCGCTTTCTCGCCACGGCAGCCGAATTTGCGGCTGAGCGGCCAGTCGGCTTGGCTGTTTTCCACGATCATGCGGATGTAGACTTCGGCGCCCGGCGCGTGCTCGGCGATCTTTTCCAGCTCTTCTTCCGCATCGGCGGCGAAGAGGGTCACACCAGCGTGCCAGGCGAACGCGATGTCGCTCACCTTTTTCACGGTGTTGCCGAACGAGATATCCGCGGGATCGGCACCTTGGCTGAGGCACAGTTCGATTTCGGCGCGCGAGGCGGCGTCGAAGTGCGAGCCGAGGTTCACGAGGCGCTCGATGATCTCACGGGTCGGGTTCGCCTTCACCGCGTAGTGGATGTTGGCGCGGCCGAGGCCTTGGGCCAGCTGGTGGTACTGGAACGCGACACGGTCGATGTCGAGGACGAGCGTCGGACGGTCCACCTGCATGGTGCGAACAGCGGATTCGAGACGGGTGATCGGGGCGAAATCGCCCTGTGCAACGTAGGTCATGTCTATCTCCAGTAGACAGGGGTGTAGTACCCCAAGGTTCCAAGTGGAGACGTTACCGTCGCTGCATAAACGCGTGCCGATCTGCGGTGATACCCGTAGAGCTGCCGGTCGTGGCCAGAGGCGCGTGCGTTGGCGTCTTGAATTGCGCATTTGGGGCAAAGGTTGAGTCGTTGCAAGAGTTTTTGAATCCGGGCGTGAATTTTTTTGCGAACCCGCTTATGGGGACCACATGGCCCGACTGATCCTGTTCAACAAACCCTTCGACGTCCTGTCGCAATTCACCGACACCAAGTCGCCCTCACCGCGTCCGACGCTGTCGAATTATATCGATGTGCCAAAGGTTTACCCGGCCGGTCGGCTGGACCGTGACAGCGAGGGCCTGCTTCTCCTGACCGATGACGGCCGGTTGCAGGCGCGCATCTCGTCGCCGAAGTCGCGCACGCGTAAAACCTATCTGGCACAGGTCGAAGGGGCACCGACGGACGACGACCTCGCCCTATTGCGCAAAGGTGTGATGCTAAAAGACGGTCTGACCCGCCCTGCAGACGTGCGTCTGATCGACCCGCCTGAGCTGTGGGACCGAGATCCGCCCGTGAGGTACAGAAAGAACGTGCCGGATCGCTGGATCGAACTCACCATCACCGAGGGCCGCAACCGTCAGGTGCGCCGCATGACCGCCGCCGTGGGCTTTCCGACCCTCAGACTCGTGCGTTGGCGCGTGGGCGACTGGTCCTTGGACGGTCTCGCACCCGGCGACTGGCGCGACGCCTGACAAAAAGCGAATCTCTGGTATGGCTTCCCCGACCGTCTGAGGGATCTATGCCAGAAAGATGAGAGCCAGCGCCTCGATTTCGCCCCGATCAGGCGCTCTCGCCCCATTCGCGCCACGGTCAGGGCACCCTGCCCCTTTTTCGTCACCAATTACCTAAAAATGTCCCGACCGGGGCCCGAGTTCATCCATTTCCGGCCCAAAACTGGGGGTAATCCCTACCTCAAGGCGCCGATCTGCTGGCGACGATCATTCTGGACGAGTTGTTATTACCATGCTGCTGAAATCTGCCATTAAGCGTTTCCTCTCTGACGAAACTGGTGCGGTCACCGTCGACTTTGTCGTGTTCTGGGGCGGCTCCATGTTGATGGCCTATACGGTCGTCGGAGATGTCTCGACCGGTGTGGTTCGTACCGCAAACGGCATCTCGGGCGCTCTGGAAGAGATCGCGGCGACCAGCCTGTCGCTGGAAGAAGTCACTGGCATCGCGACCACGTCGAGCCCGACCTCGGGCGGCAATGACGACGGCAATGACGACGGGGGCGACGATTACGCGGACAACGGCAGCGGCACCTCGGGCGGCAATCCGGGCAACGACCGTGACGTGGGCAACGCAGGCGAGAACCCGAACGGCAATGACAACTGGGGCTCGGGCTCCAATGGCATGAGCGATTCGGGCGGGAACGGAAACTCGGGCAACAACGGCAACGGCAATTCCGGCAACAACGGCAACGGGAACTCCGGGAATAACGGGAACGGAAACTCCGGGAATAACGGCAACGGCAACGGGAACTCGGGCAACAGCGGTTCCTCGGGCTCGTCCGGTCCGGGCAACCCCGGCAACGACAAGCCTGTCGGCAATGCGGGCGAAAATCCGAACGGCGGCGACGACTGGGGCTCCGGCTCGAACGGCCGCAGCAGCTAATTCGCACAGGCGCGAGGTTCGCGGCTGGCAGCCTGTCGAACCTGACGTCAACCAAGGGCTCGCGCTTCGGCGCGGGCCCTTTTTCCTGTCGGTTACCAAGCGTTCATACCTCTGCGGTTAGAACCCCAGTGGGCTCATATGGAACGCGAGGTGGTCAGATCATGGTTTTCAGGACATTCGCCAGGGGCGAGGATGGCGCGGCCCTTGTCGATTGGGTCGTTCTCATGTCGGCGCTTTTCGCTTTGGCGTCTGGCGTGTTCATCGCCTTTGGCGACAGTGCCGAAACGGTCGGGGACGCGATCGAGACCACGCTCGACGAAATGACGGTGGGCGAAGTGCCGACTGTCGAGTGAGCGCGGCGCGCTTAACCCAGTCTCTGAGGCAGCTGGATCGCGAGAACGCTTAGCCCCGCCAACAGGATGACGATCCCGAGTGCGATCAGGAGTTTTCTGAGCATCGCCTCCTCCACATGCGAAAGCCCCGCCATAGGACGGGGCTTTCGGGAAGCTGTCAAACGCCTCAGCGCGCTTTGCGCAGCGCCTTTTTAGCGGCTTTCAGTTTCTTGATCTGCTTGTCCAGATCATCCTCCAGCGCTTTCACGCGGGCCTTGATCGCCTTTTTCTCGGCCTTCTTCTCGGCCCGTGCCTTGGCGCGCGCGGCCTGCTTGGCCTTGGCCTTTTCCGCAGCCTTCGCCTTGGCGGCTTTGCGGGCGGCCTTCTTGTCGTCTTGTGGCGTCGTCTCGACCACTTCGACCGCGACGCTCTGTTCGACCACCGGTTCCGTCACCTCGACCGGCTCGGCCACCGGGTCGGGCTGTTCGGCAGGTGCCGGTGCGCCCTCTTCCATCTGGACGCGCGCCTCGGCCCGGAACGCATCTGCGCGGGCGGGCGTGACGCCACGAAGCTGGGTCAGCGTCTCGGTCTCGGCAGCCGCGAGTGCGGCCAGATCGGTGATGCCGACTTCGGCCAGCTTGACCTCAAGCGCCGGGCCGATGCCGGGAATGTCTTTGAATGTGCTCATGTCACTCTCTCGAAGGAAAAGGGCCGGGCACGGCGCCCGGCCCATCGCCTCAGGCCGCTTTCTTGAGCGCCTTCTTGGCGGTTTTCAGTTTCTTCTCGGCCTTCGCGACCTTCGCCTTGCGGGCTTTCACGTCGCGCTTCAGGTCTTTGATCTTGGCTTTCTTGGCCATTTTTTTGTCCTTTCAGATTGGTCAGTCGCCTGCCGTGTTCTTCGCCACGAACTCGCGGATAAAGCGGCGCACTTCGCGCGCAGCACTGGTATCCAGCTCGTCACACAACGCGACGAAGGCATCGCGCTCATCCTTGTTGATGCGCACGATCAACTGGGCGTCTTTTTTGACCTTGGTCTTCTTCGCCACAAGGGCCTCCGTCAGCAGGTGATGAAAGTGTTACGCTATAGGATATCAAATGTATATACATTTTTTTAACCGCTCCCCAAACAAAAAGGCCCCGCAGATCGCGGGGCCTTTTCGATGATGTGTGGTCGGATCAGTCGAGCAGCGACAACAGGCTCGTGACCGAATCCTTGGCGTCGCCGTAGAACATCCGCGTGTTGTCCTTGTAGAACAGCGGGTTCTCGATGCCCGAATAGCCGGTGCCCTGCCCCCGCTTGGAGACGAACACGTCCTTGGCCTTCCAGACCTCGAGCACCGGCATGCCAGCGATGGGCGAGTTCGGATCTTCCTGCGCCGCCGGGTTCACGATGTCGTTCGACCCGATGACGATGACCACGTCGGTCTTGGGGAAGTCGTCGTTGATCTCTTCCATCTCGAGCACGATGTCGTAAGGCACCTTCGCCTCGGCCAGAAGCACGTTCATGTGGCCCGGAAGACGCCCGGCGACGGGGTGGATGGCGAAACGCACCTCTTTCCCCTGCCCGCGCAGCTTCTTGGTCAGGTCACTGACGGCGTTCTGCGCCTGCGCCACGGCCATGCCATAGCCCGGCACGATCACGACACTGTCGGCATCCTTGAGCGCCTGCGCCACACCTTCAGCGTCGATCGGCTTCTGCTCGCCTTCGATCTCCATCTGCTCGCCCGCCGGGCCGCCGAAGCCACCCAGAATGACCGACACGAAGGAGCGGTTCATCGCCTTACACATGATGTAGGACAGGATCGCGCCCGACGACCCCACAAGCGCACCGACCACGATCAGGAGGTCGTTGCCCAGCGAGAAGCCGATGGCCGCTGCCGCCCAGCCCGAATACGAGTTGAGCATCGAGACCACGACGGGCATGTCCGCGCCACCGATCCCCATGATGAGGTGGTAGCCGATGAATAGCGCCATGACGGTCATGATCGCGAGCGGCAGGAACGCACCCGAGCCCACGTACCAGATCAGCGCGACGAGCGAGATGATCGCCGCCGCGGCGTTCAGAACGTGCCCGCCGGGCAGTTTCTTGGCCGCAGAGGTCACTTTGCCCGCAAGCTTGCCATAGGCGATCACCGAGCCGGTGAAGGTCACCGCACCGATGAAGATGCCGAGGAACAGCTCGACCTTCAGGATGTTGAGCTCGGCCTGGGTCTTGTGCGCGATCAGTTCCCCGAACGTGCCCAGCCCCTGCTCATGCAGCCAGACGGCCATGCCTTGGGCATTGAGCGAGGTGGGCGCGGTCGCCATGATCTCGGCCACGCGGCCCATCTCGAGATGCGCGTTGAAGCCCACGAAGACCGCCGCGAGACCGACGAGCGAGTGCATCGCGGCCACGAGTTGCGGCATTTCGGTCATCTGGACGCGCTTGGCGACGTAGAAGCCGATGATCCCGCCCGCCGCGATGAGCACGACAGACAGTAGCCACAGGCCGGTGCCCGGCCCGATGAGCGTTGCGAAAACCGCCAGCGCCATGCCGACGATGCCGTACCAGACAGCCCGTTTGGCGCTTTCCTGGCCCGAAAGCCCACCCAGCGACAGGATGAAGAGGACGGCTGCGACCACGTAGGCCGCGGTGGTGAATCCGAATTCCATAGGTCCGTCTCCCCCTTACGATTTCTGGAACATGGCGAGCATGCGCCGGGTGACGAGGAAGCCGCCGAAGATGTTGATCCCGGCCATGAAGACCGAAACGGCTGCCAGCAGGATCACGAGGAAGCTCCCCGATCCGATCTGCATGAGCGCGCCGAGGATGATGATCGACGAAATGGCGTTGGTGACGGCCATCAGCGGCGTGTGCAGCGAGTGCGACACGTTCCAGATCACCTGGAAGCCGACGAAGACCGACAGCACGAACACGATGAAGTGCTGCATGAAGCTCGCCGGGGCAAAGAGACCTGCGAGCAGGATCAGGCCACCGCCCACGACCAGAAGGGTCGCCTGCGTTTTGGTCTGCTGCTTGAAGGCCGCGATTTCCTGCGCGCGCTTCTCTTCCGGCGTCAGTTCCTTGGCCGGCTCCGCTTTCTTCTGGGCCGCGATGGCCTGCACTTTCGGTGGCGGCGGCGGGAAGGTGATTTCGCCCGCATGGGTCACGGTGGACCCGCGGATGACGTCGTCTTCCATGTTGACGTTGATCTGACCGTCCTTCTCGGGCGTCAGGTCGGTCATCATGTGCCGGATGTTGTTGGCATAGAGCGTGGACGACTGGGTCGCCATGCGGCTCGGGAAGTCGGTGTAACCGATGATGGTCACGCCGTTCTCGGTCACGACCTTCTGGTCCATGACCGTGCCTTCGGCGTTCCCGCCCTTTTCGGCCGCGAGATCGACGATGACCGAACCCGGTTTCATCGCGTCGATCATGTCCTTGAGCCACAGCTTCGGCGCTTCGCGGTTCGGGATGAGCGCCGTCGTGATGACGATGTCCATCTCGGGCGCGAGTTCACGGAACTTGGCAAGCTGCGCTTCGCGGAATTCCGGCGACGACACCGCAGCGTATCCGCCCGTCGCGGCACCGTCGGCCTGCTCTTCCTCGAAATCGAGGTAAACGAACTCGGCACCCATCGATTCGACCTGTTCGGCCACTTCGGGACGCACGTCGAACGCATAGGTCTGCGCGCCCAGCGAGGTCGAGGTGCCGATCGCGGCGAGACCTGCGACACCGGCGCCGACGACGAGCACTTTCGCCGGGGGCACCTTGCCCGCAGCGGTCACCTGACCGGTAAAGAACCGGCCAAAGTTGTTGCCCGCTTCGATGACGGCGCGGTAGCCCGCGATGTTGGCCATAGACGACAGCGCGTCCATCTTCTGCGCACGGCTGATGCGCGGCACCATTTCCATCGCGATGACGGTCGCGCCCTTGGACTTGGCAAGCTCCAGACCTTCTTCGTTCCCACCCGGGTTGAAGAACGTGATGAGCGTCTTGTCCTTGGTCAGGCGCTTGAGTTCCGTTTCGGTCGGAATGCGCACCTTGGCGATGATGTCGGCCTCTTTCCACAGGCTCGCCGCGGTTTTCACCACCGTCACGCCTGCGGCTTCGTAATCCGCATCCTTGAAACCGGCGTTTTCACCGGCCTTGGTTTCGATGAGGCAATCATACCCCAACTTTTGCAACATGCCCGCCGATTCCGGCGTCATGGCGACGCGGTTTTCTCCCGCGATGGTTTCCTTAGGAACACCTATCTTCACGATATTTTCCTTCTCCCACTCACGCCGCGGATGTTTTCCCCGCGATCTCCAGAAAGTTTCCTATACGCTACAATTCCGGAATGCGACCGAAACCGTAGGGTTTGCGACTTAATGTTCTCCTATAGCGCCTGACCCAGCGTCACAACCACCGCCCGACCCTGTTCATCCATGCTTTCGCCTCGTCTCCGAAGGTCTCGATCAGCGCGTTTTCTTCACCCCGGATGAAGCGCCGCGCGATGAAACCCGCGAAAATCGGCACGAGAATCAGGGCGATAGGGGCATCGAGATGCAGGATCACCCCGGTCAGCACCAACACGTCACCGAGGTATATCGGGTTGCGCGTCACACGGTAGAGCCCCGAGCGCACAAAGGCTGTGGGCCTGCGCCGGGGAATGAAACTGGTGCGCTGGCGCAGAAACGGGACGACCGCGACGACCATCAGGCCCACCCCGAGGATCACGAGCGCATCGCCCGCGCGCCAGATCCAGCGCGGCCCGAAGGTGCCGCCGGGCACCAGCCAGTCGAGCCCGAAGGCCGCGACCAGCGCGAGCGCCAGCCAGACCGGCGGTATGTCGAGCCATTTGAGCAGCGGATTCCCTCACGCAAGATAATTACCATTCGACCGGTTTATTGAGGAATAAAATTGCCGACGCAACCCCTCGCATCCGCAGCAATTCCGTGACGTTGCGATTGCACCGCAGCCATTCCTGCGTAGCGTGGCCCGAACAGGAGGAGCAACCATGACCGATCTGACAGGGAAACACGCGCTCGTCACGGGCGGGGGCACGGGCATTGGGCTGGCCATCGCGACATCGCTTGCGGGCGCCGGTGCCGATGTGACCATCACCGGACGCCGGATCGAGGTGCTGGAAGAAGCGGCCAAGGCCCACCCCAACCTGCACCCCGCCGTGATGGACGTCACGCGTGAGGAAGATGTCAAAGACACCATCGCCACCGCACGCGACGCGCGCGGCCCGATCACTCTCTGCATTGCAAACGCAGGCATCGCCGAGGGGCGCAAGCTGGCCAAAACCTCGACCGAGGTCTGGCGCAAAGTCATGGCCGTGAACCTCGACGGTGCCTTCTATACGCTGCGCGAGGTGGTGGGTGACATGGAGCAGGCCGACTGGGGCCGCGCCATCGCGATCTCGTCGGTCGCGGGCCTGAAGGGGCTCAAAGGCGCGGGCGCCTATTCGGCGTCGAAACACGGGGTTATCGGTCTCATGCGCTCATTCTCCGAGGATTATCTCGGGTCCAACCTGACCTTCAACGCGATCTGTCCGGCCTATGTCGACACCGCCATCGTCAGCCGGAACGTGGATGCGATTTCGGAAAAGATCGGCGGTGACCGCGACGCGGCGTTGGCCATGATGCGCGAGGTCAACCGGCACAAGCGCCTGATTCAGCCGGAGGAAGTCGCGGCGGCGGCGATGTGGCTGGTTGGACCGGGGTCGGAAAGCGTGAACGGCCAGACCATCGAGATCGCGGGCGGCCAGATGTAGGCTCAGGGTCTGAGCGAACGACCAATCAGACGCGCCAGACGATCGAGATCGGCGCGCATCACGTGATAGTGGCGCGCCGACAGCACAACGCCATGCACGGCGCTCAAGATCGTGCGCGCTGCATCCTCGGCGGTGCCGTAATCCTCGAGCGACAGCGTGCCAGCGCCCTGCCCGGCCTCGAGCCAGCCCGCGATGATCGTGATGAGCGCGGCTTCACCATCGACGACCGCACCGGCGGCGGCGGTGGTCTTGAGGTCCAACAGCTCTTCGCCATGCGGCGAGTTCATCAGCATATCGTAGGGCGGCGCGACTTTGGCCGCGAAAGCCGCCGTCAGCGCACGCACCGGGTCGCTTTCCTCCGACAGCACGCGCGACATGAGCTGCCCGACGTGGGCAAAGTAAAGCTCCACCCCGGTGGAGAAGATGTCGTCCTTGTTGCGGAAATGCAGGTAGAGCGCGGCGCGCGACATGCCTGCGCGCTTGGCGATCTCGTCCATCGACACGCGGCGATACCCGTATTGGGCAAAGGCCTCCATCGCAGCGGTGAGGATCACCTGCTGTTTGTCGTCCGATTGCCCAGATCGTGCCGTATCATCTCTCATACTGACGTTCTGACACTTTGAACACAAACTGTCAATTGACAGCCTGACATTTTCCGTGCATTTTGTCAGACAACGCGGCGCGAACAGCCAGTCACGGGAGAGACCAGCCATGAGTTACAAGATCACCGTCAACGGGACGTCGCATGACGTCGATCTGCCGGGAGACGTGCCCCTCCTTTGGGTGCTGCGCGACGAGTTGGGCCTGACCGGCACCAAGTTCGGCTGCGGCGTCGCTGCCTGCGGCGCCTGCACGGTGCAGGTCGGCGGCATCGCCACCCGGTCCTGCCAGGTGCCGCTCGACAGCGTCGAAGGTGACGTGACTACGATCGAAGGCGTCGGAACCCCCGACAACCTCGCCGTGATCCAGCAGGCCTGGATCGACAACAACGTGGCCCAGTGCGGCTACTGCCAGTCGGGCCAGATCATGCAGGCCGCGTCGCTTCTTGCCGAGAACCCGCAGCCGACCGATCAGGACATCGACGACGCGATGCAGGGCAACCTCTGCCGCTGTGGCACCTATCCGAAAATCCGCGCCGCGATCCATGACGCGGCCCGCGCGATGCAGGAGGCCTGATATGTCCCGCTTAGGAAAAATCACCCGCCGCGTCTTTCTCGTCGGTGCCGTGGCCGTCACCGGCGGCGTGGCCGTCGGCGCCTATGCGATCACCCGCGACCCCGAAAACCCGCTCGACCCGTCCGAGGGCGCGACCCTCAACTCCTATGTCATCATCGACAAGGACGGCGTGACGGTCATCGTGCCGCGGGCCGAAATGGGTCAGGGCGTGCAGACCTCGCTCGCCGCTCTCGTGGCCGAAGAGCTGGAAGTGCCGATGAGCATGGTGCGGGTCGAGCACGGCCCGCCCGCCAAGGCCTACGCCAACACCAAATTCATCTCGCCGCGCAGTTACGACTCCGAGCCGCCGATGAAGCTGGTGAACACCGTCATGGAAGCGATGCCGCGTATGATGGGCATGCAGATCACCGGCGGGTCGATGAGTTCGGTGGACGCGTGGGACAAGAACCGCGTCGCCGGGGCCGCCGCGCGCGAAATGCTGATCGACGCCGCCGCCGAACGTCTGGGCGTGGGCCGCGACCAGCTGCGCGCCGAGAATGGCGCCATCGTGGCGACCGACGGCACCACGATCCCCTATGCCGATCTGGCCGAGGCCGCAGCGGGCATGACCCCGCCGGACAATCCCCCGCTCAAACGGCCCGAGGATTGGACCCTGATCGGCAAGGAACTTCCCAAGCTCGACCAGCCTGCCAAGGCCACCGGCACCGCGCCCTATGCCATCGACACCCGCGCCGAGGGCATGAAGTTCGCGACCGTCAAGATGTCGCCCCGGATCGAGGGGACGATGGTCTCGTTCGATGCCTCCGAAGCCGAGGGCATGCCGGGGGTCGAGAAGATCATCGACCTTGGCGACGGTGTCGCCGTGGTGGCGAACAACACGTGGCTTGCGATGCAGGCCGCCGAAGCGATCACCTTCGAATGGGGCGACGCGCCCTATGGTGCGACGACGGACGAGATATTCGCCGACCTCGAAGCCGCGTTTGACACCGACGTGAACTCGACACCCCACGAGCACGGCGACATCGTCGAGGCCGAGGACGACGTGGTCGCCGAATACCGCGCCCCCTACCTCAGCCACGCCCCGATGGAGCCGATGAACGCCACCGCGCTCTACACCGGCGATGCGCTGGAGATCTGGGCGGGCGTTCAAGGCCCGATCATCACCCAGCAGCAGGCCGCCGAAGCGGTCGGGCTGAAGGACGATCAGGTCACGGTCCACACCACCATCATGGGCGGCAGCTTCGGCCGCCGGGGCTTCAACGACTATGCGATCTACGCGGCGCGCGTCGCGAAAGAGATGCCGGACGTCCCGGTCAACGTCACATGGTCGCGCGAAGAAGACATGCGCCACGACCACTACCGCCCCGGCGCCATCGGTCGGATGCGGGCGCGTCTGAACGGCGACAAGGTCGAGATGTTCAAGGCCGACCTCGCCGCAGGCTCGGTCATGCGCGCCACGATGAAGGCCTTCATGGGGATGGACCGCCCGATGTCCGACCCGATGGTGACCGAAGGCGTGGCCGAACAGCCCTATGGCTTCGAGAACGTCCTGATCCGCGGCTACGTGCCCGAACGCACCCCGCGGGTCGGCTTCTGGCGCTCGGTCGGCAACTCGCAGAACGCGTTCTTCATGGAAAGCTTCATCGACGAGCTCGCCCACAAGGCAGGCGTCGATCCGGTGGCCTTCCGCCTCGCGCATATGGAGGGCGTGGATGCCGAAACGGTCGAGGTCATCAAGACCGTGGCCGAAATGGCGAACTGGACCGGCAAGACGCCCGAGGGCAAAGGGCGCGGCATCGCCGTCACCTATTCCTTCGGCACCCCCGTGGCCGAGATCATCGAAGTGTCCAACGTGGACGGGGCCGTGAAGATCGACAAGGTCTGGATCGCCGCCGACCTCGGCAAGATCATCGACCCCGGCAACGTGCGCGACCAGCTGATATCGGGCGCGATCTACGGCCTGTCGGCTGCGATCCACGACGAGATCACGTTCGAGGACGGGATGGTGGTCGAGGGCAACTTCTGGGACCACGACGCGCTGCGCATGAACACGACGCCGGAGTTCGAGGTCACAGCGCTCGCCCTCGGCGGCGCGGTCGGCGGTGTCGGCGAACCCGGCACGCCCCCGGCGGCCCCGGCGCTCGCCAATGCGATCTTCGATCTGAACGGCACGCGCCTGCGCCAGATGCCCTTCCGGCATGAGGTCGACTTCTTCATGTGACCCATTCCTGCGGACCTGCAGATTGCGGGTCCGCATGACCTCCTGCGTGCGGCCCTACTCGATCCCGTTCGCCCGCTGGACGCTGCGCACGAAGGTGACGATGGCGGCCACCTCGGCCTCGGTGATCCCTTCGACCGGCGGCATATTCCCGAATGTCCAGTGATGCGCCGTCACGCCCCGCGCTGCAGCCAAGTAGAACGCCATGTCGCCGTGGTGCCCTGGTTCGTAAATCTTGTGGATGAGCGGCGGCCCCGCCCCGTCGATCCCACCCGCATTCGGCCCGTGGCAGGACGCACAGGTCGACGCAAAAGCCCGCTGTCCGATCAGCGCGTCCCCGTCCAGATCGGGCATCGACACCGCCACCATCTCCCCCCCGGTGTCCGGCGCGACGGGCGTTGCGACCTCGTCGTCACTGTCCGCGCGCAGCACGACCCAAAGACCCACGAGCACGAGGACGAGCACCACAGGCAGGGCGATCAGGGGTTTCTTCATCTGGAGTCTCCCGGTTGAGAACACCCTCCTAAACGTTCCAGCAGGGGGAAGCTCAAGCCGAAAAAGCGGCCACATGGCATGTGAGCGGATCAGACCGCCTGAAGCACCGGCTGCGGACGTTTGCCGTCGGCCCAAGCCCGCGCGGCTTCACCGAACGCTTCGAACAACGGGCGCGACACCGGATCGTTCGCGGCGTTGTATTCCGGGTGCCACTGCACGGCGAGCGTGAAGCCCGGCGCATCCTTGACGTAAACGGCCTCGGGCGTACCATCGTCGGCATACCCGTCGATCACGATCCGCGCGCCGGGGCTCTTGATCCCCTGTCCGTGCAACGTGTTCGTCATCACCTTGGGCGCGCCCATCAGTTTGTGAAACACCCCACCTTCGGTGAACGTCACCGCGTGGCGGATCGCGAATTTCTCTTCGATCGTGCCATCGGGCGGCATCCGGTGGTTCATCCGGCCCGGAAGGTCGCGGATTTCCGGGTAGAGCGAGCCACCCATCGCCACGTTCACTTCCTGAAACCCACGACAGACGCCCAGAAACGGCTGCCCCGCGTCGACGCAGGCCCGGATGAGCGGCAGGGTGATCGCATCGCGGTTGCGGTCAAAGGCTCCATGCGCTTCGGTCGCCTGCTCGCCGTATTCCTCAGGATGAACGTTCGGCCGCCCGCCGGTCAGGACGAAGCCATCGAAGGTTTCCATCAACTCTTCGACCGACACATAGGCCGGGTCGGCAGGGATCAGAAGCGGCAGACCACCCGACACCTCCGCCACAGCCTCGGTGTTCATCACACCGCCTGCGTGGATCGGATAGGTCTCGTTCAACATCGCCTGATTGCCGATGATACCGATGCGGGGCCGTCTCATACCTGCTCCTTGCGCCTATGACACAAAGGTAACGCCTGCTCTGACCGAGGAAAAGGGTCTTCGCTGCAGACGCATTGTGCAGAGCGTTTCAGACGCCTGCGAGAAAGCCGTGAAATGCCGCGTCGAAGGCCTCGGGCTTTTCGAGATAGGGCGAATGCCCGCAATCCTGGAGCACGACCCGCTCGACCCGCCCCCCGCCCGCTTCATAGGCCGCGAGTGCCGCCTCGGTCTGCGCGATCATCGGCTGGGGCGGATAGACATCGGCCCCCGGCCAGCCCGGCACCGCGCCAAGGCTGCCCAAGGTGCCGATGTCAAAGAGCGATCCGTCGGCCACCACCTGATCGTCCGCGCCACGCAGCCACAGGATCGGCACGGTGGCGCCGACCTTGGTGAACCCGAGCGGATCGGCCTGATGGATCGGGGCCAGCGCATTCACCGGGCCGAACCTGCCCGGCGCGACCCCCGGCCAGTTCTCCGACGGCACCATATCGCCCGGATAATCCTCATCCCCCAGATGCTGCGCCAAGGCCGAGGTCAGGATGTCCTCGATCCGCTCCGGCACGAAAGGCGGCTTCCAGACAAAGGCATTGAGCACGTTTCGCATATGGTTCGGCGTCTCGCCCCCGCGATCCCCCGCTTTCATCAGCGCGATCAGATCCGGGTTCACCGCGCCGCCGCCCGAGCCTGCGTTGTCCGGGAAACACGGGCGCCCGTCCGGCCCGCAGCCGCCGAAACCCTGCGGCGCACCGGGACAGACCTGCGTAAGCGACAGCACCCGGCCCGGATGATCCGCGAGCATCTGCCAAAGCACGGCCCCACCCAGACTGTGCCCGACCATATGCGCGGCCTCGATCCCGAGCGTATCCATCAACGACACTACGTCGTCCGAGAAATCCTTCATCCCCCGTGTCGCATCCACCTTGGCCCCGGGATCGGCCTCACCATAGGCGCGCAGGTCCATCGCGACCCCGCGGAACCCATCGGGCAGGCGCAGCATGGTCTCTTCCCACCACGTCGCTGCCGACAGGTTGCCGTGGACGAAAACCACCGGAATGCCATCCTCCGGCCCTGCGAACAGAACACGCGTCTCGATCCGGTCGCTGGCGACACGGCGCGCCTCGGTGATGGTGGAAATCTGGGTCATCGGGTCTCTCCTCCTCAGGTCCGCGCCACCCTCGCCCCGACTCCACCGGACCACAACTCGGTAAAAACACGTAAGCGGCAGGTCCGCGCCACCGCGCCCCTCTTCTCTGTTTCAAGAAACCTCGGGGGAGTCGCGCCCTGGCGCGACGGGGGCAGCGCCCCCTTTTCGCCGCGCCAAAGCGCGGCTCACAAAGCGTGCGGGGCCACCGGCCCCGCCCTCCGTTTCGCACCCGCAGGTGCCCTGCGCGGCTTTCAGCTCGAGCCGCCGACGGTGCAGCACCGGCTCGGTGTAGCCCGAGGGCTGGATACGGCCTTTGAAGACCAGATCGCAGGCCGCCTGAAACGCGATCCCGTCGAAATCGGGCGCCATCGGACGGTAGAGCGGATCGCCCGCGTTCTGCCGGTCCACGACCTCGGCCATTTTGCGCATCGCAGCCATGACCTCGCCCTCGCTGACCACGCCGTGGTGCAGCCAGTTGGCCAGCGCCTGCGACGAAATCCGGCAGGTCGCGCGATCTTCCATCAGGCCCACGTCATGGATATCCGGTACTTTGGAGCAGCCGACCCCCTGATCGACCCAGCGCACCACGTAGCCAAGGATGCCCTGCGCGTTGTTCTCGATCTCTTCGCGAATCTCGGCGTCCGACCAGTTCTGCCCATCGGCGACCGGGAAGGTCAGCAGCTCGCCCAACGTCCCGCGCGCCCCGCCTTTGGCGATCTCGTCCTGCACGGCGGCGACGTTTACCTTATGGTAATGCGTCGCGTGCAGTGTCGCGGCGGTCGGCGATGGGACCCATGCACAGTTCGCGCCGGCTTTCGGGTGGCCGATCTTGGCCTCCAGCATCTCGGCCATGCGGTCCGGCATGGCCCACATCCCCTTGCCGATCTGCGCCTTGCCTTTCAGGCCGCAAGCGAGCCCGATATCGACGTTGCGCTCCTCATAAGACCGGATCCAGTCCGTGTTCTTCATCTCGCCCTTGCGGATCATCGGCCCGGCTTCCATCGCGGTGTGGATTTCGTCCCCGGTGCGGTCGAGGAAGCCGGTGTTGATAAAGGCGACGCGATGCTTGGCGGCGCGGATACAGGCCTTGAGGTTCACGCTCGTGCGCCGCTCTTCGTCCATGATGCCGAGCTTCACGGTGTAGCGTGGCAGACCCAGCACCTCTTCGACGCGGGAGAAGATCTCGTCGGCAAAGGCCACCTCTTCCGGCCCGTGCATCTTGGGTTTCACCACGTAGAACGAACCGTGGGAAGAGTTCGCTTTGCGCGAAAGATCGTGCATCGAGGCGAGCGTGGTCATCATCGCATCCATGAGACCTTCGAAAATCTCGTCGCCGTTCGCGTCCAGAATGGCCGGATTGGTCATCAGGTGGCCCACATTGCGCACCAGCATGAGCGCACGGCCCTTGAGCGTAAGCTCGCCGCCGTCGGGCGTCGCATAGGTGCTGTCCGGGTTGAGCGCGCGCGTGAAGGTCTTGCCGCCCTTGGTCACCTCTTCGCTGAGGGTGCCCTTCATCAGCCCCAGCCAGTTGTCATAGGCCAGCGCTTTGTCCGTGGCATCGACGCAGGCCACGGAATCCTCGCAATCCATGATCGCCGACATGGCGCTTTCGAGCCAGATATCCGAAATCCCCGCCGGGTCTTGACCGCCCACGTCCGTCTCGGGGTCGACGAGGATTTCGATGTGCAGGCCGTGGACGCGCAGGATCACTTGCAGGGGACACAGCTCACTCGACCAACCCACGAATTGCGCGGGATCGGCAAGCCCGGTCTCGCCCATCGGGCCGTCGACCATGAACAGGCCATCCCTCACCGACAGCGCAGTCACATCGGCCCACGACCCGCCCGCCAAGGGGGCCACATCGTCGAGATGCGCCTTGGCCCAAGCGATCACACGTGCGCCGCGTTCCGGGTCATATCCCTTGCCCTCCGGCAGATCGCCCAGAGCGTCTGTGCCGTAGAGCGCATCGTAGAGCGACCCCCAGCGCGCATTCGCGGCGTTCAGCGCGTAGCGGGCGTTGGTGATCGGCACGACAAGCTGCGGACCGGCGATCTGCGCGATTGCCGGGTCGACATTGGCGGTTTCGATCTGGAAATCCTCACCCTCGGGCAGAAGATACCCGATCTCTTCCAGAAACGCGCGGTAGGCGGCGGCATCGAAGGCCGCGCCGCGATGGGTCACGTGCCATTCGTCGATCTTGCCCTGCAGCACCTCGCGCTTTTCCAGAAGCGCACGGTTCTTAGGCGTCAGATCCGCGACGATCGCGGCGAACCCGCGCCAGAAATCCTCGGCCGAGACGCCGGTTCCCGGCAGCGCGCGCGCTTCGACGAATTCCGCGATTTCAGGTGCGATTTTCAGGCCAAACTGGTCCACCCGCCGTTCCATGACGCCTCCATTCCGATCGTTCAGGGGTTGGGCCACCGGCCCTCGACCAGCAATAGGAAAAAAGTTTCCTATAGGCAACACGGGTGCTTGAAATGCCTGAAAAGAAAGGCCCGCTCCGGCCGGGGATGCTTTGGAAAGCAGGCCGGAGCGGGGTGATCGCCGCAAAAAGCGGCGGTCAGATCATTCGACCGGGGTGCCGGTCGCGTCCGTCGTCTGTCCGCTGGCGGCGGCAGGCGCGTCGGCCCGGTCGATGGTCACGTATGTGATCGCGGCCCCCATGACGAGGCCCACGAGCACCGCGAGGGCGATGCCCACCAGCGCAGGCGCATGGCGGCGTTCTTCGCGTTCGAGGGTGGTGTCGGGTGCGGTCATCTGTTCAGTCCTCCGGATCGTTACCAGTCACATGGGGTCAGCGGTTGTGACCCGTTCTTCGGGGGGATAACGTTTCGGACGAAAGACCAGTTCACAATCTCCCGAAAAGGTGAGCCATGAAAGATGCCAGCCCGCAGACGATCTATCTGACCGACTACACGCCGCCGACCTATCTGGTGGATCAGGTCGACCTGACGTTCCGGCTGTCGCCGAACGCGACCCGCGTGATCTCGCGCATCGCGTTCCGCCCCAATCCCGACGCCGTGTCCAAGCGATTTTTCCTGCATGGGGAAGAGATTGCGCACATAAGCTCAACCATCGACGGCACGCCGGTCACGCCCACCCATGTCGAGGGCGGCATCGAGGTCGAGGTTCCCGACGCGCCCTTCGTGTGGGAGGCCGAAGTTGAGATCGCGCCCGCCGCCAATACCGCGCTCGAAGGGCTTTATATGTCGAACGGCATGTACTGCACCCAGTGCGAGGCCGAGGGGTTCCGCAAGATCACATGGTATCCCGACCGCCCCGACGTGATGGCCCCCTTCACCGTGCGCATCGAGGGCAGCGAGCCGGTGATGCTGTCGAACGGCAACCCGACCGCGTCGGGCGACGGCTGGACCGAATGGACCGACCCGTGGCCCAAGCCTGCCTATCTCTTCGCGCTGGTCGCGGGCGATCTGGTGGCGCGTGAGGACAGCTTCACCACCATGTCGGGCAAGCACGTGGACCTCAAACTCTGGGTCCGTCCCGGTGACGAGGGCAAGACGGCCTTCGGCATGGAGGCGCTCAAGAAATCCATGAAGTGGGACGAAGAGGTCTATGGCCGCGAATACGACCTCGACATCTTCCAGATCGTCGCCGTCAGCGATTTCAACATGGGCGCGATGGAGAACAAGGGGCTAAACATCTTCAACACCTCTGCCGTGCTCTGCTCGCCCGAAACCTCGACGGACGCGAATTTCGAGCGGATCGAAGCGATCATCGCGCACGAATATTTCCACAACTGGACCGGCAACCGCATCACCTGCCGCGACTGGTTCCAGCTGTCGCTGAAAGAGGGTCTGACGGTGTTCCGCGATCAGAGCTTCTCGGCCGATATGCGGTCGGAGTCGGTCTGCCGCATTTCCGACGTCCTGTCCCTGCGCGGCCGCCAGTTCCGAGAAGACAACGGCCCGCTGGCGCATCAGGTGCAGCCCGACAGCTTTGTCGAGATCAACAACTTCTACACCGCCACGATCTACGAAAAGGGCGCCGAGATCATTCGGATGCTCAAGACGCTCGTGGGGGATGAGGCGTATCGCAAGGCGCTCGACCTATACTTCGACCGCCACGACGGGCAGGCCTGCACCATCGACGACTGGCTCACGGTATTTCAGGACGCGACCGGCCGCGATCTCACCCAGTTCAAACGCTGGTACAAACAGGCGGGCACGCCGCGCCTGCGCGTGACCGAAGACTGGACTGACGGCACCTATCAACTGAGCTTCACCCAGACGACCCCGCCGACGCCGGGTCAGGACGTAAAGGAACCCTTTGTCATCCCGATCAAGGTCGGCCTCATCGGCCCGAACGGGGACGAAGTGGTCGGCACCCAAGTGCTTGAGATGACCGAGGGCACCCAGACCTTCACCTTCGAAGGGCTCGCCGCCAAGCCGGTGCCGTCGATCCTGCGCGGCTTCTCGGCCCCCGTGATCCTCGAACGCGAAACCAGCGCCGAGGAACGCGCCTTTCTGCTCGCCCATGACACGGACGAGTTCAACCGGTGGGAGGCCGGTCGCTCGCTCGCCAAGGAAGTGCTCATCGGCATGGTCACGGGCGGTAACGCGCCTCAGGCGGCCTATCTCGACGCGCTCGCCACCATGCTGCGCGACGACGGCGCCGACCCGGCCTTCCGCGCGCTCGCGCTCCAGATGCCCGGCGAGGACGATCTGGCCCAATCGCTTTACGATGCCGGACTTACCCCCGACCCGGATGCGATCCATGAGGCGGCGGAGACCCTGAAACAGGCGCGGGCGGAGTATCTGCAGGACCTCCTCCCCCGTCTGTCCGCCGAGATGACGGTGGATGCACCGTTCGAGTCGAACGCCGAACAGGCAGGCAAGCGGGCGCTGGGGCTTCAGATGCTCAAGCTCACCACACGTCTGGATGGCGGCAAGGCGGCGCAGGCGCAGTATGAGGCGGCCGACAACATGACGCTCGCGCTCGGCGCGCTCTCGTGCCTGCTCGACGCTGGCAAAGCCGATGCCGCGCTGGCCGCGTTCCGCGAAATGTGGAAGGACGACGCGCTGGTCATGGACAAGTGGTTCATGCTGCAAGTGTCCCATGCCGACCCAGAAACCGCGTCCGAGACCGTCGCCAAGCTGACCCAAGACCCGGCCTTCACCATGAAGAACCCGAACCGCTTCCGGTCGGTCTTCGGGGCCTTCGCGGGTCATCCGGCGGGCTTTCACCAGAAGGACGGGTCGGGCTATCGCCTGCTCGCCGACTGGCTGATCAAGCTCGACCCGCTCAACCCGCAGATCACGGCCCGCCTGTCCGGCGCGTTCGAGACGTGGAAACGCTATGACGGCGACCGTCAAAGCCTGATCGCGGATCAACTCGACCGCATTCTGGCCACGCCGAACCTCAGCCGTGACACCGCCGAAATGATCGGCCGGATCCGGGGGGCCTAGGCGCATGCGGATGCTGCGGGCGCTTTTCGCAAAGCCAAAGGCGCGCGCCTATCGCACCAAGGTCGTCATCTACCGGCCCGTCTCGGCGGTTGGGATCGGTCATCTGCTGTTCTCGACTGCCATTTACGGCGCTTTGGCGCGCGAGCTCGGCGCCCGGTTCATCGTGACCGCGCGGGGCACCGTATTCGATGACACCGATGATGGGGGCGCGTTCTTTTCGCGGTTCCTGGTGCCTGAGATACCCAAGGGGCTCGACCTCGCGACCGGTCATCAGGCCATCCGGGACGCGCTCGCCGCGGCCCAGACGGATGAGGACGACATGGTGGTCATCGGCCGACAGGATGGGCGACAGCGACCCGCGCGTGAGTTCGGGCCCCTGAGGAACGCCGATTTCATCGACCGATGGGACGAACCCGCTCTGACGCCCGATGCGCTCGGGCAGTACGACATGATCTACGCCGACTCGGTTGTTCCCGAGATTGGCCTGACCCGATTGCTGTCCGACATCCCCCCGCTCTTCCGCCCGCACCCGCGTATCGTCGCGCTCGCCAAGGCCACCGTGCCGGAGGAGGACTATGTCGCGGTCCATCTGCGCCACGGCAACGGCGAGCATCTGCACGGGCGCACCGAGGGCTCCGATCCCGCATTCACGGCATATCTGGAGAAGGTTGCAGACACAGCCCGCGCGGCTGCCGAAGCGGCAGGGGTACGCCATGTGGTCTGTCTCTCGGACAACCACGACACCGCTCAGCGTCTGGCTGAGCTTACCGGTGGGAGAGCGCTTTCGCCCGACGATCTGCCCACACAGGACTTTCGCGCATTCCTGCGCGACAGCGGCAGTTCGGACGAGCAGGAGGCACGGCTCACCCGCATCCTCGTCGACATCACGATCCTCGCACGCGCCCGCCGTATCGTCGGCGGTCATTCCCTGTTTTGCCACGCCGCAGCCCTCTGGGGCGATCTCGACCGGCTCACCCTCGTCTCGCCTGACGGCACGACCGCGACATTCGGAGAACTCCCCCGCCCGTGACCGACCCCTACCGACATCACCCCGGCCTGCGTGGCCAGATCAAACCCGCAGAGGAGTCGTTCTTTCGCGACATGGACCTCGCCTATTTCGACAAGCAGATCGTCGAGGCGGGGGGCGATCCCGACTGGCGCTACACCGACGAGGTGCGCGAGGCGATGCGGCGCCGGATCCTCGACGGTCACTGGGACGACGACATCTGGATTTTCGCCTATGGCTCGCTCATGTGGGACCCGGCGATGATCTTTACCGAGGTGCGCCGCGCCCATGCCGCCAATGTCACACGGTCGTTCTGCATGTGGGACGAGGACGCGCGCGGGTCGCGCGCGCAACCGGGGCTGATGCTGGGGATCGATGCGGGCGAGGGCTGCGACGGGCTGGCGTTTCGCATCGCGCGTGACCAGATCGACCACGAAACCTTCGTCCTGTTCCGGCGCGAGATGGTTACCGATGGCTACAACGCCGTCTGGACGACCCTGTCCACGGATCACGGCGAGATCAAAGGGCTCGCCTTCGTCGTCGACCGCGCGGTCGAAAAGATCTGCCCCGACATCCCTATGGACCAGCAGGCCCGGATGATCGCCGTGGCCGAAGGCATGATCGGCACCAATTTCGAGTATCTCGACAACATGCGCCGACACCTTGCCATGCTGAACCTACGCGACCCATACGTTGACGATCTCTATGAGCGCGTCACGGCGCTGCGGTCGGACTGAGCCGCATAGGCCCACCCCCAAAGAAAAAGGGGCGCCCACCCTCGAAGGTGAACGCCCTCTTTTCTGCCCGATTATCTGGGTCTCAGATTTTGCAGTAGCTCTGTTCGCGGGTCCAATTGATCATGTCCTCGCGCTTCACGCGCGAATGGAACGGGCCCCAGTCGGCGGCGACGCCGCGCATACCGGCGCTGATGACGCCATCGCGGGCAACCGTCTTGTTCATGATCCGCACGGCGCAGGACAGGTTCGCATTGCCATCCTTGAGCGCATCGCCCGACCCGGCCTGACAGCCGTACAAACGCGCGGTGGAGGGCGAAATCTGGACGAGGCCGAACCAACGCCCGCCACCACCGACGGCCGCTTGGCGCCAAGTGCTCTCATGCTTTGCCAGCGTCGACAGAAGCCCGGTCCAGAACGCCTTGCGTCCATCGAGGTTCTGCTCGCGGTAGCCCGGGCACCAGGTGTCGATGTCACCGGGGATGAGGGCGGTCAGGTTCTGTCCGTGGCTGTCCAGCGCATTCAGGGTCGTCGTGGTCCACGCGGCACCATTCGGCGAATGATCCCAGCGCATCGTCATCTCGACATCGGCGTTGTTCTTCGACGAGAACACTTCTGCCATGTCCATATCGGCACACCCGGAAAGCGCGAGTGCGGCCAGACCTCCCATGAGTACGGTTTTCAGTCCCATGTAACTTTCCGTCCATTGTTTCGGCTCTCGGCAAGAACGCGATTTGAGCGGTTCCGGCAATCCGGGTTCCATGACTGCATGAGAAATGGGCAGATTCTCGCCGCTCGACTTGTGGAGAACCCCCAGATATGGGGATTTCGTCACAGATGGCCCCTAAATTGACCCCCCTTCGATCACAGACGGTTTACCTTCCTGCGCGCGCTCCGAACGCAATCGCCGACCGATTCCAGGTGATTCTCTTCTCACATACCGCTGGACGGCCCGGCTGGGCGACGGTTCCCACGGGCCGAACCCCAAGCCGAACTTGTCTCTGCCCCGCCCCTGTCCTAGAAGGCGTCGATAGACCGTTTTAGGAGCCCGACATGCTCGACCATCTCGCCTTTGAGACCCCGAAACCCACCGTCATCGCCGGTGCGCGCGAAGACTGGGAACTGGTCATCGGGATGGAGGTGCATGCGCAGGTATCGTCCAAGGCCAAGCTGTTCTCCGGCGCTTCGACCCAATTCGGGGCCGAGCCCAATGCGAACGTGTCCTTCGTCGATGCCGCCATGCCGGGCATGCTGCCGGTCATCAACGAATTCTGCGTCGAACAGGCCGTGCGCACGGGTCTGGGGCTGAAGGCCGAGATCAACCTGTTCTCCGCCTTCGACCGCAAGAACTACTTCTACCCCGACCAGCCGCCGGGCTATCAGATTTCGCAGCTTTACCACCCGATCGTGGGCGAAGGCGAAGTGATCGTGGACATGGGGCCGGGCGTGGCGCGCCGGGTGCGCATCGAACGTATTCACCTTGAACAGGACGCGGGCAAGTCGATCCACGACATGGACCCTACTATGTCCTTCGTCGACCTGAACCGCGCGGGCGTCGCACTGATGGAGATCGTCAGCCGCCCCGACATCCGTGGCCCCGAAGAGGCTGCCGCCTATGTCACCAAGCTGCGTCAGATCCTGCGTTACTTGGGCACCTGCGATGGCAACATGCAGAACGGCAACCTTCGCGCCGACGTGAACGTGTCGGTCTGCCGTCCGGGTCAGTACGAGAAGTATCTGGAGACCGGCGACTTCGGCCACCTCGGCACCCGCTGCGAGATCAAGAACATGAACTCCATGCGCTTCATTCAGGCCGCCATCGATTACGAGGCGCGCCGCCAGATCGCCATCGTCGAGGACGGCGGCACGGTCGAACAGGAAACCCGCCTCTACGACCCGGACAAGAACGAGACGCGCTCGATGCGGTCCAAGGAAGAAGCGCATGATTACCGCTACTTCCCCTGCCCCGACCTCCTGCCGCTGGAGATCGAGCAGGCTTGGGTCGACGGTATCGCCGCCTCGCTCCCCGAACTGCCGGACGAAAAGAAAGCGCGGTTCGTAAAGGATTTCGGCCTGTCCGAATATGACGCGGGCGTGCTGACCGCCGACACGACCAACGCCGCCTTCTTTGAAGAGGTGCTGGCGGTCGCGGGCGACGGCAAAGGCGCGGCCAACTGGGTCATCAACGAACTGTTCGGTCGCCTCAAGAAGGACGACCGCGATATCTCCGACAGCCCGATCAGCCCGGCCCGTCTGGGCCAGATCGTCGCGCTCATCAAAAAGGGCGACATTTCGGGCAAGATCGGCAAGGACGTGTTCGAGATTGCCTATACGCAGGACCGCGACCCCGAAGAGATCGTGGAAACCGAGGGCATGAAGCAGGTCACCGACACCGGCGCCATCGAGGCTGCGGTGGACGAAGTGATCGCGGCCAACCCCGATCAGGTCGAAAAGGCCAAGCAGAACCCGAAACTCGCGGGCTGGTTCGTGGGTCAGGTGATGAAGGTCACGGGCGGCAAGGCCAACCCCAAGGCCGTGAACGAGATCGTGGCGGCCAAGCTGGGGCTCTGACCCCGGCTTATCCCCCCGAAATACCCAAGAGCACCAAGAGCTTGGCGCGCAGGCCGACGCCAAGAGTGGCGTCGTAGCCAAGCCATGCCATCGTGACGAGGATCGTCCAGAGCAGGCTGCAGAGCGAGCCGACGAGGAAGTATTCGGCAAAGGTCTTGTCGTTCAGTTCCTTGAAGCGCGACACGGATTTGAGCGCGATCACGGCGGCGAGGATTTCCCACCGTGTGATCAGCACCCCGCCCGCCATGATAAGCCGTTCGAGCGAGCCGATCACCCGGCCCGCACGGGCGGTGTCGGTTTCGCCCTCGCCCTCAGGTTCGACCGGCGCGGCCGGGGCCACGGGTTTCAGCCCCGTGAGCCTGAGCAGCCAACGGCAGACGAGGTTGCCGCCCCAGCTCAGAAGCACCAGTGCGACGAGGCTGTAGGCCGCTCCGTGCAGGATATCGATCATGCCACGTCCCCCGTGTCGATGGCGCCCAGCGCGGCCTCGACCGCCGCCCATTGCAGTCTGTAGGCATCATAATCGCCCGCCGCGCGCACTTTATAGACCGAATGCACTGTGACGCCGCGCCGCCCGGCGATCTCTTCGACCGATTGGCCTGCAAGCAGCGCTTCGATGTCTTCGCGCTGCCGCTCGGTCCAGTCACGTTCGATCACGGCAAGCCCGGCCCCGACGGCTTCGAGCAGGTGTTCGGTCAGCGCCGCCTCCATCAACGTGAAGCGATAGGTCAGCCCCGGCGTCTTTTCGTCCAGCGTCTCGCGCGCCCGCGCCAGCCCCGGCCCCATCATGTTCCACGCCCGCTCCCGGTTCACCGGGGTTTCGATCCGCGCCTGTCCGATCACGAAACGACAGTCGATGCCTTCGGCCAAAAGCCCGAAACGCAAGGACCGCACGAGCTGCGCGGCCTCGGTGAGCGACGACAGAAGCCCCTGAAACTCGTCGCCGAGCGTGATCGTCAGCGGCGACACGATGGCCGACCCCGCGCGCGCATTCTCGGCCTCGACCACACGGTTGAAGGCTTTGTGCAGCGCGTCAGGGGATGGCGAGGCCTCGCTGTGCACGAGATCGCCCATCACCACGGCGTAGAGATCGCTTGATTGAACCATATTGAGGTCAATATTGCGATGTAACCGTTTTTGGGTCAATCCTGAAATTGACCCTGTTCGGGATGGCACCGCGAGCAATCCGAACGCGGGGGACAGACGTATGAGACCTGACACAGAACGGGATACGACCTTGGCCCAACCCCTCTCCCCCTCCCGCGACTACTGGCGCGTCGGTTTTCTGGCGATGGCGCTCGCCACGGCGTCGATCCCGATCTACATCCACCTGCCCAGCTTCGCCGCGTCGCGTCTGGGTCTCACGCTCGGACAGGTCGGGACCATCCTGCTCGCGATCCGCATGGTCGATTTCCTGCAAGACCCGCTTTTGGGCTGGATGACCGACAGGTATTCCCACCGCATCGCGCGGCTCGCGAGCGCAGGGTTGATCGCGCTTTCCGTCGGCAGCCTCATGGTCTTTGCCATCGCGCCCATCGGTCCCGTGGCGCTCTGGCTGGTCGCTGGGCTGCTCATCACCTTCACCGGCTACAGCCTCGGCACCATCCTGCTCTACGGTCAAAGCGCCACCTTCGCGGCCAATGCGACACCGAACGAGCAATTGAACCTCTCGGGCGTGCGCGAGATGGGCGTGCTGATCGGGGTCACGCTCGGCGCGGCGGGACCCACGCTGCTCGCAGGGCTCTCGGCATCCGGCGAGGGCTATGCCCCCTTCGGCATCGCCATCGCGATCCTCGCCCTCGCCGCCCTCGTCGTCGCGGCCCCGCTCTGGCGCAAGGCCCAACCTGAAAGCATGCGGCTGGACTGGTCGGGGATCATCGGGTCGGGCGCAGGCTGGCTCCTCACGCTGGCCTTCGTCAACAACCTGCCGGTCGCCGTCACCTCGACCTTGTTTCTGTTCTTCGTCGAGGACCGGCTCGCCCTGCCCAGCATGGCTGGCCCCTTCCTCATCCTGTTCTTCATCGCCGCAGGCGTCAGCGCCCCGGTGTGGAGCCGCATCACGCAGGCGCTCGGCGCGCGCCGCGTGCTGCCCGTGTCGATGTCGCTGGCCATCGTCAGCTTCATCGGCGCCTACCTCCTGCCCGAGGGCGCGACGGCGGCTTTCGCGCTGATCTGTCTGGGGTCGGGCATCGCGCTGGGCGCGGACATGGTAATCCTGTCGGCCCTCTTCGCCGCCAACCTGCAACGTGCCGGACGGCAGGCGGGTCAGGCGTTCGGCCTGTGGAACTTCTCCACCAAGGCGACGCTCGCCATCGCGGCGGGCGTGGTTCTGCCTTTCCTGCAAAGCGCGGGATACGAACCGGGCTCGGAAAACAGCGCCGAGGCGCTCGCCGCCCTCAACCTGAGCTACGCGCTCGTCCCCTGCGGTCTGAAAATCCTCGCCATCGGATTGGTGCTGGTCATGCCCGGTCGTTTCCTCGACACCCGCAGCTAGCGCGCGAGGTCGGGATGCCCGTAGGCCTCGGGATAGGACATTGGCGCGAAAGGCCCCAGCGGCACCGTGCGGTTCCAAGAGCGCCCGAAATAGCCCTGTCGGCAATGCACGAGCGACCCCGCCCCGGCCACCCCCGGCAGCGCATTAACCCGGCAGAGCCAGCGCCACAGGTGCGGATAGTCGAGGACGCGCGCCCCGTTCAGCTTCATACGCAGGTAATAGACCGGATCGTGCCGAAAGAGCGTCGGGAAGAGCCTGAGGTCGGCCTCGGTGAACCGCTCCCCCGTCAGAAAGGCGCGCCCGTCCGACAACCGCGCCTCCAGCGTCGCGAGCATATCGAAATAGGCCGCGAACGCCTCGGCATAGACCGCCTGATCCGATGAAAACCCGGCTTTGTAAGCGCCATTGTTGATCGCGGTGTAAATCTCGGCGTTAAGCCCGTCGATCTCACTCCGCAGACCTTCGGGATAGAGGTCCGGCGCCTCGGTCGCGCCCAGCGCGCCCGCTTGCGCGTTGAGCATCCGCAGGATCTCGGCGCTTTCGTTGTTCACGATCCGCCCCGCCACCTTGTCGTAAAGCACGGGAAGCGACTGCTCCTCGGACCCTTCCGCGCGGTAGATGTCCTTGGCCAGCCGCAGGCCCCGCCCCGTCCCGGTCTCGCCCGTACATTCCGCCAAGGTCTCGCCCGTGAGGGTCGCCACCCGGTCGGGCGCGAATTCCCACAACCCGCCCCCATCCGGGTCGTCGTCTTCGGTACGGTTGGGAAAGGCCACGTCCATGCTGATCGCGCGCGCCAGCCCCAGAACGCTGCGCGCCAGAACCACCCGGTGACACCACGGACAGTTGAGCGCGACGAACAGGTGATAACGCCCCGGCTCGGCCGGAAACGCCGCATCCCCGATGGCATGACGAAAGCCACTGACCCCGCGCACGAACTCGCCCTTGGCCCGGCGCTCCGCCGCGCCTGACTGGTCCTCTTCGACCGATGTGCTCAAGGTCACGCCCGCGATGGCGCGCTCACCGCCCGAACAGACGGCCCAAAAGGCCCTTGCGCTCACGCGGCGCGTTCATCGTGACATAGGTCTCGCGGCCACCCCCCGTCAGCCCCTCGACATTCTCAAGCGGCGTGGACCGGGTCACCAGCGACGGGTCGCGCTTTTCATAGAACGCATTGCCCCCGGCCGAAGCGACGTAATGCATGTTGTTGTAATTCGCCCGGTAATACTGCGCGTGGAAGAACCGCGCGCTCCCGGTGTTGGGATGCCGTTCGCCCGACAGCACCGACGCCGCCGCCTCGGACACCCGCGCGACCGAGGCATCCTCGGTCATCTTCTTGGTCATGACCCCCGGCGCGAACTGGCCGCGCTGGCCGACCACGGCACAGACATCGTTCGGAAAGGCGTCAGAGGCGACCCGGTTCATCACCACGCTGCCGACCGCGACCATGCCGTCCCGGCTCGACCGGTTCGACTCGAAATACATCGCGCGGGCCATGCATTCGTGATCCTTGGTGCTGAACGTGCCGTTGTTGCGCTGAGCGCAGCCCGCAACGGCTGCCACCGCGACGACCAGAGCCGCCGTTCCCGTCCACCGGATCACTTGCATCGGATTGCCTTCGTCACTGTCCCTTTGGCGCGAAGACTACCCCCGCAAAGCCCTGTTTATCAAGGGATATGGGGCGAGACGCGCATGGCACGCCCCGCCCCGGCAATTTTCAGCCTGCCCTCAGTCGCGCCCGGCCTTCAGGATCGCATCCGCCAGACCCTCGGGATCGGTGAAACAAGCCTCGTGCGAACCACCCGTGGTGACCAGCCGGAAGAGCCCCAGCTTTTCGGACAGACGGGGGTGCCACGGCATCGAATGCGGCATCGCCGTATCGTCGCGGCAGAGTACATAAGATTTTCCGATCTCCATCGCCGCGGGCGGTTTCGACAGGGAAATCTTGTCGGTCATGGTGGCGTAGGGATGCGGGTTCAGCTTGTCATAGGCGGTCTGCGCATCCTCGAGCGAGCCATCGTTGATGAACCCTTCCCGCCAGACCGGGAACGGCAGCATGACGGTGTTGTCATCGCTCGCGCCCGACACCGCGTCGAACAGCTCCTTGTAATGCGGCGGCACCATATCGACGAGGCTCTCGCCATCGTTCGGCACGAAAGCGTTCCAATAGACCAGCCGCCGGATCCGCTCCGGCACCCGGTCGGCGACGCCGGTGATGACCATGCCGCCGTAGCTGTGGCCCAAGAGCACGACATCGCTCAGACCGTGCTCGGCCAGGTAGTCCACGATCGACCCGATCGCCGCGTCGAGACCGACATCCTTCGAGCCGCCCGGCACGTTGCCCGCCAGCGTCGGCAGATGCACCTCATGCCCTGCCGCGCGGATCGGGGCCGCCACCGGCTCCAACAGATCGCCCGTGTGCCAAGCCCCATGTACCAATACGTAAGTCGCCATATCGTCCTCCCTAGATGATCCTTGGGCCGCTTGCGTCGCGGCCCGGTTCGGCGTAGCATGACCCTATGGGGAAGGAGGAGCCCCGGATATGGACCAGCACGACGAAACCTGTGCAGCAGGCGACACCCCCCGACGGTGGGACTGGCGCGACGTGGGCGCAAACGACGCTTTCGCCTATTACCGCGAGGGCGTCTGCGCCGCATTCATGCCGCTGGCCGCCGATCTGGGGCGTGACCGACGGGCAGGCTTTCGGTTCGCCATCGCCTCGCATGACGTGGGCGGATCGGTCCTGAACCATGTGCGCGCCACGTCCCACACGATCACCAAAGGCCGGCGCGAACTCGCCGCCTCGCCTGCGGATTGCTACTATCTCAACCTGCAACTGGGCGGCGTCTGCCGCATCCGACAGAACGGCGGCGAAATCGCGCTCCGGCGTGGCGACTTAGGCCTCTTCACTTCCGAGGCGATGGAACTGCGCCATGACGAGGCCCCCGACCTCGCCGTCGCCTCGCTCATGGTGCCCAAGGCCGCGCTGGACGACCGCTTTGAGGCCAGACGCGCGCGCTTCAACGGCCGCCCCGAGGCTCTGTCGCTGAACCCGAACCTGGGCGCCCTCGCCACAGACAGCGCGACCGCCCTTCTCACGGCCCTGACGGGTGGCGCGTCCGAGCGTGCCGCACGGCTCCACGCCATCCTGCTCGACCTCACCGCCGAGGCGCTCACGCCGGACGACACCGCACCGGCCACCCGCGCCGCAGCCCACCGCGCCCGTATTCTGACGAGCCTGCGCCAGCACGCCAATGACCCGGAGTTCGACCTGACCGCCTGCGCGCGCGCCACCGCCCTCACACCCCGTGCGATCCAGCGGGCGCTCTCAGACACCGGCGACACCTTCTCGGCCCTCCTCACCGACACCCGCCTTGCCACCGCCCGCCGCCTGCTCGCCGATCCGGCCCGCGCGCATCTGCCCATCTCGACGCTCGCCGCCGACGCCGGTTTTCGCGACCCGTCCCACTTCGGCCGCCTGTTCGCGACCCACATGGGCACAAGTCCAGGCGCATGGCGCAAGGCACGGACCACGCGGCACTGATCCTCTTCTCTGTTTCAGGAAACCTCGGGGGTGGGGTTCATTTGCCTGCAAATGAACCCGAGGGGGCTGGCCCCCTCACCGCCTCCGATCGCGCCCAGCGCGATTGGAGGCTCCAGAAAGCGCGGGCGGCCTGCCGCCCGCTCCGCTCGCTCAGTCGGACACCTTCTTCACGAATTCGGACTTCAGGCCCATCTGGCCGATCCCCGGCACCTTGCAGTCGATATCGTGATCGCCATCGACCAGCCTAATGCCCCGCACCTTTGTGCCGACCTTCACGACCGAGGACGATCCCTTGACCTTCAGGTCCTTGATCACCGTCACCGTATCGCCGTCCGCCAGTACGTTGCCCACGCTGTCACGCACCACCGATTCGGCCTCCGGCGTCCACTCATGCCCGCATTCAGGGCAGACGAGCAGCGCGTCCATCTCGTAGGTGAAGGTCGAGGCACAGTCGGGGCACGGGGGCAGTTGATCGCTCATACGCCCGCCTACCCCGCCCGCCGGGCTGCGACCAGCCCACTCTGAACCGCTTCGTTCATTTTGCGCGCATGTCCCCGGTTTCGATGAACCGCTGGTGCCAGCTCAGGCTCTCGGCGGGCAGTTGCGGGGTCTGCAGACCATAGGCCCCGGCCCGCGCCCGGTCGTAATAGTCCTGCAACCCTTCGCGATAGTCGGGATGCGCGCAGTTCGCGATAATCGCCTCGGCCCGTTTTTTCGGCGCGAGCCCCCGCAGGTCCGCCAGACCCTGCTCGGTCACGATCACCTGCACGTCCTGCGTGATGTGGTCCACATGGCTCGCCTGCGGCACGATGGTCGAGATCTTGCCGCCCTTCGCGGTCGAGGGGCTGACGAAGAACGACAGATAGGCGTTCCTCGCGAAATCCCCGCTGCCGCCGATCCCGTTCATGATCCGGCTGCCCATCACCAGCGTCGAGTTGATGTTGCCGTAGATATCCGCCTCGATCATGCCGTTCATGCTGATGCAGCCCAGCCGCCGGATCACCTCGGGGTGGTTCGAAATCTCGGTCGTGCGCAGGATCACCTTGTCGCGGTAGAACTCCAGATTGTCCCAGAACCGCTTGGCGCCTTCGGGGCTCAGGGACAGGGCCGTGGTCGAACAACTCAGGAGCTTGCCGCTGTCCAACAGGTCCATCATCCCGTCCTGCAGCACTTCCGTATAGGCGCGCATCCCCTCGAACCGGCTCTCGCGCAGACCGTCGAGCACCGCGTTGGCCACGTTGCCGACGCCCGATTGCAGCGGGAGCAGCCCCTCGCCCATCCGGCCCATGCGCACTTCATGCTCAAGAAACTCGACGATCAGCCCGGCGATTGCGCGCGAGCCGTCGTCGATGGGCGTGAACGGCGTGTTGCGGTCCGGCAGGTCGGTCAGAACGATGCCCGCGATCTTGTCCGGGTCGCATCTGAACGTGGTCTGCCCGATCCGGTCGTGGGCTTGGGTCATCGGGATCGGCACGCGGTTGGGCGGCAGCGCCGTGCCGTAGTAGATGTCATGCATCCCCTCGAGCCGCATGTCGTGCCATGCGTTCACCTCAAGGATCACCTTGTCCGCGCAGTCGATCCACGTCTTGTTGTTGCCCACGCTGGTCGCGGGGATCAGCGAGCCATCCTCTTTGATCCCCGTCACTTCGATCACGGCGACATCGAGCTTGCCGAAGAACCCCTCCCACACCATCGGGGCGACATGGCTCAGGTGCATGTCGAGGTAGTCGATCTCACCCCGGTTGATCTTCTCGCGCCCCACGGGGTCGGAGTTGTAGGGCAACCGGTATTCCACCGCATTCGCCCGGCTGAGCGCCCCGTCGAGTTCCGGCCCGGTGCTGGCCCCGGTCCAGAGCTTGATGCGAAACGCCTCCCCCGCCGCGTGGGCCGCGTCGATCCGCGCGGCCAGGGCGGGCGGGATCGCCTTGGGATAGCCCGAGCCGGTGAAGCCCGACATCCCCACGGTGTCGCCGGGCCGGATGAGCGCCGCAGCCTCATCGGCTGACATCACCCTGTCACGCAGGCCCGCGTGTTTGATCCGGTCCATCGCTGTCACGGTCACTCTCCTGTTTCGCGCTGCCCCGAGGGGCTCGCCGCTATTCTGCCCCCGCGTTCCTTTCAGGACCGTGACATGCATCAAGGTTGGCCGTGGCGCGAAGGCTGACGTTGGGTCATCCCACTTTCGACGACTGCCTATCGCCAATGGGTGCCGACCCCACGTTCCGCTTGCACTGACCTGCCCTCCCCGTACCCTCGCCGCACACGCGCAGAGGAGGGACGCATGGGCACGCCGCATATTTCCGAGATCAAGACCATCAAGCCGGAGTGGATCGACTTCAACGGCCACCTGAACATGGCGTTCTACAACGTCATCTTCGACACTGCGGCGGATGAATTCTATCCCGAGATCGGGTTCGGCGAGCCCTATATCAAAGAGCGTAATCTCACGACCTACACGGCAGAGTTTCACGTCTGCTACCTGCGCGAGCTGCACCTCGACGCCAAGGTCCGGGTCCACAGCTGGCTGCTCGATTTCGACGAGAAACGCTTTCACACCTATCAGGAAATCCACCACGAAGACGGCTGGATCGCCGCCACCGGCGAGGCGCTTGGCCTGCACATCGATATGAGCGGGCCGAAGGTGGCGCCGATGCCGGCCGACGTGTTCGAGCGGATGGGAAAATTCCACGAAAAGCACGGCGCCGAAGTCTGGCCCGAGCGCGCCGGTCGCGCCATTGGGATCAAGCGCAAAGGGTAGTTTTTCGCCACAAACCGACTGGGCGGGAACCTCGCTTGGACTTCCCCGTTCCGAATCTGCTACGTGGTCGCAGGTTCAGTGGAGACATGTCTTGAAACGCTACGAATACAACGTCGTCCCCGCCCCCAAAAAAGGCAAACGTGCCAAAGGGGTGAAGGGCGCCGAAGCCCGGTTCGCGCATGCGCTGGCCGAGTGCATGAACGAGATGGCCGCCGACGGCTGGGAATACCTGCGCACCGACACGCTGCCCTCCGAGGAGCGCTCGGGCATCACCGGGCGCGCGACCGTGTTTCAGAACATGCTGGTGTTCCGCCGCGAGGTGACGGGTCACACGGCAGGCATCGGGCGCAGCCTTGATGAGATGGGCGGCGATGCGATCCCCCGCCTGCCCTCGGCGACCGAAGCCAACACCGTGGCCGAAGCGGCCGAGAGCGCGGCCTTGACCGACAAGTCCGACGACGCCGCCCCGGCCAAGGCAGAGGACGAAACATCGTCTGACACCAAAGCCACAGACGACAAGGACAAGACCCCGCCGGTCACCGCGGCCTGATCAGGCCGAAATCTCCAGCGCCAGCGCGTGAATTGCTCCCAGCAGATCGGGGCCCAAAGCCGCATGCACGGCACGGTGGCGCGCGAGGCGCGACTGGTCGGCAAACGCCGCGTCCTCGATCCTGACGCGGAAATGGCTTTCGCCGGTGCCGTCGTCGCCCGCGTGCCCCGCATGACGGTGACTTTCGTTGATGACCTCGAGCACACGGGGCTGAAAAGCCGCCTCCAGCGCCTTGCGGATTTCGTCTTCGCGGGCCATTCTCCCCCCTCGCGTCGTGAACACGACATCGTCAGCCAGGTTTTTCAGCGGACCCCCGCCTTTTTGCCGGTGGTCCCTTCTCATGAGACGAAAATCATCTAAACTCCCTTGTCCGAGTCGAAAAGAGTGGGTTCATGGATAAGAGCAGCGATCCTTTCGGTTTTGACATTTCGGTGTCGGCCTCAAAGAAAAAGAAGACGCGCGGAAAGCGCGGCATGTCAGGTGCGTTCGAAACATCGACGCGCGTCTGCGAACATCCGGGGTGCGAGGAACAGGGCCAATACCGTGCCCCACGCAGCCCCGATCACCTCGACGAGTACCTCTGGTTCTGCAAGGACCACGTCCGCGAGTACAATCTGAAGTGGAATTTCTTCAACGGCGCGACCGAAGAGGAAATGGACGAGCAAGCCAACAAGGACCGGGTGTGGGAGCGCGAGACGCAGAGCTTCCGTTCGGCCGCAGAACAGCGCGCGTGGTCGCGTCTGGGCGTGGACGACCCGCATCAGGTGCTGGGCGCCAATGCGACCCAGAACCCCGGCAAACAGGCATCGGGCACCCGCCGCCTGCCACCCACCGAACGGCGCGCGATCGAGATCCTCGAAGCCAAGGACAACTGGTCCAAGGCCGAGGTTCGCAAAGCCTATAAGGCGCTCATCAAAGTGCTGCACCCCGACATGAACGGGGGTGACCGCAGTCAGGAAGAGCAGCTGCAAGAGGTGGTCTGGGCCTGGGACCAGATCAAGGAAAGCCGCAACTTCAAGTAAGCGAAACGCCACGACCGGCCATCGGGTGCGGTCGTGGCCATTGGATCAGGCTCGGTGATCCGCTGCGCAGGAACAGCGCAAAAGGGCCGCCCCCGACCAGACTGCCGCCCTAGCTCAGAGTACACCCTCGGTTTCGATGTGCAGCGTCTCGCCGCAGTGCTTGCAATGAACCGCGTCCGGGTCGTGCAGCACCAGCCCGCAGGTCGGGCATTCGTGGCGCACTTTCGCGGGGCGAAAAAGCGCCGTCGCCAGTCTGAGAAACAGCGTGATCCCCACGATCATTACCAGTACCGACAGCATCCGCCCGGCTGTGCCCTCCAGCGTGATGTCTCCGAACCCGGTGGTCGTGAGCGTGGTCACGGTGAAGTAAAGCGCGTCAGCATAGTTTCCGATCTGCGGGTTCTTGGGGTACTGCGTCGCATAGATCAGCCCCGTCATCACGAAGAGGAAGACGACCAGATTGACGGTCGCGAGCAGCACCTGCTCGTGCTCCTTGAAGAACGGGAAATCCTGCCGGAGCCGCGCCGAAAGCTGATAGGTGTGCAAGAGCCGCAAGGTTCGCAGAATGCGAAGAAACCCAAAGCCTTCGCCTGCGATGGGGGCGAGGAAGCTGACCATCGCCACCACGTCCGTCCAAGTCGAAACCCGGCGGAAATGCTGCCAGCGATTGCGGGTGCCGATGGCGTGGGCCACAAAATCCGTCAGGATGACGACCCCGACGATTAGGTCCAGCACCTCGATCACCGGCCCCCTCGGAAAGAACGAGGTGACGATGACGAAGAGAATGGTCGCCACGTCGAAGGCCAGCAGAAAATAGCGAAACCGATGCGCCGGGTCGCTGTTGCCTTCGTACAATTCGCGGAGTCTGGCCTGCATCAATGCCCCTTTCGCCTCGATCAAACCAGCGGGGCCCGGCAGTGGCAAGGTGCGGAAAGGGTTGGGTGCGGCGGACCGGGGGACGGGACAGACATATCGGCCCGCCGCAAGGGCCGCTCCGACTGGGTCGAAGCAGCCCGTTTCAGTGCCCCTAGGCTGGGGCGAAAGTCAGACTGACACCGTTCAGACAGTGCCGTTTGCCGGTGGGCGCGGGCCCATCGTCGAAGATGTGGCCAAGGTGCGACCCGCAGCGCGAACAATGACATTCGGTCCGCACGGCAAAGAGCTTGCGGTCCTCCTTGGTGCCGATGGCACCCGGCAGGTTGTCGTAGAAGCTGGGCCAGCCCGTGCCGCTCTTGAACTTCGTCTCGGACGCATAGAGCGGCTGATCACACCCTTTGCAGTGGAATGTGCCCGCGCGGGTTTCGTCGTTCAGCGGCGAGGTAAAGGCGCGTTCCGTGCCCTCCTCACGCATCACGCGGTATTCGGCATCGGTGAGCATGGCCCGCCACTCATCCTCGCTGCGCGACACCTCGTAAGTCACGCCCGCCTTTCCGGCGAAGGCCGGGGCGGCCAAAGTGGCCAGTGCGGTTGTCAGGAATGATCGGCGTTTCATGGGTCCTCTCCAATGGGTCGTTGTGTGCGTTTTCGCACAAGCAGGGGGCGCAACTGCTGCCATGCGCCCCCTGCCCTCCGCTCGATGTCGTCCGGATTTACATCGCGGGCAGAAGAACTTCGTCGATCACATGGATGACGCCGTTCGACTGATCGACATCGGCGATCGTGACGGTCGCCGTGCGACCGCGTTCGTCGGTGAGGGTGATCATGTCACCGTCCATCTGGGCCTGCAGGACGCAGCCGCCAACGGTTTCGACCGGGTGGGTGCCGCCGTCGTCCTGGATCATGCCCATGATGGCGTCCGACATCGCGTCAGCGGCCACCACGTGACAGGTCAGCACTTTGGTCAGCTGGTCTTTGTTCTCTTCCATGAGCAGCGTGTCGACGGTGCCCGCCTGCAGCTTCTCGAACGCCGCGTTGGTCGGGGCAAAGACCGTGAACGGGCCCGGGCCGGACAGCGTTTCCACGAGGCCAGCAGCCTGAACGGCGGCGACGAGCGTGGTGTGATCGGCCGAGTTCACCGCGTTCTCGACGATGGTCTTGTCGGCGAACATCGGCGCGCCGCCGACCATCGGGTTCCCGGTTTCGGAATGGCTCTCGGCAAAGGCGCCACCGGCGGTCATAGCGAGGGCCGCGGTCGCGGTGAGGATTTTGGTACGAAGCATTAGGTCTCTCCCTTAGTCTCGGTGTGTCCCGGTCCGTGTTGGCCGGGATTACTGAAAGCCACGGAGAGGGCTGGCAAAGAGTTTCAGCGCGTTGCGAAGAAGCTGAAAAAATCTGAAAAACTCTTCTGGTCAGCGCGTTACGAAGCGCTGCAAGGCCTTTGGACATTGAAAAAGGGGGCGCTAGGCGCCCCCTTGATCGAAACTTTCTGCTGCTATTCGCGCTAGAGCGTCTGCACCGGTCCTGTGGCGATCACCGGACCCGTGGGCGCGCCGGTGGGCGAGCCACCCGGAGGCTCGACGGAAATCGCGAGCGTCGCGCCGTCGAGTTGCGCGGCGATCTCAGGCGACACCGGCATCCGCGCAGGCGCGTCATCTGGCAAAAGGCCCATCGAGACCGGTGCGTTGTCGCCTGCGATCAGCCACAGCTCGCGCACCGTTCCCTCGTCCGGGGCACCGGTTTCGGGCCGCACGAACATCTCGTTGGTTTCGCCGTCGTAACCGGCTGCAAAGATAAGCGCCCCGTCCTCGCCCGCGAAGTCGATGTGATAGACCGGGTTCGCCGGCGGCTGAACACCTGTGAGGACCGGGAAGAACACCAGCATGACCGCAAGCGCGGCGGCAAGCAGGCTCGGGATACCGGCCAGCATCCAACGCGGTCCGCGCACGCCACCGAACAGACGTTTGTCGATCCCGCGCCAGACTTTGGCGGGCGGCGGCAGCGCCTCGATCTCGTCCGTAAGGCCCACGAGGTCTTCCTGCCACGCAAGAACGAGCGCGGCGAGCGCGGGCTCACGCGACAGGCGCGCCTTGAAGGCGGCGGCCTCGTCCATCGACATCAGCCCGAGCACATATTCACCGGCTAGGGCGCGGTCGTCTTCTGGCAGTTCGGTCTCGGTCATACCTCGAGACATTCCCTCAGTTTGATCAGGCTGCGGCGCAGCCAGGTTCGCATCGTATTCAACGGCACGTCGAAGTGCCCGGCGAGATCCGCATAGGATTCGCCATCCAGATAGGCCCGGCGCACTGCCTGCGCGCGGTCCGGTTCGAGCGTGTCGAAACACGCCTCCACCCGCCGCGCCTCAGACGCTGCAACGGCCCGAGCCTCCGGCCCCGGCGCCTTGTCCGCCATGAACGCGAGCGCATCGTCCCCTTCGGTGGACTTGCGCGCCCGCAGGCGGTCGATCGCATGATTGCGCGCGATCGTGATGAGCCAGGTCATGGGGCTCGCACCCCCTGTCGCGTAGCGTTTGGCGCCCTTCCAGACCTTCACGTAGATCTCTTGCAGCGCGTCCTCGGCTTCGCTCCGGTCCTTCAACACACGCAAGGTCACGCCGAAAAGTTTCGCCGACGTGTGGTCATAAAGATTTTGGAAGGCGGTCCGATCACCAAGCGCACATCGTGCGATCCAGGTGTCTATCTCGTCGCGTGTTGCCATGCTGCCCCTTTACCGCTGAACCCAACCTTACGCAAATTCGCCTCCCACGCAATCAAATGGAGGCATCGGCCCCTTTTCCTCGCCCGTCATTCCTTTATGGTGCCGGTTCAGACGAAACGAGCGGGCAAAGGACCTCCGATGGCTGACGGAACCACTGACATCAACGCGAAACCGACCGAAGATGTTTCGGTGCGCGAGGTGTTCGGCATCGATACCGACATGAAGGTCAAGGGTTTCCCCGACCGCACGGACCGCGTGCCGGAGCTGGACTCGACCTACAAATTCGACCCGGACACGACGATGGCGATCCTCGCGGGCTTCTCGCACAACCGCCGCGTCATGATCCAGGGCTATCACGGCACCGGGAAATCGACCCACATCGAACAGGTCGCCGCGCGCCTGAATTGGCCGACGGTCCGCGTGAACCTCGACAGCCACATCAGCCGGATCGACCTGATCGGTAAGGACGCGATCAAGCTCAAGGACGGCAAGCAGGTCACCGAATTCCATGAGGGCATCCTGCCCTGGGCGCTGCGCAACCCCGTCGCCA
>JAYZLL010000076.1:0-9393 GCA_036154315.1 Pseudomonadota bacterium
GGGTCGTCCCGGCCTTGCCGGGGCGAAACCTCACGATTCGCAATATCTTGTGGATAACCCGGCGGCACCCGCCATATCCTGCGGTCCGCCGTTGACTCCGCAGTGCGGCATCGGGATCATGTCCGGATAACCCGGAATCAGGACCCCGCCCGTGCAGTTCACCCGCCTGCGTCTAAACGGCTTCAAGAGCTTCGTCGACCCGACCGATCTGGTGATCGCGCAGGGTCTGACCGGCGTGGTCGGCCCCAATGGCTGCGGCAAGTCGAACCTGCTCGAGGCGCTGCGCTGGGTCATGGGGGAAAACCGCGCCAAGGCGATGCGGGGCGACGGGATGGAGGATGTGATCTTCGCGGGCGCCTCGTCGCGCGGGGCGCGCAACTTTGCCGAGGTGGTGCTGCAGATCGACAACTCCGAACGGCTCGCGCCCTCGGGGTTCAACGAATCGGACCTGCTTGAGATCACGCGGCGGATCACGCGGGATGCGGGCTCGGCCTATAAGGTGAACACCAAGGACGTGCGCGCGCGTGACGTGCAGATGCTGTTCGCCGATGCCTCGACGGGCGCGCATTCGCCTGCGCTGGTGCGGCAGGGGCAGATCTCGGAACTCATCAACGCCAAGCCCAAGAACCGGCGCCGGATTCTGGAAGAGGCGGCGGGGATTTCGGGGCTGTATCAGCGTCGCCACGAGGCGGAGCTGAAGCTCAAGAACACCGAACAGAACCTTGCCCGCGTCGATGATGTGATCGAACAGCTGGCCAGCCAGTTGGGGCAGCTTGCCCGGCAGGCGAAACAGGCGCAGCGCTACCGCGAGATCGGGACGCAGCTGCGCACCTCGGAAGGGCTCTTGCTCTATCGTCGCTGGAAAGAGGCGGACGAGGCGCGGGCACGGGCGCAGGAGGCGCTGACCGAAATGGTGCGCGCGGCGGCGGCCGCCGAAGCCAAGTCGCGGGCATCGACCAAGGCGCGGGCCGAGGCCGAGGACAAGCTGCCGCCCCGGCGCGAGGAAGAGGCGATTGCGGCGGCCGTGCTGCAACGGCTCACCGTGTCGCGCGATCAGTTGACCGAGCAAGAAGAGCAGGCGGTCGCCCGGATCGAAACGCTGACCAAGCGGATCGAGCAACTCACCCGCGACATGGAGCGCGAGGAATCGCTCAACAAGGACGCGGGCGAGACCATCGAACGGCTGGAATGGGAGCGTGGCGAGCTTGCCAAGGCCTCCGAAGGTCACGAGGGGCGTCTGGAGGAAGCGGCGGATGCGTCGCGCGATGCCAAGCGGGTGTTGGGCGAGCGCGAGGATGCGCTGAGCCAGCTCACTGAAGACGTGGCGCGGCTCGCTGCGCGGCATCAGTCGGCGCACCGGCTGTTGGACGATTCGAAAAAGACGCTGGAGAAATCCGAGGGCGAGGCCGAGCGGGCGCGGGCGGCCGTGACCTCGGCCAAGGCGGCGCTGGACGCCGCGAAGCTCGCGTTTTCCGAAGCCGATTACGCCCAGACGCAAGCCACGCAGACGGCGGAGGCCGCCGAGGCTGCGCTGGTCGATGCGGATGAGGCACGCGCTCATGCGCAGGGGCGCGAGGCCGATGCGCGGGCCGAACGGTCCGAGGCTGAGGGCGAGGTCAACGCGCTCAGGGCCGAGGTCATGGCGCTGGCCAAGGTCATCGAACGCGACACCGCCGAGGGCGGTCAGGTGCTCGACCTCGTGCGGGTGAAGAAGGGATACGAGGCGGCGCTCGGTGCGGCGCTCTCTGACGATCTGCGCGCGCCGGCGGTGGACGATCCCGAGGCGTCGGGCTGGCTGACCCTGCCGGGATATACCGATGCGCAGGTGTTGCCCGAAGGTGTCGCGGCGCTGACGAATTACGTCACTGTGCCCGAGGTTCTGGGGCGGCGCATGTCGCAGGTCGGGCTGGTCGAGGCGGAAGATGCGGCGCGGCTGCAACCGCTTCTGCGCCCCGGTCAGCGGCTGGTGACGATCGAGGGCGATCTGTGGCGCTGGGACGGCTACCGTGTCGCGGCCGAGGATGCGCCGTCGGCGGCGGCGCTGCGGCTGCAACAGATGAACCGGCTCGAGGAACTCAAGCAGGATCTGGAGCGCGCCCAGTCGCGGGCCGATGGGGCCATGCGGGCGCATGAGGCGCTGCGCGAGGCGCTGACCCGCGCGACCGAGGCCGACAAGGCCGCGCGCGATGCCCGGCGCGACGCTGACCGGGCCGTGGCCGATGCCAACCGTGCCCAGTCGCGGGCCGAGGCGGATCGCAACATCGCCGAAGGCAAGCTCGAGAACATGACGCTGGCCGTCACCCGGCACGAGGACGAGGCGGCCGGTGCGCGCGCCCGCCTGACCGAAGCCGAGAAGGCGGTGAAGGATCTGCCCAACCTCGACGATGCGCGCGCCGAGGTGGAAGACACCAAGATGACCGTCGAAGCCGCGCGGATGACGATGATGTCGAAACGTTCGGCCCATGACGAGGTCAAGCGCGAGGGCGAGGCGCGGGTGAAGCGGTCGCAGGAAGTGACCAAGGAAATTTCCGGCTGGAAGCACCGGCTGGAGACCGCGGGCAAGCGGATCGCGGAACTGGGCGAGCGCAAGGCGGCGTCGGAGGTCGAGTTGAAGGATGCCCGCTCGGCGCCCGAGGAACTGGCCGCAAAACGCGACGAGCTGTCGCGCCAGATCGCCGAAGCCGAAGCCCGCCGCGCCAAGGCCCAAGATGCCCTGTCGGCGGCGGAATCGGCGCTGCGCGAGGCGCAGATGGCCGAACGCGATGCCGAACGCGAAGCGGGCGAAGCGCGCGAGGCACGGGCGCGGGCCGAGGCGCGGGTGGACGGGGCCAAGGAGACCGTCGCCTATGCGGTCGAGCGCATTCAGGACGAGATGGAGACGACGCCCGAGAAGCTGCTCGAAAGCCTCGACGTGGTGCCGGATCAGATGCCGTCGTCCGAGCAGATCGAAGCGGATGTGAACCGGCTGAAACGCCAACGCGACGCGTTGGGCGCGGTGAACCTGCGCGCCGAGGAAGACGCCAAGGAAGTGCAGGTCGAGCACGACACGCTGGTCAGTGAAAAGTCCGATCTGGAAGAGGCCATCGGCAAGCTGCGCCACGGGATCGCATCGCTGAACCGCGAGGGGCGCGAGCGTCTGCTGACCGCGTTCGAGCAGGTGAACCAGAACTTCGGGATGCTGTTTTCCAGCCTCTTCGGCGGCGGTGAGGCGAACCTCGTGCTGGTGGAGTCGGACGACCCGCTCGAGGCCGGGCTTGAGATCATGTGCCAGCCGCCGGGCAAGAAGCTGTCGACGCTGAGCCTTTTGTCCGGTGGTGAGCAGACCCTGACCGCGCTGGCCCTGATCTTTGCCGTGTTCCTTGCGAACCCCGCGCCGATCTGTGTTCTGGACGAGGTCGACGCGCCGCTCGACGATGCCAACGTGACGCGGTTCTGCGATCTTCTGGACGAAATGACGCGCAAGGCCGACACTCGGTTCCTGATCATCACCCACCATGCGGTGACGATGAGCCGGATGGATCGTCTGTTCGGCGTCACGATGCAGGAACAGGGCGTGAGCCAGCTTGTCAGCGTCGATCTGAAAAAGGCCGAGGCGCTCGTCGCCTGATCCGGTTTGCGACCCGGCGATAAGCCGCTAAGTTGGGTTTCAGGGCAATCAGGGAGAGCGTCATGTCATCCAAACTCATTGCGGCCGCGCTGGTCGTACTCGCCGCGCCGGCACTGGCACAGCAGGACAAAACTCTGGAATCCAAGCCGCTGGATGCACCGGCTTCGATGAAGACACATTCGGACCGTGTGCTTGCGTCCGAACCTGAGACATTTGTCGCCTATTTCGAGGAATCCGGCATGCCCGCGCGGCTGACCGAGGATACGGTCGGCGACCCGCTGGTCGAGTACCGGTCGAACGGCGACAAGATGAGCCTGTTTTTCTACGACTGCGAGGACAACGTCGATTGTCAGGCCGTGCAGTTCTATGCGGGCTACCGCGCGGGGAATGTGTCGCTTGAGACGATCAACTCGTGGAACACGGATCGGCGGTTCGTCCGCTCCTACCTCACCGACGAGGGCGTGGCGCGGATCGAGATGGACGTGGCGACCAGTCAGGACGGGTTGAGCTATCGCGACTTCGACGCACTGCTCGACCTATGGCTCGATAGCGTGGTGCTGTTCGAGGACCACATCAACTGGTGATGGCTAACGCCATTCAAACCATTCCACGGCCAGTCTTCCAGTGCCGCAACCCTTTGCGGTGACTGGAGGTGATAGCACTGAACGAAAGTACATTCCGTAAATGGATGGTGACACTTGCAGCGGCTTCGCTGTTGCTCGCAATCATCCGCCTCTGGATCGGCCAGTAAGCTGAGAAAGAGAAGCCCCGCAGAGAAGCACCTCTGCGGGGCTGATTTTCGGTGATAGCACTGAAAATACGTTCCGATTGGCTCAGCTAATACCACATTTCTTGATTTTCTGTAAACGCGCGTCCGCCAACGTGGTTAACGCCATCTGAACCATTCCGAGGTCATCCTCCAACCGTCGCGACACTGCGCGGCGCAAGGAGGTGATGACACTGAGCGAAAGGACTTTTCGAAAATGGATGGTGACACTTGCAGCGGCTTCGCTGCTCCTTGCAATCATCCGCCTCTGGATCGGCCGGTAAGCTGAAAAAGAGTGGCCCCGCAGAGCTGCAACTCTGCGGGGCCTTTTTCGGTGATGACACTGAAAACACTTTTCGATTGCGTCAGTGAATATCACATTTCTTGATTTTCTGTAAACGCGCGCCCGCCAACGTGGTTAAAGCGCGTTCAGAAGGGCTGCGGTGGGCCATGCGTCTGCGGGCAGGCCGAGCCGCACCTGTTCGGCTTGCACTGCCGCGCGGGTGCCGGAGCCGAGGATGCCGTCGATCTTGCCCACGTCATGGCCGCGCGCCTGAAGCTTCTGCTGGAGCGCCTGCATCTGGCCGCCGGAGAGACCCGGCTCGGGGTTGCGGGCGTCATAAACCGGGGCGCCTTCGAGCCGGGTGGCGAAGTAGGCCGCCGTCAGCACGTAGGTGAAGCTCTGGTTCCACTCGAAATACACGTCGAAGTTCGGATAGGCGATGAAGGCCGGGCCGTTTCTACCCTGCGGCAGGATGATCTTGCCGGGGAGATTGGTCGCAAGCTGGCCGTTGCGGGCCTGCACGCCCATCTGCTGCCATTGGCTGGTCGGCAGGCTGGTGTCGGTGCCGGTCTTGGACCAGTCGAGGTTGCCGGGCACGATGACCTCTTGCAGCCACGGCTCGTTCGCGCGCCAGCCGAGGTTCGACAACATGTGACCGCCGGACATCAGCGCGTCGGGGGCCGAGGTCTTGAGCCGGACGTGGCCGTCACCGTCGCCGTCCACGCCCGCCTCGATGATATCGGCGGGGAGCATCTGGACCATGCCGATCTCGCCCGCCCATGCGCCGGTCGTGCCGGTGGGAGAAAAATCGCCGTGGGTGTAAAGCTCGAGCGCGGCCAGCACCTGCGGTTGGAACAGGCCGGGACGGCGGCAGTCATGGCTGAGGGTCATGAGCGAATTGAGCGTGTTGAAATCGCCTTGGAAGCCACCGAAATCGGTCTCGAACGCCCAGAAGGCGGTGAGCACGCCACGGCTGACGCCATATTCGCTTTCGATCCGGCTGAAGATGTTGTCGTAGCGCTGCATGTTGGCCTGACCGTTCTGCATCCGGTTGGCCGAGATCAGCGAGCGCGAGAAGTCGATGAATGTCTTTTGAAAGAAGCCCTGCCCACGGTCGGCGTTGAGCGTTGCGCTGTCCTGCCGGGCGGAGGCGAAGAACTGGTCGACGGTGCCGCGATCATAGCCACGGCTGACGGCGAGCTCTTTCATCCGGGCGGTGAAGTCGGAGAACGACCCACCGCATTGGATGAGGGGGGCCGGGATGTTCTGGGCCTGAGCGGTGACGGGAAGGGCGAGCGCGAGCGCCGCTGCGGCGAGGATGGTCTTCATTCGGAACTCCGGGCTTTTCGGTCCCGGCGAGCCTAGCAGTCCCCGCTCACCAGACAACAGCGATGATGAACACGACTACGAGAAGGGCGACCCAAGCCCGCCAGAGCACCGAGACTGCACGGTCGATCTCGGGCGCGCCGATGTCGCGTTCGCCGTGTTCGTTGACGAAGGGAAAATCCCGGCGCTCGCCCTCGTAGCTGCGGGGGCCGGACAGTGCCACGTCGAGGCTGACGGCCATCGCGGCCTCGGGCCAGCCTGCGTTGGGCGAGCGGTGCAGGGGCGCGTCTGCGGCGATGGTGGCCCAGCCGCCGGGGCGGTGGTTGATGAGGAAGATGAGGCCAGCGGAAATCCGCGCGGGAATCCAGTTGAGCACATCGTCGAGACGGGCGGCGGCTTTGCCGAACTGTTCGTGGCGCGGCGTGCGGTAGCCGATCATGCTGTCGGCGGTGTTCACCATCTTGTAGGCCAAGAGACCGGGGAGGCCTGCGACGAGGAACCAGAAGGCGGGCGCGACGACCCCGTCGGAGAAATTCTCGGCACCGCTTTCAATCGCGGCGCGCGCGACGTCGGCATCGTCCATGTCGGTGGTGTCGCGGCCCACGATCTGGGCCACCGCGCGTTTGCCATCTTTGAGCGATCGGGTGAGGGCGTCGGCCACGGCCTCGACATGGTCGACGAGGGAGCGGTGGGCCAAGAGGATCGCGGCGACGAGCGCCTCGACCAGCCAGCCGATCTGGCCGAGCGCCCAGCCCAGCGAGGCGGCGAGGCCCGCGAGCGTGGCGATGGTGACGCCGCCGGTCACGAGCCGGCCCTTGCCTGCGTTGAGCTTGTCGTCGCACCAGCCGACCGCGCGGCCCATCAGGACGGCCGGATGCGGAACTCGGCCCCAGATTTCGTCCGGTTCGCCCGCGACGGCGTCGATCAGCAGCGCGAGGATAAGGACGGCGGCGAAGCTCACAACGCGGCCTCCAACTGGTCCCAGCCGTGTTCGGGGGGGAGGCCTAGGCGCATCCAGCGGGTTTCGTAGGGAAAGACGCGCGTCCAGACGTGGGATTTGGCGAGGCGGTCCTGCCAAGCTGCCGCGTCGCCCACGTCATAGAGCCGAAAGAGCGCGGTGCCGCCCACGACCTCGGCCCCCTTGGCCTCCATCAGTGCGTCGAGGCGTGCGATGTCGACGTGAAGACGCTGGCGCGTGCGGTTGGCCCAATCCATGTCTTCGAGCGCCGCGCGACCCGCGACGAGGGCGGGGCCGGAGACGGGCCACGGGCCCAGCATGTCGCGCAGGCGGTCGATCAGCTCGGGGTCGCCGATGGCAAAGCCCAGACGTAGGCCCGCGAGGCCCCAGAATTTTCCCATCGATTTCAGGATGATGGTGCCGGGTTCGGTGGCCTTGCCGCGCACATGGGTGTTGCCGAGCGCGATGTCGCAGAAGCTTTCGTCGATCACGGTGAGGCTGCGGGGGGCGGGGTCGTCGCCGCTCCACAACATCCCCGTGGGGTTGTTCGGGTGGACCACGACGCGGGCCTCGGCGGCACCGGAGCGTACGACCTCCCACCCGGCGATGTCGAAGGCGGCGGCGTGTTCGTTGTAGGTGCGTTCCGCGATCTGGACGCGGGCGGCTGGCGCCAGCGCGGGGATGCGCGCGATCAGCGACGAGGCGCCGGGGGCGGCCAGCACGGCGGCGCCTGCGGGGATCATCCAGAAGTTTCGCGCGGCGGCCGCGAGCGCGTCCATCGCGGCGCGGTCGGGCAGCGCCTGCCCTGCCAACGCGGGCATGGGCGGAAGCGGGTAGGGGCGGGGGTTGATGCCGGTCGACAGGTCGATCCAGTCGGCGCGGTGCCCGCCGTACTGCGCGATGGCGGCGTCGAGGCCGCCGCCGTGATCGCGCGGGGCGCTCATTCGCCCTCGGGCAGGGGCGGATGGCGGGTCACGAAGTGCCCTTTCACCGCGACCGGCCACATCTTGTAAGGCACCCGGCCCGTGTCGCTTTCTGCGTGCATGACGGCCCAGTCGACGATGCCCTGCGCGGCCTCGTCCGTCGGTTCGAAGCGCCCCAGCGTGTAATTGAGCTTGCCCGCCGCCTGCACCGCCACGTTGCAGGAGTGGTCGCAGCCCATCAGGCAGGCGGTGCGCCGCACACGCAGGCCGGTGCCAAGGGCGGCCGATTCGACACGCTCGGCCAGCACCTGCCCGTCGGTGCGATCGATGCCCTTCGCGGCCCAGTCGTCGCGTTTGCAGGTGTCGCAGATGGTGATCCAGGTCGGTGTCATAGGCTCCCTTTCGCGCACGCATGAAACCGAAAACGGCCTAGAACGCAATGGGAGGGATTGGGGGGGAGGGATTGGGTGTCGGGTTGGCGGTGCCAATTCGGTATCCGAAGGACAAGTTTCCAAGAGGGGGGGATAACGCTAATATGCGGCCACACGGCGTATGGTGTAGTGTAGGGCATCGAACGCAATTGTAACGCGAGTGGACCCTGATGATCCGATGGATGTCCTGATCGTCGAAAAAGACGCCGATCTCGGTCGCCTGTGGCAACGCCATATCGAGCGGCAGGGCGCGCGCGTGACCGTGACCCAGACCGCCGAGGCCGGGTTCGAGCGGCTGCGCGAAGGACATATCGACATGATCGTCGCGGATCTCGACCTGCCCGGCTCGGGGGCGATGGCGGTGGCCGATTATGCCGCCTACCGTCATCCCGCCGCCAAGGTGGTGTTCGTCACCGCCTCGTCGTTCTTTTCCGACGGCATGGTGTTTTCGATGAGCCCCAATGCCTGTGCGTTCCTGCCCTCGAAGACCTCGCCCGAGGATCTGGCGACCATCGTGTCGCATCACGGGGATCGGGTGGCCAAGCACTGAGACAGTGTTTGGCGGGGCGCGTGTCGCCGGTTACGCTTCCTTCGGATGAGGAGGAGTTCACCATGCTATTCTGGATTTTCGCCGCGCTGATCCTGCACGCGGTCTATGTCTTTACCCCGACGATGCTGTTTTTCCCGACCGAGGGGCTGGGCCGTCACATGGCCGGGCGCGACGATCTGCCGGAGCCGTCCAAGGTCACGGCAAGGGCACTGCGGGCGCTGGCCAACTGGCAGGAGAGCCTGCCGGTGTTCATCGCGCTGGCACTGCTGGCGGTGGTGCTGGAGGCGGATGCGACGCTGGGGGCTGCGATTTTCGTGCTCGCCCGGGTGGCCTATCTGCCGCTCTACATGGTCGCCATTCCGGGGCTGCGCACGGTCGCCTGGGTCGTGGCTGTCGTGGGACTCGTGATGATGGCGCTTGCGCTGGTGTGATGTTTCGGACCAGCAAGCTGGTCCGATCCACGCGGGGGGGGGGGCCCCCCCCCCCCCCACCACATTTGGGGCGACGGCGGGGGGCGGGGGGCGGCCGATTGGACCACCCCCGGGGGCC
>JAYZLL010000077.1:0-24712 GCA_036154315.1 Pseudomonadota bacterium
CGCTCGCCCGCCGGATCGTCGCGGCCTTCGAGGACAACCCCGACCTCGGCACCATCGGGATCGACGGCAAAATGTACGACATACCGCACCTCAAAACCGCCCGCAGAACGCTGGCGTCCGTGCGCGAGGAGTGAGCGCGTCGCCGTGGAACGTTCCGGAAACCCAAAGGGCGGGGGATCAGCCCCCGCCCTTTTTCGTGTCAGGCGCTTATTCAGCTTCCGGCGGCACCATGTGCTCGGGAATGTCAAAGCCCGCTTCCTGATAGTAGCGATAGGCCCCGATATGGAGCGGGATGTTCGACTGGGAGAGTGCAGTCTCTTTGGTGATCGTTTGCATCCACGCGGCGGTTTCCCGGATCTCGTCGATGTTCTCCCACAGGGTCTTGGTCATGTCGTACACGAGATCGGCATCGAGCCCGGCGTGGGTGCCCAGACCGACCCAGGTGCCGATCGTGGTGATGGCGGTGTCGTTGACCTGATTGTCGTAAACGCCGGGTTCGATCGTCTCCAGCGAGCGGCCGGGGAAGTTGGAAAGCGACTGGATCGTCTCGTCCTGAAGCTTGTCCTCGGGGATACCGATCATGCGGATGTCTGAGACCATCGAGAACTGCTGGATCATCGGGCTCGGCAGTTCGGAGAACGCGATGAACACGTCCATCTGACGGTCGACAAAGGCGGTTTCCGCGGACTGCCAGTCGAAGCGCGGGGTTTCATAGTCTTCGCCCGCCTTGAGACCGGTGATCGCCTCGATCATCTGGATCGTGAGCGCGGTCGAGGCGCTGCCCGGCGGGCCGACAAACACGGTCTTGCCCGCGAAATCGTCCATCGTTTCGATCCCGGAGTCCGCGTAGGTCACGAACTGGTTGGGGCCGACCGGGAAGGTGATGATGTTGCGAAGGTTCGCATTCAGCTCAGGCGCGTTGGCCATGTCTTTGAACATGGCGGCATTGGTCTGCATGTAGTGGTTGATCGCCGAGGCGGTGGTGAACAGGTCCACCTTTTCCATCGCGGCATCCACTGCCGATTTGGTCGCCGGTTTGCCCGACGAAATCTGGATCTCGACCGGGAGCTCGCGCTGGATGAGCTGCGAAAAGGCGATGCCGAACTGGCCCGACGTCGTTCCGGGCGAGAATGCGTCCATCGTGAGATAGGTCGTGTCCTGTGCCTGCGCCGGGAGTCCAGCGGTCAGGCCGCCGAGCGCGATGGCTGCGGCGAAAGTCTTGAAGTGGTTCATTGTGTTCCTCCCTATGAAGATGGTCAGGCGGCTTCGTCGGTTGTGCGAAGGGCCCGTTGCGGCGTAGCGGACCGCGCCTGCCAGCGGTGCAGTCCGATCATCAGGACGCTCGCCACCCCGGCGGCGATCTGAGCTTCCACAAATGGCGTGGCCAGCGCGAAACCTGCAGCGACCCGCAGGAGCCTGAGCGGCATGCTGATGCGCGCCGCCTCGTAGCCGATCATCGCGGTCGCGAGCATCCAGATGACGAGCCCGACACGCAGCACGTCATAGACGAGCGCGGGGGCCGAGAACTCTTCGACGACCAGAAGGATCGTCGGATCGGTCACGAAGATGAACGGGATCACGAAGCCGACGAGCGACAGTTTCATCGCGGCCAGCCCAGTGCGGATCGGTTCAGCTTTGGCGATGGGTGCCGCTGCGAAGGCCGCGAGGGCCACAGGGGGCGTCACCGCCGAGAGCACGCCGAAATAGAAGACGAAGAGGTGGACCGGCAAGTCGGGCAGACCCATACGTCGCAGCGCGGTGCCGAGGACCAGAACGATGATGAGATAGGCGGGCAGCGTTGGCATCCCCATGCCCAGAACGAGGCAGGATGCCGCCGTCAGCAAGAGGGCAATGAACACCGACTCGTTTCCGAGCGAGGCGATGGTGCCCGCGAATTTGATGCCCACGCCGGTCAGGTTGAACACCGCGATCAGCATGCCGATCGTGCCAACGGCGACGAGGATACGTGCCCCGCCCATGCCGCCTTCGGCCAGCGCCTTGAAGATGCGTTTCGGGTCGCGGCGGAGCTCGGGGTTCACGATCAGGCCGGTCACGATGGTGACGACGACCGCCCAGAACCCGGCCATCGAGGCTGAACGGCCCATTGCGAGGGTGCCGATGATGGCGGCAACCGGCAGGAAGAAGGCGAGCGATTTTCGCCAGTCACCGGGTTCGATGCGCGGACGGTCTGCACCGAGTGTCGGCTCCAGCCCGATGCGGCGTGCTTCGAGGTTCACGACGATAAATAGGTTCGCGTAGTAGAAGAGCGCGGGGATGAGGGCGGCGATGGCGACGCTCTGATACGGCAGGCCGACGAGGCCCGCCATCAGGAACGCGGCGGCGCCCATCACCGGTGGCATGATCTGCCCGCCGGTGGAGGCCGCGGCCGCCACCCCGCCGGCAAAGGCGGGGGAAAACCCGCGACGTTTGATGAGCGGGATGGTGACGACCCCGGTGCCGACCACGTTGGCCACGACGCTGCCCGACGACATGCCGAAGACGCTCGAGGCGACGATGGCCGAGTTCGCAGGTCCGCCGCGTGTCCGGGCTGTGGCGGCGAGCGCCATGCGGATCATCGTGTTGCCCGCGCCGGTCCCGTCGAGCAGGGCGCCGAAGACGATGAAGATGAAGATCAGCAGCACGACAATGCCCAACGGCACGCCAAAGATGCCCTGCATTCCGAACCAGACGATCTCGAGCGTCTGCTCCAGCGAAAAGCCTGAATGGCGCAGCACGCCCGGCAGGCTCGCCCCGAAGAAGCAGAACAAAAGGCCCAGAAGGCCCACACTGGCGAGGACGAGGCCGAAGATGCGCCGGGTGAGCTCGAGCAGGGTCAGGACCGCGATCAGCGCCGAAAGCTTGTCTATGGTGGTGTAGATGACCATCAGACTTTCGATGTCGGCGATTTTGTCGAGGAACAGCCAGCACGCGTAGCCGAGGTTCGCGAGCAGAGCCGCATCGACGATCCAGGCGACCGGGACGAGCCATGCGGCGCGTTTGCCGAGCGTTTCCGCGAGTGGCTGGGTCAACACGACAACCAAGGCGCTTAGAAACAGCATGCCGGACCGGATGAACTCCGGCGCGATGTACTGACCGACAAAGGCGACGTAGATCGCGTGAACGGCCAGGATCGCGGCGATGCAGGCGCCGATCAGGTACAGGGCCCTGTTCACGCGGCGCGGTTGCTCATGTCCCAAAATACGTCTCCTCCACGGTTCAGGGATGCGGTGCAGTGTTCGGTTGTCCGTGTCTGGGCCGATCAGGTCACGGATCAGGCTCCGCCGTCAGCTGCGTGACGCTGTCCGAAACCGGCGCTTCGATGGCGCCGGTGCACATGTCGATCAGGTTCTCGATCGCGCGGTCCAGATTAAAGGTGCCGCCGTCCTTGGTGCGCCGCGACATGACAGTCTCGATGTTGGCGACACCGAAGGTGATCATTGCGGCCAGCATCCCGAACCGCTGCCGCCGTACCGAGGGGCTCATATGCGAAAGCTGGGCATCCATGAGGGCGGTGACCCGCTGAATGCCGCTGTCGTACTTGCCGCGCGTGAACCCGTCGATGGTGCGTTCGGGGCTTTGTTCGATCGCGACGAGAAAGCGGTTGTAGTAGTTGGTGCCTTCCTGCGTGCGGACAGGTTCGCACAGGGGCAGGATGATGGCTGAGATCAGGTCTCGCATCGACAGAGTGCGCCCCTCGGTCTCGACCTGGTCGATCAGCATGTTGCGGAATTCGTTGATCGGGCTCATCCGCCATTCGAGGATGCTCTCGATCAGCCCGTCGCGCGTGCCGAAATGGTATTGGAGCGCAGATTCGTTGCGCTGACCTGCCTCCACCAAGATGTGCCGGTTCGTGATCCCGTCGATCCCCTGAAGCGCGAAAAGCCGCTCTGCCGCGGTCATCAACTTGATCCGCGTCGTCTGTGTCGCAGGCGGGGCCTTGGCCGCGTTCGTCGTTTCCAAATCCGAATCTCCCATGCGTTAATGGTGAGGCATTAGAAATGGTTTGTCCATTCCGTTTCGCAAATTTTAATGTGTGGACATTAAAGAGGTTAATGTGTACCCATTATTTTTGAGCGCCGCATTGTAGCTTAAAAACAATGACTTATCGTCCGAGACTCTGGCTGCGGCGGCGCAGGAGGAGACGGTGCGATCACTTGATCGCCCGGAAGACATGGAGATGAGAATGACACTAGATCCCGATTTTCGCGGGGTTGCAGCGCGCAACTACAGCCAATCGAAAGAGCACTGGGGAGAGGCTGAAGCGACGCTCCCAGAGAACGCGCCGGACATCATTTTCATCCTGATGGATGACGTCGGATATTCCGATATCGGCTGCTACGGTTCCGAGATCGACACACCGAACATGGACCGTCTGGCCGAACTCGGCACGCATTACACGAACTTCCACGTCACCGCGATGTGCTCGCCCACGCGCGCGAGCCTCTTGACCGGCCGCAACTCGCATTCGGCGGGCATGGGGGTCATCTCGGACTGGGCGGCGGGCTTTCCCGGTTACCGCGGCATGGTCAATCCACGCGCGGGCACTGTGGCCGAAATTCTCAAGGGCAACGGATACAACACGTTTGCCGTGGGCAAGTGGCATCTGACCCCGATGAAAGAGATCGGCGCGGCCGGTCCGTTCCACAACTGGCCCTTGGGTAAGGGGTTCGAGAAATGGTACGGGTTTCAAGGGGCCTATACCAACCAGTGGAACCCGGAACTTTACCGCGACAACAACACGGTCGAGACCCCGGATCGCCCCGATTATCACCTGTCGGAAGACATGATCGACAATGCGATCACCTATATCGACAACCAAAAGGCCTCGGCCCCCGATCGTCCCTTTTTCCTTTACGTCGCCTTCGGTGCCGCGCACTGGCCGCATCACGTCCCGCAGGATCTGATCGACAAGTACAAAGGCCGCTACGACGCAGGATGGGACGTCACGCGCAAGGCGCGGTATGAGAAACAACTCGCCTCGGGCCTGATCCCCGCCAACACCGAATTGCCGCCGCCGAACCCCGGTGTGCCGGAGTGGTCATCCTTGGACGACGACGAACGGGCCTTTGCGATCCGCGGTCAGGAGGTCTATGCGGGTTTCGTCGAGCATACCGACCAGCAGATCGGGCGCCTTGTCGATTTCCTCGAAGCGCGCGGACGGCTCGACAATACGCTGATCGTGCTGATGTCCGACAACGGGGCGAGCCCCGAGGGTGGGCCGGTGGGGACGATCTCGCTCAACCCCCGCAAGCACATGTATCACGAAGGCGAAAGCGCCGAGGAACGGGCCGAGGCGCTCGGCAAACTGGGCGGGCCGGAAACCTATCCGCATTATGCCTATGGCTGGGCGCAGGCGTCGAACACGCCGCTGCGCTGGTACAAGATGAACACCTACGGCGGCGGTGTCCGCTCACCGCTCATCACCCACTGGCCTGCGACGATCGCGGGTGGGCGCAGGCTGGAACAGTATCACCATGTGATCGATCTGGTGCCGACCGTACTCGACATCCTCGACATCGAAGCGCCCGAAGCGATTGCGGGGGTCGAGCAGATGCCGATGCAGGGCATTTCGATGCGCTACAGCTTTACTCAGGACGATACGCCGAGCCCCAAAGAGACCCAGTTCTTCGAACTCGCAGGCGACCGGGCGATTTGGCACAAAGGCTGGAAAGCGGTGACGCGCCATCCCCACGGCAAGAGCTTTGACGAGGACAAGTGGGAGCTGTTCAAGCTCGACGAAGATTTCTCGGAGGCGCACGACCTGTCTGATCAGCATCCCGAGAAGCTCAAGGAGCTCGTGGACCTGTGGTGGAACGAGGCCGAGGCGACCGGCGCGCTGCCGCTGGACGACAAATGGGCCGCCCGGTCGGTGCGCGCGCCGGGGGCCAAGTTCCGCACGTCCTTTACCTTTTATCCCGGCCTCGACGGGATCGACCGGATCATGGCGCCGGACCTGTTCCGCCGCTCGTACCGGATCGAAGCCGACGTCGAGATTGCAGAGGGCGCGACGGATGGGGTGCTCTTGGCCTTTGGCACGTCTCTGGCCGGCTACAGCTTTTACGTGAAGGACGGCTATCTCGCCCACCAGTTCAATTTCTCGGAAGCCGAGATTCACAAAGTGCTGTCGGACGTGCAGGTCACGGCGGGTCGTCACACGCTCGCTTATGACTTCACTGCGAACGAAGATGGCGGTGGCACCGGGCGGCTCGAAATCGATGGCAAGGTCGTCGGTGTGGGTGAGGTGCGTAAGATCTGGCCGATCCGCGCGGTTCAGGGGCCGCTGACCTGTGGGCGCGATGTGGGGCTGACCGTCAGCAAGGATTATAGCCGTCCGTTCGCATTCGCGAGTACGCTTCACGCCGTCACAGTCGAACTGGGCGAAGAGATGCCCGCCGATCCGAACGCGACCGTCGCAGGTTGGCCGCCCCCGCATATGAAGTGAGGCGTGCTCGAGCCCGGTTTCCTGGCATACCGGATGAGGGCGCCATTGATCGCAACGCACGGACCGGCTCCACCTCGCGGTGGGGTCGGTCGATTCGGTTTATGGGGGAGGGGTCGCGACCGCGGCATGGCTCAGATTAGCGACCTTTCGGGCGCGCCTGTCAGTCGTTTTGCCTCCGGCACGGTCAAGTCGCCGAGATTGGCCATCTGGTTTGGAAATTGTCGCTTCCGACAGGCTCTGCTTGCGTTACAAGCCCGAGATCGTTCACTGGGCGCGCAGTAAAACGGATACGATCTTCAGGCGTATTTTGCGTACAGTAGTGGCGTTAAAAAGGATATAAAACAGATAGATAAGATAGATCACGGTTGGATTCCGACATCCGCATCAATTCTACCGAAAATCGAATACTTCCACATTTCTTATAGATGTGTAGTGCTTCCAATTTCTCGTCACCACCGGTTTCGTGAAAGGTAGGGCCAATTGCTGGCGCTGCTGTGCGTCGGCCGAGTTGAGACGATCGGAATGGAGCGGTTATGAAACCCGAAGACTCTTATGACCTGACGCGCGTCGGCCCCGGAACGGTGATGGGCGACTTTATGCGGCAATACTGGATGCCCGCGCTGCTGTCGAAGGAGCTGGAGAAGGACGGCGATCCGATGCGGATCATGCTGCTGTGCGAAAAGCTGGTGGCGTTTCGTGACAGCGAGGGCCGGGTCGGTATTCTGGATCAGCGCTGCCCGCACCGCTGTGCGTCGCTGTTTCTGGGCCGCAACGAGGAAAGCGGCATCCGCTGCGTCTATCACGGCTGGAAATTCGACGTCGAGGGCAACTGCCTTGAGATGCCGAACGTGCCGGTCGACTATCGGTTCGAGCCGCGTGTGAAGGCCAAGGCCTATAAGACGCACGAGCAGAACGGGATCGTCTGGGTCTATATGGGCCCCGATCAGCAGAACCCGCCGCCGCTGCCCGCGATCGAGGCCGCGATGGCCGAGGATGCCGAGACCTGGTGTCTGATGCGTGACTGCAACTGGCTTCAGGCGCTGGAAGGCGACATCGACACGAGCCACGTGGGGTTCCTGCATGTCGGGTCGCTAGAGCTGGACGATATCGACGACGATCACCCGATGCGCCCGACCATCCTGAACCGCGCGCCGGAGTACAAGGTGCAGCCCACCGACTGGGGCGTGATGTACGGCGGTTTCCGCGAAAACGACGACGGCCAGATGTCGTGGCGGGTGGCGCATTACATGTTCCCGTTCTGGACGCAGACGCCCAACAACCGCTTCCACAGCCGCGCCATCGCGCGGGCCTGGGTGCCGATCGACGACGAGCATTCGATGCTGTTCGACATCACCTGCGGTTCGGACGAGGGCAACCCGGCCTACAAGTCGCGGCGCAAGACCGGCGAGCTTTTGTTCGACCAGTTCGAATATGCGCCGAACGGCACCGGGTTCTATGATCGCTGGCGCTGTGTGGACGATGTGAACAACGACTGGGGTATCGACCGGGAAAGCCAACGCAATGGTACGCAGTACACCGGCATCGCCAACATCACGATGCAGGATCAGGCCGTGACCGAGAGCATGGGGGCGATCACCGACCATATGCACGAACGGCTCGCCCCGTCCGATGCGATGGTGTCGCGGACCCGCCGTCAGGCTCTGACCGCTGCACGGGCGTTCAAGAACGACGGCAAGGAAGCGCCCGGCGTGAACAACCCGGAGATCTTCTACAAGGCGCGGGCGGGATCGTTCCTGCACAACCCGGAAGATCCGCTCGACAAGGCCTATGAGTCCGCGCTCGGGAAGGCCGAACGCTATGGCAAGGCAGCGGAGCCGGCTGAATAAGCCGGCCCCCAGAAGAAACGCGCGAGACACTGATGAAAGCCAGATTGAAACAGATCCGGTTGGAGGCCGAAGGGGTGCATTCGTACCGCTTCGTGCCCCTGCCGGGGGAAACTCTGCCGCCGTTCGAGGCGGGGGCGCATGTGAACGTGACGCTGGGGGACGGGATCAAGCGGAGCTACTCGCTCCTCAACGACCCGGCCGATGCGTCCTTTTACGAGATCGCGGTCCACCTGTCGCCGACCTCGAAGGGCGGATCGAAATACATCCACGAGAACTGGCATGTCGGTCTGGTGGTCGAGATGTCGGAGCCGTCCAACAATTTTCCGCTGGACGAGGGCGCCGCGCACACCGTGATGATCGCGGGCGGGATCGGGATCACGCCGCTTTTGGCCATGATCGACCGGCTCGACGCGCTCGGCAAACCGTGGGAGCTGCACTATGTGGCGCAGTCGCCCGAGCGAGCGGCCTTTGTCGATACGCTGACCGGGCGTGACAACGTGCATGTGCAGTTCGACGGGATCGAGGGGGGCAAGCCGCTCGACCTCAAGGGGATCGTTGAGGCTGCGCCTGAGCAGGCGCACCTGTATTGCTGCGGCCCGCAAGGGATGCTCGACGCCTATAAGGGCTTCGCCGAAGGGCGGCCCAAGGGGCATGTGCATCTGGAGTATTTCACTGCCGACACGCAGATCGCGACCGAGGGCGGGTTCGTCGTCGAACTGGCCAAGACCGGCAAGTCGTTCGAGATCAAAGAGGGCGAGCGTATCCTCGACGTGCTGCTGGATGCGGGCGTCGATATCAACTTTGCCTGTTCCGAGGGGACCTGCGGCACCTGCGAGACGCGGGTGATCGAGGGCACGCCGGATCACCGCGACTTTTTCCTTACGGATGAAGAACGCGAGTCGGGCGAGATGATGATGGTCTGCTGTTCGGGCTGTAAATCCGACAAGCTGGTTCTGGACCTGTAAGGAGCCTGTGATGACCGATATCGACATTCCCGAAAGCGGGTCGTTCCGGTTCGACGGCCGTGTGGCCATCGTCACGGGCGCGGGCAAAAACGTGGGCGCGGCCATCGCGCGAGAGCTGCATCTTGGTGGCGCGCGGGTCGCGGTGACGGATGCCAACGTCGACTGGGCGCGCGAGACTGCCGAGGCGCTCGACCCGACCGGCGAAACGGCGGTCGGGCTGGAGCTTGACGTACGCGAACTCGCACATTTCGAGGCGGCGCGCGATGCGGTGCTGGCCAAGTGGGATGCGCTCGACATCGTGGTGAACAACGCGGGCTGGGCCAAGCGCACGCCGACCGAGGACATCACGCCCGAGGAATTCGACGCGGTGGTGCAGGTCAACATGCGCAGCGTGTTCCTGTCCTGTCAGGTCTTTGCGCCGGTGCTGACAGGGCGCGGCTTTGGCCGGATCGTCAATGTCACGTCGCTTGCCGGGCAGAACGGGGGCACCGTTGCCGCCCCGCATTACGCGGCATCCAAGGCCGGGGCGAATATGCTGACCAAGTATTTCGCGCGCTACCTTGCCGGGACCGGCGTGACGGTGAACGGGGTCTGTCCCGGTCCCATCGACAGCGCCAAGGCGCGGCTATCGTCGGAGCAGATCGAGGCGGTTGCGGCGCAGGTGCCGATCGGGCGGTTCATGCGGCTGGACGAGATCGCGGCGGCCGTCGCGCTGCTCGCCAGCGATCGGGGTGGTTTTTTCATGGGGGCCACTCTGGATATGAACGGCGGGCTCTATATGCGATGAACGGATACGAGACGTATTCAGGATCACGCGCAAATGGCCACGCATCCCTTTGATCTGAACCTTCGCCACCTCAGGGCGCTTATCGCGATCAGCGAGCAGGGCAGCATCAGCGGCGCCGCCGATCTGGTGAACCTGTCGCAGCCCGCGCTGACGCAGGGGTTGGCAAAGCTCGAGGATCAGTTCGCAAGCGCGCTGTTCGAGCGGCGCACCGACGGCATGGTCTCGACCCGGCTGGGTCAGCTGGTCATCGACCGGACACGTGCGGCGCTGGGGCATCTGTCGCAGGGGGCCAAAGGATTCACGCGGGTGTTTTCGCAGCCCGAGAACGTGCTGACCATGACGCAGGTGCGCGCCTTTCTGGCGCTGGCGGATGCGGGGAGTTTCGTGGGGGCCGCGTCGAACACAGGTCTCAGCCAGACCGCCGTGCATCGCGGGGTGCGCGAGTTGGAGAGCGTCATGGGCGCGACGATGGTCGAGCGGCGGGGCCGGGGGGTCTGGATCAACGCGGGCGGCAAGCGGTTCGCACGGGGCGCGCGGCTGGCGATGAGTGAACTGGCCGCTGCGCTGGCGGATTCGCAGGACGAGAGCGAGGGCGAGCATATCTCAATCGGGGCGCTGCCTCTGTCGCGTCCGTTTCTCGTACCTGCCGCAATGGGGCGGCTGGCGCAAGAACGGCCTCGTGCGCGGTTCGACATTTCCGAGGGGAGCTGGCGCGAGATGGTCGAACCGCTGCGCGACGGCAGCATCGACATGATCGTGGGCACGCTCCGATCCTATGAGATCGCGGACCTCAGGCAGATCCCGATCTATGAGGATGTGCTGGTCATCGCGGCGGGGGCGGAGCATCCGCTCGCCGGGTCCGAGGCGCCGAGCGTCAATGCGCTTCGTGAATACCCCTGGATCCTGCCGCCGAAGAACTCGCCGCTCCGGGGCGAGTGGGAAAGGCTGTTCGGTGACGGCGACCTGCCTTTCGCACCGATCGAGACCGGATCGGTGATGATCATCGGGCGACTTCTGACCGAGGGGCGGTTCCTGACGCTGCTGTCGCCGTCGCAAATCGCCTTGCAAACCAGTATCGGGCTGCTGTCGCAGGTCGGCCCGCCGCTGCCCGATACGACCCGCCGTCTGGGTCTGACCGTGCGGCAGGACTGGCGGCCCACGCGGTTGCAGCGGCGGTTCATGGAGATTCTCATGGACCTGGGCGAAAGCCCGGAAGAGCATGAGAAACACGCGCTCGCCTCGCGCGGCTGGGTTTAGAACACTTTCGGAAAATTGATGGGGTTTGTGGGTTTGCGATTGGACCTCGGCCGGATCGGAAACTAGCGTACAAATCCTGAATGCTTATGGAAAAATCGTGCGCCGAGGGGCGCGCGGGGAGAGATCGATGTTCCTAAAAAATCACTGGTACGCCGCCGCTTTCAGTGGAGATATCCCCGAACTCAAGCCCGTTGCGCGCACTTTGCTGAACGAGCCGGTCGTCTTTTTCCGAGGGTCTAGCGGCAAGGTGTCGGCAGTCGAAGATCGGTGCAGTCACCGGGCCATGCCGCTGTCTGCGGGCCATGTCGACGGGGATGTGATCCGCTGCGCCTATCACGGTGTCGAGTTCGACGGCACCGGTGCCTGCGCCAAGATCCCGAACCAAGATCGCGTGCCGGCCAGCGCGAACATCCGCGCCTATCCGGTGGTCGAAAAGGACAGCATGATCTGGATCTGGATGGGCGAGCCCGCGGCGGCCGATCCGTCGAAGATCCGCGACAACATCGAGCACCGCTCGGACGAGTGGAGCTGGAAGCATTTCTATTTCCACGTGAACTGCAACTGGCAGCTTCTGGTCGACAACATCTTTGACCTCACGCACCTCGCCTATATTCACGCCAACACGATTGGCGGGAACCCGAACCTGCATTTCATGGCCGACACCAAGGTGCGCAACGAAGATGGCCGGGTGCAGTTGATCCGGCACATGCCGAACTCGGTGCCGCCAAAATCCTATGTCGATGGCAAGGGGTTCAAGGGCAATGTGGACCGCTGGCAGGAGGTCGAGATGCACCCCGAGAGTGGCATGATCCTGCGGGTCAACGCTGGAGCCTGCGACGTGGACACCGGGGCCTATGAGGGCAAGCGCGACCACGGGTTCAAGATCCTGAACGTGCATTGCGTGACGCCGGAGACCGAGACCAGCACGCATTATTCGTGGTCGATCTGCACCAATGCCGACAAGGGCTCGGGCGTCGATCAGGTCGTGTTCGACCAGTTCTACGACACGATCCGCGAGGATGAGGATGCGCTGGAGTTGCAGCAGATGCGCATCAACAGCGATCCCGCGCGCCCCTTCGTGGGCATTGCGTCGGATGGCGCGGTGAACATGGCGCGCAAGCATCTGGACAAACTTGCCCGCGCCGAAGCTCAAGCGATGGCCGCCGAGTGATCCGGGCCGCGCCCAACAGGGGTGCGGTTCGTTTTTGGTAAGGCCAAGGCACACAGCCTCGGACCGCTTGCCCGTTTCGTCATTAAATTGAGGGGTTGCGGGGGCGCGTTTGTCACGAAATAATAGGTAGAACCATTAGCGGTACACCCGCTGGAGTGAGGACAGAATGGGACACGTTTCCGAAATCAAGATCGACCCCAAGACCGCGCTGGCGGGCAATCCGCGCAAGATGTTGATTGATGGTCAGTGGGTGGATGCGTTGAGTGGCGAGACCTTCGACACGATCAACCCGGCCAATGGCGAGGTGCTGGCCACGCTGCCGAAGGGTGGCAAGGCGGATGTCGACCTCGCCGTCGCGGCGGCGCGCCGTGCGTTCGAGGGTGAATGGTCCAAGCTTACGCCGTTCGACCGTCAGGGCCTGTTGATCAAGCTGGGCGATCTGATCGAGGCGCATTTCGAAGAGATCGCGACGACGGATACGCTCGACATGGGTGGCCCGATCTCGCGCACCATCATGGGCAAGCGCCGGGCCGTGGGTCTGTGCCGCTATTACGCAGGCATGGCGACCAGCGTGCATGGGGCGAGCTATGCGAACTCGGCCCCCGGCAATCCGCTGTCCTATTCCGTCAAAGAGCCTGTGGGCGTGGTCGGTGCGATCAACCCGTGGAACGGCCCCTTCGGTCTGTCGCTGTGGAAGATCGCGCCTGCGTTGGCTGCGGGCTGTACCATCGTGCTCAAGCCTGCCGAGCAGGCGCCTCTGTCGCCGGTTCTGCTGGGCAAGCTCTGCATGGAAGCGGGCATTCCCGCAGGCGTCGTGAACGTCATTACCGGGTATGGTGATGCGGGCGCGGCGATTGCCGAGCATCCGGGTATCGACAAAGTGGCCTTTACCGGTTCCACCGAAGTCGGCCAGTCGATCATCCGCGCCTCTGCGGGCAACACCAAGCGTGTGTCGATGGAGCTGGGCGGCAAGTCCCCCAACATCGTCTTTGCCGATGCCAACCTCGACAAGGCGATCCCGGCCGCGGCGATGGCGGTGTTCATGAACTCGGGCCAGATCTGTTCTGCCGGGACGCGTCTGTTCATCGAAGACGAGATCTACGATCAGGTGATCGAAGGCATTGCCGAGTTCACCAAGACGCTCAAGCTGGGCGACCCGACCGATCCGACCACCGACCTTGGCCCGCTCGTCACCCGCGAACAGTACGAAAAAGTCGCGGGCTACATCGAAAGCGGTCTGGAGCAGGGTGCGCAGATGAAGACCGCCAAGGAATGGCGTCCGGGTGGCGATATGGCCAAGGGCAACTATATCGCGCCGACGCTGTTCGCCGAAGTGCAGGACGACATGAAAATCTGCCGCGAGGAGATTTTCGGCCCCGTGATCTCGGCGATCCGGTTCTCGGATATCGACGAGGCGATCCGCCGGGCGAACGACACGCCCTATGGTCTCGGCTCCGGCGTCTGGACCCGCGATCTGAACAAAGCCAACAAGGTGGCGGCCGGGCTTCAGGCCGGGTCGGTCTGGATCAACTGCTACCAGCAGCTCGACCCGGCGGTGCCCTTCGGCGGCTACAAGATGTCGGGCTTCGGGCGTGAGAGCGGCCCTGAGCATATCGAAGAGTTCATGAACACCAAAGCGATCTGGGTCATGCCCGACGACGTGGTCTGACGGGCGCGAGGGAGGAACGGATGAGCGAGACCTACGATTACATCGTGGTCGGGGCCGGTTCAGCCGGGGCGGTGGTTGCCGCCCGGCTGGCCGCTGATGCGCGCAACCGCGTCGCCCTGATCGAAGCGGGCGAAAGCGACCGGCGGTTTCCGTCGAACGTCAAGACGCTCCTGCCGTTCGGCAACGTCTTTCTGCTGACCGACAAGCGCTATAACTGGCAGTACCAGTTCGAGGGGTCGCCCGAGATCGGGGGGCGCCAGATCAACTGCCCGCGCGGTAAGATGCTCGGGGGCTGCACCGTTCTGAACGGTGCGGTCTATATCCGGGGTCATCCGCGCGATTACGACGACTGGGCAGAGCATGGCGTGACTGGCTGGGCCTATTCCGACGTGCTCAAGGCGTTCAAGCGGCAGGAAAAGTGGGCCGGTGACTTCAGCCAGTTCCACGGCACCGACGGTGAGCTCGACGTGCGCCCGCTGCCCAGCCCGAACGAGGTCGCGCGCGCCTTTGTCGAGGCGGGCCAGCAGGCGGGCTATGAGCGCAACGAGGATTTCAATGGCAACACGCAGGACGGTGTCGGGTTCTACCATGTCAACCAGCGGGGCGGAAAACGGCTGAATTCGAGCCGCGCGTTCCTGCGTGGCGTCGAGGGGAAGCCGAACTTTACCATCCTGACCGAGGCGCATGTGCATCGGGTCGTGATCGAGGAAGGTGTCGCCACCGGGGTCGAGATCGAACAGAACGGGGCCAAGCGCATCATCGGCGCCACGCAGGAGGTGATCCTGTCGGCAGGCACGATGAACACGCCGCAGATCCTGATGCTGTCCGGGGTGGGCGACGGGGCACAGCTCAAGTCCCACGGGGTCGAGGTGAAGCACGATCTGCCAGGCGTGGGTCAGAACCTGCAGGATCATCCGAGCGTCGCGATCACGGCGTACGACAAGTCGCGGTCTTCGATGGCGCTGAACGCGCGGACGCTGCCACGTCTGACCTTTGCAGGCGCGCGCTATCTCTTGTCGCAGGATGGGCCGTTTTCGTCCAACGCCGCCGAGGCCGGAGGCTTTGTGCGGACCCTGCCGGGGCTCGACCGGCCCGACGTGCAGCTGACGCTGGTCGTGGGGATGAAGGGGCGCGCGGATGTTCTGCCGAAAGAGCACGGTTTCGTTCTGCATGCTAATGTGGCGCGGCCCAAGTCGCGCGGGACCGTCACGCTCAGGTCCGACGACAGCCGTGACAAGCCGGTCCTGGAGCATGGGTTCCTGAAGGATGACGAGGATTTGCAGACGCTGGTGCGGGGGCTGAAGGTCAGCCGCAAGATCGTGTCGCAGCCTGCCTTTGCCCATGTGATGGGCGAAGAGATCGCGCCGGGTGCCGCGTTCCAGAGCGACAGTGAGCTGGAGCAGGCCGTGCGCGACAACCTCGCCACCGTCTATCACCCGGTCGGCACCTGCCGGATGGGGGCCGAGGATGATCCGAATGCGGTGCTGGACAGCCGGTTGCGGGTGCGGGGGATACGCGGCCTGAGGGTTGCGGATGCATCGGTCATGCCAGCGATCATCGGGGGCAACACATCCGCCCCCGCCATGATGATCGGCGAGCGGGCGGCCGAGTTTATTTTGGAGGAACGAGGAGGAATGTCAGGTGAACTTCGATCTGCCTGAGGACGTGTCCGCGATCGTCGATACGACGAAATCGGTCGTGAAAAAACTGTTGCCCTATGAGCCGGAGTTTCAGCGCACCGGCGTGGTGCCGGACATCGTGAAGCAGACGCTTCTGGAAAACGGCTACTACACCGTGAACTTTCCCGAATCCTATGACGGGCTGGGTCTGGGCGCGCTCGCGACCGCCTGTGTGCAGGCCGAGCTTGCGCATCTGCCGCCGCAGTTCTGGGCCGAGTGCCGGGCGCTGATGGGCCCCGGTTCGCGGGTTCTCTTGAACCACGGCACGCAGGCGCAGAAGGACGAATGGCTGCCCAAGCTGATGGGCGGCGAGATCGGCATTTCCATCGGGATCACCGAGCCGCAGGGCGGGTCGGACATTTCGGGCATGCGCACCAACGCGGTCAAGGACGGCAACGGGTGGCTCTTGAACGGTGAAAAGACCTATATCTCGAACGGGCTCAAGGCGGGCGTATGCTTTGTGCTGGCCTATACCGACAAGTCCAAGGGGCCCAAGGGCGGCATGTCGCTGTTCATCGTGCCGCGCGCGTCCGAGGGTTACAAGGTCGCCGGGACGCTGGAGCTGATGGGCACCGCGACGCCGGGTGTTGCGCACCTGACCTTCGACGACATCAAGCTGCCGGCGGATGCGCTGGTGGGCGAAGAAGGCAAGGGGCTGTCCTATGTGATGGAGGGTCTCAACGCGGGCCGGATGTCGGTGGGGTCCACCGCGCTCGGCATGGGCGAATTCGCGCTGGAACTGGCGACCGACTGGGCGCTGGAGCGTGAGGTACATGGCGGCAAGCTTGCCGACAAGCAGGCGATCCAGCACATGCTGGCCGACATGAAGCTCGACATGCATGCCGCACGGATGGTGATGTACGAGGCCACGACGCGGTTCGATGCAGGCAAGGGCACGCGGACCTCGACCTCGATGTCCAAGCTGATCTGCACCGAGGCCGGATGGCGCACGGTGGACAAGGCGCTGCAGATTTTCGGCGGATCGGGCTATGTACGTGGGATGATCGTCGAGCGGCTCTCCCGCGACGTGCGCATCACGCGCATCTACGAAGGGTCGAGCGAAGTTCAGCGCAACACCATCGCCAAGGAAATGCTGGCGGCTTAACGCCGGGGGGCGGGGCTCAGACCCCGCCCGTCCACGTTGCCGCACACGGACCCTCGAGAATCTCGGCAAGCGGATGACCGTTGGTCTCATGCCACGCGGCCTGAGCGACAAAGGCGACATCGTTCTCGGCGCGCCAGCGTGACTGGCGCGGCGTGAGATGCGTAAGTCTGCCGTCCGAGGTGTCGTCTTTGTATGTCATGGCCGCGATGATGTAATGAAAAGGATCGCCGATCACTCGGCGATCCCGTTACCTTGCCACGATAGGGCGCTCCGTCAAGCTGTGCCGCGCCTTTAATTCGGATGCAGCACCACGCCGCCGCAGGCGGAGATCACCTGTCCTGTGACATAGGACGACAGGTCGGTCGTGAGGAATTCCATCACGTTCGCCATGTCCTCGGTCGATGCGAAACGGCGTAGCGCGATGGCCTTGAGCTGGTCATCGGTGCCGACGCCCATCGAGGGGTCGAGCTTCTTGAGCCGTTCGGTCTGGACGATCCCCGGCGCGATGGCGTTCACGCGGACGCCGTGGGGGCCAAGTTCCGCGGCCAGCGTCCGGGTGAGATAGGCGACGCCTGCCTTTGCTGCGCCGTAGATCGCGAGGTTGCCGTCATCGAGAAGGGCCACGCCGGTCTGGGACGAGATGTTGACGATGGCCCCCGCGCCCTGCGCCTTCATCGCGGGTGCGACGGCGGCGCAGCAGTTGTGCGCGGTCTTGAGGTTCGCGTTGATCAGGTAGTCGAAGGCCTCGGGCGTGGTGTCGCTGGCATGGGTGCCACTGTCGCGCGCCACGGCCACGCCTGCGTTGTTCACGAGGATGTCGATGCGTCCGAAGGTGTCGAGTGTCTTTTGCGCCAACTCCTTGGCGGTGGCGCGGTCGATCAGGTTCCCCTCGTAGCCGAAGGATCGACGGCCCATCGCCTCGATCTCGGCCATGACGGTTTCGGCGGTCAGTTCCTCGCCGATCCGTGCGGCCCCCGCGAGGTTGAGGTCCGACACGACCACATCCGCGCCGAGTTTGGCGAGACGCAGCGCATAGGCGCGCCCGATGCCGCGAGCGGCGCCGGTGACGATGGCGGTTTTTCCCAGGAGCGGCTCAGTCATGGAACACCACCGCATCCGAAAGTGCTGCGCGGCCGACGCGGGTCGCGTTTGCGTCGACGGTTTCGTCCTCATACCCGAAGGACAGGCCGAAGATCAGGCGGTTGGTCTCGTCGAGCTTCAGCTCATCGCGGATGATCCCGCAATAAAGGCCGAGCGCACCCTGTGCGCAGGATGAGATCCCCCGCGCCGTCATGGCGAGCATCAGGGATTGGGCGTACATCCCGAGATCGACCACTTCGCGCGCGCCGAAGTCGGAATGGATGAAGATCAGGACCGCATGGGGGGCGCCGAAGAATTCAAGGTTGCGTCGATAGGCCCAGTCGCGGCGGGGGCGGTCGTAGCGGTCGATCCCCATTGCACCGTAGAGTTGCACGGCTGCGTCCACCTGACGCTCGCGGTACAGGCCCGTGAACTTGCGTTCGGCGAAGAAATCGGGGTCTGGCGGGATGCCCTGTTCCGCTGCGCTCACCATGCGTTCGCCGAGGGACTTGAGCGGTTGTCCTGACAGGACGTGGGGCATCCAGACCTGCGTGTTGCAGTTCGAGGGCGTCAATTGCGCCACGTCGAAAATCTCTCGGATCGTCTCGTCAGGGACTTTCTGATCGGTGAAGCCACGCACCGAACGGCGCGCGCGCAATGCCTCGTCTACTGTCATCATTTCCTGTCGTCCTTCAAACATTCTGCGCCTCGGCAATGGCGAGACCCTGCTGGGCATAGGCGCGGGCGAGATACCAACCGACCCTTTCGCTGTCGGGCAGGGTCGAATTGCCCAACTGACCGCGGATGGCGACACCGGCGGCACCGACGGCGCCCCGGAACATGGCAAAGACGCGGTGAACGTCCTGCATTTCCTCGCCGTGGGTCGCATGGGCGTAATAATGGGCGAGGTAATCGTCTTCTTCAGGGATGCCGCGTTCTGCGAGGTCCAGCCCCATGATCCCACCGTTGGCATCCGGCACCATATGCCAGGCCTGCGTGTTGAACCCGAGGTCGACGAGGGGATGGCCCAGCGTCGAAAGCTCCCAGTCCAGCACGGCGACGAGGCGCGGCTCGGTCGGGTGATACATGACGTTGCCGATGCGGAAATCACCGTGGCAGAGCCGTAGCAGTTCGCTCTCCGGTACGCGCGGTTCGAGCCAAGCGATCAGCGCGTCGATCTCGGCCTTGGGGGCGCCGGGCCCCTCGCGGTACTGGTCCCAGAGCGAGGACCAGCGCGACAACTGGCGACGGAAATAGTTGCCCGGTCGCCCATAGTCGGTGAGGCCCAGTGCGTCGATGTCGAGATTGTGGAGCGCAGCCAGCGTTTCGCACATCGCAAGGTAATGCGCGCGCCGGTCGGCCGCGGCAACGCCGGGCATTTCGTATTCGGTGAAGACGCGGCCCTCGACCCATTCCATGAGGTAAAAGGGCGTGCCGATGATTTCGGCATCCTCTTCGTAGTGGAACAGTTCGGGCACCGGGACGCTGGTCTCTGCCAATGCGCCGATGACGCGATATTCGCGGTCGATCGCATGGGCGGATTTGGCCAGCTTCATCCCCGGCTGCTTGCGCAGGACCGCCCGGAAATCGCCCGCCGTGACGAAGTACGTCGGGTTCGACATCCCGCCCTCTGTCGCCTTGAGCGACAGGTCGGTGACCGGGCGGCCTAGGAACCCGGCCAGCCAGTCGCGAAAGCGGGCGACCTCAAAATCCGTTTTCTGGGTCACGTCCGACTGCACGGTCACGCCGATTTCTTTTTGTGGAAGGCGAACAGACGCTGGGCGATCCGGCGCTTCTGCACCTCTTCCGAGCCTTCGGTGATCTTGTAGCGCCGGTGGTGACGATAGATGTGCTCGAACGGCATATGGCGCGAGTAGCCCATGCCGCCGTGGACCTGAATGGCGAAGTCGGCGGCGCGGCAGACGAGGTTGTTGGCCTTGTAGTTGCAGATCGAGACTTCGTCCGAAATCTCGGCCGGGTCCATCTGGTCCATCTTCCACGCCGTGCGGAATATGTAGTTGCGGATCAGTTCGCATTCGGCGTGAAGCTCGGCCAGCGGGAACTGGATCGCCTGACGTGTAGCGAGCGGTTCACCGAAGGGTGCGCGCTCTTTGGCGTATTTCACCGATTCCTGAATGCAGTAGCGGGCGGCGCCGGCGCTGGCGGCGGCCTGACGGATGCGGTTCTCGTGGATAAACATCATCGCGATCATCAGGCCCTCGCCCTCCTTGTGGAGGATGGCGCTGTCGGGCACGCGGACGTTCACGAGGTCGACGTCGGCATGATCCGTCGGCATGTTGAACGTCCATTTGTTCTCGACGAGGATGTGACCCTCGGCGGCGGTCGGGACCACGAAGGCGGTGATGCCCTTGGCCTCGCCATCCTTGCCCGATGTGCGGGCGAAGACGAGGTTGGAATGGGCGCGGTTGACCTGTGAGTTCCAGCGCTTCTGGCCGTTGATGATCCAGTCGTCACCATCACGCACGGCGCGGGTTTCGAGCCACGTCGCATCCGACCCGTGCCCCGGCTCGGTCAGCGCGAAACTGAGGTGCTTTTTGCCGGTGATGTTGCCTTCGATGAATTCCTTCTGCTCCTCGGTGCCGTATTTGGCCAGCGCGGGGAGGATCGGGAAGTTGCCGACCACCGAGTTTTCGTCCTGAAGGTCGTTGTGGAGGCCAATGCCCTTGGCAGCGAGGTGTTCGCGGATCGCGGCGTTCATCAGGTTGCTGGCGCCCTGACCGCCACAGCTTTCGGGCAGACACAGACGCAGGTGACCGGCGGCGTCCGCGCGATGCTCCATCTCGGTCAGGAGCGCGCGCCACGGCTCGGAGGGGATCCCGTCTTTTTCCCAATCAGTCCGGAAGTATTCGCGCCGATGATCGAAGAACTGCGGGTTCTCGCGTTCCAAAGGTTTGATCTCGGCCTCGATGAAGGCGTCGAGCTCCGCGAGCTTTTCGGTAATCTCTTTCGGCAGATCGAAGTCCATGAATACTTTCCCGTATGGTTATTGCGGACCGCGCGCCCGGAGGGGCGCACGGAGATAGGTGTCAGGAGGCGTGTTTTGCCGCTGCGTCCTTGAGTTGGAATTTCTGGATCTTGCCCGAGGCGGTGCGCGGCATCGTTTCGATGACCTCGACGGCTTCGGGCCAGTACTGCTTGGCCGCGCCGCTTTCGCGCATCCATTCGGTGAGGTCGTCCATCGTGAAGTCGTCGCCTTCGCTCAGAACCACGAAGGCGCAGCCGCGTTCGCCCATGCGCGCATCCGGGTAGCCGACGATGGCGGCGTCGGCCACGCGGGGGTGGCGGTAGAGGATGCCCTCGATCTCGACCACCGGGACGTTCTCGCCGCCGCGGATGATGATGTCCTTGGAGCGTCCGTCGATGCGGATGTAGCCCTCGTCGTCCATGTAGGCGAGGTCGCCGGTGTCGAACCAGCCCTCGGGCCCGCGCCCGCCGAGGCCGGGCTTTTTGTAGTAGCCGAGGAATTGCTGCGCGCCGCGGAAATAGAGGCGGCCGGTTTCGCCCACGGGAAGCGGGGTCAGGTTCTCGTCGGCGATCAGCAACTCGACCCCGTCGACGGCGCGGCCGTCGGTGGTGGCCGATTTTTCAGCGGCGCGTTCGGGTTCGGTCAGCGTACCTGCGAGGGATTCGGTCATTCCCCAGAGGGACGAGACGTTGAGACCCAGTAGGTCGCGGGCACGTTCCACAACCACCGGCGGGATCTGCGCCCCGCCGCACAGGAATGTCTTGAGGTTCGGCTTGTCGCTGCCCTCATCAACCTTGCGGCAGATGTCGGCGAGGAACGGGGTGGCGGCGGCCATGTGGGTCACGCCTTCGCGCACCATGATCGGCACGCCGTCATCCGGGTTCCACACGTCCATGAGCACCATCGTGCCGCCGTAGTAGAGCGTCTGGTACATGACGGCGGTGTAGCCGGTCATGTGGCCGAAGGGGGTCGAGCCGATCTGAACGTCATCGCCAGACAGGCCGAAGCGGTCGCCCAGCGATTTCACGCAGGCGATCATCGTGTTCTGACAATGCATGACGCCCTTGGGCTCGCCCGTCGTGCCGGAGGTGTACATGAGGACGCTCATCGCGCCGGGGTCGATCCGCGCGACATCGTCGGGGCCAAGCGGCTTGGCGCCGGAGTTCGCGACCAGCGCGTCGAACGAGGTCTCGCCGGTGCCGCCGACCACGATCACATGGGCGAGGGCGGGCAGGTCGGTGCGAAGCCCCTCCATCATCGCCTCGAAGTCGTGACCGCGGAAGGTCTTGGGGACGATCATCGCCTTGGTTTCGGCGAAGGTGCACATGAAGCGCAGTTCGCGCTCGCGGAAGATGTGCATCAGCGGGTTCGGCACGGCGCCGATCCGCGTCAGGGCGAGGGCGGAGATTACGAATTCCGACCAGTTGGGCAGCATGATGCCGACCACGTCGCCCGCCCCGATCCCCAGCGCGGCAAAGGACCCTGCCGCCTGCGACACCGCTTCGCCAAGCTCGGCGTAGGTCAACGTGGCGACGGGTGCGTCGTAGCCCGCATCCGCGCGATAGGCGACGATCGCCTTTTTGTCCGGGGTCGCCCGGATGGCGCGGTCGAGCAGGTCATCCGCCGTCAGATCCTGCCACCAGCCAGCCGCGCGCATCTCATCCGCGTGCTTGGCGCGATCAAATCCAGAGTCGGCCATGTCTCTCCTCCCTTAGACACGGAACCTATCGTTCGCAAACGAAAGGTAACCTAGTGTATCAATATCGTGCCACGTTTTTCCGCTAGGTCAATAGGCAGTGTGTGGTCGGGGTCGTTCGACCCATTTGCGATAAGCGTCGATGCCGTCCTCCCAAACCGCATCGACAGGAACACTTATTGCAAATGCAGTACGGTGCTGTAAAGTACGCTAGCAATCTAAATATCGGGAGGAGTTCGCCATGGGGAACAAGCTCGACCATATCGGGATCTTCGTCGAAGACCTCGACGCTGGAATCGAATTCTACAAAACCGTGCTGGGGGTGTCCGATCCGATCATTCGTGAGGTCCCGGAACTGAGCCTCAAGCTTGCGTTCTTTGCCGAGCAGGGGGGTGAGATCATCGAACTCGTGTCGACCACCGGCCAGACCGAACTGACTCAGGGCGATGTGGTCGTGGCGCTCGAGGTCGAGGATCTCGACGCCGAACTCGCGCGCTATGCTGCGGCGGGAATCAAAGTCTACGATCAGAAACCGACCGAGAACCTGCCGCTCCGTCGTGGCTGGGTGACCAAGGCGGATGGGAGAAACACGATCATCGAGCTTTGCCCCAAGGGGGATGTGAGGCGGTTCGTGATGGGGGATGGGGCCGCCGCCTGACAGCGCGCGATGCCATTGAGGGAGGAAACGATGCAACCAATCCACGGACAGTCCTTGATGCGGCCGCTGCTGTTGTCGGTCATCAACGAGCATGGGGCGGTGGCGAATGCCGCCTGCGAAGTGGTCTGGCGCGATCTCGACGGCAGCGTGAAGCGCGCGACCTTTTCCGAGGTGAACGCCCGCACCAAGCAGCTGGCCAACGCGTTGACCAAGCGCGGGATGACGTTGGGGCGGCGGGGCACGACCATCGCGTGGAACACCCAGCGCCATCTGGAGCTGTTTCACGGCCTCACCGGAATGGGAATCGCGATCCACACCACCAACCCGCGTCTGGCGGCGGATCAGATGACCTTTGTCATCAACGACGGCGGCGGCGAGATCCTGTTCTTCGATGCCAACATGCTGCCACGGGTCGAAGAGATTGCGGGCGATCTGAAGAACATCCGCGAGTTCGTGGTGTTGGCCGACCGGGACGCGATGCCCGAAAGCACGACGCTCGACCTGACCTGTTATGAAGAGATGATCGCCGGGGAATCCGCGCAGTTCGACTGGCCGGAATTCGACGAGCGGACGGCGGCGACGATCTGTTATACCTCGGGCACAACGGGGCTGCCCAAGGGTGTGGTCTATGCCCACCGTGATTGCTTCCTCCAGACCATGACGTTGTGCTCGGTCGCCTGGCTGCCGGTCCCGCATAAGAACCCGCTGGTGATGATGCCGCTTGCGCCGATGTTCCATTCGTCGGCGTGGAACTATCCCTTCGGGGCGTTCTATGCCGGGGCGAAGCTGGTGCTGTCGGGGCGCGATATGAGCCCGGCCTCGGTGCTGGAGCTTATGCATGCCGAGGATGTCACGAACCTCGCCACCGCGTCGTCGATCATGATGGGGCTGTTGCAGCATGTGGATGCCACGGGCGCCGATTTCGGCAAGCTGGAAAGCCTGATCACCGCGGCGACCGGGATGCCCGCGCCGACGATCCGGCGGCTGGAAGAAGAGTTCGGGATCGAGACCGCGCACAACTGGGGCATGACCGAGATCATGTTCGGATCGACCGGCAAACTGGCCGGGACCGAGGCTGCGCTGCCGTTCGACGCGCGGCTGAAATACAAGACCACCGATGGTCGGCAGACCCCCGGCATGACCTTCAAGCTGGTCGATGACACCGGCAAGCCGGTGCCGCATGACGGCAAGACGCAAGGCCACCTGCGGGTCAAAGCGCTGTGGTCGACCAAAAGCTATCTCAACAAGGAAGAGGGGTCGGCTTGCGATGCGGACGGTTGGCTCATCACCGGGGATATCGCGGTGATTGACGAGAAGGGCTACATGAAGATCGTCGACCGCGCCAAGGACCTGATCAAGTCGGGCGGCGA
>JAYZLL010000078.1:0-231285 GCA_036154315.1 Pseudomonadota bacterium
CGTGGCGACGCGGGGGCACCCCGCGGCGCAATCCCTCTTCGTCAGAGACCTGTCAGGGCGCGCGCGAAATCATCGGGATCGAAGGGGGCGAGATCGTCGATCTGCTCGCCCACGCCTATCGCGTGGATCGGCAGACCGAACTTGTCGGCCAGCGCCACCAGCACACCGCCTTTGGCGGTCCCGTCGAGCTTGGTCATCACCAGCCCCGACACATCCGCGAGCTTCTGGAAGGTCTGCACCTGGCTCAGCGCGTTCTGGCCCGTGGTGGCGTCGAGCACCAGAAGCGTGTTGTGCGGCGCGCTCTCGTCGATCTTCTTGATGACGCGCACGATCTTGGCGAGTTCCGCCATCAAGTCCTCGCGGTTCTGCAAGCGCCCGGCGGTATCGATCATCAACAGGTCGGCGCCGTCGGCCCGCGCCTTGGTCAGCGCATCGAAGGCAAGCGAAGCCGGGTCCGAGCCTTCGGGTGCGGTCAGAACCGGTACGCCCGCGCGTTCGCCCCAGACCTGAAGCTGCTCGACGGCGGCGGCGCGGAAGGTGTCGCCCGCGGCGATCACCACCGACTTGCCTGCGGCCCGGAATTGCGAGGCGAGCTTGCCGATGGTCGTGGTCTTCCCCGCGCCGTTCACGCCGACGACCAGCACGACCTGCGGGCGATTGGGGTAAAGCGGCAGCGGTTTCGCCACCGGCTCCATCACCCGTGCGATTTCCTTGGCGAGGATTTCCTTGATCTCTTCGACTGAGACTTTCCGCCCCAGCCGCCCCTCGGCGATGTTGGCCGAGACGCGCAGCGCGGTGTCGACGCCCATGTCGGAGGCGATCATGAGTTCTTCGAGACTTTCGAGCATGTCGTCGTCCAGAACCCGGCGCACCACCGTGGTCTTGGCCGCACCGCGCCCCATGATCCGCCCGAAAAAGCCCGGCTTCTCGGCGCGCGGCTCATCCGCGCCCGGCGTGGGTGTGGGGATTTCCATCGGCGTGAGGTCGGGTTTCGGGTCCGCCGGTTGCGGCGTTTCCAGCGGCGTGGGGTCCGGGGTCACGTCCGGCGATTGCGGCACTTCGGCAGGTCCCGGCGTGGGCACGGTCGGTGCATCGCGGACCGGATCGCTTTCGGGCATCGGCACTTCGACGGGCGGCGTGTCCGGCGTCGGCTCGCTTGGCGGCGTCACCGGATCGGGCCCAGGCACATTGTCCGGCACGTTCTCAGGCTCTGGCGTCGGCTCCGGCAGCGGCGCGGGCGTCGTGTCCGGGCTGGGCGCAGGCGCGGGTGTCGGTTTCGGCGCGGGCTCGGGCTCTGCCGCAGCGGCCTCCTCCTCGACCCCACCGTCCTCGACGATGGCTTCCAGCCCCTGCTCGAGCTTGGACGAGGATTTCGTCAACCGATCCTTGAGTTTTGAGAAAAACGACATGAAGCCTCCGGTGTTCGTCTTCACCTAATCGCGATTTCGCCGATATGGAAGCCTCAGGCCGACAGGATCATCGCCTGCCCGGCGATGTAGAAGATCCAGATCGCCCAGCCGATACGCCCCGTCATCGGGTTCTCGTCGTCGAGCCGGAAAAGCTGGAACGCGAGAAGCGTGTCGGACGCGATGAAGAACGCGGCCCCCAGAAATGCGGTGCCCATCGGCAGGGTGAGCGCGGCGAGCCCCATGAGCGTGATGAGCACCACATAGACCCGCACGGGCCATTTGAGGTCCATCGCATAGGGCACCAGCCAGATTTCGGCCATGAGCGCATAGGCCACGAGAAAGATCGCCATCGGCGCGTTCCGCACGAAAGCCTCCCACAGCGCGGCGTCCGAGAGCACGAGGAAGTGGAGGATGTAGAGCAGATGGGCGAGCGCAAAGGCCGCGAGACCGAAAAGAAAGGTCTGCCTGTTCAGCCGTGACAGCGCCATGTCGCCCAGCGCGGACAGGAAAAGCCCCGCGACCAGAAAGGCCGTGTTCCCGGACTGCCACGCGGCGTAGGCGAAGAAGATCAGGGGGAGCGCCTTGACCACAGTGCGCGGCCAGCTTGGCTCGTCCTCGGTCATCGGCAGATAGATCATCGCCGCGAGGATACCGGTCCAGACGAGCAATGGTGCGATCATGACGTCTCCTTCCCCCGCGCGGCAGCATGGCGGGCACCTCTCGCTCGTCAAGGTGTGAATTGCCGCAGGCGCAGTTCCTCTTTCCGCAGCGCGGCACGGGGGGTATCGTTTGCGGATGAGAAATCCCGTGCTCGCCTATGCCATCGCCACGTTGATCCCGGTCGCCCTGATCGGCATCGGCGCCGTCGTCGGCGGCATCTGGATCTGGGCCGCGTTCCTTTATATGACGCTGTTCACCTTCGGGATGGATCAACTGATCCGCGCGATTGACCCACCCGCCGATCCGACGCGGGAACTGCCCGCCGCCGACGGGTTGTCGGCCCTGCTGGCGATACTGCATTTCGTCCTGCTTGCGCTGGTGATCCGGGCGCTTGCCACCGGCGGACTGCATCCGGCGACGTGGTTCGCGCTCTTTGCGGGCGGGGGGCTCTTTTTTGGGCAGGTCTCGAACTCGAACGCGCATGAGCTCATTCACCGGACCAAGCGCCCGCTCTTCAACCTTGGCAAATGGGTCTACATCTCGCTCCTCTTCGGTCACCACACCTCGGCCCATACCAAGGTGCATCACCGTTACGCCGCCTCTCGACAGGACCCCAACTCGGCCCGCGAGAACGAGGGGTTTTATCGCTTCGCCCGTCGCGCTTGGGTCGGGAGCTTCGTTGAGGGCTACCGCGCCGAAAAGACCGACCTCGCCCGGCGCGGGAGAGGCGGGCTGAACCCTTACGTCACCTATTGTGCTGGGGCGTTCGCCTTTGTCGCGGCCTCCACCATCGTCTGGGGCTGGGCGGGGTTGGGCGCGCATCTGCCTATCGCGTGGTATGCGACGACACAGCTTTTGCTGTCCGACTACGTTCAGCACTACGGCCTCACCCGCGCCACGCACGACAACGGCAAGCTGGAGCCGGTCGGCCCGCAGCACAGCTGGAACGCGGGCCACTGGTATTCACGCCACCTGATGCTGAACGCACCGCGCCATTCCGATCACCACGCGCATCCGGCCCGGCCCTATCCGGCGCTCAGGGCCTATGGCGATGCGCCCACCCTGCCCTCGACGCTGCCCACGATGGCAGCGCTCGCGCTCTTTCCCAAACTCTGGCGCCGTGTCATGAACCCGGTGCTCGCCCGTTACAAAGGACGCCCCGCATGATCCGCGCCGCCCTCTTCGCCACGCTCCTGCCCCTCGCCGCTACGGCGGCCGAAAGCGAGCGTCTGACCCCGCAACAGTTCGAGGACTACGTCACCGGCAAGACGCTGATGTATGGCTTCGACGGCCAGCATTACGGCGGCGAGGATTACTTGCCGGGCCGCAATGTGCGCTGGTCGTTCCTCGACGGGCGCTGCAAGAGCGGCCGGTGGTATCCCGAGGACGGCAACATCTGCTTTGTCTACGAGGACAGCCCCGAACCGCAGTGCTGGTCGTTCTTCATGCGTGGCAGCACGCTCGTCGCGCAATTCGAGAACAACCCGGAATACGAAGAGCTCTACGAGACCGGGGAGAGCGACGAGCCGCTCATGTGTCTGGGTCCCGAAGTCGGCGTCTGACCTCAGGCCCGCGCGATCACCTCGGCAGCGGCGGAAAGCGCACCTTCGCCATGCGGAATGTCGAGCGCGCGCAGCCCGCTTTCGATCACGCCTAGCGCGCCAAGGATCATATGGGCGTTGACGTGCCCCATATGGCCGAGCCGGAAGAAGCCATCGCCGTTCGGGTCGCCCGGCGCCGACATGCCCAGCCCGATCCCCAGCGTCAGCCCGCCGTTGTCCTGCACCCAGCGGCGCAGGCGGCTCCCATCATGGGCGCCGAGGCTCAGGGCCGTCACGGCGTGGGAGCGCATGGCGGGGTCGGCCACGTTGATCTCCATCGGGCCACCCTGCCCCCAAGCCTCGAACGCGGCCCAAGCGGTGCGGGCGAGCACGGCGTGGCGCCGCCAGACCGCTTCGATCCCGCCCTCTTCGGAAATCAGGTCGAGGGCTGCGCGCAGACCCAGCAGGTGGTGCGTGGGCGCCGTGCCACCGAAGAACTGATAGAACCGCTCTGGTTCGATGCGCGGGGACCAATCCCAGTAGTAGCTCACGTTCGGGTTCTGCGCCGCGCGCGCCTTGTCGTTCAGGAACACGAAACCCAGACCGGGGGGCGTCATCAGCCCCTTCTGGCTCGCCGCCACCGTCACGTCGACGCCCCAAGCATCCATCTCGTAGACGTCGCAGGCGAGCGAGGCGATGCAGTCGACCATGAGGAGCGCCGGATGCTCGGCGGCGTCCATCGCTTCCCGCAACTTCGGAATATCGTTGCGGATGCCGGTGGCCGTGTCGGTCTGCACCGTCAGAACCGCTTTGATCTTGTGCTCGGTATCAGCGCGCAAAGCGGCCTCGACCTGATCCGGGATCACGCCGGTCTTTTTGCCGAAGTCGATCACCTGTGTCTTGATGCCCAGCCGTTCGCAGACCACGCCCCAGATCCCCGCAAAACGCCCGGTGTCGAGCACCAGCGCGGTGTCGCCGGGGGCGAGCACGTTCATGGCCGCCGCTTCCCAAGCGCCGTGGCCGTTGGCGATGTAGATCGCCACATGGCCTTGGGTCCGCGCCACCGCCTTCAGGTCCGGCACCATGGCGGCCACCATGTCGACCAGCGCGCCCTCATAGATATTGGGCGACGAGGTGTGCATGGCGTTCAGCACGCGCTCGGGCGAGACCGAGGGGCCGGGAATAGCGAGGTAATCGCGACCGAAAGAAAGGTTCATGGCAAGCTCCGGACTTGAGAGGCCAAATCGGTAGACCTGCCGCCGGGCAAGGTCAATCGGTCCGGTAACCGCGCGTGAGCTTTGCGGGGTCGGCGCCCGCAAGGAACCGCACCTGCCGCACGAGGTTGGCAGCCCCTTGGGCGAGCCAGCGGCCCTCATACCGACCCCATCCGGTTTCGATCCAAGCGTCGAGCGGGCGCGCGCGAGGAAGGGCGCGGATCAGCGCCATATCCTCCATCAGCGGCATTTCGGGATAGCCCCCTGCCGCGTCATAGTCGGCACGCGAGACGAGCAACCCTTGATCCCCGAATGGCAGACCCAACGCACCTGCGCGCAGGTTCGCCCACGCTGCCGTGATTTTCGGCCCGATGCCGCGCGCCGCGAACCGCAGCCGGAAATACCCGGGTCCACCGCGCATCATGCCACGTTCGACCGCCTCGACCCAGCCCGGCCCCGGGACGCTGTCGGCGTGGAGCACCAGCATCCAGCCCCCGCCCGCCTTGGCGCATCCCCGCGCCAGTTGACCGCCCCGTCCCGGCGCGCCGGTGAGCCAGACCGCCCCGACCTCGTCCGCGATCACTTTCGTCGCATCTGTCGATCCGCCATCCGTCACGATCAACTCGCGCACCAGACCGGCCTCGACCCCCTCCATCAGCGCGATCAGCACGGCAGGCAGGGTGCTTTCCGCGTTCAAGGTCGGGATCACGATGGAAAGTTGCGCGCGCATCGGGGCCTTTCGCCTGACTGTGGAGCGCCTATATTAGCCGCAACACCGACAGGGGAAAGCGATGACCGGGGAAACCCATGAAAACCGGACGATTTTCAGGCTGACGGGCGCAGACCGCGTCAAGTTTCTGGACAACCTCGTCACCAATAACGTGAAGCCGGGGGGTATCTCATACGCCGCGCTTCAGACGCCGCAGGGCAAGTACATCGCCGATTTCTTTATGGTGGATCAGGGCGACGAGACCCTGATCGACGTGGACAGCACGCTCGCGCAGCCGCTCGGCCAGCGGCTCAATATGTACAAGCTGCGCGCCGATGTGCAGATCGAGGCGACCGAGCTTCATGCCCTGCGCGGGCGCGGCGACATGCCCGAGGGCGCTTATCCCGATCCGCGGCACGAGGCGCTTGGCTGGCGGCTCTATTCCGACACCCCCGGCGACGCGCCCGCGACCGACTGGGACGCGTTGCGGGTCGCGTTGAACGTGCCTGCTTCCGGCGAAGAACTGACGCCGGACACCTTCATCCTCGAAGCGGGGTTTGACCGACTGAACGGCGTGGACTTCAAGAAAGGGTGCTTCGTCGGGCAGGAGGTGACCGCCCGGATGAAGCACAAGACCGAACTGCGCAAAGGCTACGTCACCGTCACCTTCGACGGCCCCGCCGATCCGGGGACCGAGAGCGTGACCGCTGAGGGCAAGCCCGCTGGCAAGCTCCACACCCGCGCGGGCGACCGCGCCATCGCGTATCTGCGGTTCGACCGAGCCGAGGGGCCGATGACCGCCGGTGACGCGACCGTCACATGGACGCGCTAGACCACGCCGTTCTCGACATCACCGGCGACCGGATCTCCGGTCGCCGCCCGCTCCACGGGGGCGATCTTTCCACCGTCACGCTTCTGAGCCTGCAAGGCGGCGCGCGCCTCGTCGCCAAGACCGGCCCGCTGGTCGACCGCGAGGCGCGGATGCTTGCGGCGATGGCCGACGCGGGTGCGCCTGTGCCGGGCGTCGTGGGTGTGACCGGCAACATCCTCCTGCTCGACGCGCTGGAAGAAGCGCGCCCGGATGCGAGCTCTTGGGCTCACGTCGGCGCGGCGCTTGCCACGCTCCATGCGGCGACCGGCCCGATCTATGGCTGGACGGAAGATTACGCCTTCGGCCCCGTGGCAATCCCGAACGGCCAGACGACGGACTGGCCCGACTTCTGGGCCGCGCATCGACTACTGATCCATGCCCGCGAGCTTCCCGGCGGTCTCGCCCCGCGCCTCGCCAATCTGGCCGAGCGCCTGCCGCATATCCTGCCTGCCGCCCCGCGCCCTGCCCTGCTGCATGGCGACCTCTGGACCGGCAACCTGCTTTTCGGTCCCGCGGGCGCGGTGCATTTCATCGACCCGGCCTGCTACTACGGCGACGCGGAAGCCGACCTCGCCATGCTGCACCTGTTCGGCGCGCCCGGTCGCGGTTTCGATGCCGCCTATGGCCCGCTCGAACCGGGGTGGGAGGAACGGCGCGCCGTCTACACGCTCTGGCCCGCGCTGGTGCATCTCAGGCTCTTCGGTACCAGCTATCGCGGCATGGTCGACAGGCTCCTGCACCACCTCGGTGTTTGAAACGAAAACGGCCCCGGGCGATGCCGGGGCCGCTTGAAACCGAACTTCCGTCACGTCAGGCGCGCTCGGAATATTCCATCGTTTCGGTGTTCACGATGATCGATTCACCCTGACCGACGAAGGGCGGCACGGTGATGCGCACGCCGTTGTCGAGCAGCGCGGGCTTGAAGCTGTTGGCCGCCGTCTGGCCTTTGACGACCGGCTCGGTTTCCTCGATGACGCAGGTCACTTTCTGCGGCAGCGTGGCGTTCAGCGCCTCGGTGTCGTGGAATTCGACGACGATGGTCATGCCGTCCTGCAGGAACGGGCGACGGTCGCCAAGGATGTCGGCGGGCAGTTCGACCTGATCGAAGGTCTCGGTGTCCATGAAGGACAGCATCCCGTCGGATTCGTACAGGAATTGCATGTCTTTCTGTTCCAAACGCACACGCTCGACTTTGTCGGCGGAGCGGAACCGTTCGTTAAGCTTTGATCCGTTACGAAGATTGCGAAGCTCGACTTGGGCAAAGGCGCCGCCCTTGCCGGGTTTCACGTGATCGACTTTCACGGCAGCCCACAGGCCGTCGTTGTGCTCGAGCACGTTACCGGGACGAATCTCGTTTCCATTGATTTTTGGCATGAGGCGAAACCGTGGGAAAAGGTTGACGATGATTAGGCGGCACCTATATCCGGTGGACTTGCTCCCTGCAAGCCGACTAGAATTTGTGTGTCTTGCACTCAGGATATGCGCTATATGCATGGCAGCCATGCACCTGGCGTCATATCGAATCGGATGCAAAAGCGCATATTGGCGAGCACGCCAGCAAGTGCAAGACAAGAACAACAAAAGGACTGGGAATGCTCGACAACGTCGACGGTACTGCCTTCAATCATGAACAAGGGAACCGCGCGCGCAAGTTGTTTGCCGCTGTGGTTCTTGCCGCGCTCGATGATGCGATCGCGGACGACAAGAAATACGGCAATGGTCCTGAGCAGATCGCCCGCTGGGCCCGCTCGCGCGATGGGCGCGAAGTGCTGTCCTGCGCCGGTATCGACCCGAACGAACGTGTCGTTTCGGGCCTGATGGAATTCGTGGGCAAAGGTGTTCGCACCTCGGTCGCCCTCTCGCGTGAAGAGAGTGAGCGTCGCCACGCTGCAGAAGCTGCCGAAGCCGCCTGATCTAAAAGGATCGACGGTTACGAGAAAAGCGCGTCCCGGGGGGGCGCGCTTTTCTGTTTCGGGGGCGTGATCAGGCCGCTATGCGACCGGCTCGGCCACGTCCATCTGCCCGATCTGGTCCAACTCGCGTTTGAGGGACAGGTGATCGAGCGCCTCCATCGGCAGACTGGTGAACGCCATGATCCGATTGCGCAGCATCCGGTAGCTGTCGGAAAACGCGAGCCGTTTTTCGGCCTCGTTCCCCGCCACCCCGACCGGATCGGGCACGCCCCAATGCGCGCTCATCGGCTGCCCCGGCCAGATCGGGCAGACCTCGCTAGCGGCTTTGTCACAGACGGTGAACACGAAATCCATCTCGGGCGCCTCGGCCAGACCGAATTCGTCCCAGCTTTTCGAGCGCAGGCCCGAGACGTCGTGACCCAGCGTCTTGAGCAGATCGAGCGTATAGGGATGCGGCCCGGCCTTGGGGTCGGCCCCGGCCGAAAACGCGCGAAAGCGATCACCCGCCTCGCTGTTCAGGATCGTCTCGGCAATCAGCGAGCGCGCCGAATTGCCTTGGCACAGAAACAGGACGTTTTTCTTCTCGGTCATGGCGTATCCTTCCATTCGCCCCAGCGCCCCCGTTGGCGCACATAGATCCGGCTGCCCACCGCAGCACTCATCCAGCAGGAACCCGGCGAGCCGCTGCACGGCGGCAAGGTTTGCCATGTAACGCACCCCCCGCCCCTCACGCCGCGTGACCACCAGCCCCGCCTCGCGCAACTGCGCGAGGTTCGTCGACATGGTGTTCTGCCGCGCGCCCATGGCTTGCGCGATCTCGCCTGCCAGCACGCCGTCGGGCCCCGCCGATACGATCAGGCGAAAGGCCTCCAGCCGAAGAGGCTGGGACAGGGCGGAAAAGGCGATGGTGGCACTCTTTATATCCATATTTCCTGATTTCCCGATCTTTCGATTCGAGTCAACCGGTTCTGCACCCTTCCCCTCGCGATTGGGACGCGCTAACCCGAGACATGGCGAAGGCGATCATGATCCAGGGCGCAGGCTCGAACGTGGGCAAGTCGATGCTCGTCGCGGGTCTCGCTCGGGCGGCGGTCCGGCGCGGGCTGTCCGTCGCGCCGTTCAAGCCGCAGAACATGTCGAACAACGCCGCCGTCACGGTGGACGGGGGCGAGATCGGGCGCGCTCAGGCGTTGCAAGCCCGCGCAGCCGGGCGCGATCCGGTGGTCGACATGAACCCGGTCCTGTTGAAGCCCGAGACCGACACCGGGGCGCAGGTCATCGTGCAGGGCAAGCGGCTCGCCACCGTGAAAGCGCGCGATTACGGGCGAATGAAGGCCGACCTCATGCCGCGCGTGCTGGAAAGCTTCCGGCGGCTGGGCGCGAGCGCCGACCTCATCCTCGTCGAGGGCGCGGGCAGCCCCGCCGAGGTGAACCTGCGCAACGGCGACATCGCCAACATGGGCTTTGCCGAGGCGGCGGACGTGCCCGTGGTCCTCGCGGGCGACATCGACCGCGGCGGCGTAATCGCGCAATTGGTGGGCACCCATGCGGTTCTGCCCGGCGCTGATCGCGACCGGATCGTGGCCTTCCTCATCAACAAATTCCGGGGAGATCCTAGCCTTTTCGACGATGGGCTGACCGAGATCACCCGTCACACCGGCTGGCCGTCGCTCGGGGTGCTGCCGTGGTTCGCCGAGGCCTGGCGCCTGCCCGCCGAGGATATCATGGACATCGCCGCGCCCCGCCCCGGCGGAAGCTTCAAGGTCGCCGTCCCGCGCCTGAACCGGATCGCGAATTTCGACGATCTGGACCCGCTGGCAGCCGAACCGGGCGTCACGGTCGAAATCGTGTCCGCTGGCAGCCCCTTGCCCGGCGATGCCGACCTCGTCCTCATCCCCGGATCGAAATCCACCATCGCCGACCTCGCGCATTTCCGGGCGCAGGGGTGGGACATCGACCTTGCCGCCCATATCCGGCGCGGCGGTCACGTGCTGGGGCTGTGTGGCGGCTATCAAATGCTCGGCCAGCGGATCGTCGATGCCGAGGGGCTAGAGGGTCCGCCGGGCGAAGTCGCAGGCCTCGGCCATCTCGACATCGTCACCCGGCTGGAGCCAGAGAAACGGCTCGCGCTCACCACGGCGGTGGAGCCGGAAAGCGGCCAGACGCTTACCGGGTACGAGATCCACCTTGGCCAATCCACCGGCCCCGACGCCGAGCGCGGCTGGCTGACTGTCGAAGGTCAGCGGGAGGGCGCGACGGACCCGACCGGGCGCGTGCGCGGATCGTACCTGCACGGAATGTTCGATTCAGACGGGTTTCGCGGCGCCTATCTGGGGCGTATCGGCGCCACAACGTCGGATATGTCCTTTTCAGCGACCGTCGACGCGACGCTGGATGCGCTCGCCGATCACCTTGATGCGCACCTCGACGTGGACGCCCTGCTCGCATTGGCGCGCTAGCTTCGGTTCTGCCGGGTCGATCGGGTGTGGCTCAGTCGAAGTCTTTCAGCGCGATCGCACGGGCGATTTCGCGACGGACCATGCGGCGCAGGTTGCGCGTGATGCGCTCGCCCATCGTCCCCTGAAGCTCTTCACGCACCAGCCGCCCGATGATTTCACGCAGCATATCCTCATCGATGACCATGTCGTCGGCGGTATTCTCGCCGATCTCATAGTCGCCCATGACATGCTCGGGGTCAGTCGCATAAGGCGCGTCGTAATCGTCGTCCTCGTCGATATCGGGGACCGCATAGGACGACGCGGTGACCTCAACGTCTTCCCATTCCTGCACGTCGAGTTCGGCCGCCTCGCCCACCCCGACAGGATCGGGTTCGGGCAGGTCATCGGCCTCATAGGTCGCGGTAACGGTTTCATCCGCCTCGAGGTGATCCTCATCGTCGGGCGCATCGACACGCGGACCGGCTGCGGCACCTGCGTGGCGGAAAATCACGGTGGTCGGCGCATCCTGCGTTTCAGACCCGTCCGGCTCCCACTCCTCGACCTCGGCCTCGGTCACGACGGCTTCAAGCTCGGCAATCCGATCTTCGAGAGAGGCCACGACCGCATCGTCGTCGCCCTCGACGTGCATGAACCCGGCCTCGGGGACCGCATCCGCAGCCTCCAGCTCAGGCTCTTGGACCTCGGAGGTTTCCGGCTCGTCCCAATCGCTGTCTTCGTCGGTCGCCGTCACCTCCGGCTCAGGCGCACCCAAAACTGCGCGCTGCACGAGCGATTCGACGGTCGCCATCGGGCGTTCATCCCGTGCGGTGTCGTCCGAAATGTCGCTATCCGTGTGAGTCTCGGACCGCGCGGGAGCCTGCGTCTCAGCACTAGAATCGACTCGGAAAGCAGGCGTCAGAATGAGCTTTCCCATAGGTTCCGGGCGGCGATCCTCACGCCGCGGGGCCCCGCTTTCAGACACAAGCCGCCGCACGGCGGAAAGCACGTCTTCGATTTCAGCGTTCGTTACCGGTTCCGACATGGATTCGTTCTGCCTCGCTCAGCCTCGGCCCTCAGAATACCCACCAGACGCCCTTCGGGCAATCCGCTGGACGGCATTAACCCATGCTTCAGTTAGGAAACCCTTAAAAACTCAGCGTTTTCCCAGAGCTTCCAGAATATGCTCGAGTTCTTCGCCCTGCGGGCTGACCACGCGAAGCGGCGCGTTCTGCACGGCGTTCGAATAGGCAGAGGGGTCGTAGGTCGCGATTCCAAGCCGCAGATGGTCCGCCGTAAGCAGGCCCATCGCCGCCAGAAGGCTGTAGATTGCAGCATACTGGTCCGACCGCGCCTGAATCTGGCTGGCCAGCGCGTCGAGCAATTCCTGCTCGGCGTTCAGCACGTCGAGCGTGGTGCGCGCCCCAAGCGTCGCCTCTTCCCGTGCTCCGCGCAGGGCCACACGGCTCGCGCGGATCTGACGGTCGGTCGCCTGCAGGCTGGCCGAGGCGATGGAAAGCTGCGCCCAGGCGTTGCCCACGGTCTGCTCGATCCCCTGCACGGTGACGAGCAGCGCCGCGCGTGACGCTTCGGCCTGCGCGAGCGATTGACGGTACAGTGCCGAGAGACGGCCGCCGGAATAGATCGGGCCGGACAGGGTCACCCCACCGGAGAGCCCGGCGGAGTTGCGGTTCGTCGTCTGCGTTCCGACCGGCGCGGGCGCAAAAGTGCGCGTCGTGCTGAGCCCGGTCTGGGCGGTGACGTTGGCCGACACCGACGGCATCATGTTCAGCTTGGCCAGCGTGATCGACATGTCGGCGATGCTGACCGCCCGCTGCGAGGCGAGGATGTCGGGGTGACGCGACCGGGCCTGCGCCTTGGCGGCCTCGACGGTCGAGGGAATGCTGGGCGGCGCGGGCGGCGGTGCGAGACTGCCTGGATAGTGGCCGGTCGCGGCCTTATAGGCCTCGCGCGCCACCATGAGGTTGCCTTGTGCCGCCGCTTCGGCCGCCCGACCCGCCGCAAGCCGCGCCTCGGCCAGCGAGACGTCGGTCTGCGTGATCTCACCGACCTCGAACCGGTCGCGCGCCGCGCGCAGTTCCTGCGTGATGAGACGGACCGAATTCGCCTGCAGTGCCACGGATTCATTGGCCGACAGGACGTTCAGATAGGCGGTGACCGCGTTCAACAGCACGTTCTGCTCGACGCCCACCAGCGACTCGCGCGCCAGCATCACGTTTTCCCGCGCGATCTCGATCTGTTTATCGGTCGCGCCGAAATCAAAGAGCAAAAGCTGCGCCGACAGCGCGAGCGTCCCGCTCCACGTATCCGACAAAGACGTGTTCGGCGTGTTGGTGTTGAGATCGGGATCGCTGAGGCTCATGTTGGCCTGCGCGGAATAGGACAGAACCGGACGCAGCGCCGAGACGGCGATCGCGACATTCTCGTCTTCGGCCCGCAGAAGCGCGCGCTGCTGGGTCAGAAGCCCGGAGGTCTTGTAAGCCGACACCATCGCGTCAGACAGAGTCTCGGCCCCTGCGCCGACCGGCGCCATCGCAAGCGTCATGGTGGCGAGCGCCGCGGCAACTCGGGCCTTGATCGTCAACTTATGTGTCATCCCGTGCCTGTCCCTCTTGTCCCGATCGCGTCAGAGCGCGAAATCCTTGGCCTTTCTGAACCCCGGCAGGACCGGTGCGGACGCGTTGAAGGCGAACCGCCAGCTCACGGCCCCGTCAATCTTGTATCCGAGCTTCACAATTCCAAGGTTGCCCTCGGTAAAAAGTGCGGCAATGCGGCCATTTTCACGCAGTTGTTCCGTTAACGTTGCGGGAAGCACCTCGACCGCGCCCTCGATCATGATGACGTCGTAGGGCCCGTGCTTGGCCGCGCCCTCGGTATGGGCCGCGTTGATGACGGCGACATTGTCGACACCTTCGCTCGCCAGTCGGCTTTCCGCCTCGGCGGCCATGGTTTCGTCTTCTTCGACCGCGACCACGAAATCCGCGAGCCGGGCGAGCACCGCAGCACCGTAGCCGAGCCCCGCCCCGACAGTGAGAACGAGTTCGGTCGGCTGGATCGACAGTGCATCGAGGATCTTGGCGAAACTACGCGGCTCGAGCATGACCCGATTGGGCGCGAGCTGGATCTGAGTTTCGGTATAGGCCGCCTCGCGCAGATCGTCGGGCACGAAGTCCTCGCGTGGCACCGTCAGCATCGCGTCGATGATCGGATATTTCGTGACGTCGGAGGGGCGGACCTGCGTGTCCACCATCATGGTCCGGCGGGTCTGGAAGTCGCTCATGGAGTCCCGTCCTGTCTGGCACTGTGGCTTCGATTTTGGTCTTGCCATAGAAGTCCCGGAGCCGCAACGGTACGCAGGCGCCCACCCCTGTGCGCAAATGCCGCCGTTACCCCCTTGCACCACGCCCCCCCTTGGGCTATCTCCCCCGCACCCTTCGGCGAGTTGGCGGAGTGGTGACGCAGCGGATTGCAAATCCGTGTACACCGGTTCGATTCCGGTACTCGCCTCCATTTCCCTTGATTGACTTAGCTGATTGTTTCCCGAGAGCCAAAGGCGGCGGGAAGACTGAACAGTAAGGCCTCGATTTTTGTTAGACGCCTTCGTCTTTCACTTCTCGGCTGCCGCTCAAGGTCTATCGTCGCCGCAGTTCATTTCGCCTGCTCATGTAATCCGGATCGTACCCCCTATCGCCGCTCTCTCTGCACGACGTGACCATCAGAACCATCCAAGGCACGACCCCGGTCGTCTGGCCGCTGCAGAACGACCAAACCAACAACTTGCCGAGAACCAATGTCTATGCGGGTGTCCAAGAGACACAGGGCTATTCCCTATGATGGCGGCTTGATGCGCGCGGCCGCGACCAGATTTCTTCGCACGATGTCGATGAAGACCATCGTGCAGAGCGGCGGCACCCTGTGGCGCGGCACCATCAGGGAGATCACCGCGGGTTTCAGAGCCCGGTCCGACAGCGGGCGCCAGACGAGCTTCCCTTCCGACACGTTCTGCTCGACGCCGAGGTGGGTCAGAAAGGCGACCCCCAGACCTGCGGCGACCATGCTTTTCAACATGCCGGGGCGTTCGGCCTGAGCTACGATACGGGCGCGAAATCCTTCGCTTTGGAACAGGGGCTTCAGACCCGAGTGCTGTAGCCAGTCCTGACCTGGTACGATCAGGGGCTCGTTCAGAACGTCGGTCAGAGACACGCTGTCGCGTTGCGCGAAACTGTGGTCGGACGCGCAGATCACCCCGACGGGCGAGGTGACGGCCTGCAGGACCTCGGCACGAACGTGATCCTGCAGGTCGAAGGCGATCACGATATCGGCCTCCTTCGCGAACAGCTCCGAGGTGATCTTGTGATTGTCCCCCGAGATCACCGTGTAATCGACCAAGGGATACCTGCGCTGCAATTCGGCCAAGCTGCGCGGCAGGATGTCTTCGGTGATCGATTCAGCCGCTGCAATTCGGATCGTGCCGCGCACGCCCCCCGCCAGAGCCGCCATGTCACGATCGAGCGTCAGCCCTTCGCTGCGCCATCGCCGGACATAGCCCAAGAGGATTTCGCCCGCAGCCGTCGGTCGGATGCCGCGCGGCAGACGCTCGAACAGAGGCACGCCCGCTTCGTCCTCCAACATGAGAAGCTGCCGGTTCACGGCAGAGGAGGCAACGTTCAGGTTTTCGGCGGCCCTGCGGATCGAACCGTCACGGATCGCCTGATCGAAATAGAGGTAGGCCGCGCGCAGGTACGACATTTCGGGCTCCCATCGCTTTCCCAACCTCGAAAGAGTGATGCCAAAATTAGAGCAGTTGCAACGAAATTTGGTTCTAGTGTCCCCTTTCGAGATGAGCCTAACATCCCCTTACACCAGAGCCGATCGACCAAACGTGCCGAGGCACGGCCGCTTCTCTGCTCGCCCATACCGAAAGAAAACAAGGCGTTCCGACCCCAATGCCAGTCCCACCTCCCGGTTTGCCCCTCACGCCACAGTCCGACGTCGCGCCAGCGATCGACATCAAGCACGTGTCGATGCGTTTCGACACCTCGCGCGGATCGATCGACGCCCTGTCGGACGTGAGCCTGAGCATCGAACAGGGCGAGTTCGTTTCGATCATCGGGCGGTCCGGCTGCGGCAAGTCGACGATGCTGCGGGCAATCTCGAACCTCTTGCCGCCGACGGCGGGCGAGATCACGGTGATGGGGCAGGACAGCGTGAGCTACCAGAAACGCAAGCGGTTCGGTTTCGTGTTTCAGGAGGCCGGGCTTTTCCCGTGGAAAACTGCGGCGGGAAATATCGAAATGCCGATGAAGGTCACGGGGCACCTCGACGCCGCCGGACGCGCGGCCCGGTCCCGCGAGTTGCTGAAGCTCGTGCAGCTCGAAGGGTTCGAGGACCACTACCCCGCGCAACTGTCGGGGGGCATGCGCCAGAGGGTCTCGATCGCGCGTGCGCTGTCCTATGAGCCCGAAATTCTCATGATGGACGAGCCTTTCGGGGCGTTGGACGAATTCACCCGCAAGGAGATGCATGACGAGCTGATCCGGATCTGGAGCTCCCGTCCGCTGACCGTGCTCTTCGTCACCCATTCTCTGACCGAGGCGCTTTACCTGTCCGACCGGATCGTGGTCATGGCGCCCCGCCCCGGTCGCGTAAAGGCCGTGATCGACGTCGCCGCGCCGCGCACGACGGACCCTGCCTTTCGCCGATCCGACGCCTATCTGGACCAAGTCGCTGAACTGGAGGCGCTGCTCGATGAATAAGCTCGCAACCATTCTTCCCAAAGTGCTGCCGCCGCTGATCGTCTTCGTTGCCGTGGCGGTGCTCTGGCAGATTTCCGTGTCGGTTTTTGCGATCCCCGCTTTTCTGCTGCCGGCCCCGACCGCCATCATGGGCGAGATCGTCGACCGTTGGCCGCTCTTGATGGAGAACCTTCAGGCGACCCTGATCGCCGCCGTCGCCGGGTTTGCCGTCGGCACGGCGGTGGCGATCCTGCTTTCGGTGCTTTTCATCTATTCCCGCACGGCAGAGCGCGCGCTGTTTCCTTGGGCGATCATCATCAAGACGATCCCGGTCATCGCCATTGCCCCGCTGCTGACGATCTGGCTGGGCTATGGTCTTGCGCCCAAAGTGGCGATTTCCGCGCTGATCTGCTTTTTCCCAACGCTCGTGAACACGGTAAAGGGCCTGCGGTCGGTCAGCCCGCAACAGCTTGAATTCATGAAAATTCTAAGCGCAACTCAGGCCCAGACCTTCATGCAGGCCCGACTTTACGCCGCGCTGCCGTTCATCTTTGCCGCGGCCAAGATCTCGATCTCGATGGCTGTCGTCGGCGCCATCGTGGCGGAGTTCACCGGCGCCAACACCGGCATCGGGACGTTGATCGTCACGGCAGGCTACCAGATGGACGCCACCATGCTTTTCGCCGCGATCTTCATGTCGGCGCTGGCGACGGTGATCCTCTATTACCTCGTGATTATCGTCGAAAGTCTCTGCCTGTACTGGCCCGAAGCGCGCATCGACGGCTGACCCGAATTCAAATCCAACAGAGGACCAAAAAAATGAAAAAGACGCTCACACTTCCCATCGCCGTTGCTGCCACGCTCGGCTCCATGACAACAGCGCAGGCGCAGGAGGAAATCTCGCTCCGTCTGCCTTGGCTCCTCAACGTTCAGGCCGCAGGCTATGTGATGGCTGATGCCAAGGGGTTCTACGAAGAGGCGGGCCTCGACGTCGAAATCCTGCCCGGTGGCCCGAACCTGAACTCGACCGCGCTCGTCGCGTCCGGCGCCAACACCTTTGGGACCAACGATGTGAACGGCATCGTCATGGGCGTTCAGGAACAGATGGACCTCGTGATGGTCGCGGCCTGCTTTCAGAAGCACCCGGCCGGCGTCATCACTCTGGCCGCCGAAAACATTGCCGAGCCCGCAGACCTCGTCGGGAAAAAGCTCGCCTATAACGAAGGCGGGCCCTGGACGCTGACCAAGGCGATGCTGGGCCGCGAGGGCGTGTCGCTGGACGACATTGAACTTATCGTCTCGCCGTCGACGGAACTGCTCATCAACGGCAACGTGGATGCAAAGACCGGGTTCACCGTGAACGAGCCGATTGCCGTTGAGCTTGCCGGGATCGAGACCAGCGTTCTGCTGCCCTCGGATTACGGGGTGGACACCAGCGCCGAGGCGATCTTCACCACGCGCGCTTTTGCCGAGGAAAACCCCGAGCTTGTGCAGGCCTTCGTCGATGCGACGATCCGGGGCTACGACTACGCCTATGCCAATCAGGAAGAGACGGTCCAGACGGTTCTCGAATACAACAACCAACTGGACCCGGCGCAACAGACCGAGCAGCTGCGCCGTCAGGAAAGCTACGTCTTCGACGATTTCGCCACTGAACATGGCGCCTGTGCCTACAAGACCAACGTCGTCGCCGACACGATCGAGGTGCTAAACACCTATGGCGGGATGGAGATCACCGTCGATCCCGCGAGCGTCTATTCGACCGAATTCGTCTATACGGAATAGGCCCGACAGGACCACGGGCGGCCGGGCCGTTCCAAACGCCCGGCCGCTGATCGCCCCATGCCTTGGGGCGGACCGACCACACCACATGCAAGTGCAGCCGTCCCGCGCAGATCGCATCGCGGGCAAACGGTCTCAGCCGGTGAATGCCGGAGGACTTCGTCTGCGCAAAATGAACCCAGGAGGACCCCCCATGCCCGATCTTCACGACACCCCGATCCATCCCGGCGGCGTGCAAATGCACCTCAAGACTAAGCCCGGAGATGTGGCCCGCTATGTCCTGATGCCCGGCGACCCGGCCCGTGTCGGCGTGATCGGCGCGCAGTGGGACCATTTCGACGAGGTCGCCTATTACCGGGAGTTTCGCTCCATTCGGGGCACGGTCGACGGCGTCGACATCTCGGCCTGCTCTCATGGCGTCGGGGGTCCGTCCACCGATATTGCGGTCAATGAACTGTCCAACTGCGGGGCAGATACCTTTATCCGCGTCGGCACCTGCGCCGCCTTGCAGCCCGAGATGGATGCGATGGACATGATCCTCTCGTCCGGGGCCTTGCGCTTGACCGGCACGGCGGATGCCTACATCGGCAAGGAATACCCGGCGGTCGCGAACCACGAGGTGCTCATGGCCCTGATCGAAGCCTGCGAGGAGCTTGGCTACCGTTACCACGTCGGGCTCGCCGCGTCGGTGGACAGTTTCTATGCCGGCGAAGTGAACCCGATGCCCGGTGGATATCGTCAGTCGCATATGGACCACGTGATCGACGACCTGATGCGCGCGCGCGTGGCGAACTTTGAAATGGAAGCCGCGACCATATTCACCCTATGTCAGCTTTTCGGTTTCCGGGGCGGCATGGTCTGCGCCGTGGGCGCCAACCGGATCACGAACGAACGCGCGGACAAGGAAGCCGCCATCGAACGTGCCTGCAAGGTCGGCAGCCGCGCGGTCGCCATTCTGGCCGGATGGGACGCCCGCAAAGAGGCCGCTGGCAAACCCCATCTCTTCCCCTCCCTGCTGGGCTGACCATGACCGCGACCAAGGTAATTTTCGACACCGATCCCGGTGTCGACGACGCGGCGGCGCTGCTGTTGCTCACCAAGCTCCCGCAGATCGAGCTGATCGGGGTGACCACGATCTTCGGCAATGGGGATATCGAGACGGTGACCCGTAATGCGCTCTGGATGAAGCATGTCTATGGCTTCGACGCCCCTGTGGCGCGTGGATCGTCGGTGTCGCTGGTGGGGGAAAGCGCGCCCCCGCCGACCCACGTTCATGGGCACAATGCGTTGGGGGACGTGCCCCTGCCCGACACGGCGCTGCCAGAACTCGACCCGCGTCCGGCGCATCTGCTGATTTCGGAACTGGTTCGGGCGCATCCCGGCGAGGTGACGATTATCGCCGTCGGTCGGATGACCAACCTCGCCCTCGCCCTCGCCCATGACCCCGGGCTTGTCGCGCTGGTGAAGCAGGTGGTCATCATGGGGGGCGCATTCGGCGGGAACAACGGAAACGTATCGCCTGCCGCCGAGGCCAACATAATCGGCGATCCCGTGGCGGCCGACATCGTGTTCGGTGCCGACTGGCCGGTGGTTGCGGTTGGACTCGACGTGACCCGGCAGGTGGTGCTGAGCAAGGATCGGCTCGACGACTGGGCGCGTTCCTCGGACGATCCCGGTCTTGCGCTCGTCGCGGCGGCCAAGCAGCTCTACATGGGCTACCACGGCGCCTTCGGGGTCGAGGGGTGTTACGTACACGACAGTTCCGCCGTCGCCTATGTCGCCGATCCCTCCCTCTTCGGAACGCGGCGCGGACCCGTGCGTGTCGTCCGCGACGGACCGGCGCGGGGTCAGACGATCCAAGCGGACCCGAACACGCCCTATCCGCCTAGCGCTTGGGACGCGCGCCCCCATCAGGACGTCGCGGTCGAGGTCGCGCCGGATGCCCTGCTCGCGCTCATGGAACGGGCATTTACGGGCGGCTGAGAGGCCAAGGGCGCGTCATCTTGAGCGGGTCGGACGACCTACAAGGATGTCTCGTCATCGGATTGTCTGGGTCTGCCCCGGCGCAGACAAAGTCACCCGTGTTGGGCGCGCACCTGTACTGAGCGCCGCACAAAGGCGACCACGAAGAACCCTGTCAGGATCAGGATGATGGTGGGCGCTGGCGCACTGTCGAGCCAGAAACTGGCATAGGTGCCGCCCAGCGTCGAGGTCAGGCATACGGCGACCGACACCCAGAGCATCGCGCCGAGCCTGCGCACCAGCAGAAACGCGGTCGCGCCCGGCGCGATCAGGAGCCCTACGGCGAGGATCAGCCCCGTGGCCGACAGCGTCGCCACGATGGTCAGCGACAGGATCGTGAGGAGGCCGTAGTGCAAGAGGCCCACCGGCAGGCCCGAGGCGCGCGCCTGTGCCGGTTCGAAGGCGTGGAGCATGAGGTCTCGCCACTTCACGAGCAGCGCCACCACGACGACAACGGCGATGCTGCCTGCCGTCCACAGGTCCTCCGGCCCGACGCCCAGCATGTTGCCGAAAAGGATGTGATCCAGATGCACGTTCGTATTCAGCGACACATACATCACGATCCCCAGCCCGAACATGCCCGAGAAAACGACCCCCATCACCGTGTCCTGCTTCACCCGGCTGTTGTCCGACAGGTATCCGGTGGCCGCCGCCGTCACCATGCCGGCCGCGAAGGCCCCGAGGATGAGCGGCAAGCCCAGCACGTAAGCCAGCACGATCCCCGGCAGGACCGCATGGCTGATCGCGTCACCCATGAGCGCCCAGCCCTTGAGCACCAGAAAGCACGACAAAAGCGCGGTCGGCACCGCGACCATCGCCGCGATCAGAAACGCGTTCTGCATGAACGGGAACTGAAAGGGCATGAGCGCCACGTCCATCACAGCGCGCCCCCGTCCAGTGCCGCGCGCGCCTTGGCCCGTGCTGCGAGTAGGCCGTGCTTGGGTGCGAAGACGAAGGTGACGAGGAACACGGCGGTTTGCAGGACCACGATGATCCCGCCCGTGGCCCCGTCGAGGAAGTAGCTCACATAGGCACCGATCAGGCTGGTCAGCGCGCCGATGGCCACGGACGTCACGATGAGCCGGGGGAAGCGGTCGCAGAGCAGATAGGCCGTCGCCCCCGGCGTCACCACCATCGCGATGACCAGGAACGCCCCGACCGTCTGCATCGCGGCGACCACGCTGGCCGACAGGAGGACGAAGAACACGGCCTTGAGCAGACCGGGGCGCAGGCCGATCGAGCGCGCGTGGCTTTCGTCGAAGAACACGACCATCAGGTCTTTCCACTTGGCGATCAGCACGGCGAGCGAGACGAAGCCGATGATCGCCAGTTGCAGCGTGTCCCCCGGCGTGATGGCGAGGATGTTGCCCATCGTGATGGTCTGGATCGACACCGCCATCGGGTTCACGGAGGCCATGAACAGCCCCAGACCGAAGAACGAGGTGAAGATGATGCCGATGATGACATCGGCCTTCAGCCCCGACCGGTCCGACAGAAACAGCATGGCCGCCGCCGCCAGCCCCCCCGACAGGAACGCGCCCAGCGCGAAGGGCAGCCCGAGCAGGTAGGCCCCGGCCACCCCCGGAACGACCGAATGCGACAGCGCGTCGCCGATCAGGGACCAGCCCTTGAGCATGAGGTAGGACGACAGAAAGGCGCAGACCGCACCGACGAGGGCCGAGACCCACATCGCGTTGGTCATGTAGCCGTAGGAAAAGGGTTCGAGCAGCAGGCTCATTCCTTTTTCTCCACCACCCGCGTCTCGTCGCCATATTGCACGAAGGGCCGCTCGTCATCGGTCAGGATCGAGATGTGCCGCGCATCCTCGTCGTCGTGCAGATCGGTGCCGCCCAGCGTGAAATGCCTCAGCACGCCGCCGAAGGCCGCCTCGAGATTTTCGCGGGTGAACGTCGTCTCGGTCAACCCGTGGTGCAGGACCGTGCCTTTGACCAGAACGGTGCGGTCGCAGAACTCCGGCACGGTGCCAAGGTTGTGGGTCGACACCAGCATCACCCGCCCCTCGTCGCGCAATTCCCGCAAGAGTGCGATGATCTGCTCCTCGGTCTTCACGTCGACGCCAGTGAACGGCTCGTCGAGCAGGATCACCTGCCCGTCCTGCGCCAGTGCGCGCGCCAGAAAGACGCGCTTTTTCTGACCGCCGGACAATTCGCCGATCTGACGCTTGCGGAAGTCGCCCATGTTGACGCGGTCAAGCGCGGCCTCGACCGCTGCATGATCCGCCTTGGACGCGCGGCGCAGGAACCCCATGTGGCCGTAACGGCCCATCATGACGACGTCCTCGACCAGCACCGGGAACGACCAGTCGACCTCCTCCGACTGGGGCACATAAGCCACCAGATTGCGCTTGAGCGCCTCGCGCACCGACAGGCCCAGCAAGCTGATCTCGCCCGCCGCGACGGGCACGAAGCCCATGATCGCCTTGAAGAGCGTGGACTTGCCCGCGCCGTTCACGCCCACCAGCGCGGTGACGGTGCCGCGGGGGATCGAGAAGCTCGCGTGGCGCAGGGCCGTGTGGCCGTTGCGGTAGGTGACGGTCACGTCACGCGCGTCGATGCCGCCGCTCTCGCTCACCGCCTTATCCCCCGTTCGCCGTCAGACCGGCGACGACCGTTTCGGCGGTGACGCGCAGCAGGTCGAGGTAGGTGGGCACCGGACCATCGGGCTCCGAGAGGCTGTCGACATAGAGCACACCGCCAAAGGCCGCGCCGGTCTCGCGTGCCACCTGTTCGGCGGGTGCGGTGTTGACCGTGCTTTCGCAGAACACGACCGGAATGTCGTTGTCGCGCACCCCGTCGATCACCTCGCGCACCTGCTGCGGCGTGCCATTCTGGTCGGCGTTCATCGGCCAGAGATACAACTCGCGCATCCCGAAATCGCGGGCGAGATAGCTGAACGCGCCTTCACAGGTGACGAGCCAGCGCTGCGCCTCGGGGATCGCCGCCACCGCATCGCGCAAGGGCTGAAGCGTGTCGCGCAGTTGCGCCTTATAGGCATCGGCATTGGCCCCATAGGTCGCGGCGTTGTCCGGGTCGTGCTCGGCAAAGGCTGCCGCGATGTTGTCGATATAGACGATGGCGTTTTCCAGACCCATCCACGCATGCGGATTCGGCAGGCCCTCATAGGCGCCTTCGGCAATGGAAATGGGTTCGATCCCCTCGGTCAACGTCACCGACGGCACATCGCCCAGATTGCGGATGAACTGCTCGAACCACAGCTCGAGGTTCATGCCGTTCCTCAGGATGAGGTCGGCGTCCTGCGCCCCGACCAGATCGCGCGGCGTTGGGGAATAACCGTGGATCTCGGCCCCCGGCTTGGTGACCGACACGACCTCAGCCGCCTCCCCCGCCACGTTTGCAGCCATGTCGGCCAGCACGGTGAAGGTCGTCACCACCTTCATCCGCTCGCCTTGCGCCAGAGCCGCGCCCGCCAGCAGGCTCATCGCGCCAGCGGCGGTCAGGCGTTTCAGGGTCTCGCGCATGGTCGTCCTTTTCTGGCCTCTCCGGCCTGTCGCTTCCAGTTGCAATCGTCTTGCAACTAGCCATAGCGATTCCCGCATTTGTTGCAAGTGCAAATCATTTGCATTAACTCGGTGTCACGCGATTATGCGATGGAAGCGGTATGAGGCGGCGCATGACAGGTTCCGAACGTCAGACCCTTCTCGATCGCTGCCGCCAGAGCGGGCTGCGCATCACTGGCCAGCGCCGCGTCATCCTCGACGTGCTGGAAAGCGCCACCGACCACCCGGATGTCGAGGAGTTGCACCGCAAGGTCAGCGCCATCGAACCCGGCGTGAACATCGCCACGGTCTATCGCACCATGAACACGCTGGCCGAACACGGGTTGATCGAGCGTCATACGTTCGAGGATGGGCGCACGCGCTTCGAACCGGCCCCGACCGACCACCACGACCATTTCATCGACGTGGACACCGGCAAGGTCATCGAGTTCGTGTCGGATGAGATCGAGCGGCTACAGGAAGAAATCGCCCGCAAGCACGGGTTTGAAATCGTGAGCCACAGGCTCGAGCTTTACGTCAAACGCCTCCGGTCCGACTGACGGCGGCGCGAAAAGCCGAGGGCGACCGAATGGCCGCCCCCGCATGTCATTAGTCCTGAAGCGCGCTCTCTTCGTCGCGGCGCATCTTGCTCTTCACCCGCCGCCCGATCACGAGCGGGAGGATGAAGCCGACGATGGCGATGGTCCACAGGATGATCGTCAGCGGGCTGTCGATCAGGGTCCACCAGTTGCCGTTGTCGATGGTGATCGCGCGACGCAGGTTGTTCTCCATCGAGTTGCCGAGGAGCGTGCCCAGAATGATCGGCACCAGCGGCACGTCGAGCTTGCGCAAGACCCAGCCCGCGACCCCGAAGGCGATCATGACGAGCAGATCGAAGGTCGAGCCCGAGATACCGTAGATCCCCACGAAGCTGACCATCGCGACCACCGGCATCAGGATACGCGGCGGGACCAGCAGCACGCGGGTGAACAGGCCGACCATCGGAATGTTCAGCGCCAGAAGCATGAAGTTCGCGATGAAGAGCGCGGCGATCAGGCCCCAGACCACATCCGGGTTCTGCGTGAACAGCAGCGGACCGGGCGTGATGTTCAGCGACAGCAGCACGGCGAGCAGCACCGCAGTCGTCCCCGACCCGGGCACGCCCAGCGCCAGCATCGGCACCAGCGCGCCCCCGGCGGCGGCGTTATTGCCAGCCTCTGGCGCGGCCACACCACGCGGATCGCCTGTGCCGAAGGTCTTGTCTTTGTCGACCAGCCGCTTCTCGAACGAATAGCTGATGAACGACCCGAGCGAGGCGCCCGCCCCCGGCAGAACGCCGGCGATGAAGCCCAGAACCGAGGTGCGCAGCATCGTCGGCGAGGTCTCCTTGATCATCGAGATCGGCGGATAGAGCTTGCCGATGGTCAGCTTCTTGGCGTCCGCATTGGCCGATCCGTGACGCTCTTCGAGAAAGATGAACACTTCCGACAAGGCGAAAAGCCCGACGATGGCGACGAGGAAGTCGAGGCCGTCATAGAGATGCACTTCGCCGAAGGTGAAGCGCGGCACACCGGTCTGGGTGTCGACGCCGATCATGGCAAGCCCAAGGCCCAGCGCGGCGGCAAAGGCGGATTTGGCTTGGTTGGTCGAGGACACGCCGCCCAGCGTCATGAACGCCAGCGCGAAGAGCGCGAAATACTCGGCCGGGCCAAAGAGCAGCGCGATTTTCACGAGCTGCGGGGCGAGCAGGATCAGACCCCAGGTGGCGAGGAACGCACCGACGAACGACGCGATGCCCGATAGCGACAGCGCCTCGCCCACGAGCCCCTTTTTCGCCATCGGGTACCCGTCGAGACAAGTCATCATGGCGGGCTCGTCCCCGGGAATGTTGAGCAGGATCGACGAAATTCGCCCCCCGTACATCGCCCCGTAATAAACCGAGGTGAGCAGGATCAGCGACGGCGTGGCCCCGAGCCCCATCGTGAAGGCGAGCGGGATCAGGATCGCGACACCGTTCGAGGGCCCAAGCCCCGGCAACGCGCCCATGATGGTGCCGAGGAAACAGCCCAGAAGCGCGAGCCACAGGTTGTTCCACGTCAGCGCGATGGCAAAGCCATCGGCGAGGTTTGCGAAAGTCTCCATCGGTACCCCCCTCAGAAACCAAGCGGGCCGCGCGCGAGCGACAGACCGAAGATGAGATGAAAGATCACGTAGATCCCCACCGAAGACCCGACGCCGGTCAGGATCGCGGCGAGGATGCCGGACCCCAGACGCCAGCTCAGATAGGCGGCGGCAAAGGCGGTCGCGATGACAAAGCCCAGAACCGGCAGCAGTTCGGCGTAAAGCACCATCATGACGACGGCGGCCAAAAGCTCGACCAGCCGACCAAGGCTCGGCCATTGCGGGGCGGCATCGGGTTTGATCGCGATGGCGATGCTCGACAAGGCGAGCACGGCGGCGACGATGAGGGGAAAGCCACTGGGGCCAACGGCGTCGGAGAGAAAGCTTTCCTCGATGTTCAGCGCCGCAAAGGCGAACCCGATGGCGAGCAGAAATCCGACGACGCCGAAAATACGATCGCTCATGGCGGTCTCCTTTACGGCTGCAAGATGTGAAGTGGGGCGGCGATCACCCGCCGCCCCGGTTTTTGCGAGTGGTGGTAATGAATTACTTGATGATCCCGATCTCGCGAGAGATGTCCTGGATCTGCTGGACGCTGTCGGCCACGAAGGTCTGGAACGCCTCGCCCTGCAGGTCGAGCGGGGCCATGCCGTTGGCGGCCATGATCTCTTTCCACTCGTCCGAGGCATAGAGATCGCCGATCTTCGCGACCCATGCGTCATAGGCCTCGTCCGACATATCGCCCGGCGCGTAGAACCCGCGCCAGTTGGCACCGATAGCGTCCACGCCCTGTTCGCGCGCGGTCGGGAAATCCGCGAACTCACCGTCGAGCCGCTCCGGCGCGAGGACCGCGATCACCTTGATGTCGCCGGAGTCGACGAAGCCTTTGGCTTCCGAGATGTCGCCGGTAAAGGCCTGAACCGACCCGGCGAGCAGTTGGGTCACGGCTTCCCCGCCCCCGTCGAAAGCGATGTATTTGACGGTGCGCACGTCTTCGACGCCATAGGCGTTGGCCGCGATCAGCACCTTGAGGTGATCCCAGCCACCCACGGCAGAGCCACCGGCGACCGAGGTCGAACTCGGGTCGTTCTTGATGCCCTCGAGAAGCTGGGGCAGCGTTTCAATTTCGCTGTCGGCGGCCACGGCGATCACGCCATAGTCGGCGCCAATCGAAGCGAGCCAGCGCACCTGATCCATCGTGTTGCCCGGATAGGCGCCCTGAGCGAGACGGGTCGCCGTCGCCGACGAAGCCGCAACGATCAGGTCGTTGTCGTCACCGCGTTTGTTGACCACTTCAGCAAAGGCTACGCCACCGCCACCACCGGCGAGGTTGACGACCTGCATGGTCTTGTCGAGCAGGCCTTGATCCTGAAGCGACTTGCCGACCTGGCGGCAGGTGAAATCCCAGCCGCCGCCGGGGTTCGCGGGCGCGATGCATTCCGGGTTCTCAGGGGTGAAATCCTGCGCCACGGCACCAAAGGTCGACGCACCGAGCACGAGCGCGGCGAAGGTCGTTTTCATCATCATTTTGTGTCCTCCACTTGTGGCGCGCGAAAAGCATCGGCGCGCCAGTCTTTTTCCCGGGCGAGACGTGGACTTTGCGCCCTGCGCCCGTCGGGGTATGAGGGGGGGTACAGGTTGAACCTGTCACAAACCTGTCATGCGCCGTCGACATGGCGCGAAAGGAACCCGGATGCGTGTGCTGATGGTCGAAGACGCGACCGACCTTGCCGAAACCGTGTCCTCGCGGTTCGCCAAGACCGGTATCGCCTGCGATCTCGCCGCCACTGTGGAAGAGGCCGAGGATTACCTTGCCGTCCAGCGTTACGATGCGCTGGTGCTCGACATCAATCTGCCGGATGGCAGCGGCACGGACCTTTTGCGCCGCCTGCGCGCGGGCGGCGACCGTACTCCGGTTCTGATGCTGACCGCGCTCGTCTCGGTCGACAACCGGGTGAACGCGCTCGATCTCGGCGCGGACGACTACCTTGTGAAACCCTTCGATCAACGCGAACTCGAGGCGCGGCTGCGCGCGCTCGTGCGCCGTGAGGCCGTCCAGAAAAGCGACACGATCCAGATCGGCCCCCTGTCCTATTCGCCCGCGCAGATGACGGCCACGCTGGCGGACGAAAGGCTCACCCTCACCCGGCGCGAGGCCGCGCTGCTCGAACTCCTGATGCGCTTTCCCGAGCAATACCTGTCGAAAGAGCGTCTTTATGACGGGCTTTTCGCCTTCGACGATGCCGATGTCGGGCTGAACGCGATCGAGCTCTACATCGCGCGCCTGCGCAAGCGGCTGGCGGGCAGCAGCGTCAAGATCGAGACGCAGCGCGGCGTCGGCTACCGGATCATGGACAGTGTCTGACAGGGGTGCCCCCAGCCTGCTCGCGCGTCTTCTCGCGGCGGTCGTGGTGATCCTTGGCGCAGGGGCCGTCATCGCGGCCCTGTCAGCCTGGCTCAACGGCCGCACGGCATCGTGGGAGGCTTATGACCGGCTCCTTTTGGGGGCCGCCAACGACATCGCCGAAACGATTCGCGTGTCCGACGGTGCGCCGGTGGTGATCCTGCCGACCTCGGCCTTCGAACTTCTGGCACAGGCCCCCGACGACCGCGTCACCTATGCCGTGCGCGGCCCTGACGGTTCGCTCGTCACGGGCCACGCCGACGCGCCGGTGCCCGACTGGGACAGGCCCGCCGAAGCGCAATTCTTCGATGGCGAGATGCGGGGCGAGGACGCGCGCTTCGTCGATGTGGTGCGACGGTTCTCGGAACGCAATTTCTCGGGCGCCGTCCATGTCACCGTGGGCCAGACCATGATCGCGCGCCGCGCGCTGGCCGTGGACCTCATGCTGAATTCGCTACTGCCCATCGCCATCGCGGGGGCCGCCCTGATCCTGATTTCGATCCTCGTCGTGCGCGGCGCGGTCCGCCCGCTCGACCGGATCGCAGAGGACATGGCAGGCCGCGACCCCTACGACCTGACCCCGGTGTCGACCAAGGGCGTCCCGCGTGAGATCGCCGTTATCGTCACTGCGATGAACCGCTTCATGGGGCGGCTCGACCGGCAATTCGGCGCGATGCAGTCGCTCATTTCGGACACGGCGCACCAGTTGCGCACGCCCGTCGCCGCGATCCGCGTGCAGGCCGAAACGGCGATCGAGGAAACCGATCCCGCCGAGCGCGACCGCCTGCTCGACCGGCTCGCCCGGCGCACCCGGTCCTTGGGCACGCTTCTCGACCAGATGCTCTCGCGCGCTCTGGTCGTGCATCGCACGGATTCGGTGGCCCGCGAGGCCCTAGACCTGCGCCAGATCGCGCTGGAACTCGTCGAGGCCCGCGATCACGACCTGCTCGCGCCGGGTGTCGAGGTCGAACTGGTGATCGGCGAGGACGAGGTCACGGTCGAAGGCGACGAGTTTTCTCTGGTGCAGGCGGGCAAGAACCTCTTGTCCAACGCGCTCAAACACGGCGCGCCTCCGGTGCGGATCGGCGTGGCGGAACAGGCCGGGCGTGCGCAACTGTGGATCGAGGACACCGGCCCCGGGATCCCCCCCGAGCTTCTGACACGTACGGGCGAACGGTTTCAGCGCAACGCAGCCTCGCGCGAGGATAGCGTGGGCCTTGGTCTGTCAATCGTTTCCGCCGTCGCCGATGCTTTCGGAGGCGAGATCGTCACATCGCGCGAGGATGGCCGCTTCCGCGTCGCGCTGTCTCTGCCCACGGTGCGAGAGGACACTCCATGACCCGGCTCGCACAGATCGTTTGCGCGCTCGCCCTGCTCGCCGCGCCCGCTACCGCACAAGAGGCGACGGCCGAGTTCGGCACCGGCACGACACCGTTCCTGATCCGATCGACCACCGACATCGCGATCCTCGCCCCGGCGATCACCGCTTTCGCCGAGACCGCGCCAGACCTTGCGATCACCTACGAACAATGGGGCTCGAACGCGCTCCACGCCTCCGCCGCTGCAGCATGCGACGGCGATCTCGCCCCGTCGGACGTGGTGTTTTCCTCGGCCGTTCACCTGATGGTGTCGCTGGTGAACCGCGCCTGCGCCCGTCCCTACCTGTCTGAGAGCACCCGCGCGCTGCCGCCGACGCGGCGCTGGCGCGACGAGATCTGGGGTGTCACGCAGGAACCGGCGGTGATGATCTACAACACCGACCTCGTCGCCCCCGAGGACGTACCTCAGTCGCGGTTCGACCTGTTGGACCTGATGCGCAACGACCCCGGCAAAGTCCGGGGGCGCATCGCGACATACGATATCGAAGAATCCGGGCTGGGTTACCTCTTCGCCCATATCGACAGTCTCGAGGCCACGACCTACGGCTCGCTTCTCGAAGGTTTCGCACGCTCGGATGCGGCGGCGACCTGCTGTTCGGCCGAGATCATCGACGGCGTATCCAAAGGCATTTACCTCATCGCCTACAACGTGCTCGGCTCCTACGTCGAGAACGCCGCGCCGGGCAACGTGGGGGTCGTCCTGCCCGACGACTACACTCTGTTCCTGTCACGCGCCTACATGATCCCCGACCGCGCCGCGAATCCGTCAGCGGCCGAAGAATTCCTCGACTTCCTGCTGTCGCCGCAGGGTCAGACGATCCTCGCCTCGGTCGGCCTGAATTACACCACCGACGAAGACGAAGAGCCCGCGATCCAAAGCGCCCGCCGCTCGATCCCCCTCGGTCTGCCGCTGCTCGTCGCGCTGGACGACAACACCCGGCAGGCGTTCTATCTGCGGTGGAACGACACCTTCGCACGCTCGGCGACGCCGTAGCCCCCGACGGCCAATGTCGAGGCCCGCACGCGCAGGGGGCGCGTCATGTCTCAAATTCTCGGAAAGATGGCTGGGGTGGTAGGATTCGAACCTACGATACACGGTACCAAAAACCGCTGCCTTACCACTTGGCTACACCCCAACGGTGCGCGTGTACCTACTCAAAGGTCCAAGGGCCTGCAAGCCAAAAAATCGAGACGATCCGCTCATTCCTTCGAGGCATCGGTCCTGAGCAGATCCTGCCGTTCGTGATCGCGCTCGGCTTCGACGATTTCTTCCAACTCGTGCTCGGTCGTCGCATCGACGTTCAGCACCTCGTGGCTGACCTCGGGCGCGGGCGCGGCGGCCTCCATCGGCTCGGACGGCTCGGCGCCGACGTCGTTCATCATCAGGCGATAGGTCGGCTCGGGCATCTCAATGCCTTCGTCCTCGAAGGCCAGCAGCACCTGCCGGATCGCCTCGGACCGGGCCGCCATGAGGCCGGTTTCGCGCTGGTCGATCCAGCCGGTGATCTTTATCCCGATGTCCGAGCCGCCGAGTTCCGTGGTCCAGGACGTGACCGACGGCGTCTTGAGCACGAAGGGCATCGCACGCACCGTGTCTTCGGCCAGTTGCTTGGCCATCGCCAGATCGGTGCCATAGCCGACGCCGATCTCGAAATCGAAACGCCGCTCGGGGTTGCGGGTGAAGTTGATGACGGTGGATTTGAACACCGTCGCGTTCGGGATGCGGATGTGGTTGCCATCGAACGACAGGATAATCGTCGCGCGCGAGGTCAGGCGGATCACCTTGCCCTCGTGCCCGTCGATCTTGACCGCATCGTTAGGCGCAAAAGGCTGGCGCACCGACAGAAGCACCGAGGCGATGAAGTTCTCGACCGTGTCCCTGACCGCGAAACCAATGGCCAGACCGATGATCCCTGCCGCACCGAGGATGGTCGACAAAAGCGCGGTGGCCCCGAGAATGTCGAGCGCCACCACGATGCCCGCGATAACGGCTGCGACCCGGATCACTGCGCGCAGAATGTCCGCGATGAAGGCGTTGGGCGCGATCCGGTCCCACGGCTGCCTGCGTTTGGCGATGAAGAAGCCAAACCAGACCACGATGGCGAAGGCGAGAAGTGCGATACCAACCAGCGGCAGGAACGCGACTCCCTGCCAGAACCGAAGCTGGAACCGGTCGACCATCGGCTCCAGACGGCGGCGGATATCTGTGGAGATCGTCACCTCGTTCTCGATTGCGACGACCCCGTCGACCCGGCCCACGAGCGTCACGAGCGCTTCGGACTGGCCAAGATCCAGCGTCGTGCCTCGCAGGGTCACGATGCCGGATTTGACCGCAACGGTGACGTCTTCGTAGCCGTCGAGTTCGTGCAGGATGTCGCGGATGCGGGTCGCGATGGCGGCATCGGACTGCGCCTGTTCGGCGTTGGTGCCGTTGCCTGCCGTGATGGTGCCGTCTTGCGCCAACACAGGGGAGGCAAAGCACAGAAGCAGTGCCAAAAGTCTTAAGAATATCATGACCGTCCCCGGAAATTTTTTCCCAGATTATCCGGCACGCACCGGGTTTGGGAACCCCCGATACCGGGGCCGGGCCGCCGGACACGAAAACGGGCGCCATGCCGCGCCCGTTTGGGTTGCGTCTTGCGTGCCGGTCAGCTCGTGACCTGCTCGCGCAGGATGGCGGCAGTGATCGAGATCATCAGATAGATGCCCGCGAAGACGAGGAAGGCGAGCAGCGTGTTCTCGAAGGCGCGCGGATAGGTCGCGCGGTCCGGGGCGACCGGATGCACGCCCATCTCAAGATAGCGGGTCTGCTTGTTGGCCTCGATCCGCGCCGTCTCCAACTGCTGGAGCGCCTGTTGCATGAGCGCGGTGCGCGTCTGCAGGTTGGTCTGGGCGATGGTCAGCTGACCCGACACCGAGGCGAGGCTGTCGCCCCCCTGCTGGCCCTGCTCGGTGAGCCGCGCCCGAAGGTTCGCGACCAGCTGTTCCAGCCGCGCGATATCGCCGCGCACGCCATCGACACGGGCTTGGTTCGGGCGGGGGTTGTCGAGCAATTGCTCAAGCTCGAGCCGCTTTTGCTGCAACCGCGTCTCGAACGTGTTCACCTGCCCCATGATCGAGGTCGCGTCCGAGGTCGCGTCGAAGATGCCCATGCTTTCCTGAAGCCGCAGAACTTCGCCCTGCGCATCCATCATCGCCTGTTCGGCTTCTTCGTAGCTTTCACGCGCCCCGGCCATCTGGTCGTCGCGCAACCGGCTTGTCAGATTGTCTACACGCTGTTCGGCGTAGCGGATCAGCGCCTCGGACATTTCGCGAGAGAAGGCGGGATCGGCGGCGATGACCTCCATCTTCACGATGCCCTCCGTCGGGTCGAACCCGATCTTCACATTGCGGGTATAGGTTTTATAGGCCTCTTCGTTCGATGCGCCTGCGTCGAGCCGCTGGATGGGGTCGATCTCGGGGTTCGAGAAATGCGCCTTGAACCCGAGTTCCTCGTCCAGACGCAGCATGGCGTCGCGGGAGGAAAGGTAACTCTGCACCGTGATCGAATCCTGCGAGGTGGCGAGGCCAGAACCCGCGAACAGGCTCGACATCGCCGTGCCGCCACTTTCGGCTTTCTGGATCACGAATTCCGATTTGGTGGCGTACATCGGCGTCGCCACGACGTAGAAATACCAGCCTGCGATCAGGGTCGGGAGCAGCACCAGCGCGGCGAGGCGCGTGGCGAGCAAGAGCAGCTTCTTGCGCCGACGCCGCACGATGTCGTTCTGCATGTCCTTGATGGATTTCGCGCGCTCGGCGGCGTCCATCACATGGGTCGAGGGAAGCTGTTGCTGCGGCTGGATCGTCTGCGGCAATTGGATGCGCCCCTGACCCTCCTGCCCCGGCTGCGGTTTGGCGGCGCTGTCCTCGGACGAGACGAGTTGGAGCATGTTCGCGGTCTGGAACGGGTCGATCCCGGACTGACGTAGAAGCCGCACCGCGTCGTAGTCCGACGTGGCGGGCAGCCCGTGTTTCTGGGCCACGCGCCGGGCCATACGAAGCTGACGACCCGTCAGGCCCTCTTGCTTGATGCGGGCGATCTCGACCTCGGGCGGCTCGCGTCGGGATGTGGTCTGACCGCCCTTCCCGCCGCGTTCGGCAGCAGCGGAACCGGGAAACGGCGCACCGCCGAACCCGTCTTCCTGCGGCAACTGGGCTGCCTGTTCCATCGCGTTCAGCGTGCGCTGGCCCTGCGGCGGCGTCGGGCGTTGCGGCTGGCCTTGGGCATTCGCCGGGCGCTGTGGCTGCGCGGCCGACGGGCGCAAGGTTTGCGCCTGCGCGCGCGGCTTCGCCTCGCCCGTGGTCTGCCCGGCCTCGGGGTTCACCTCGCGCGGCGCCTCGGAACCGGGGCGGCGGATGCGGAATTTCTTAGCCTTGGGTGGAGTAGTCATAAAGTTGCTTCGCCTCTTCCAAGGTATCGAACATAAAAAGCTGCCCGTTGTGCAGCACGGCCGCCGAGCGGCAGAATTTTTCCAGAGTTTGCGCCTGATGGCTCACAACCACCACGGTCGAGTTTTCCAGCCGCTGACGCAGCACATCGCCCGCCTTGCGGTTGAACTCGGCATCCGTGGTCTGCGGCATGCCCTCGTCGATCAGGTAGATATCGAATTCGAGCGCCAGAAGCAGCGAAAAGGTGAACCGCGCCTTCATCCCCGACGAATAGGTGCCGAGCGGGAAGTCGTAATATTCCTCGAGCCCGCAGAGCCAGCGTGTGAACGCCTCGATGTAATCCGGGTCGAGCCCATAGAGCCGCGCGATGTAGCGCGCGTTTTCCTTGGCCGACAATTTGGGGACCACGCCGCCCATGAAGCCCAGCGGGAACGACACGCGGCTGGTGCGCCGGATCTCGCCCTCGTCGGGCTTTTCGAGCCCGGCCATCATCTGAATGATCGTGGTCTTGCCGGTCCCGTTCGGCGCCAGAATCCCAAGCGAATTGCCGAGCTCAACGCGAAACGACGCATGGTCGAGGATGACCTTGCGCTGTTTTCCGGTCCAGAAGGACTTGGAGACGTTGTTGAATTCGATCATGCGACGCTCAGGTGTCTGCTGCTGCCTCAGGGCCCGGTATGCTCCGAGCCGCGTTAATGATACGCTATAGATGGCCAATCTGGCGTCATTATGTCGGATCAAAGCCCTTCAATACAACGCTTTGTCGCCGAATTGGGCCGGAAAGCGGCACAATCCTCGGTGATCGAAGGTCGGATTTGGCGACAGCCAGCCGGAATCAGGCGCCGCGTTTCTCGACCTTCAACAATTTACCGGCCACCACGGCAGCCAAGGCGGCCACCAGACTGAACAGCGCACCGATCTTGGCGGCATCCTGTAGCGGGCCGGGGTCGAACGCGACGGCGGCGAAGAACAGCGCCACGGTAAACCCGATGCCCGCGACCAGCCCCACGATCATCAGATCGGCCACGCGCATCCCCTCGGGCAATCCGAGCCGCAGAAGCCGCGCCGCAACCAGACCGAAAAGCACCACGCCCAGCGGCTTGCCGATCACCAGACCGCCCAGCACGAGCCACGTCGGCTCGGCCACCGCCGTCAGCACGACGCCCGCATTGACCAGCCCGAACAGGAACAGGATCACCTCGACCGGGATTTGCAGCGCATGCTCGATCTGGTTGAGAACGTCGTGGAGGTGCGTTTCAGCCTCGGCAAAGATGCCGAACGCCCGGTCCGCATGGGGAATGGCCGGAATGATCGGCAGCAGGCCCAGCGCCGGGTGCAGACCCGACTGGGTGAAGGCGACGAGGCTGATGAGCCCCGCGATCACGTAGGGATACCACTTCAGGTTCAGGCGTACCCATGTCGACCGCGCCCGCGTCTGGTCGCCCCGGTCCATCCGGCGCGGCAGCCAGTTGAAAGCGAGATAAACGGTGAGCGAAGCCAGAACGGCGACCGCCAGCCATTCCGGCGCGAAATCGCCCGGCGGATAGAACAGCGCCAGAATGATGAGCCCGCCCGCATCGTCCGCGATGGCGAGGAGCAACAGGAACCGCAACGCCGGATGCCCCGCGCCAAAGACCAGCCGCCCGACCACGTAGGAAAACGCGATATCCGAGGCTGTCGGCACGGCCCAGCCACGCGCCACGGCGTCATAGACGTCCGACCCCATGAGGGTCGCGAGACCAAGGAAAATCACCACCGGGCCGATCATCCCACCCAGCGTGGCGATGAGTGGCGTCGCCGCCTTGCGCCCCCGCAGCGCGCCGCGTTTGAGGATCAGCGCCTCCCACACTTCCTTGCCAGCGAAGGCGAAGAAGAACGCCATGAGCAGATCGTTGACCAGCGCCTGAACGGTCAGCACCCGCTCCACATCGCCGGTCTCGAACCGACCGGCGGCGGGGCCAAAGGCCGCGTCCCAGGCATGCAGATCCAGCCCGACCCAACCGTTGAACCACAACGGATAGTGGACGAACTGCCGATAGCTCTCACCGTCGAGGTTGGCCCAGACCAGCGCGATCAGCGCACCGCCGACCAGCAGGACCGAGTAATTGGCGATGAAGTTCCAGACCCGATACATGCGCGCGACGTCTCCACAGGCGTTTTTTGCCCATGTATCGAAAGGTTAACGCATGCTCAATGGCGGGTGCGTTCAGAAGCCTGCGACCAGCGGCACATGTCGATCAAGATGGATCACCCCCATCTCGGCCGCGCGTTCGCTGTCGGTGAGCGGGCGGGCTGGCATGCCGCTGCCAGAGATCATCATGTCCACCAGTTCTGGCATGATCGCGCGGATTTCCTCCAGCGCCTCCTGCCCCACTGCTTCCCGCGCGCCGGTCCCGAGGAACAGGCTCTCCATCGGAGCGCCGTCCGCGATGATGACCTCGTGATCGTCGAAGAGAAGGTGGACGTAGATGACCCCGCCCACATCCTCGGCGACCTCGAATCCGGGCAGGCCCAGAAGCGATTTCACCGCGACCAGCACTTCGGTCGTGCCGAACATCCGCATGGCGAGGCGCGAGCGCACCAGCACCCGGTGTTGCGGCGACAGAAGCACATCACGCTCCGGCAGACCGTGACCCAGCGCGCCTTGGCGCACCCGGATCGGCCGGATCGCGGGGTTCGCACGCAGTTCGAGCGGACCGAGACGGCGCATCGCGACCCAACGGATCGGCTGCGGCCCATGATCGACCGTGTTGACCATGTCGCCCGGTTTCAGCCGCACGACCTTGCGCGGGCCGGTCGGCGTGTCGATCCGCGTGTCGGACCCGAAACAGACATAGCCCTGATCGGCCAGTTGCTTGACCGCCGCGCGGTAGTGCTCGCCGGTGATGGTTTCGATTTCGATGGTCTGGATCGGCTTTTCGACGAAGGCTTCGGAGAATTCCGAACCATCCGCGAACGGCGTCAGGAACACGCGGCCCGCGTCGTCCTGCAGTACGATCATCCAGGTCGTGTCGGTCTTGCGGTCGGTATAGGTCAGTTTCACCGAGACATGCAGCGAAGCCAGCATCTCGGCGGTCCGTCCACCCCATGTCAGTGTATCGGCGCGGTCCGTACCGCAATCCGTCAGAATCAATGTGTTTTCACGCGAATGCGCAGGGTGTTCGGCATCGCCGAGCCGATACCCCACCAGCCGACGGGCGGTCCGTGCCACCGTGTCGCCCTGGGCGAGGTTCAGATCGGCATAAGTGCCGATGTAATAGGCTGTCAGCCTGCTCGTTGCCATGTTGCCCTCAAATCCCGGGGGTTAACCTTCCCGTGGACTCGTAAATTTCGACCCAGCCGGGCCCTAACGACACTATGGTTAACCTACCCTTGGGGACGGAAATGGGGCACGATCGTGAACAATCGGTGGTAAGTGCGTCAAACCGGTCAGGATTGTTCACTTGGCCCATGCGCCCTAACTTGCAGGCATGACCGCCCCTGAAACGCTTCCAGACCGCATCTGCGCCTGCCGCATTTGTGCCGCTGTTTTTGCCGCGACGGCCACGAGCCATGCACCGCGCCCGGTTGCGTGGTTCGAACCCACCGCGCGGCTCAGGATCATCGGGCAGGCACCCGGAATGCGGGTCCATGAAAGCGGCATCCCCTTTGACGACCCGTCAGGCGATCGGTTGCGCGACTGGATGGGCGTGGACCGCGACACGTTCTATGATCGCGCGCGCATCGCGATCACCCCGATGGCATTTTGCTTCCCCGGCTACGATGCACGCGGGTCGGACCTGCCCCCGCCGCGCATCTGCGCCGAAACGTGGCACGACGCGGTCGACGAGACTTTGGCCCCCACCCTCACACTCCTCGTCGGGGCCTATGCCCAGCGCCGATACCTCGGCACCCGGGCGAGCCTGACCGACACCGTGCGCGGCTGGCGCGATCACCTGCCCGACAGACTGCCCTTGCCTCATCCGTCGTGGCGCAATACCGGGTGGCTCAGGAAAAACCCGTGGTTCGAGGATGAGCTTCTGCCCGTTCTTCAGACCCGTGTCGCGGAGGTGCTGAACCCATGACCAACGAGACGCCGCTCGACATCGCCCATGCCGCCATGCAGGCCGACCTCGACGACGACGCCGCGCGCCTGAGCTTTTACGAGCGTCTGGCCGACGACGAGCTGTTCCTGCTGCTCAAAGAGGAATCGCGCGGTGAGATGGTGAACCCCGAGATTTTCGAGCTCGAGGCCGCCGAGGGCGAGCCGCCCGACAGGTACGTTCTGGTCTTCGATCGCGAGGATCGGCTCGCCACCTTTGCTGATGGTCCCGCGCCCTATGCCGCCCTTCCCGGCCGGGTCGTAGCCGCGATGATCACAGGTTCCGACATCGGGCTTGGCGTGAACCTTGGCGCGGTGTCGTCGATCCTCATTCCGGCCGCGGCGGTCGACTGGCTCGCCCAGACGCTCGGCCCGGCCCCCGAAGAAGTAGAAAGTCAGGTCCGCGCGCTGGAGCCGCCGACCGGGCTCACGGACCGCCTGATCTCGGGTCTCGGCACCAAGCTCGCCACCGCCGGGCGGTTCTGCGATCACGCCGTGCTCGCACGCGCGGTCTATGACGATGAAAGTCAGGGCCTCGTTCTGGCCTTTATCGACGCCGACCCGGATGCCCACGAACCACTGGCCCGCGCGGCGCAGGAGGCGATGACCTTTTCCGGTGCCGATCAACGCTTGGACGTGGCGTTTTTCGACGCTACCGATCCGGTGGCCGAACGGCTCGCCCGTGTCGGCCTGCGCTTCGACATGCCTGAACCCGAGGCGCCGGAGCCGGTCCAGCGCAAGGCGCCCGGCTCTGACCCGTCGAAACCGCCGATCCTCAAATGACCGGCGTTTGTTCGATCCGTACAGCGACAAAGCCAAAGGGCGGCCATCAGAGCCGACCTTTTGTTTCTTTTGTGAAAGCCGCTCAGCGCTGCGCGGCGTAGAGCATCACCCAGAGCACCCGACCACTGAGGAGCGCAACACCCACGCCATAGTCCTTGGCCTCGCCGCGCAGGATGTTGTCACGATGGCCCTGCGAGCGCATCCAGTCGGACATGACCTGCTGGCCCGAAGGCTGCCCCTCGGCAATATTCTCCGAGGTCATGCTGGCCTGATAGCCGGTCGCGGCGATGCGGTCGCGCGGTCCGGAATTGCCCGCACCGCGATGGGAAAACGACCCGTTGGTCGACATCCAGCACGCGTGACGTTGCGCCGCGCGGTCCAGCCGGGCGTCGCGGCGGAGCGCGTCACGTCCGTTGTCGGTCCGCGCCGCATTCAATGCGGACCCCGCGTCGGCCATAAGGCTCGCGGCATTTGGCGGTAGGTTGCAGGCGGTTGCGACCGTCGCCGAAAGACTGATCGCCACGGCTGCAACCAGCGCCGTGACATTTGGCATCACTCTTTCGACGCGGGCTTTTTTGCGGACCCAGCTTCCAGCGCATCGATGCGCGCCTTCAAGGCCTCGTTTTCCTCGCGCGCCTTCTGCGCCATGGCGCGAACGGCATCGAATTCTTCGCGGGTCACGAAATCCCGGTCGGCAAGCCAGCGGTCCATCCAGCTTTTCATCGCTGTCTCGGCCTCGGTCCGCGCACCCTGTGCCACACCCATCGCGTTCGTCATAAGCTGGGACAAATCGTCCAGCACTTTGTTGCGAGTTTGCATGTCGATCTCCTGTTGCCCGGCCCTAGTACACTACCAAACGCCCCCGGGCCGGCACTTGTTCACAATATGGTGGAGCCGTCGGCGATTCTCAACCGACAGTGGCAGTTGACACCGCCGCGCCCGCAGCGCACCAAACGCGCATGTGGGCTGCTATCCAATTCCCGAACCTGTCGCCAGAGGCGTTTTCGTTCGACCTGTTCGGCATGAGTTTCGCCATTCGCTGGTACGCGCTTGGCTATATCGTCGGCATCGCGATCGGCTGGTGGATCATCCGCATGGCGATCTCGCGGCCCAAGCTCTGGCGCGGCGAAGACCCTGCGATGACCCGCGCGCAGCTTGAAGAGCTGGTGACGTGGATGGTGGCCGGAATCATCATCGGCGGGCGGCTCGGTTTCGTGCTGTTCTATCAGCCCGGCTATTACCTGCAGAACCCGCTCGACATCGTGAAGCTCTGGCAGGGCGGCATGTCGTTCCACGGCGGATTTCTGGGCGTGGTCGTGGGCGTGATCCTATTTTCGCGCAAACACGGGCTCATCACCGCCTCGGTGGCCGACCTCTTGGCCATCGCCACCCCGCCCGCCCTGGGCCTCGTGCGCACCGCGAACTTCGTGAACGCCGAGCTTTGGGGCCGCCCGACCGATGCGCCGTGGGGCGTGATCTTTCCCGGACCCGCCGCGCAAGCCTGTGCCACGGCGACCGAGGCCTGCGCGCGCCACCCCTCGCAGCTTTACGAGGCAGTGCTCGAAGGCGTGGTGCTTGGCGCGGTCCTGTTGTTCCTCGCCTTCAAACGCGGCTGGCTGAAACGCCCGGCCATGCTCGCGGGCATGTTCTTTCTGGGCTACGGCGTGGCCCGGTTCATCGTCGAATTCTTCCGGCAGGCGGATGCGCAATTCATTACGCTCGACAACCCGATGGGCTACGTGATCGGCTCGCCGTCCTTCGGGATTACGATGGGCCAGCTTCTGTCCACCCCGATGATCGTGGTCGGCATCGCCACCCTGATCTGGGCGGCCCGCCGCAGCCGGACGTGAGCCTCGCCGACAAACTCCGCGCCCGGATCGACGCGAACGGTCCGATGAGCGTTGCCGACTACATGGCGGAATGCCTGCTCGACCCCGAGTTCGGCTATTACACGACCCGCGACCCCTTCGGCATGGCGGGCGATTTCACCACCGCGCCCGAGATTTCGCAAATGTTCGGCGAATTGATCGGCCTGTGTCTGGCCCAAGGCTGGATGGATCAGGGATCGCCCGCCGCCTTTGTGCTGGCCGAGCTTGGTCCGGGCCGCGGCACGCTGATGGCCGACATCCTGCGCGCCACCCGTGGCGTGCCGGGCTTTCACGACGCCGCCCGCGTGGTGCTCATCGAAGCCTCCCCCAGCCTGCGCGAACGCCAGCAGGCCGCGCTTGCAGGCTACGGTGTGACTTGGGCGGACACGCTCGAGGGCGCGCCGGCGGGCCCGCTGTTCCTTGTGGCGAACGAGTTCTTCGACGCCCTGCCTGTGCGCCAGTTTCAGCGCGGCGGTGAGGACTGGCGCGAACGGCAAGTGGGGCTGAAGGACGACGCGCTGACCTTCGGCCTTGGCGGGCCGACCTCGCCCGCCCCGCTCGAACGGTGGAGCGACGCGCAGCCCGGCGATCTTGTCGAACTGCGCCCCTCAACGGATGCGGTCATGGCCGAGATCGACCGGCGCATCGCGGGTCAAGGCGGCGCCGCCCTCGTCATCGATTACGGCGACTGGCATTCGCTGGGCGACACGCTGCAAGCCGTCGCCAAACACGAAGCCGCCGATCCGCTGGCCAACCCCGGCGAGGCCGACCTGACCGCGCATGTGGATTTCGAGGCACTGGCGCTGGCCGCCCCCCGCCTCACCCACTCCCGCCTCACCCCGCAGGGCGTGTTTCTGGAGCGGCTCGGCATCACCGCCCGTGCGCAGGCCCTCGCCGCCCGGTTGGAGGGAGAACCGCTCACCCGGCACGTCGCCGCGCATCGCCGCTTGACGCACCCCGAGGAAATGGGAACGCTGTTCAAGACACTCGCATTCGTGCCGGAAGGGGCAGCCATGTTGCCGGGGCTCGAGACATGAACCTCGAAATCATCACCGCAGGCGCACTCGACGGCGTCCGCCACGGGTTCTTCACCCGCAAGGGCGGCGCATCGTCGGGGATCTATGCCGGGCTGAACTGCGGCGGCGGATCTGACGATCAGACCGACGCCGTGGCGATGAACCGTGCGCGCATGGCCGCCGCGATGGACGCGCAGCCCGAAGCGGTCGCGGGCGTGCATCAGGTCCACTCCCCCGATGTCGTGACCGTGACCGAACCGCAGACCGGCGATCGCCCGAAAGCGGACGGGCTCGTGACGAACACGCCCGGCATCGTTCTGACCGTGCTGACCGCCGATTGCGAGCCGGTACTCTTCGCTGACCGCGAGGCTGGCGTGATCGGGGCCGCCCATGCAGGCTGGCGCGGCGCGATCGAAGGCGTGCTGGAGGCGACGATCGACGCGATGGTCGCGCTCGGCGCGACCCGCGAGAAGATCCACGCCGTGATCGGCCCCACGATCAGTCAGGCGAATTACGAGGTCGGGCCGGAGTTCATGGAGCGGTTTATGGACGAAGACCCCGAGAACGGCCGCTTTTTCGCAGGCGGCGCAGGCGACCGGGTGCAGTTCGACCTGCCCGCCTTTGGCCTGCACCGGTTGCGCGAAGCGGGCATCGGTCACGCCGAATGGACCCGCCACTGCACCTATGCCGACCCGGCCCGGTTCTATTCCTACCGCCGTTCGGTCCACCGGAACGAGGCCGACTATGGCCGCCTGATCTCGGCCATCCGTCTTTGACAATTTGAAACAATCTGTCGCGATTGTTTCCAAAATGACCTTCAAACCGGCCGCATCTTTCCCAGAACCTGCCCCAGACTCGCCCAATTTCAAGCGCTTCATGGTCTCAACGAAACATTGCACGGGGTGCTCAGACCCTGCTGACCCGAGAGGCCGAACATGTCGAAGCAACGCTGGATCAAGTCGATTGTCGAAACCGCCAAGACGGAGGAGGTCGATCTCCCGTTCCATCGTGGCAAGCGCAAGCAGGTCCGCCTTCGCGCGAAGGCCGCCTGAACCGCACGACATCGACGAAAGGGCCGCCCCTGTCCGGGGCGGCCTTTTTCGTGTCTGAAGGTTAACGGGCGCGCACGGCTACAAACGAAAACGGCATATAAGGCACTGAGTTCAAATGCTAAATCCAGACCGGTAAGATACTAGAATCCTAGTATTCTAGTATCCTTCGCGCGACCAAAAACCACCGCCTTCGCCACCGGGCTTACTGCTGACGCCGCGATGTCAGCCAGGCGACCCAGCTTTCTACGCTGCCCGCGAAAGCGTTGAGGTCCACGTTGCCCTTCACGCCCTTAGCGACCCCGGTTCCCGAGTACTGCCAGAAACTCCAGCGCTCTTCGGGATAGCGCTCCGACGGGTGCGCCGCGACCGAGCGCAGCCAGAACTCATAGCCTGTCAGCTTGCCCAGCTCATTCTCGGCATAAAAGTCCGGCGTCACGTAGATCACCGGCGATGTGCCGTAATGGCTGGTGACGATCGAGGCAAACTGCCGGATTTCGTCACGCACGGTTTCGCCATCGGGTCGACGGTTGCAGGTGCGCGACTGGTGGTTCCACTCCATGTCCAGCATCGGGGGCAGATCGCCCGCCACACGCGGCGCGTTTTGGATGAACCACCGCGCCTGTTCGGCCGGGGTCCGGCAGAAGTAATAGAAGTGATAGGCCCCGACCGGCATCCCCGCCGCCCGCGCCCGCGGCGCGTTGATCTCATACCCGGGGTCGAGGTGGTCGCCCCCCTCAGTCACCTTGAGCCAAGCGAAATTGATGCCCCCTGCCCGCGCCGTCGCGAAATCGATCTCGCCCTGATAGCGCGAGGCGTCGATGCCGTGGACCGGATAGGCGTCGGGCCGGATCGGATGCTCCAGCCATTCGATCGGATCGGTATCCCCGAAGTTCGAAGGAATGCCCGCCGCCTGATAATTCTCGGGGAGCAGCGGCCGGGGCGATTCCATGCGCCCGATGCTGCCGCGCGACCCGCAGGCCGCCAGCGCAAGGGCCGCGCACAGTGTCAGGGTGACGGCTGCGCGCCGCCGGATCGTAGAAGTCATAGGGTGCCTGCTCGCATTATGTTTTGCGGCAGATCATACAGGATCACGCGCGATCACGCACGTAAGATCACTCAGGCACCGGCGGCGATCCGCTGTCAGGCCTCCGCTGTCAGGCCGAAGTGTCGGTCCCGCCCTCGGGCACGGTGTACATGCCGGACTGGCTTTGGTTCAGGATGATGACCCGCGTGCCGTCCTTCACGTTTGCCGCGATATGGATCGCGTCCTGATGGAACATCCGGATACAGCCCCCCGATTCCTGACCGCCCACGGTCCACGGATAGGGCGTGCCGTGAATACGGTAGAGCGTGTCGCGCCCGCCGCGATAGAGATAGAGCGCCCGTGCGCCCAGCGGGTTGTCGAGCCCGCCTTCCATACCGCCGCGCACCGGACCATAGGTTTCGGGCTCACGACGCAGCATGTTCGCGGTCGGGGTCCAGTATGGCCAATCCTTCTGGTGGTTCACCCGCGCTTCGCCCGACAGGCCATAGCCCGCCTTGCCGACGCCGACGGTGTAGCGCATCGCCTCGTTCGGCCCCGAGATCAGGTACATCTTGAAGGCATAGGGATCGACGACGATCGTGCCCTCTTCGTAGGGCGAATAATACGGCACGTACTGGCGCGCGACCTCTTCCGACAGGTACTGGCGCGGCACCGCGGGCACCACGAACTCGCCATCGTTGAACTCGCGATACATCGACAGGGTGCGCGGCGAGACATAGGCCAGCACCTCTCCGTCCGACGTGACGGCGGTTTCGGTCGGCACGGTTTCGCAAGCCGCAAGGATGCCGGCGAGCGCAATCCCGCCCACAAGTTTCAAGATCCGCGTCGCAATCACTTCTACATCCCCCGGATAGATCCATCGCCTGGCAGGGCGACTCGCGCAAAAAACTGTTGTTCGTCTATCATTTAACCGGGGTTGACCCCCGAAAGACAATGGCTGGACGCAAAAAAACCGGCCTCAAGGGCGGATTCCGTGTTCCCCGCGCAACGCGCGGCGTCACGATTGCGAGAGTCGCGCGTGTCTAGAGTGGGTCGGCGAGGACCAGAACCCAGACCGTGTCGCTGCCGGTGCCGGACACACCCAGCGCGAACTCCTCGAAGTTGGGGTTGGTGAGGTTCTTGTTGTGGTCAGGTGAGTTTTGCCAGCCCGCCATGATCTGCGCCTCGCTGGTCTGCCCTTCGCCGAGGTTCTCCCCCAACTCTCGCCAGGCGTAGCCGGTCGCATTCACGCGAGACGCGAGGGTCGAGTTCCCCGCCGTGTGGCTCAGCTGATCTGTGGCATTCAGGTAGCCAGCATAAGACTGAGCCGCATTGTCGAGTTGCGCATTCCAAGTCAGATTCTGAAGATTGCCGTTTGTGTTAACGATCCCATCAAACAGTGTTTTAAAGGAACCGTCCGCCATCGGGTTGGCCTGCGTGGTCGTGTTCGCGGCGGGGTCAGGCAAATAGCTGTTCAGCGTCCAATCGGGTGCGTTCGGGTCAAGGCGTTCGCCACCAACCAACGTGGTCGGCCCCATAGTTGTCGTCACGCAGCCGCTCAAAGATGCGGCCGCCGCCGCCAGCGCGAGAGGCCGGATGGAATGTTTCATGGCAGTCTCCCTCTGCGCAGCGTCCCCTAAGTCAGCCTTGACCGGAACCAGCACCCTCACAAGCCTGAGGTGGGCGACAAATCGTCAGTGTGGCTTTTACGCCTCCGCCGACATCCGCGCTTCGAGCACGTCGAAGGGCACGCCCGGCTCGTCCTTGGCGTCGCGGATAACGAGCGACGTTTTCACGCTCGCCACGTTCTCGGCCGCCGTCAGTTGTTCGGTCAGAAAGCTTTGAAACGTCGATAGGTCCGGCGCCACGCATTTCAGGATGAAATCGACCTCGCCGTTCAGCATGTGGCATTCGCGCACGAGCGGCCAGTCGCGGCAGCGTTGCTCGAACTTCGACAGGTCGGCCTCGGCCTGACTGACGAGCCCGACCATCGCAAAGACCTGCACCTCAAAGCCCAGCGACCGGCTGTCCACATCGGCGTGGTAGCCACGGATGTATCCCGCCTCCTCGAGCGTGCGCACACGACGCAGGCAAGGCGGGGCCGAGATGCCCACGCGCTTGGCCAGTTCGACATTCGTCATGCGGCCATCGGCCTGCAACTCGGCCAGGATCATCCGGTCGATCTGGTCGAGTTTTGAATGTGCCATGCGAGGTCCCCTTACGTTTCGCGAACCTTACCTCTACGGCCCAGGCTGCGCAATAATCTTTCGCATCTGCGCAATTTCCTGTCGATGCCAAGACACGTTCGGGCATGCTGTCGCAAGGGGTTTCGGCGGGGGGACCCGCCCCCTATATCCTTGGCAACGAGAAATTCGAAGGGATTCGTCATGTCCGGCACTCATCACACCCGTGTCCTGATCATCGGATCGGGCCCGGCGGGCTACACCGCCGCCATCTACGCCGCGCGCGCCATGCTGAAACCGATCCTCGTGCAGGGGATGGAGCCGGGCGGCCAGCTTACCACCACCACCGAGGTCGAGAACTATCCGGGCTTCACCGAGGTTCAGGGCCCCGAGCTCATGGTGAAGATGGAAGAGCACGCCAAGGCGATGGGCACCGAGGTCATCACCGACATCATCACCGATCTCGACCTGTCCAAGCGGCCCTTCGTGGCCAAGGCCGACAGCGGCGCGACCTATGAGGCCGAGGCGGTCATCCTCGCCACCGGTGCGCGCGCGAAATGGCTGGGCCTCGAGACGGAAGAGAAGTTCAAGGGCTTCGGCGTTTCGGCCTGTGCCACCTGCGACGGCTTCTTTTATCGCGGGCAGGAGATCATCGTGGTCGGCGGCGGCAACACAGCCGTCGAAGAGGCGCTGTTCCTGACGAACTTCGCGTCGAAGGTCACGGTCATCCACCGCCGTGGCGAATTCCGCGCTGAAAAGATCCTGATCGACCGGCTTGAGAAGAACCCGAAGATCGAGGTGATGTGGGACCACGTGCTCGAAGAGGTCACCGGCACCGACATGCCGCTCGGCGTCGAAGGCGTGAAGGTCCGCAACGTGAAGACCGACGAAGTGTCGGAACTGGACGCCAAGGGCGTGTTCATCGCCATCGGCCACGCCCCCGCCTCGGAACTGGTGAAAGACCAGCTCGAGCTGCACAACGGCGGCTACGTCAAGGTCGAGCCGGGCACCACCCGCACCTCGATCTCCGGCGTGTTTGCTGCGGGCGACCTGACCGACCACGTCTATCGTCAGGCGGTCACGAGCGCCGGTATGGGCTGCATGGCCGCGCTCGACGCCGAGAAGTTTCTCGCCGAGCATGAAGAGGCGGAACCTGCCGCCGCGGTCGAGCCGGAAAAAGCCCCGGTCTGATCCGGCCCTCAGATTTGGAAGACGCCGCGCAGGGCAACCCGCGCGGCGTTTTCTTTTGCCCTCTCACGGCCTGCGCGACGCGCGTTCTTCACCCCATTTTCGCCGAAATCCCCGCGCAGACTGGCGCGCATGGACCAGAACGTCGATCTTTATCCGTCGCTTACCGCCGCCGTCATGCTGTTCGTCGCGATCCTCGACAATATCGGGGGTATCTTCAGCTTTTAGCGCACCTGCACACACGGATGTGGCTTGACCGGGCCCGATGGCCGCGCGACATCCGTGACGCATATCTTGGGATTACATAGTGTCAGCTTTCCTTTCCCCCGGCCCCGGCCACCCGGCCCCGTTCTTTAAGGCCCGGTCGACCCGGAACCCGCGTTTCACCTTCGACACCTCCGCCGGGCGATACCTTGTCCTGTGTTTCTTCCACGATGCGTCCGACCCGGCGGCCCGCGCAGCACTCGATGCGGCCCATGCCCGCCCCGACCTGTTCGACGACAGCTTCGCGAGCTTTTTCGGCGTCAGCACGACCCCGACGGACGAGTCCGAGGCGCGCGTCACGCATCGCTTCCCCGGCTACCGCCAGTTCTGGGATTTCGACCTCAGCCTGAGCCGCCTCTATGGCGCCGGCAACGAGGCGGGCGAACGGCGCGGGCTTTGGGTTTTGATCGACCCCACCATGCGCGTGATCGCCTCGCTGCGCTTCGGCCCGGAGGGCGCGGGGCATCAGGCGGCGCTCGACCTCCTCGCCCAGCAGCCACCGCCAGAGCGCTTCGCGGGCATCCCCCTGCAAGCCCCCGTGCTCTACCTGCCCCGCGTGTTCGAGCCAGAGCTATGCACGCGCCTCATCGACCTCTTCGACGAAACCGGTGGCGAAAGCTCAGGCTTCATGACGCAGGAGAACGGGCGCACGGTCCACAAGCAGGATGCGAACCACAAGGTGCGCCGCGACATTTCGCTGTCGGACCAGAGCCTGATCGCCACGATCCAGAACCGCATCGCCACGCGCGTCGTTCCCGAGATCGCCAAGGTCCACCAGTTCCACGTCACCCGGATGGAGCGTTACATCGTCTCCCGCTACGGCGCAGACGAAGGCGGGCATTTCCGCCCGCATCGCGACAACACCACCTCAGGCACCGCGCATCGCCGTTTTGCCGTGTCGATCAACCTCAACGACGATTTCGACGGTGGCGAGGTCAGTTTCCCGGAGTACGGGAAGCAAAGCTTCAAGGCTCCCACCGGCGGCGCAGTCGTCTTTTCCTGCTCACTGCTTCATGCGGTTTCGACCGTGACCCGCGGCAGCCGCTATGCCTTCCTCCCCTTCCTCTACGACGATGCTGCGGCGGCCATCCGAAACGAGAACGCTGGTCTCGTGGGTGAGGCTCAGGGCTGACGATCGACGACAGCGTTCTACGTTCGCTCTGATCTTTGGAACGAATGCGCGCTGAACCCCTCTTTTCTGCGGATGCAAACTGGCCTATTTGTTCAGCCGTGAACACACATTGACGAATGCCATGCCCGCCGCCCCTGCCCTTCCCGATCTGCCCGAGGACGACCAGCTTTTTCTGCTGCTGCGTCAGCTCGACAAGGCCCCGGAAGCCTCGCAGCGCGAGACGGCGGCGGCACTCGGCATATCGCTCGGCTCGCTGAACGCGCAACTGCGCGCCGCGACCGAAGCCGGGCTGATCAAAATCACCGATCGCAAGGGCCCCGACCGGCGGCAGCGCTATGTCTATGCCCTCACCACCCGTGGCGCGGCGGCCAAGTCGCGCCTGATCGACCCGTTTCTCGCGCGCAAATTCACCGAATATTCCGCGCTCCACGCCGAACTCACCGGCACGCCAGCCGGTCCGACCCCGATTAAATACAGGAGTACTCTGATGTTGAATAATCTCGCCCCGATCCCCGAGCTATACGTCTCCTACGAGAGTGCGCAGAAGCTCAAGGTCGAAGCTGCCGACCTCGTGTCCTGGGATCTGACCCCGCGCCAGATCTGCGACCTCGAGCTTCTGATGAACGGGGGCTTCAACCCGCTCAAGGGCTTCCTCTCCGAAGAGGATTACAACGGTGTCGTCGAAAACATGCGCACCGCCGACGGCACGCTCTGGCCGATCCCGATCACGCTCGACGTGTCCGAAGAATTCGCCGCGAACCTCGAAGAAGGTCAGGACATCGCGCTGCGCGACCAAGAAGGCGTGATCCTCGCGACCATGACTGTCACCGACAACTGGGTGCCGAACAAAGCACGCGAGGCCGAAAAGGTCTTTGGCGCCGATGACGACGCCCACCCGGCTGTGAACTACCTGCACAACCACGCGGGCAAGGTCTATCTCGGCGGCCCCGTCACCGGCATCCAGCAGCCGGTGCATTACGACTTCCGCGCCCGCCGCGACACGCCCAACGAAATGCGCGCCTTCTTCCGCAAGATGGGCTGGCGCCGCGTCGTTGCGTTCCAGACCCGCAACCCGCTCCACCGTGCGCACCAGGAACTGACCTTCCGCGCCGCCAAGGAAGCGCAGGCCAACCTGCTGATCCATCCGGTTGTCGGCATGACCAAACCGGGTGACGTCGACCACTTCACCCGTGTGCGCTGCTACGAGGCCGTGCTCGACAAGTACCCGCAGGCGACGACCACCATGTCGCTCCTGAACCTCGCCATGCGCATGGCTGGCCCGCGCGAAGCCGTCTGGCACGGCCTGATCCGCGCCAACCACGGCTGCACCCACTTCATCGTCGGCCGCGACCACGCCGGCCCCGGCAAGAACTCGGCAGGCGAAGATTTCTACGGCCCCTACGATGCGCAGGACCTGTTCCGCGAACATCAGGATGAAATCGGCATCGAAATGGTCGACTTCAAACACATGGTCTATGTGCAGGAACGCGCCCAGTACGAGCCGAACGACGAGATCGAGGACAAGGACAACGTCACCATCCTCAACATCTCCGGCACCGAACTGCGCCGCCGTCTGCAAGAGGGTCTGGAGATCCCCGAGTGGTTCTCGTTCCCCGAAGTGGTCAAGGAACTGCGCCGCACCAAACCGCCGCGTTCGCAGCAGGGCTTCACCGTGTTCTTCACCGGCTTCTCCGGCTCCGGCAAATCGACCATCGCCAACGCGCTCATGGTCAAGCTGATGGAGATGGGTGGCCGCCCCGTGACGCTGCTGGACGGTGACATCGTGCGCAAGAACCTGTCGTCGGAGCTTGGCTTCTCGAAAGAGCACCGCGATCTCAACATCAAGCGCATCGGCTATGTGGCGAGCGAGATCACCAAGAACGGCGGCATCGCCATCTGTGCGCCCATCGCGCCCTACGCGACGACCCGCCGCCACGTGCGCGAAGAGATCGAGCAATACGGCGCCTTCGTCGAGGTTCACGTCGCCACCAGCATCGAGGAATGCGAACGCCGCGACCGCAAGGGGCTCTACAAGCTCGCCCGTGAAGGCAAGATCAAGGAATTCACTGGGATTTCCGACCCCTACGATGTGCCGCAGAACCCGGAACTGAGCGTCGAGACCGAGAATGTCGACGTCGATAACTGCGCGCATCAGGTGATCCTGAAGCTCGAAAGCATGGGGCTGATCGCGGGGCAGTAAGGCTCTGAGATTGGTTCGAAGAATAGAAACCGGGGCCTGAGCGCCCCGGTTTTTTTTGTGGTGGCCGGGCGTGAAGCGGACCTTGCCCGTGCGGATGAGGTCGCGAGGCAACCCGTTTCAACGCGTCAGGCCTTAGCCGTTTTCGATTGCCCCGAAGTGGATATCGCTTACCCTCAGCGTCTTGAAAACCGAATGCAATTTCAGGGCGCGGCATGACTCCATTTGGCAGCCTCTCAGCTTTCAGCAAATTGATCTTCAAGACATGCGCGCCGGAACCTGTCGATGTGTCGTCTGTTTCATCTGGCCCGACACGCAACAGCATCTGCCCGGTCTGATGATGGCAACCCGCATCGTTGCTGCCATGAGGCGGCTTAACAAGACGACGCGCGACGCGATCAAGAACCGCCGTCACAACCTGCGAAAACTAGGGCGCGGCGTTCGTGCTTTTCTGGGGTTCGCGCGCGGCATGCTGGACTACCCCGCCGCATGGTTCGGTCTGTTCCGACCGCGCGACGAGCTGGCGGCTGCTGTCGCAGAACTGCTGATCGTGGGGTTCTATGGCGCGAATACCCGGTCTCCGTCGGCGCGACTTCTCGCCCGGCAGATCCAGCGAGGCCAGGTCGGTGGCGTGTTCTTCGTCACGCAGAACGTCGGCACGCGCGATGAGCTGGCCGGTCTGATCCGCCTGTTTCGCGCGGGCAACGCGCAACCACTGATCGCCGTCGATCAGGAAGGCGGCAAGGTTCAGCGCCTCAAGGAGCCGCAGGGCGTCACGCGTCTGCCACCTGCCCGGACGGTCGCTGAGACGCTTTCGCCGACCGAGGCGCAGGAGCTCTACACTGTGGCGGGACAGGAGTTCGCGGCGACAGGCTTCAACGTCAACCTCGGCCCCGTGGTAGATGTCGACGAACACAGAAATCCGGCGATCGGCAGAACAAGGCGGTCCTTTGGCACCGATCCCGAACGCATCGCCGCCTATGGCATGGCTTTTGCCAGCGGCTTTGCCAGCGCCGGTGTCCTCTGCGCGGCCAAGCACTTTCCCGGTCATGGCCGGTCATCGAATGACAGCCACACCGGGGTCGCTGACATCACGGCACGTTGGACCGAGGAAGAGTTGGAACCTTATGCGCGCCTGTTCGCGTCGCCCCACGCTCCGGCTATGGTGATGACGGGCCATCTTCGCCATAGCCGACTGGACCCGGACGGCCAGCCAGCCACGCTCTCCGCTCCCATTGTGACCGGGCTTCTGCGGCAGAAACTTGGTTACGAGGGGGTCGTGATCACCGACGATGTCGACATGGACGCGATCAGGCATCTCATGAGGCGGAGTGCGGCGGTCGTTCAGGCGCTCGCTGCCGGAAATGACCTGATCATGATCAAGAACCTGTTCGGCTACGACCCCTTGCTGCCAGAGCACGTCGTGCGCTGGGTGCGCAAGGCTATCGCCCGAGGGGACCTGACCGAAGCGCAGATCCTCGCATCTGCCGAGCGCGTGCGCACGATCCGCAGGCAGGCTTGGCAGGACCGAGCCTGACACGCGGTGCGACGGAACGCAGGGCAAATAACACGACGCACGGTCGAACTTGCGATACCTAAACATGGCCTGCCGTCCGCCCCTCAAATGTCCGATCATGGCGGTATCACTCGGCTTGCGCAGGCACATGACGCAGCAGAGCATCACATCTCAGAACGTGCTGCCGATACCGACAAGGCAACCCAGTAAGACCCCTGTGATCAGGGCCAGAATACGCGCCTTGAGTTTCGCGTCCCGGCCCGCCACGACCCTCCAGCCAATCGCAGCCAGCACACCGACGGCCAAGAGCGCACCTACGGCCCAGAGGATCATACCTTCGAACCCGCGCTGCATTCCGCACCCTGCGGGATCCGTCTGGCAGGGCTGGCTTCCCCAACTAATGGCCAACACAACAAGGCTGGCCATGCCGACCAGAGTGACAACGACAGGCACGAGCGGCCGTCGGGGCAAAGCGATCAGCGCCGCGGCAGCGAGCCCCAGACCAGCGGCGGCGATCAGTGCTTGGACAATACCCATACGCCCCCCAGCGGACCCAGTTCGATGATATGGCCTGAGCAGGCTTCCACAAAAGGAGGAACCATGCCCGCCCGTCACCCGGTTGCATAGTTGGCTCAAATCGGCGTCGCAAGGTGGTCAGGCTCAGACAGTTGAAACGGACGCTGGGCATGACCGGCCTCGGCCGCTTGCAGCCGCTCCAACCAGCCCGCTGACACCGCCATCTCGGCGCGCCAAACCACCAGCCGAAACGCGCAAGCGAGATAACGATTGATCCAACCTCCCCCGTCGTGCAGCCTGCCCGCGACGTGGCCCATCCGATCCGGGCAGCGCATGTGACGGGAGGCGCATGACCATGATCGACCTTTACTTTGCGCCGACCCCGAACGGGTGGAAGGTCACGGTCATGCTCGAAGAGTGCGGTCTGCCCTACCGGGTTCATCCCGTCGACCTCGGCAAGGGCGAGCAGTTTGCGCCAGAGTTCCTCAAGATCAGCCCGAACAACAAGATCCCTGCCATCGTGGACACCGAGGCGGACGACCTGCCGATTTTCGAGACGGGGGCGATCCTGTGGCACCTCGCGCTCAAGTCCGGGCAGTTTCTGCCCTCCGACCCGGCGGGCGCTACGGCCGCGATGCAATGGCTGTTCTGGCAGGTCGGTGGGCTCGGCCCGATGATGGGGCAGCACGGACACTTCAAGCTCTACGCGCCCGAGCGCATCGACTATGCGACGAACCGTTACCGGCGCGAAGTGCTGCGGCTGTTCGGCGTCATGAACGCCCGGCTCACTGACGCCCAACATTTGGCGGGCCCCGAGATCAGCATCGCGGATTTCGCCTGCTTCCCGTGGGTCCAGACCTACCGCGCGCAGGAGATCGATCTCGCCGACTTTCCCGCCTTGCGAGACTGGTACGACCGGCTCAAGGCCCGGCCCGGCCTCAGACGCGGCATGGCCGTGGGGCGCGAGAACATTCGCCGCAATCCGCAGGATGACCCGCAGGCGAACAAGATCCTGTTCGGAAACTGAAGGAGCCGCCCGTGGCCGATATCGAAACCTTCTTCGACCTGTCTTCGCCCTGGACGCGGATCGCCTTTCACAACCTGCGCGGTCTCGCAGGTGAGATGGGCGTGACGGTGCACTGGCGTCCCTTTCTCGTCGGAGGTGTGTTCAACGCGGTCAACGACAGCGTCTATGCGATGCGCGCCGATATGGATGCGCCGAAGTCCCGACACCAGACGCGCTGGATCCACGAATGGGCCGCCGTCGCGGGCCTCCCGATGAAATTTCCGTCCGAACATCATCCGGTGAAATCCATACTGCCGATGCGCGCGTGCTGTTGTCTGGAGGATGATCAGCCCGCGCTCGAGACCTTTGCCGAAGCCTGTTTCGACGCGTATTTCCGCGAAGGGCGCAATCTCGACGACCCCGAGGTCATCGCCGCGATCGCGGACGCGCTCGGGCATGACGGGAGGGGCCTTGTCGAACAGACAGCGGACCCTGCAATCAAGGCGCGGCTGCGGGAGAACACGGACGAGGCCATCGCGCGCGGCGCCTACGGCTCCCCCACGATATTCGTGGGCGATGCGCTTTACTTCGGGAATGACCAATTGCCGCTGGTTCGCCGGGCGCTCGAAATCCGGGGAGAGCGACCAGCTAAGTGATCCGCCGGACTTGTCTTTGATCCTGAGGTCGCGTTCTCTGCGGCCAAAGGAGTTTTACCATGTCAGTTTTTTCTCGCGCCTTCGCGCTCATTCTCGCCACCTCGCCCGCCTTTGCCCAGCAGACCGAATATTCCGACGGTGCGCGCGGGACCGTCATCCTGCCGCAGGGCGACCGATCCTTTGCCGACGTGATCGTCACGCGAACGGTCGGAAGCGGCACCATCAAGACCTCGGCACAGGAGGCGGGGGCCGTGCTTGGGGCACCCGACTTTTCCGGCAACGTGGATGACGGCAGCTTTCTGTCGCTCGGCTGTGACGGGGATGTGGTGCTCCAGTTCACCGACAATGCACTTGTCGATGTCGAAGGCCCCGACCTTTACGTGTTCGAGGTCGGGCCGCGCGTCGAGGGCATGTCGCTGGCGATCTCAACCGATGGCATCGACTGGACCGACCTCGGCGCGATCGAAGGCGGCCGGGCCGAAGTCGACATCGCGGGTGTGGGCCAAGCCGGCACCGACTATCGCTTCGTTCGCCTGACCGACGACGGCGTTGATTGCGGCACCTCGTTTGCAGGTGCCGATGTGGATGCGGTCGCTGCCATCGGCTCGGCCCTGCGCTTCACGCTCGACGGTGCGGTCCTGTTCGCCCACGACAGCGCCGAACTCCTGCCGGACGCGCAGGCCGCGCTCGACGCGCTCGCTTCGGAAATCGCGCAGGCGAACATCGCCGGGTTCCGCGTGGTCGGTCACACCGATGCAACGGGGAGCGATGCCTATAACCTGACCCTGTCGCAGGATCGCGCCGCCGCCGTGCGCGACTATTTTTCGGCGGCCGACGCGCTGTCGGGGGTGGATATTTCATCCGAAGGACGCGGCGAAAGCGATCCGGTGGCCAGCAATGACACCGAAGACGGGCGCGCTGAAAACCGCCGCGTCGAGATCATTGCCCGCTAAGGCGGACTGACTGCGCATAGGCCGACTTTCCCCGTTGCGGCGGACAGCTTTTCCATCATACATGAATTATGGAAAAGATGCCCGCCATCGCGGCCCTCGCCGCACTCGCCCATGATATCCGGCTCGACATATTCCGCACGCTGACGCAGGCGGGCGAAGGAGGGCTGCCCGCTGGTGAGATCGCGTCCCGCCTCGGCATCCGCCCCAACACTTTGTCCAACAATCTCAACGTCCTGTCCGGCGCCGGTCTGGTGCGATCACAGCGCGAGGGCCGTTCGGTGCGCTATTTCGCCGAACTCGACGCGATGCGCGGGCTGATCGGATATTTGCTTGAGGATTGTTGCGGCGGAAACCCGGACGCCTGCCGCCCGCTCTTGAACGAACTCACACGCTCCTGCTGACACGAAGGCCGACACGATGGGAACTTTCGAACGCTACCTGACCCTCTGGGTCGCCCTCGCCATGACCGCTGGCATTGGGATCGGCACCCTCGCCCCCGGTCTGGTCAACGCGGTGGCGGCCGCCGAAGTCGCGTCGATCAACCTCGTCGTCGCGGTTCTGATCTGGGCGATGGTCTATCCCATGATGATCGCGGTCGACCCAGCCGCCATCAAGGGTGTGGTGCGCCAGCCGCGCGGGCTGTTCATCACGCTCGCGGTCAATTGGCTGATCAAGCCGTTCACGATGGCGCTGCTCGCCGTTTTGTTCTTTGAGCACGTCTTCGCCCCGTGGATCGCGCCCGAGGACGCACAACAATACATCGCCGGGCTGATCCTGCTGGGCGCTGCGCCCTGTACCGCGATGGTGTTCGTCTGGTCCCAACTGACCAAAGGGGACGCGACCTACACGCTGGTGCAGGTGTCGGTGAACGACATGATCCTGATCGTGGCCTTTGCCCCCATCGTAGCGCTGCTTCTCGGCGTGACCGAGATCACCGTGCCGTGGGAGACGCTGGTGCTCTCGACCCTGCTCTACGTGGTTCTGCCGCTGGCCGCTGGCCTTATCACCCGCCGGGTGCTGAAGTCCTCGGATCGGATCGACGCATTCTCGGCCCGGATGAAGCCCTGGTCCATCATCGGCCTCGTCGTGACGGTGGCGATCCTCTTTGGCTTGCAGGGCGAGGCGATCCTGTCGCGGCCTGCGGTCATCGCGCTCATCGCGGTGCCGATTCTTATCCAGAGCTATGCGATCTTCGCTTTGGCCTATGGAGCCGCGTGGATTTTGAAAGTCCCGCACAAGGTCGCCGCCCCCTGCGCCCTCATCGGCACGTCGAATTTCTTCGAACTGGCCGTCGCGGTCGCGGTGAGCCTGTTTGGCCTGAACTCCGGCGCTGCGCTTGCGACCGTCGTGGGGGTGCTGGTCGAGGTGCCCGTGATGCTCTCGCTCGTCGCGCTCGCCAATCGGACACGGGCGCGCTTTCCGGGCGATGCCTGAAGGCGTCCACTCGGGACCGAAGCGCACCCTGCCCGCCCTGCCCGAGATTGCACGGCAGCCCATGCCCCGAACCCATTGACGCAGAACGCAAATCGTTCCAAAATTCATGCACCGTGAATACGGATTTTAGTTTTGGAGATTTGATGGAGTGTTTTGTGCCTGCCGCCCCGTTGGCGGCTTCCCCTGAAAACGCGCATCGTGACCGCAGCGGTGGCCAGTCCCCCGGCTCAGGTTTCACGCGTTAACCACTATCCATCTCAAAGTTTGAACCGGGCGCTTCCCTGCCACCGGTTCAAGGCGTGTGCCCAAGCCGCGCCAAGCTGGACAGGAGCCCCCTCAGGCTCCTGTCCTTTTTCGTTAGTGGACAGCCACCGGCGACAGGTCGTTCTGACGCGCCAGCGAGAAGGCAAGGTTTCGATCCCCCACCAGTGCAAGGCGTTCACCCTCGGACGAGTGGACGGCATAGAGCTTTTCAGCCCCGTCCACCTGATCCTGAATGTCGGTCGGCAGGTCGGCGACCAGCACCTCCCGCACATAGACGATGTTCTCGGGCGTCTCGTTCAGTTGCTCGAATTTGGTATCCATGACGCACTCCTTTCATGTGGGGCGTTTCATCCCCAACGCGTGCATGTGAGGAATTGATCCCTCAGCCTTTCGTAATCTTGATGGTCTGCACCACCGGGTCGGGCTCCGACCGCTCGAGATCGACATGCAGGAGGCCGTTCTCGGTCCGCGCGCCCACGACGTCGACGCCGTCGGCCAGCACGAAGCTCTTCATGAACTGGCGCCCGGCAATGCCTCGGTGCAGGAACACGCGGCTTTCGTCGGTCTTGGGCTGGCGCCCGCGCACGACCAATTTGCGGTCCTCGATGGTGATCGACAGATCATCCTCAGAAAACCCCGCCACGGCGAGCGTGATGCGGTAAGCGAACTGGCTCACCTGTTCGATATTGAAAGGGGGGTAGCCTTCCGTGCCGCTCTTGGCGGCCTGTTCGATCATGCGTTCGAGCTGATCGAAGCCCAGAAAATACGGGTGGGCCCCCAGCGTCATTTTCGTCATCACACGTCCTTTGCCTTGAAAGCGATGTGCAGGTCGTGGGCCCCGAAGCGGCAACCCACGAGACCAATATGGGTGGCCAGGCATAACGGCGCAAGACCTTGCCCCACGCGGGAAAAGCTTTGGAGAAACGGCCCCGAGGGGTTAAATTGGACGCAACATGAAGGACGACTCGAAACCCACCGGCAACACCTACGAGATGAAGCATGAGGACGTGCTTCGTGTCGAACTCAAGGTCTTGTCGCGCGAACACCGCGATCTGGACGAGGCGATCACCGCGCTCGAAGCCGAGGGCCGGGCCGACGTTCTGACCATCCGGCGGCTGAAGAAGCAGAAACTGCTTTTGAAGGACAAGATCGCGCGTATCGAGGACATCCTCCTCCCCGACATCATTGCATGACCCTGTGAAGGGACTATAACGGCCCTTCCTGTGGGAGAGCCGTATGACCGACGTGAAAGTGGGAATCATCATGGGGAGCCAGTCGGACTGGCCCACGATGAAGCTGGCCGCCGATATTCTGGACGAGCTCGGCATTACCTATGAGACGAAAATCGTCTCGGCGCACCGCACGCCCGACCGGCTGTGGGACTATGGCAAGACCGCCGTCGATCGCGGTCTGTCCGTCATCATCGCGGGCGCAGGGGGTGCGGCGCACCTGCCGGGCATGATGGCCTCCAAAACCCGCGTGCCAGTGATCGGCGTGCCGGTTCAGACCAAGGCGCTGTCGGGTGTCGACAGCCTGTATTCCATCGTGCAGATGCCCAAGGGCTATCCGGTCGCGACGATGGCCATCGGCGCAGCCGGTGCCGCCAACGCGGGCCTCATGGCCGCCGGTATCCTTGCCGTATCGGACCCCGCCCTCGGCCAGCGCCTCGACGCGTGGCGCGCCGCCCTCTCCGCCTCTATCCCAGATGAGCCGCAAGATGAGTGATCCCCTCGCCCCCGGTGCAACCATCGGCATTCTCGGCGGTGGCCAGCTGGGCCGCATGCTGTCCGTCGCCGCCTCGCGCCTCGGGTTCAAGACCGTGGTGTTCGAACCGGGCGGGGATTGCCCGGCGAGCCATGTGTCGAACTATCATTTCAAGGCCGACTACGACGACGAGGACGCGCTCAAGGCCTTTGCCGAAGCCGCCGACGTCATCACCTACGAGTTCGAGAACATCCCGACCTCGGCGCTGGACGTGGTCGAGGCGATCACCCCGGTCCGTCCGGGCCGCAAGGCGCTGCGCGTGTCGCAGGACCGGCTGACGGAAAAGGCGTTCCTCGCCGAACTCGGCCTCGCCGTTGCACCCTATGCCGCCGTCGATGATGAGATCGACCTGACCGAAGCCGTGGCCGAGATAGGCACGCCCGCAATCCTCAAGACCCGCCGCTTCGGCTATGACGGCAAGGGGCAGGCGCGGCTAAAAGGGCCGGAGGACATCGCAAGCGCCTTTGCCGATATGAACGGTGCGCCCGCGATCCTCGAAGGGTTCGTCAAGTTCGACTACGAGGTTTCGGTGATCGGCGCGCGGGCGCTGAACGGTGATTTTGCGAGCTTCACGCCGGGCGAGAACGTCCACAAGGACGGCATCCTCGACACCACCACCGTGCCCTCGCGCCTCTCGGTGCAGGCGATGCACGAGGCCCAAGGCATGGCCGCCCGCATCCTCGAGAAACTCGACTATGTCGGCGTCATGGGGGTGGAGCTCTTCGTGACCAAGCAGGGGCTCGTCGTGAACGAGATCGCGCCGCGCGTCCACAATTCGGGCCACTGGACCCAGAACGGTTGCGCCATCGACCAGTTCGAGCAGCACATCCGCGCCGTGGCGGGCTGGCCGCTGGGCGACGGGACGCATCACACCAACGTGGTGATGACCAACCTGATCGGTGATGACGTGGCCAAGGTGCCGGATCTGGCGCAGGACAGCGCCAACGCGATCCACCTGTATGGCAAGGCCGAGGTCAAGGCGGGCCGCAAGATGGGTCACGTGAACCGGGTCACTGGTCCTGCTGGCTGATGCCGCGCTACGCGCTCAAGATCGAATACGACGGCAAGCCTTTCGCGGGCTGGCAGCGGCAGAAGGAGCATCCTTCGGTGCAGGGCACGGTCGAGGCCGCGCTTGCCAAGCTGGAGGCCGACGTGCCGTCCATCGCCGCCGCGGGCCGCACCGATGCCGGGGTTCACGCACTGGGGCAGGTCGCGACTTGTGATCTTGGGAAGGACTGGACGCCGTTTCGCCTGTCCGAAGCGCTGAACTTTCACCTCAAGCCCGCCCCCGTCGCCATCGTCGATTGCGCGCGGGTGGACGACGACTTTCACGCCCGGTTTTCGGCCATCGAACGGCAGTATCTGTTTCGCCTGATTTCGCGCCGCGCGCCGCTGGTCCATGACCGGGGCAATGCGTGGCGTGTGGTGCAAGAGCTTGACGCGGACGCGATGCAGGCGGGGGCCGACCGCCTGATTGGCCGCCATGATTTCACCACTTTTCGCTCGACCATGTGTCAGGCGGACAGTCCCGTGAAAACATTGGACGAATTGCGCGTCGAAACCCTGCCCTATCCGGGGGGCACCGAGTACCGCTTTCACGTCCGCGCCCGGAGTTTCCTGCACAATCAGGTTCGCAGCTTCGTCGGAACGCTCGAACGTGTCGGCGCCGGATCATGGTCGCCGGATGACGTCACAGCCGCGCTCGAAGCCCGCGACCGCGCCGCATGCGGGCCGGTCTGCCCACCCGAGGGGCTCTACCTCGCGCGGGTCGGATACCCCGTCGATCCCTTCGCAAGTTCCTGAAATACAAAAAGAAAGACCGGGGTACCCCTACCCCGGTCTTTCCCCCCTTGGGCTCCCCCGGCGGACACCCCTGACCGCCAAATTGCCCAAATCACCAGACTTGTCATTCCGCACGACCTTTGCCCTGCCGGTTCCTGACCAAAGGCCGACATGCGCCCTGAGAACGCGGGTTCGGATCGATTGACGCGGAAACGTCGCTGACCAAATTGTACGCACCCCTGACCAGGCTGCGTTCGCTGCGGTCCGAGCCAGCCCCCAAGCCAGCCGTCGCGACAGGGATGTATTGCCACTTTCGCGAGGCCCCGGTCAACGAAAACGCGCAAGTTTGCCCAATTTTATCCTTAATTGCAGCCGCGTTATCCGCACTTCGGAGACAATCCCGCGCCGTCCTGTAAGAGTGTTCAGGTAAGGCTAACCTTACTGCGGGAAACCCGCCCCCGCCCCACCAGAATCCGAATCACGCTTCCCGCTTTTTTCCGGCCTTCACCCCTGCCATAATGCCCGACAACCAACCGACAAAAGAGCAGCACCCGATGAGCGACCTTCTCACCAATTCGTCCGACGATTACGACGCCTCTTCCATCGAGGTGCTGGAAGGGCTCGAACCCGTTCGCCAGCGCCCCGGCATGTATATCGGCGGCACGGACGAACGGGCGCTGCACCATATGGTGGCCGAAATCCTCGACAACTCGATGGACGAGGCGGTCGCTGGCCATGCCAACCGGATCGAGGTGGAACTGCACGCGGATTACTCGGTCACCGTGACCGACAACGGGCGCGGCATCCCGATCGACCCGCATCCCAAGTTTCCGGGCAAGTCGGCGCTCGAGGTCATTCTCTGCACCCTGCACGCTGGCGGCAAGTTTTCCGGCAAGGCCTATCAGACCTCGGGTGGTCTGCACGGCGTCGGCTCATCGGTGGTGAACGCGCTGTCGGACAGCCTCGTGGTGCAGGTCGCCAAGAACAAGGAGCTGTTCGAACAGCGGTTCTCGCGCGGCATCCCGCTTGGCCCGGTGGAAAAGGTCGGCGCGGCGCCCAACCGGCGCGGCACCGCCGTTACCTTCCATGCCGACGACCAGATCTTTGGCTCGCACCGCTTCAAGCCCAAGCGGCTGTTCACCCTCGCCCGGTCCAAGGCCTATCTCTATTCCGGCGTGGAAATCCGCTGGAAATCCGCCATCGACGACGGCGAGACCCCGACCGAGGCCACGTTCCACTTCCCCGGCGGTCTCAAGGACTATCTGAAGGAGGTGCTCGGCACCGCTTCGACCTATTCCGACACCGGATTCGCGGGCAAGGTCGAGTTCCGCGAGAAGTTCGGCGAGCCGGGCTATGTCGAATGGGCGATCAACTGGACGCCCGCGCGCGACGGCTTCATCCAGTCCTACTGTAACACCGTGCCGACGCCCGAGGGCGGAACCCACGTCGCGGGCTTCTGGGCCGCGATCCTGAAGGGGATCAAGGCTTACGGCGAGCTGGTCGGCAACAAGAAGGCCGCCCAGATCAACCGCGACGACCTGATGACGGGCGGCTGCGCGCTGGTCTCGACCTTCATCGCCGACCCGGCCTTTGTCGGCCAGACCAAGGACCGGCTGTCGACGGAATCCGCGGCCAAGATGGTCGAGGGCGCGGTGCGCGACCACTTCGACAACTGGCTGGCGGCGGATACGAAATCCGCAGGCGCGATCCTCGACTTCCTCGTGCTCCGGGCCGAGGAACGGCTGCGGCGGCGGCAGGAGAAAGAGACCCAGCGCAAATCGGCCACCAAGAAACTGCGCCTGCCCGGCAAGCTGGTCGACTGTTCGGCCACCAACCGCGAGGGCACCGAGATTTTCCTCGTCGAGGGCGACAGCGCGGGCGGCTCGGCCAAGATGGGCCGGGACCGCAAGACGCAGGCGCTTTTGCCGCTTCGGGGCAAGATCCTGAACGTGCTCGGCGCGGCGTCGTCCAAACTGGGGCAGAACCAGGAGATCAACGATCTCTGTCAGGCGCTCGGCGTCGGCATGGGCACCAAGTTCCGCGTCGACGACCTGCGCTATGACAAGGTCATCATCATGACCGACGCCGACGTGGACGGCGCGCATATCGCGGCGCTTCTGATGACGTTCTTCTTCAGCCAGATGCGCCCGCTGATCGACCACGGGCACCTCTATCTGGCCTGCCCGCCGCTCTATCGCCTCACGCAGGGGGCCAAGCGGCTTTACGTGGCGGACGATGCCGAAAAGGACATCTGGATGGCCAAGGGTCTGGGCGGCAAGGGCAAGATCGACGTCCAGCGCTTCAAGGGTCTGGGCGAGATGGACGCGAAGGATTTGAAAGAGACGACGATGGACCCGAACACCCGGAAATTGATCCGGGTGACCATCGACGAGGACGAACCCGGCGAGACCGGCGATCTGGTGGAACGCCTGATGGGCAAGAAGCCGGAGCTACGGTTCCAGTATATTCAGGAGAATGCTCGGTTTGTTGAGGAGTTGGATGTTTGAGGGATGGAATCTGTGCACTCACTCAATGCGAGGGTACCTTCGTAAAGTCTCACATCATTCCGCAAGCTTTGACGCGCCCGGAAACGAAAGGCGCTATCCTGATGCAATCCACAAAGGGGAAGGGCTACAAGAAACGTTTTTCCAGTTGGTACGACAAGAATTTAGTAATCTCAAAGGGTGAAAAACGCCTTTCGGAAATCGACGGTATAGCGATCCAATTGCTGAGAGGACACCAACTTATTTGGCAGAGTTGGTCTATATTTAAACCATACTTCAACCCTCTTGGCCCCTCATTTCCCCACCATTCGGCTCGCAGCATTGAATTTGCGCGCCCATCGGACCTCCATCGGTTTTTCTTGAGCATTGCGTGGAGGGCTGCAGTATCCAAGTTGCCCGACATGCGGGAAGCTGTCGTTGAAGACGAATACTTAGAGCTACTTAGGCAGGCCATTCTGGACACCAGTGATCTCTCGCCTGAATTCTTTCCAATTGGTCTCAACCAAATTTCGACGAAAGGCACAGTCCACAATCAGACCCCGTATACAGACAGAATGCCTAACCCACCATTTGCACCCGACCTATACGACGAGTCTGCCACAATGCTACGAGTTTATTTTGACGGGCTTGTCGCTCATATCCACTTGAACCCTAAAGCAGAATATGCCCGAGACAACCTTGCTTTCATCGGGGGTTCAAAGAATATGGTCGTTTCGGCGGTAACGTATGAGGCATCCTTTCAGTACGAGAATCTGCTTTTTGTCGCTGCCGAAACGCATGGTCCGATCATCCATAACTGGAAACCGTAACCCACCGCCACCAAAGACCGACACGAGTAAAGAGATTAAACTCGGCCCAACTTTTCGCCCGGACCGACGGGGTGGGCGAGAAGCGCCCGCCCCGTGGGGGTGGTTCGGGCGCTCACTTGTCGGCATGCCGACAAGTGACGGGGCGGCAAGGGCGCGTCTCAACCACGAGCGCCACTGCCTGCGGTCATGTTGACCCCTTCAGCCCCCACCCCGTCACCCAAACCCCACGCCCAAACTCTTTCCCCATCGGCATGGAACCGCGCACCGCCTTTGGGACGTTAGCAATCAAACGCTGCTAACAGGACAAGAGCCATGACCAATACAATCGCCGTCTCAGCCATTGCCCTCAGCCTCGGCCTCTCCGCCGTGGGCTTTTTTGTCGGGATTCCCGCCACCGCTCAGGCCACGACCGAGGATCAGCCCGAGCAGGTCGAGCTCGCGCTCGGTGTCGCGCAACAGGATTACCGCATCATCGCGAACCCGGCCGCCCGCGGGCTGCCGCCGCTCGACGCGCATGAGATGTACGTCGAGTTCGACGAGCACGTGTACCGGATGGCGCGCGCCAATGCCTCGATCCTGACGCCCAAGGGGGCAGTGGTCAGCCAGTAAGGCTATCCGTTCAGGACTGGAACCCCTCAAGATACGACGCGAGCGACAGGAGCGCCTGAGGCGTGGGGGTCGGCACCCCGTCGGGGTCGACCCACTCCACCACCTGACTGTCCAGTAGGTCGCCGAAGCGCGGCATCGGGCCGTGGGTGTTGTCGCGGGCGTAGCCGTCGATCGTGGACATGACGTAGACTGCGGGAAACACCCCGCCGTTGTTCTTGGCGAGCACGGTCAGGTCGGGGGTCGTCTTGCCCGCAACTTCGAGCGCCCCGGTGCCGGTCGGCCCGTGACAGGCGGCGCAATATTCACCGTAAAGCTGCGCGCCCGTTTTGGCGCCGTCAGCGGCATCTTCCATCTCGCACCCTGCGACGAGCAGTGCCACAGGCACCAGCCAGAGCATTGGTTTCATGTCGTTTTCTCCCGTCCGTCCCGGCTCATCGGCAATCCCTCGCCATACGCGGACACCCGCTGAACCTGTCCGCCCCATCCTGCGTTAAACAGACGAAAAGGAAAAGGAGGACACCATGTCCACACTCACCAAATCCGCCCTCGCCGCCGTCTGTGCCGTCGCGATGGCCGCGCCGCTCGCCGCGAAGCCGGGCAACAACGGAAACGGCTGGGGCGTCGGGGGCATCCCGCCCGGCCACTGCAAAAAGATCGAGAGCTGCCGCAACGGTGGCAATCACGTCACCTATGAGCGCAACCATGACCGCTACGACGATCATGACGACGTGACGGTGATCCGTGAGCACAACGACGTCACGGTCATCAACAACTACACGATCATCGAACAGCCGTCGGCCTATGGCCTCCCCGCCCTGCCGTCGAACCAGATCTACGTCCGTCAGGACAACCAGATCTACAGCATCGTGCGCGACACCCAGACGGTGGTGGAAGCCATCGGCATCGTGTCGAACCTGCTGAACTAAAGCCACACGCCGATCCCGCTGTCAGCGGGTTTGGCGATTCGCGCATCTGTTGCTAACCTGATGGAAACGCTTGTCCATCGGGAGCCCCAGATGCGCGCCATCGCCCTTGCCCTAGCCGTCCTCGCGAGCCCCGCGGCCGCGCAATCCGTCATCACGTGGAAGACGGTCGGCTGGTGGGACGTGAATTTCTACGAAGAATACGGGGCCTGTGCGGCCATCGCCGAATACGACAACGACTCCTTCGTGTTCTTCGGACTGGATACCTCGACCAACGATCTGGGCCTGCGCATCGCCGTGCTGAACCGCAATTGGAATTCGATCGCGGTGGACGATCCCTATCAACTGGTCGTGCGCTTCGATCGCCGCCCGCCGTGGGACATCACCATGTATGGTACCGATGTCGAGGGGCGCCGGGGGCTTTACAACCTCTTCCCCGCCACCTCGGACAGCGCTGGCAACTTCGTGCGCGAGTTTCAGCGGTCGAACCACATGGTCTGGACCTATAACGGCACCGAGTTGGGGGATTTTTCGCTCCGCGGCACGAACCTCGCCATGAACGAGGTTATGGCCTGTACCGAAAGCTATCTGGACGCGGTCGCCGGCCAGCCCGACCCGTTCGCGGGCGGCGGCAGTTCGAAAAAGACCGACCCGTTTCAGTAACGGATCGGTCTGTTTCAGTCTCGGCTTGGTCGATCAGAAATTGATGACCGTGTGCGTGCCCACATCCGGGTCCGTGTCCTTGGCATGCGCCTTGGCGATTTCCCAGGCGAAGACAAAGCTGGAATCGGTCGAGGCCCAGATCGCCGCCTCTTCCAGTTCCAGACGGTAGACGGCGAGCTTCGGGTCCTCCGGCCCATCGAACCATGCCCCCGCAACCGGGTTCCATAGCTCTTTGTGCTTCTCCATCTCGTCGGAGTAATGCAGCCGGCCTTTGCAACAGATCTGCACGTCCTGCCCTTTCGAGACGAGGATGAACCACGCCTCGGTGCCCTCACCGCTCATCTTGGATTGCCAGCCTTCGCCAGCGGCCTGGGCGAGGTCGGTGTCGCGGCTGGTCATGAACCACAGCGATTTCGCGTCCTTGTCGACGAAATGGGTCATCGGCTGGAGGTGTTGATCCTTGCCCTTGAGGCCCAGCATCCCAAAGCGCGTGTCTTCGGCCGTACCCCAGAACACGTGCGTCGGGTCGGTCTTGGCTTTCTTGAGTTCTGACATGAGAAGTCTCCTTTCCTGTGACCAACGCCGCGCCCCGGTGGCAGTTCCTTGCCGGGGAACCGTTCCCCCCGACTGGCGTTAATCCCCCGGACAAGGCAGACATCTATGACAACCGCAGACACCAACATGACCCCCACGACCCGGCCCGAAAGCGTTGCCGGTATCCTCAACCGGGCGCGCTATTCGCTGGATGGTGACGAGGTCTCGGTGCGTGACGTGGTCGAGGCGATGGGGCGCGCATCTTTCGCGCCGCTTCTGATGCTGCCCGCGATGATCGTCGCCAGTCCGGCGAGCGGCATCCCGCTCCTGTCCTCGATCTGCGGCATCTCGATCGCGCTGATCTCGTTTCAGATGATTGCCCGGCGCGACCACGTGTGGCTGCCCGATTGGATCATGCGCCGCCACGCACCCAAGGCCCGGATTCGCAAGGCGCTGGACTGGCTTTGCCCGCCTGCGCTGTTTCTCGACCGGATCACCCAGCAACGGGTGACGTTTCTGGTGGAGCCGCCGTTTCTGCTCATCCCGCAGATCATCTGCCTGCTTGCAGGCGGAGTGATGCCGTTGCTGGAATTCGTGCCGTTTACCTCATCCATCCTCGGGATTGCCGTGTCCGTCATGGCGGTAGCAATGGTCACACGCGATGGTCTGCTTGTCATCGCGGGCCTCAGCGCCATCGTTGGCGCCTTTGCACTGGGGCAGTATCTCATCGTCGGATAATTATTTGCATCCGGCACGGAACAATATGAGAGTGTGCAGGCTTCCTCTTGGGGAAGTCGAGGATTTGGGATACACCTACCTGATATGAACAGTCTCACAAAGGTCCCGGCGGGCGCGCCGACCGACCAGTCGTTTCGCGTGACCCTCAGATCTGCGACCCGGGCGGAACACGACGCATCTGAAATCGCCTTTGCGCCCTTCATGGACGACCCTGCCCGGCACGTCGCCCCATTCCTCGCCGCCCAGCATGCGGCCCTGACAGCCGTGTCGAACGCCTGCGCGACCGAAGAGGTTCCCGAGATCGCCGGTATCCTTCCCGACCTGATCGAACGGCTGTCTGCCGATTGCGCCGATCTCGGTGTCGTGCCACCGGCGGTCGATCACGAGGGGGCGCTCTCTGGTCTTGCCAGCGCCTATCTGGTGCTCGGCTCGCAGATGGGAGTGGCCGCGATGCGCAAGCGCGCCGACGAGGTTGGCCTTGACCCGATGCCGCGGTTTTTTACACCCGTCGAACGGCGTTCTGCCTGGGCTTCGGTCTGTACGAAACTTGGCCGGATCGGCCCCGATAGCGCGGAAGCGACCCGGATGATCGACGACACCCGCGCAGGATATGCGCTTTATGCCCGTGCTGGCGCCCTCGCGTTCGGAAAGCCCGCTGCATGAACGAACCGACAATCCGCCATATCGACCCCGGCACGCCCGTCGATCTCACGAACTGCGACCGCGAGCCGATCCACCTGCTCGGGCGCGTCCAGTCCTATGGCGCGCTCGTTGCCCTGTCGCCCGACGGCACGATCAAACATGCGTCTGAGAACCTCGGCCCGATCCTCGATCATGAGGTCGGCAATGTCATCGGACACAACATCGAAGAAATCATCGACGCCGAGGTGTTGGAGCGTATCCGCACGGCGATGGGAAAGTCCGACATCACCCAGACGGCCGTGCGCCTGTTCGGCGTCGAACTCAAAGACAACGGCCGGCTGTTCGACCTGTCGCTCCACCAGAGCCACCAATATCTGATCCTCGAATTCGAACCCAAGGCAGGCGAACGCGGCAGCGATGTGATGAGCGAGGTCTATCCCCTCATCCAGCGGATCGACACGACCAAGGACCTTGCCCAGCTGGCCGACGATGCGGCGCGCGGACTGGCCGCGATCGCCGGGTTCGACAGCGTCATGGTTTACGAATTCCAGCCGGATCATTCGGGCCGTGTCATCGGCGAATGCCGCGCGGACGGCGAAACCCGCTATCTCGGCCTGAACTTCCCGGCCTCGGACATCCCCGTGCAGGCCCGCACGCTCTACAAGCGGGCGCTGCTGCGGCTGATCGCGGATGTCGAGGACCCCGGCTCGGTGATCCGCCCCGGCATCGACGACGAGGGCAAGCCGGTGGATCTGTCCCTCGCTGTGACCCGCGCCGTGTCGCCGATCCACATCGAATACCTGCACAATATGGGCATTGAAGCCTCGATGTCGGTGTCGATCATGAAGGACGGCGAGCTTTGGGGTCTGTTTGCCTGCCACCACAATTCGCCGCGCTACATCGATTACGAGCGCCGCACTGCGGTGGAGCTGTTCGCGCACCTGTTCTCGTTCGAACTGGGCCAATACCAGTCCCGCATCCGCTCGCGCGCGCAGGACGACACCGCGCGCCTTCAGACCCGGATCATGGCGCATATGGCCGATGGACTTGCGCTCGACGAAAGCCTGTTCTCGCTGTCGCCCGACATCCAGCGGGTGATCCCGCATGACGGCATGGTGCTGTACCATGACGGCGAATTCAGCGCGACCGGCACCACCCCCACGGCGGACGAGTTCGAGCACATCGCCAAACTGCTCGACAACGCCGCGACTCCCGGCATCTTCGCGACCGAAGATCTGTCGCGTGAATTGCCCGCCGCGGCAGGTTTCGTGGACCGGGCGGCGGGCATTCTCGCGGTCCCCGTGTCCCGCTATCCCCGCGACTACCTCGTCCTGTGCCGCCGCCCGGTGACCGAAAAGGTGAACTGGGCAGGCGATCCGACCAAAGCGGTCGAGGTCGGCCCCAACGGCACCCGCCTGACACCGCGCAAAAGCTTCGAGACCTGGCAACAAGACGTCGAGGGCAAATCCGAGGCATGGACCGACCACGCGGCCCATGCCGCCGACCAACTGCGTGTCGTGCTCTTGGAAATCTTCCTCAAAGTTACCGATGCCACGGCCGAAGAACGCAAGCGCGCGCAGGAGCAGCAACAGCTTCTGATTTCGGAACTCAATCACCGGGTCCGCAACATCCTGAACCTGATGCAGGGGCTGGTCTCGCAGACCAAATCCAACGCCGATAACGTGACCGAATTCACCGACCGTCTGGATGGCCGCATTCAATCGCTCGCCCGCGCCCACGATCAACTGACCCGCGACCGATGGGAACCCGCACCGCTCAAGGAACTGATCCGCTGCGAGTTCGAAGCCTATGCCGAGGCCAAATCGAACCGCGTCATCGTCGAGGGGCCCGACGCGCTCCTGTCGCCCACCGCCTTTACGAACGTGGCCCTCGTGATCCACGAGATGGCGACCAACTCGATGAAGTACGGCGCGCTTTGCGACCAGTCCGGCACGGTAACGATCAAAGTGTCCGAGGACGCGAAGGGCGGCATTTCGATGGATTGGCGCGAAACCGGCGGCCCGCCCGTCAGAGCCCCCAGCCGCCGCGGCTTCGGCTCGACGATCATCGAGCTGTCGATCCCTCACGAGCTTAAGGGCGAGGCGCGCATCGACTACAAGATCTCCGGCGTCGAGGCGCATTTCCGCATTCCTGCGAACCATATCGCCGGGGTGCAGGCGGCCGACCTCGCGCCGACCGTCGCACCGGTCACGAACAAGGCCGCCGAAGCGTTTGCATTGCGCGGCGTCGGGCTGATCGTCGAAGACACGCTCATCATCGCGATGGACGCGCAAGGCATCCTCGAAGAGTTCGGGGCCAAGACGGTCAAGATCGCCGCGTCGGTCAAGGAAGGTCTGGATATCGTCGACAGTCACAAGCTCGACTTCGCGCTGCTCGACGTCAATCTGGGCGACGAGCAATCCGTGCCGATCGCGCACCGCCTGGCCGAGCTTGGCGTGCCCTTCGTGCTGTCGACGGGCTACGGGGAAACGCCGGAACTGATCGAGAGCTACCCGCCCTGCCCCGTGGTGCAGAAACCATTCTCGAACGAAAGCCTGCGCAACGCGTTCGCAAAGGCGATGTCCGGCTGATACCTCGGCGTAAAGCTTGTCATCGTTCACTTCAACCGATACTGAGGCTCCAACTTACTTCCCGGGGAGGACAGGTTGGGTCTGGTCTTCAAATCTCAAGCGCCGGAAGCGCCCTTGATTCATGCGATCATCGACACGCTTGCGGATGCGGCTGGCGTGTGCGCGAAGCTCATCGACGAGGCGGACAAGGTCGTCGCGGTGAACCGCCGTGGCGCGGCGCTGATCGGCAAACCAGCCGAAGAGATCTGCGGCGACGCGTGGTCCGGCCTGTGGGATGGCGCCAGCGCAGATGAGGCACAAGCCGCGCTCGACATCGCGCGCTCCGGCACCGCGGCAAGCTTTACCGGCACGCTGGCGGGCGACGACACCCCCCGTGCCGTGCGTACCCTGCCCCTGATGTCTGAAGGCACAGGCGTTCAGACGGTGCTGGCCCTGACCTCGCAAGCCAACCCGCACGACCACCAGATCGTCATGGCCCTGCCCTCGGCCCTGCATGCCTTCGCGAACCTCGCCAATGTCTCGGCCTCCTCGGCCCGGCTGCTCAAACGCGGACTGAACGAAGAGATGACAGGGCAGCTCGCAGGCGATCTGGGCAACGCAGCCGAACGGGCGAGCACCGCGATCGAGACGCTGCGCGACTTGATCGACCGCGATCAGGACCCCCCCGAAGGTTGAGGCTTGATCGGCAGCAGGGTTGCCGACATTGTGAGCCGCATGACACCGACGGACGCCGAAACCATCCTCACCGACATGTTCGCCCCTTGGGTGCGCGCGCTCGACATGCGCGTAGACGCGATCGGGCCTGAGGGCGCGACGCTGTCGATCCCCGTCACCGACGACATCGCCCGCGTGGGCGGTATCGTGTCGGGTCAGGCGCTCGCCACACTGGCCGACACGGCAATGGTCTTTGCCGCCATCGGGCATTACGGCGAGTTCAAACCGGTGGCGACCACCAACCTCGACACCGTCTTTCTGCGCCCCGGCGCGGGCGAGCGGATCGCCTGCCACGCGCGCGTGGTCCGGGCGGGCAAGGCGGTGCTCTTCGCCGATGCGACGATGATTTCGCTGCCGTCGGACAAACCCGTCGCCACGGCCACCGCGACCTACATGGTCCCATGAACCCGACCACCGGCTATATCGCCATGATGCTCGCCGCGGGCGTCGGCATCCCAATTCTGGCGGCCTTCAGCGCCTCGCTCGGCCACCATATCGGCAACCCCTTCGCCACAGGCGTCGTGGTCTTCGGCTTCGCGCTCCTGATCGCCATCGCGGCAGCGTTCATCACAGGCCCCGCTGCTTTGACCCGGTTGGGCGAGGCGCCACGATACCTGCTTTTTGCCGGCGCCTTCGTGGCCTTCTACGTGCTGTCTATCACCTATGTCGCGCCCCGCTTCGGGGTCGGCAACGCGGTGTTCTTCGTCCTTCTGGGCCAGCTCATTTCAGCCGCGCTGATCGACCAGTTCGGCCTCTTCGGCGCGCGCCTGTCCCCGATCAGCCTGACCCGTGCCGCCGGAATTGGCCTGATGGCCATCGGCGTCTGGCTCACCCAAAAGACCTGATGTCCCTTCTTCGTTTCAGAAAACCTCGGAGGGGGAGGCTCGCCTTGGCGAGACGGGGGAGGCTGGCCTCCCCCCACCGCGACGACCCGCCCGAAGGCGGGGCGGCGCAAACCCTGCGCGGGCGCAAGCCCGCACCTTCAACGACCGCCGATCAGTCCTGAACGACGATGAAGGTCTCGTTCTTTCCGGCTTCGAAAATCATCGAGTACAGCACCTTGGCATGGTCCGGGTGCAGGCGCACGCATCCGGCGGACGCAGGCGCGCCCAGTCGGCTGATCGCGTCTGTGCCGTGGATCGCATAATCGCCGTCATAGAACACAGACCATGGCATCGGTGCGCCGCCATAAAGCGACGAGCGGTGGTTCGGCGAAAAGAAATACGGCTGGAACGTGCCGCGCGGCGTGTGCTTGCCCGAGCGGGCGGTCGAGACGTCCCAGTCGTAAAGCCGGACGCCGCCCTGAATGACGGTCATCTTCTGTTCTGACACGTCGACGCGCACGACGATCCGCTGGCTTGCCGGCTGGTTCGACGATGAGAATATTTCTTCTGCGCTGGCAGGCGCGGTTGTCATGGTGAAAAGCGTCGCGGCCAGAACGGGCGCGATCATCGACAGTTTTTTACGCAACATATGGTGTATCCCCCAAAATACACCTCAATGAATAGGGGGGTGTTCCGATTCGGCAAGGGGTATGTGAGTCGTCACGTCCCGGCTGTGACAATCCCGGCATCGAGGTGGACGACCCGGTCCATCCGGGCGGCCAACTCGTGGTTGTGGGTCGCGATCAGCGCCGACAGCCCGGTTTCGCGCACGAGTTCCATGAGCGCGCCGAACACCCGGTCCGAGGTTTCGGGGTCGAGGTTCCCGGTCGGCTCGTCGGCGAGCAGAAGCTGGGGCGCATTGGCCAGTGCCCGGCAGAACGCCACACGTTGTTGCTCGCCGCCCGACAATTCGGCCGGGCGATGGCTCGCGCGGTGCGCGACGCCCACACGGTCGAGCAGCATCGCCGCCCTCTCCTTGGCTGCGCTCTGCGACGCACCGTTGGCGAGCTGCGGCAGGACGATGTTCTCGGCCGCCGAGAACTCCGGCAGCAGGTGGTGGAACTGATAGATGAACCCGATCTTCGAGCGGCGCAGCGCCGTGCGGCGGCGGTCCCCCAGATCGGTCACGTCCTCGCCACCGATCGACACCCGGCCCGAGGACGGCGTGTCGAGCAGACCCGCAATATGCAAGAGCGTCGATTTCCCCGCCCCAGACGGCGCAACCAGCGCCACGACCTCGCCCGGCGCGATTGCAATATTCGCACCTTTGAGCACCGCGACCTCGCCCGGCTCGCCCGCGTTGTAGACCTTTTCGATCGTCTCGAGCTTCAACACGTCACTCATAACGCAGCGCCTCCACCGGGTTCATCCGGGCCGCGCGGCGCGCCGGAAAGATCGTGACGATGAAGCTCAGGCCCAACGACATGCCGACCGCCGACAGGACGTCGCCCAGTTGCAGCTTGGCGGGCAGCGCGTAGATGCCGCGGATCGACGGGTCCCAGACACCGCCGCCGGACATGTAGTTCACGAAGGCGAAAATCGGGTCGATGTAGATCGCAAAGAGACAGCCGAGGATCACGCCAAACGCCGTCCCCGCCAGACCGGTCACGCAGCCGCACAAGAAGAACACGCGTAGCACCGAGCCTTCGGTCAGGCCCACGGTGCGCAGGATGCCAATGTCGCGCCCCTTGTTCTTCACCAGCATGATGAGCCCCGACACGATGTTCATCGACGCGATCAGGACCAGCACGGACAGGATGATGAACATCACGTTGTCCTCGATCTCGAGCGCGCGCAGGAACGAGCCCGCGCTGTCCTCCCACGTCCAGGCGAGCGAGCCATCGCCCGCCGCCGCCAGGACCGCGCCGACGTATCGGTTGATCTCTTCGGGGTCGTCGACCATGACCTCGATCTCGTCGGCCACACCCTCTTTGTTGAAATACGACTGGGCCTCGGCAAAGGGCAGATAGACGCGCGTGGCGTCGATGTCGTAGCGCCCGGCCGAGAAAATATAGGTCACGTCATAGACGTTCACGCGGGGGCTGGTGCCGAATGCCGTCTTGACCCCGTTGGGCGAGATCAGCCTGATCTTGTCACCCAGCCCAAGCCCAAGCTCGCGCGAGACGCCAAGTCCGATGGCGACCCCGTTTTCGAAATCCGCGATGTCACCGGTCGAGGTCTCGTCATTCACGATACCGGGGATGGTCTTGAGGTCCTCGGCCCGGATGCCGAAAATTTGCACCCCGATATTGCGGTCAAGGTTGTTGGCCATGACCTGACCTTTGACCAGCGGCGCGGCGCGGGTGACACCCTCTACCCCGGCGATCCGTTCGGCCCAGGCGTCGTAGTCCTGAAGCGTCCGGTCGATGTTGCCCTGCGACGTAACTTCACCCTGCGTGTAGACGGTCACATGGGCGTTGGCGCCAAGGATCGTATCCACGAACTCGGCCCGGAACCCGGTGCGCACGGCAAGCGTGATGATGAGGGCTGCGACCGCGAGCGTGATGCCGATGAGCGAAATCCACGTCATCGTGGATACGCCCCCCTCGGCCCGGCGCGCACGCAGGTAGCGCCAGGCGATCATCCATTCAAAGCGCGAAAACGGGGCGGTGCTGTTGGCCACGGGCGGACTTTCTGCGTTGGGGCGGGTGCGCCGTCAGGCGTCGCTGGTATCCGTCTCGGGGGTGGCGGCGGGCTTTTTCGAAGCCACCATACCGGCCCCAATGGCGGCCAGCGCGATCACGATGAAGATACCGTAATGCAGGGGGGTGAGGTCGATCCGGTCGCCGGACAGGGCGAGCAGGTTGATGAACCGGCCGACGAGGTAGAACACCACGATCATGACGCCCTGCACCATCAGGATGCCGCGCATGGCCATGAGCCCGCCTTCGCGCCCGACCCGTTTGGCCCCCATGGCCGCGTTCAGGATGAACACCGCATAGATGGCGAGGCACCAGAACACGCTGGCTTTGAGAATACCCGCAAGCAGCGGCATGAGAAACAGGAGACCCGCGGAAATCAGCGCAAAGCGCATCTGCATGGGCATGACGACTAGTCCTTTCAGGCGTAGCGGCGACGCCGGAAAGGTCTGAGCAGAAGCGCGATCAGACCGCCGACGATCGCCCAACCGGCGACGAACCCGATCCCCGCCGTGATGGCGCCATCTACGGTGACCGGCACGGCGGGTTGATAATGCTCCCACGTCCGCTCCACAAGTTCCTCATCACGGAAACGCCAGACGTTCGCGAGCCGGACCACCGGGGTGGCGGGCGCGAGCGCTTCGTAATCGGCGTTCAGGCGCTCATAACGCGTGATCCGCTCGCCGATCCCCGCCCCGACGTTGGATACGAGGCCGGAGTTGCCCGACTGCATTTCCCGCAGCGCCTCTTCGCGCGTCAGACCCGCCGCGCTGGCCGCACCATCAAAGACGACCGTGACCGCGCGCAGCTCGTCCACGGCACCGGACAGACGCTGGACATACTGCTGCGAAAACTCGGGAAATTGCGACAGGCCGAGGGCACCGACGATGCCACCAGCGAGGGCCAAAATCCGCATCTGCTCCACTCCTTTTTTGCCGGGAGTCTGAGCCTTGTCGCGCGAACGGTCAAGTCAAGGTGGCGAGCACCACGAGACCCCATGTGATCGGCGCCATGAGAAGCACACCGACCCCGGCCCCGATCAGTCGTGCCGGGTCGCCCAGCGCCATGTGGCGATAGAGCCAGAGCGCGGCAGGCAAAAGGATCGCGACCGCCGTGCCCGTCCCGGGCATATAGCTCCACGTGGCGAGGCTCAGGCTCACCTGACCGACCACGGTGGCGAGGAGAAACCCGACCACACTCGCAACGGCGACCTGCAGGGCGCGGTTGTTGACCGTGCGCCCCACCAGCAGGATCGCCAGCACCAGAAGCGCGAGCCAGATCAGAGCCTGCGTCAGCTGCGGCTCGGTCACGACAAAGGGCAGCTCTCGCGCCGAAAGCCACGCCGGAAGCGCCTCCATCTTCTCGATGGTGTGAAGCATGTAGGCGATGGAGGCGTAGCTATAGGCCCGCCCCGGATGGAACAGGCCCTGCGGCTCGGTGACTTCGCGACGTGAAATCAAACCCCGTAGATCTCTCGCACTTTGGCCACGGCGGCCTCGGGCGGCATCTCTTCGCTCTCGCCGGTACGGCGCGAGGTCAATTCGACCACACCGTTGGCCAGACCGCGCGGGCCGACCGTGATGCGCCACGGCAAACCGATCAGGTCCATCGTCGCGAACTTGCCGCCAGCGCGTTCGTTGCGGTCATCATAAAGCGGCTCGAGCCCGGCAGCGGTGAGGACTTTGTAAAGGTTTTCACAGGCCGCATCGGCCTCATCATCGCCCTGCTTGAGGTTGACGATCCCGCAATGGAACGGCGTCACGCCCTCCGGCCAGATGATGCCCTTGTCGTCGTGGTTCGCTTCGATCAGCGCACCGACGAGGCGGCTGACGCCGATCCCGTGCGAGCCCATCTCGACCGGCACTTTGTTCCCGTCGCTGTCCTGCACGGTCGCGCCCATCGCTTCGGAATACTTGGTGCCAAAGTAGAAAATCTGGCCGACCTCGATCCCGCGCGCCACGCGGCGACGCACTTCGGGCACCTCGTTGAACAGCGCCGCGTCATGGGTCTCGTCCGTGCGGGCATAGCGCGACGTGAACTCCTCCAGCACCGACTGGCACTGCTCGACGCTGTCGTAATCGATCTCGCGGTCACCGAATTTCAGATCGGTGATCTCGCTGTCATAGAACACTTCGCTTTCGCCGGTTTCGGCGAGCACGAGGAATTCATGAGTGTAATCGCCACCGATCGGCCCGCCGTCGGCGCGCATCGGGATCGCCTGAAGCCCCATACGCTCATAGGTGCGCAGGTAGCTAACAAGGTGGCGGTTGTAGGCATGGAGCGCATCTTCGCGGGTGAGGTCGAAGGTGTAGCCGTCCTTCATAAAGAACTCGCGCCCCCGCATCACGCCGAAACGCGGGCGGATCTCATCCCGGAACTTCCACTGGATGTGGTAGAGCGTGAGCGGCAGGTCCTTGTAGCTGCCGACATGGGCGCGGAAGATGTCCGTCACCATCTCCTCGTTCGTCGGACCATAGAGCATGTCGCGCCCGTGACGGTCGGTGATGCGCAGCATCTCCTGCCCGTAGTCGTCATAACGCCCGGATTCGCGCCACAGGTCGGCCGATTGCAGGGTCGGCATCAGGATCGGGATGTGGCCCGCGCGCTGCTGCTCTTCATGCACGATCCGCTCGATATTCTTGAGCACTTTGTAGCCCAGCGGGAGCCACGAGTAGATGCCCGCCGCCTGCTGTTTGATCATCCCGGCACGCAGCATCAGCCGGTGGCTGGCGATCTGCGCCTCGGAGGGCGTCTCCTTGAGAACGGGCAGGAAATAGCGGGACAGGCGCATGGGAACCTCGGATGGTGACGTGTCCCGGTTTCCCTAGCCGAGGGGGGTGTCACGGGCAAGGGTCAGGCGCGTCCCGGCGCGGGCAATCGCCCGCAGAACGCGGGAAATCACAGGATCGGTGTCGCGTCAGAGGAAGTGCTCGGGCCCCGTCGCGGCCAGAAGGTCAGAAGCGTCGATCACCGCGACGTCCAGCTTGTCGGCCACAAGCTGGGCATGCGCCCGGCCCGCGACGTCGCCGCTGGCATCCAGAATGGTGCAGAGCGCGGCCACCGGGGCGGCCCCTGCGGCACCGGCAAGGCGCAGCGCCAGCGCGGCCTGGGTGTTGTCGCGGTCGTCCGAGACCTGCGGAAAGATGTGACCCGGCGAGACGATATCATCCGGCCCGCCGAACGCGGCGGCCTTGATCGTGAGCGCGCGATCCTCGGCCGAGATGCCCGTGGTGGTGCCGTGTGCGGCTTCGATGGAGCGCGTGTATTGCGGCGCGCTTTCACGGCCCGAGCGGGGTTGCATCTCAAGCCCCAGCGCAGCGGCACGGCGGCGCGAAGTGACCATACCGACCAGACCGCGTGCATGGGCGGCCATCAGGTTGATCCCCTGCGGCGTCACGCCGGAGGCCGCAATCATCATGAAAGGGCCGTCCACCGCACCGGTCACGATCACCGGATCGCCCGAAGCGAGATCGGCGATGGCGCGGCTGATCGCGAGATGACCGGGGCCGGTTTCGGCGCGTGAGAAATTCATGTCCATCAGCATCTCCTCACACTCCCAGCTCGTGGAATTTCCGGGCGAAGTAGGCGAGCGCAGGCGTGTCCGGCGTGCGCGCGATGTCTAGGATTTCGCAGAACAGCACCTCGTGACTGCCGACCACGCTGCGGCTCGTCACCTTGCAGTCGAAGGACACGACGGCGCCCGTCAGGATCGGCGCGCCGGTCGCACCCGTGGTCCAGTCGGCCTTGTCGAACCGCTCGTTCATCGGGGTTTTACCACCAAAGAGCATGGCTAGGTCCTGATGCGCGGGCCCCACCGTGTTCACGCAGACTGCGTCATTCGCCATAAAGGCGGGCGCGGCGGACGAGCCCTTGTTCACACAGACCAGAAGCGTGGGCGGCTCGGCGGTCACGGAACACACGGCGGATGCCGTCAGGCCTGCACGCCCCCCCGGCCCTTGGGTGGTCACGATGTTCACCGCACCGGCGAGCACGGCCATGCCTTCCTTGAAATCCTCGGGCGAGACGTGTTCGAGCACGTCGTCCAGTTTTTCTGCTGCGTTTGCCATAGCGGCTCCCCTGTATTTTTCGTGACGAGACTAGCCCGCCAGCGCCTCGGCACTGAGTGAATTGCCCGCACCGGGGGCCTGAGTTTTTGTCACGGCCGCAAAGACCTCGCCCGCCATCGTGGCGATGGCCAGCGCCTTGCGGTCGTCATAGCGCCGCGTGATGACCGAGATGCCCAGCGGCATGCCGTTCGGCCCTCTAAAGCCGGGCACCGACACGACCGGAACGCCCAGAAGCGTCCAGAACGAGTTCATCGCGGCATCGCCGGTACTGGCGAGCCCCACGGGAGCCTCCCCCAATGCCGAGGGCGCGATGATCGCGTCGTAGTCGGTGAGCAGTTCGTCCATCGCCGCGCGGCAGATATCGGCATGGCGATAGGCCGCGCGCACCGCGTCCGGGGTGAGGCTCCCGCGGTTCTCGACCATCGCCATGAATTCGTCGTTGAGCGTGTCCGGACAGGCCCGCGCCTCGTTCAGAAACGACACGCGCCCTTCGCGGGCAAGGATGGTGGCGTGGGTGTCGTCGATTCCGGCCAAAGTGTCGGGCAGGTCGAGCGGTCCAACCTCGGCCCCTGTATCCGCCAGAGCCCTACCCGCCTGCGCGAGCGCGTCGCGCATCGGCTCTTCGACGAGGTCCCATGCGGGCGGGTGGACGAGACCGATTTTGAGCCCTTTGAGCGTGCCGGGCACCTCGGCCGCGTCCAGATCGAACACATCCGCGAGCAGCGTGAAATCCGCCGGGTCGCGGGCATAAAGCCCCAGCGTGTCGCACGTGACGGAATAGATCTTGAGCCCCTCACGCGAGATCGTATTCCACGTTGGCTTCCACCCCCAGATCCCGTTGTAAGAGGCAGGCCGGATTGTCGATCCGCCGGTCTGCGTGCCAAGCCCGATCGCGATCATACCCGAGGCCACGGCGGCGGCGGAACCAGAGGACGACCCGCCCGGCGTTCGCGTCAGATCATGCGGGTTGCGGGTCTTGCCGCCGCGCTGCGTGGCCGCGAATTCGGTCGTGACCGTCTTGCCGACGATCACCGCCCCGGCGGATCGCAGCGTATCGACGCAAGCTGCGTCCACACCGGTCCGCACCCCTTCATACCGAGCGTTGTTGTGGCCCGTCGGCATGTCGCGCGTGGCGATCATGTCCTTGACCCCGACGGTCACGCCTCTGAGCGGGCCGTCGGTGTCCGCCAGCGCCTCGGCCTGAGCCTTCACCAGCGCGGGATCGAGATAGGCAAAGGCCTGCACGTCAGGCTCCCTCGCCTCAATCACCGCGAGTGTTTCGGTCGCGACGTCGCGCACGGTGCGCGCGCCCTGCGCGATGTCGCGCGTGATGGCAGTGGCGGTCAGCCGATCAGTCATGGTCTCATCCCTCGTTGTCGGGTGCAGTTGACCATGGCGCGGACCGGCTGTTGATCCGATGTTTCTCTGCCCGGCGCTGAGATAATCTCAAGCCTCGATCATCGAAGTTTTCGTGGGGACAGGGGCGGCCGCCGACACGAGCCAATCCTTGAATTTCTGGAGCGTCTGACGGCTTTTCGGGTTCCACGGGCTGAGCACGTAATAGGGCGTGCGCACCGGATAGCTTTCCGCCACCTCGACCAGGCGCCCCTCAGCGAGCGCCTTGTCGATCAGGAGCGACCGACCGAGCAGCACACCGGCCCCGGCCACGGCAGCCTCGACCGCCTGACCTGACTGATTGAAGCGCAATCCGTGCGTCGTTTCGCTGCGCGAGACGCCGTACTCGGCAATGTAGCGCGCCCAGTCCGGGTAGTCCCCTTCGTAACCCAACGGCGCGCGGTCCACATGGATCAGGGGGGCCTTGCGCAGGATCAGGTCCTTGTCGTGATCAAAGCGCGCGGCAAGCTCGGGGGCGCAAACCGGGGTGGTCGCCTCTTCCGCGAAGGGTTCGGCATGGAAGCCCGCACCGCCACCCTGCCACGGACAAATCTTGAGATCGCTGTCCTGCGCCTCGGCATCCTTGCGGTTGAGGAAAGTGCGCAGCGACAGATCGACGTCCGGCTCGGTCTCGATAAACCGGCCCAGACGCGGGACGAGCCAGAGCGACGCCAGAGACGCGGGGGCCGAGACCGACAGTTTGCGGTGCTCCTCCTGCCCCATCGACGTGAGCGACAAAACCGCTTCGTCGATTAGGTCGAGCGCCTGACTGATGCGGTTGACGTTCGCGGTCGCCTCGGACGTCGGGTAGATGCGGCTGTTGCGCCGTTCGAACAACTCGATCTGAAGGAAATCTTCCAAGAGCCTGATCTGGTGGCTCACGGCAGTCGGGGTCACGCAGAGCTCGTTGGCTGCCTTGGCGACCGACGTGTTCCGCGCAACGGCTTCGAAGGCGCGGATGGCATTGAGTGGAACGCGTTTACGCATGTCCTATCCTTTCCTGTCGCCTCCCTGCTTTCGATGGGGCCACGCGGGCCCGCGCCGGTCAACGCGGGCCACAGTGTCGATGTGACTGCTCGCGCTCACATGCACCGGGTCGCTACAAATTTGAGCGGTAGAGGCATCTTCCACCATCTTTTGCGCAGATTAAGTACGGACTTATACGATAGCTTTGAGCCGCTGCTCGGCTGTGGCGGCCTCATACGATTCGCCTGCGATGATCGCGTGGGCCCGCGCTTCGTCGACCACGTCGCAGATCTTGAACTGCATATCGAACAGCGCGGCGGCGTGGCTGAGTTCAATCCGGTCGAACACCCCCTCTTCCACCACCATCATACGGTATCCCATCGCGATCCCATCGACGCAGGTGGCACGCACGCAACCCGAGGTGGAGTTACCCACCACCAGCAGCCCGTCGATGCCTTTCTCCACAAGGATGAGATGCAGATTGGTATAGGCGAAACACGACGGCGTCTGCTTTTCCACGAGGATATCACGGGGCTGCATCGCCAGTTCAGGCTGGATTTCCGAGCGCGGATCGGTCGCGGCGAAGACGCCTGTCTCAGCCTTGCCCATACCCGTGTACGCGTGGAAGATATGTTTGGAGTAGATCACGTCCATGCCCGTGGCGCGGGCTGCGGCGAGCAACCGCTCCTGCACTGGGATGGCGGCCCAGGCGTGGGGGCCGCAGGCGCCGGGATAACGGTCGCGCTGCTCCCAGATCGGCATGTCGTCACCGCTCGCGGTGGTCTGCATGTCGATCACCAGAAGCGCGGTCTTGCGCCCCGGACCTTGCGGCGCCCGCAGGCTGCCGCCCGCGAACACCTTCTTGTCGTCTTCGGTCAGAAACTTGTCCCAAACGCGCGCCATCGGGCATCCTCCAGATTTGTAAGTCTGGACATATGTAGGGGCCTCAGGCGCAGAGACGCGCCTGAGAAAAGCTCACCCGCGGGCTGACTCGATCCATTCGCCAAGGTCGGCGATGAGGTCTTCGGACCATTCAGGGCCGATGACCTGTACCGACAACGGCCCCTCCGATCCGCCCTTGACCAGCGGCACGCTGAGCGCGGGCAGGCCGAGCAGGTTGATGGGGCGCGTGAACCGGACGAGTCCGCCGATGAGATGCGCGAAGTTCGGGTCGCCCTTCACGTTCATCTGTTCCTCCATCGGCGGCACGTCCGGCAGCGTCGGAAGGATCAGCAAATCGACCTGACTGAAGATGCGATCCCGCACCTCCTTGCGCGCCAACGCCCGGATTTGGCGCGAGCGGACATAGGCCGCTCCGCTGATCGCGAGGGCCTGCGAGAGACGGGTGCGGAGTTGCTCGCCATAGGTCTCGGGCGTGAGCGCCAGCCTGTCGCAATGCACCGCAGCGGCTTCGGACATGGCGATGACGTTCGCGGCCTCGTGCAATGTGCCGAACAGGTCGGTGTCGATATCGAGCGTGGCGATGCCCGCTTCGGACATACCCGCGCGCAACGCTTCGATCTGGGCCAGCATCGGCGCACTCGCATCGGTCGCATAGGCCCCTGCGCCGAACCCGACCTTGAGCGTATCGGGAATTGCCATCCCGGTCTGACGAGGCACGGCCACGTCACGGCAGGCCGGGTCGCGCCCATCGGGACCGGAAATGACCGACAGGACCAGCCGCGCCTCGGCCACCGACGCGGCGAGCGGGCCGACCGTATCCTGCGAATGGCTGAGCGGCATGACCCCGGTGATCGGCACGCGGCCTTGGGTCGGTTTGAATCCGACGACACCGTTGCAGGCGGCAGGCAGGCGGATCGACCCGCCGGTGTCGGACCCGAGTGCCGCGCGCACCAGCCCGGCCCCGACCGCAGCGCCCGAGCCGGAGGACGATCCGCCCGAGATCGCGCCGGGCCGCGCGGTGTTGCGCGGGATACCCCAGTGATGATTATGCCCTGTCGGACCCATCGCGAATTCCGACATGCGCAGACGGCCAAGGTCCACCTGCCCCGCCGCATCGAGCCGCTTCAGAACGGTCGCAGTCTCGGTCGCTTGCTGACCGGCGTCCGGATGCGCGCCGAACCCCGTCACCCGCCCGGCCCGGTCGTACATATCCTTATGTGCGAGCGTCACGCCGTGAAGCGGGCCGACCGGAGCCTCGGCGTTGCGGGCATCCAGCGCGCGGGCCTGTGCCAGCGCATCCTCAGCCTCGACCTTGGCAAAGATCGTCGTCTCGTCCGCCACGGCATCGAGTGCTGCGCGAGTCGCGGCTTCGATCCCACCACCGCCCCGTTGGGCGGCGATCTGGTCGATCGTCATCTCGGTCATAGCAAGTCCTCGTTCGGGTCGATGGCGACGAGTCGCGGGGGTGTACCGGGCGTGACGGCACCGCGCAGGAGCGGGTGCCGCATGACGCCTTCGGCCGTTCGTTTCGCCTGATCGGCCAGAATCGCGCGCTCTTGATCCGCCAGCGTGCGTTCGGCCAGAATGTCCGGAAGGTTGTCCGTCATCACATTGTCCCTGTTGGTTTATTCACGTCCAATCGGCGAGGTGACAGGCGCCATTGCCTGTGCCAATATCCGCATAAGTACGAACATACTAAGAGGGCATGAGTATGAGTGGTCAAGGTCCCGAAAACGGTCTCGCGTTCGAGAAGGGGACGCCGCGCTACCTTCAGGTGGCGCAACATCTCCAAAAGCAGATCGATGGCGGGAGCTATCCGGTGGGCACGCTTCTGCCCCCCGAAGCCGACCTTGCCGAGAGCCTGGCAGTGTCGCGCCACACCGTCCGACAGGCCATCGCGCAGCTCCGGGACCGGGGCGTTCTGTCGGCCCGCAAGGGTGTCGGCACACGGGTCGAATCGCGTGAGGACGACTGGCGCGCCCGCTTCGGCGCGAACAGCCGGGGCGGACTGTTTGATTTCGCCCGCACCACCGAGCTGCATTTCGAGACCCGTTCGACGGTCGAGGCGCGCGGCGCTCTGGCCGTCGACATGGGGGTAAGGCCGGGGCGCAAGTTTCACTATCTCGCCGGGCCACGTTACTATGCCGGTGACGAAAAACCTTTTTGTGTCAATGAGGTATACCTAGACCCCCGGCTGCGCGACGTGGTCGACGGGATCGACGTCCTGCGTGTCGCGCTGTTCACGCTCGTCGAGAACAAGACGGGTGAACGGGTCAAGGAAATCCAGCAGGAGGTCCGCGCGATCTATCTGCCGGACTTCGTGGCCCACCATCTCGACCGCGAACCCGGTGCTTTGGGGATGCGCATGACCCGCCGCTATATCGGCTCGGGAAGTCGGCTTCTGGAATACGCCGTTCAATACTATCCGGGCGACACGTTCTCCTATCAGACGACGTTGTCCTCGACCTGATCCGTTCACCCCCTGCCTGATCCTTGAGCACCCCCCACGCGGGGGTGCTTTGCTGTGCGGCGCTCGGCCACCCCTGAATTTTTTTGAGCGATCCCTTGCGCAAAACTCCGTGGCGCGAAGCCGATACCCTTGCGAAAGTCCGTACAAAGGACAGCAGACGACAAGGAGTCGCATTATGGACATGGGTGTCTTTATCCCGATCGGAAACAACGGCTGGCTGATCTCGAAAGCATCGCCGCAATACAAACCAAGCTTCGAGCTGAACAAACAGATCGTGCAAAAGGCCGAGGGCTACGGGCTGGATTTCGCGCTCTCGATGGTCAAGCACCGTGGTTTCGGCGGTGAGACGGAGTTCTGGGACTACAACCTCGAAAGCTTCACCTTGATGTCGGCGCTCGCCGCCGTCACCTCCAAGATCAAGCTTTTCGCCTCGACCGCCATTCTGACCCTACCGCCCGCGATCGTCGCGCGGATGGCCACCACCATCGACTCGGTCGCGCCGGGCCGGTTCGGCGTGAACATCGTGACCGGCTGGGCGCCGAACGAATACACGCAGATGGGCGTCTGGCCGGGCAACGAATACTTCGGGTACCGCTATGATTACGCGTCCGAGTATTGCCAGGTGATGAAAGAGCTGTGGGAAGACGGCTCGTCCGACTTCAAAGGCGAATACTTCACCATGGACGATTGCATGATGAAGCCGATGCCGGAAAACAAGATCGAGATGGTCGCGGCCGGTCAATCTGAGCGCGGCATGCAGTTCTCGGCCGAATATGCCGATTATTCTTTCGTCATGGGCATGGGCGTGAACACCCCGACGAAATTCGCCCCCGTGGCCGAGCAGCTTGCAGATGCCGCCGCCAAGACCGGCCGCGACGTGGGCGCCTATGTGCTGTTCATGGTTATCGCTGACGAGACCGACGAGAAGGCGCAGGAGAAATGGGAAAGCTTCCGTCTGGGTGCCGATATGGAAGCGCTCAAATATATGGGCGTTCAGGGCGCGCAGGACGAGACCGCCGGCGACGGCGCGACGGCCAAGGCCATCAACCTCCCCGAGGGTGCCGTGAACTTCAACATGGGGACCATCGTGGGCTCGTATGAAACCTGCGCTGCCATGCTGGACGAGGCTGCGGCCATTGCTGGTGTCAAAGGCATCATGATGACGTTCGACGATTTCCTCGTCGGCATGGACGCCTTCGGTCAGAAGATCCAGCCGCTGATGAAATCGCGCTCGAACGTGCAAATCGCCGCGGAGTAACCCCTCTCTCCCCGCGTAGGACCGGCTCGCGTTTCTCTCCCTTTGCGCGGGCCGGTTTTTCATTTTCGGAGGCCTGATATGGACGGAGTATCCCCCACACACGCTGGCGATCTGTGCCGCCTGACCGCGACCGAGGCGCGGGCCGCGATGCGCGCGGGCGAGATCACATCGCTCGAACTGGTGCAGGCCAGTCTGGGCAGGATCGCCGCCCGCGACGACCGTATCCGGGCATGGGTCACGATGAACCCGATGGCCGAGGAAGAGGCCGCGCAAATCCGGCCCGACGATCCCCGCCCCCTCGCCGGTGTGCCGGTGGCGATCAAGGACATGATCGACACGGGCGACCTGCCGACCACCCATAACTCGCCGCTCTACGGCGGCCACCGCCCCGCCGCTGACGCGCCTTGCGTGCAAGTGCTGCGCGCCGCCGGGGCCATCGTGCTGGGCAAGACCGACACGACCGAGTTTGCCGCCGCCGGACGCAACGCCGCCACCGGCTGCCCCGCCGACCCAAGCCGGACCTCGGGCGGCTCCTCTGCCGGGACCGCCGCCGCCGTGGCCGACTGCCACGTCCCGTTGGGGCTAGGCACGCAGACCGGCGGCTCGACCATTAGGCCCGCGAGCTTCTGCGGCGATTTCGCGCTGAAGCCGTCTTGGGGCCTGATCTCGACCGAGGGCGTCAAACGCTATGCGGTGAGCTTCGACACCATCGGGCTCTATGCCCGCTCGGTCGCGGACCTCATGCTGCTCGCCGATGTCTATGCGCTGCCCTGCGCCCCTGCCCTGCCGGATCGGCGGCTGCGCATAGGGATCACGCGCACGCCCTATTTCGACCGGGCCGAACCCGAGACGGTGGCCCTGTTCGACACGCTGGCCGAACGGCTCGCCCCTGTCGCGGATGTGGTGCCTTTCGACCTGCCCGACGGGTTCGACGAGATCGACCGCCTCCACAAATGCGTTCAGTTCACCGAGGGGGCCTCAGCGCTCCTCAACCTCGAACGCACGCGCGGGGCGCTGTTGCATGCCGATTTCCACGACCGGGTGAACCACCGGATGGGGTTTCAGTCCCGCGAACGGTTCGAAGCCTACGACAGGATCGCCCTGCTGCGCATGGATCTTGAAAAACGGTTGGGCGAGGTGGATGCCCTGATCGCCCCCTCGGCCCCCGGTTTCGCGCCCAAGGGTCGCACACCAGGCGATCCGATTTTCAACGCGCCTTGGACGGCAATGCAGATGCCCGTCCTGAACCTGCCCGTTCCGGGCCTCGACCTGCCGCTGGGCTTTTCGCTCATCGGCCCACGCGCCTGTGACCGCCGGGTGCTGGCCATCGGCGACAAACTCACCGCCTGCCTCTGAACGGAAAAAGGCCCGCCAACACTGGCGGGCCTTTTTGTCAGTTATAGGTGTCGGTCACTCCGACTGGAATTTCCCGCGGAAGAACACCAAAGGCGCGCCTTCGCCCGCCGCGCGCACACCTTTGACGGCGCCGATCACGATCGAGATGTCGCCATGCTCGACGACCTTCTCGACCTCGCAATCGAACACGCCCAGGGCATCGTTCAGCACGGGCGCCCCGGTCGCGAGCGTGCCCCACTTGTCCGGGTCGAACACCTTTTCACCTTTGCCGCCAAAGGCATTGGCGAGCGCGGCATAGCCCTCGGGCAGAAAGTTCACCGCAAAATGGCCCTTGTCCAGAACGCCCGCGAGCGCCGAGGTCTTCTTGTCGATGGAGACGACCATGGTCGGCGGGTTCGCGGTCACATGGGCCGCAGACAGACCCAGAAACCCGTTCGGACCCTCTGTGCTGTCGGTCGTGACCAGCGTGGCACCGATGGCGCGCTCGCCGAGCGTCCTCCAGAACTCGCCCATTCCGATGTCTTCGCCTGTCGCTTCCATAGCACTGCCTTTCATGTCTTTCATTCTGCGGCCTCCAACTGCCCGCTCAGGTGGCCGATCACGTCGGCCGAGGTCACAACGTCGCAATAGCGCCGCCCGACGTCTTCGAGGTTCGCGCGATGCGTCACCGGGTCGGGGTCGCCACAGCAATCCTCGGGCACGATGACCCGGAAGCCGTAAGAGAAGGCGTCGATGATCGACGCTCTCACGCAGCCCGAGGTGGTGCAACCGGTGATGATGACGGTGTCGACGCCCATCTTGGTCAAAAGCGGCGCGGCCCCGGTGTGGAAAAAGATCGACGGCCCGGTCTTGCAGAAGACCGAGTCGTACTGGGCCTCATGGACGCGCGGATCGATCTCGCACCCCTTGGTGCCGGTGATCCAGTTCTTCACATCCTCCACCTTCCAGTGAAGCGCATCGGACGGGTGGGAATAGGCGGTGTAGCAGGACACGACCGGCAGGCCCGCCGCGCGGGCGGCAGCGGCCACGGGTGCGGTCGCATCGACCGCATCCGAAATCCGCTTCTGCGCGCCCATCGGAAAGCTGGGGTCGGTGAGCGTACGCTGGAAATCGACGATCACCACCGCGCATTTGTTGCCGAACCCGACCGAGCCGGTGCCGTAGCCCAGCGACGAGAAATTCTGTTCAGTGGACATGCGCCCTCCCTATTCCGCCGCGATGGCCGCGATGGCGTCCTTGCGGCATTCCATGAGCGGCTGAACCCGGTCGGCGAAAGCATCCATCCCGGCGATATAGTCGTCGAAGATCAGCATGATGCCTTTGGTGCCGGGCACCGTGGCAGCCTCGTCCAGCATCTTTGCGACGTTCTCGTAGGACCCGATGAGGGCGCCGATGTTCATGTTCACCGTGCCATCCTCGCGCTGCATCGCCTTGTTCACGCCATCGCCCTTGATGTCCTCGGCAGCGCGGCCCATGACGTTGGCCGCCGCTTCGACGTCGAGCCCGGCCTGATAGCTTTCCCACTTGGCGAAAGCCTCATCATCCGTCTCGCCGGTGATGATCATGAAGAGCACATAGGCCCCTACGTCACGGCCGGTCTTTTCGGTCTCGGCCATGAGGCGTAGGTTGTTGTCCACATGGGCGGTGGGCGTGTTGATCCCGTCGCCCAGACAGAAGTTGTAGTCCCCAAGCTGCGAAGCGAATTCCATCCCACGTGCCGACTGACCCGCACAGACGATGGGGATCGTCTTGGCCTCGGGCTGCGGCAGGACCATGCAGTCCTCCATCGTGAAGTGCTCGCCCTGATAGTCGATGCGCCCCTCGGCCCAGAGCTTGCGCATGACTTCGACGTATTCGGTGGAATAGTCGTAGCGGTAGCCGAAGTAATCGTTCCCCGGCCAGAGGCCCATCTGGCTGTACTCCATCGCCTGCCAGCCCGACACGATGTTCACGCCGAAGCGGCCCGGAATGCAGTTGTCGATGGTCACGGCCATGCGCGCCACGATGGCGGGCGGCAGGGTCAGAACGGCGGTCGAGGCAAACAGCTTGATGCGCGTGGTCGCGGGCGCGATCGTCGCGATCATCGTGAAGCTCTCGAGGTTGTAGTTCCAGTATTCCGTCGTGCCGTCGAAGCCGTGCAACTTGATCATCGACAGGGCGAACTCCATCCCCATCTCTTCGGCCTTCAGAACCACGCGCTTGTTCAGCTCGTAGCTGGGTTTGTACTGCGGCGCGTTCTCGGACAGCAGCCAGCCGTTGTTCCCGATGGGAAGAAAGACACCGATTTCCATGACTTATCCTACTGTTTGTTCTTCGCGCTTGCGCACGAGTTGGCTGAGGGCGACGGCAAGGACGAGCGCGCCACCGTAAAAGAGGTTCTGTACGAAGGACTGGATGCCGAGCATGGTCAGCCCCGTGATCCCGATGACGATGAAGTAGACCGCGACGACGGAGCCCACCGGATTGAACCGGCCCGGCGTGATCGCGGTGGCCCCGAGGAAGGCAGCGGCGAAGGCGGGCAGCAGAAAGGTGTTGCCCGAGTTGGGGTCGGCGGCGCCGATGGTGCCGGAATAGATCACGCCCGCCAGTGCCGCGATGAACGCGGAGGCCAGCAGCGACGTGGCCCGCACCCGGTCGACCTGAATGCCGGACAGTCGCGCCACCTCGCGCCCGCGCCCGACGAAGAGGAGCCTGCGCCCGGCCGAGGTGAAGCCGAAGACATACCAGATCACCGCTGCCATCACGATGGCGTAGTAGAAGGCGAGCGGAATGCCGAACAGGCGCGTGCCGACGACCAGTTTCACCAGCGCAAAGTCGATGCCGCCGATGGTGGCGGATTTCGACATCCACAGCGTCAGACCGTTCAGGAACGTTCCGATCCCCAGCGTGACAATGAGTGACGGGATACGGAAGAAGAGGATGAAGAACGCGTTCACCGCGCCCGCGATCAGCCCCACGCAAAGCGCGCCGAGAATGGCGATGGGCAGGGCCACGCCGAGCCGCGCGTTCAGCACCGCGACGGTCATGGCCGAGATCGTCAGGATCGCCGCCACCGACAGGTCGAAGTCGCCCGATGTGAGCGGGATGATGAGCGCGAGCGTCAAAAACACCAGCACGGATTGCGAGCCCAGCATGGTCGAAACGTTCGCCCATGTGAAAAAGGTGTTGGGCAGGATCATCGCGAAGATCGCGAACAGGATCACGAGGGCTGCGACCAGCGCGTAGCTCTCGCCGATCTGGGCCCAGTTGATGGTGCGACGCGGCGCGGCCATCTGGACATCTGTGTTCTCGGCAGTCATGCGACCTCCTGCGCTTTGGCATGTTGGGTTTCGTCGTCGGCCTGCGCCTCGGCAGGTCCGTGTTGTTTCAGCGTCTCTTCCGAGATGCGGTCCTTGGTGATCTCGCCCCCCACCAGTTCGGTGACGATCCGGCCTTTGGAAAAGACCAGAACGCGGTGGCAGATCTGGGCCAGCTGTTCGGCATCCGTCGAGGCGACGATGACGCTGGTGCCTTTGCCCGCCGCCTCGTCGATGGCGGAAAAGAGTTTCTGCCGCGCGCCCACGTCGACGCCCTGCGTCGGCTCGTCGAGCATCAGAAGTTTCGGGCCAGTCTGAAGCCACTTGGCCATCAGCACCTTCTGCGCATTGCCGCCCGACAGCGACGACAGCGGCTGATAGGGGCGGTTCGGGCGGATGTCGTATTTCTTGCCGAGCGCGAAGACGTGCTCGTTGATCCGGCCCCAGTCGATGCCGAGCCAGTTGCGGAAATCGCCCATCACGGGAAGCGCCATGTTCTCGGCAATCGTCAGCGACCCGACACCCGCCTTGCCCAGACGGTCGGCCGGCAGAAAGGCGATGGAGTTGTCCATCGCGATGTGCGGCGCCATGCCCTTGAGCGGCAGGGTCTTGCCCCCGATCTCGACGCTCCCGCCCTCGGCCTTGGCCGCGCCGTAGATCGCCTCCGGCACCCGGTCGAAGCCGGAACCGATCAGGCCGGTGAGGCCGAGGATTTCGCCCTCGCGCACCTCGAAACTCACGTCATGGGCCGCGTCGCAGGTGACGCCCGTGACCGTGGCCGAGACCGGCTTGTCCTTGCCCAGCACCCGGTTGCCTTGGAACATCGTGACCTTTTCGCCGACGATGAGTTCGATGAAATCTTCATGGCTCGCCTCGGCCGACACAACCGTGCCCGCGAGCTTGCCGTCGCGCAGGATCGTCGCGCGGTCGGTGATCTCACGGATCTCGTCGATATCGTGGGCCACGAGGATGACCGAAGCACCGTCGGCCTTGACCGAGCGGATCAGCGAAAACAGCTGATCGACGCCGGATTTCGGCAGGAATGGCGTTGGCTCATCCAGAATGAGAATACCGCGTCCGTCCTCGGACTGCGTGCGCACTTCTTCGAACGCGCGGGTGATCGCGATCAGCGCCCGGTCGGCCTGCGACAGATCGGCGACACGGGCCATCGGGTCGATGGACAGGTCAAACCGCTCGAAGGTCTCGGCGACCTGAGCGCGCGCCTTGGACCATTGGATGTTCCAGTTCTGCGCAACCGCGAGATCGTTCAGGAGCATGTTTTCGAGCACCGTAAGCGACGGCATCAGGGCCAAGTGCTGGTGAACGAAGGAGATTCCGTTGCGGCGGGCACCCCCCGGCGGCATCGGCAGCGGCGCGCCCTTGCCGTAGAGGATCAGCTCGGCGCCCGGTTCCGGCGCATGAAGCCCCGCGATGGTTTTGATCAGCGTGGATTTCCCCGACCCGTTCGCGCCCAGTAGCCCGTGGACCTCGCCGGGCATGACCGCAAGCTGAACGTCGTCGAGAACTTTCGTCGTGCCGAAAATCTTGGACATATGCCGCGCGAAGAGCGCGGGGGCCTCCCCCGGCGAGCGCCGGGGAAGACCGTCCTTGAGACCGGCGAAGGGGTCTGGTTTCGCCATTACTCGAGGCCCCAGAGCGCGGCGAAGCCACCCACGTGAGCATCGCCGTAGCCCTGATCGAAGTCGGCAGGCACACCGGCGGTTTCCGCGTTCGTCTCGTCAAAGATGTAGAACGGGATGTAGAGCTCTTCCTGCGTCACCTCGAGACCGCAGAGCGACCGCATATAGGCATCGAGCGTCGAACGCGCGATCCAGCCAAGGCTTTCGCCGATGTCCATCTCGACTTCGCCGCGCTGGACCATGTCGATGATGAAGGGCGTGCCGTTGAAGGACACGATCGGAATGTCAGTCTTGCCCGTGATGGCGAGCGCGGGGAGGACGAACTGGCTCATCGAGTCATAGATCGGGAACATATAGTTCACGCTCGGGTCCTGCAGCAGCGCCGACTGGGCCGTGGTCTGGATCTTGGTCGCCCATTCCGCCACCGGCACGTTGTAATAGGTCGCTGTGCAGTCCGGGCAGAGTTCGGCGAGCTTGGCCTCGAACGCCTTCCAGTAGAACTGCGACGGCGGCACGTCGTCCGACCCGATCACGACGACATTCGCATCGCCTTCGGTCTTGGTCACGATCCACGCCGCGATGATCTCGCCCACACGGCTGAACGACAGCGGCAGCGACACGTCCATATCGACCGTTTCCGGGTCGTCGAACACGTCACGGTGGTGCGAGGCAAAGACCTGAAGCCCGGCTTCCTTGGCCATCGCGACCTGCGGGGCGAGCGCATCAGGGTCGATCCCGGCCATGAAGTCGACGGCGTCGTAACCGTTCGAAATGGCATATTCGACGCCCTGCACCCATTGGGTCGGCTGGCCTTGGTTCTGCCAGTGGCGCACTTCAAAGCCGATCTCTTCGGCCACCGCGACCATCGATTCCTCGATACCGGCCGCGAACGGGATCGCCGATGAGGTCGGGATCGAAAGGATCTTCTTGTCGGCCATGCATGTCTTGGCATCGAACGGCTCGCCCGGCGCTTCGAACTCGGGCAGCGTCGAGTATTCGTCCACGATGGCTTGCGCGGCGGCGAGGTCGGCCTCGGCGAAGGCCGGAAGGCTAAAGGCGGCAAGCGCAAGGCCAGAGGCCAGGGCGCGTTTGCTCCGCTTGGATAGGTTGGTCATCGGTCAATCCCTGTTGTTGTCCCCGAAGGGTTCGGTCACTGGCCGGGCTGCATTTTTCCGCGCCGCGGCATAACTCAATGAAGGGGCCGCGGGTGGGATTTGGTCAACATTAAGTTCGTACATATGCGGCTGAGAAAAACTAACCGCGCCCTGAATTGACAGCGACCGGGCCGCATAAGACGTTGTGAGCGAGCAATACGCCGTGTGAGGGGTCTGATCGGCGTCCCGACAACGAAGTGAATAAGTCCGTATTAATGAAAGACGCCTCCCTCGACGAGACGGTCCCCGTCTCTACCCGCCTGCGCGAGCCCCGGCTGTATTCGGCCCTGACGCTCACCACCTTTTCGCAGATCACCGCGACCTCGTCGGTGCTGGCCCTGACCACGATCCCGACGATGGTCGCGGCGGCCCTCGGCATCGCGCCGCACCTCGTCGGCTATCAGGTCAGCCTGATCTACGCCTCGGGCGTGTTCTTCTCGATGCTGGCCTCCGGCATGGTGAAGCGGCTGGGCGCAGGCCGGGTCGGACAGCTCGCCCTGATCTTCGCGGGCTTCGGCTTTCTCGGGATGGCGACAGGGTCGCTGGCGGGCATCGCCATCGCGTCGGTCCTGATCGGGATCGGCTACGCGCTGAACAACCCGTCCTCGTCGCACATCCTGTCGCGCCTCGCCCCGCCGAAACGCCGCAACCTGATCTTCTCGATCAAACAGGCGGGCGTGCCCTTGGGCGGCATGCTGGCAGCCCTTACGATTCCCCCCCTCGCCCATGTCTGGGGTTGGCAGGTCGCACTTCTCTGCTTCGCCGCCCTGCCCCTGACGCTCGCCGCGATCTATCAGCTCTTCTGCCGGTCGTGGGACACCGACCGCATCCGCGATTTCCCGGTCACGCGCGGCATCTGGCAGGGCCAGAAACACGTGTGGAGCGACCCGAACCTGCGCGCCCTCGCCGTGCTCGGCTTCCTCTTCTCCGGCGTCCAACTGTCGATCTCGACCTTCGTGGTCGCCATGCTGATCGAAGAATTCGGCTGGGCCGCCCTCGCCGCCGCCTCGGTCGCTGCCGTGCTACAGGCGAGCGGCGCGGTGGGCCGGGTGTTCTGGGGCCTGATCGCGGACTGGGCCGGCTCCGGCTTCCTCGTGCTCGCGATCATCGGCCTGCTCACAGGCTTCGGCGCCCTATGCTTTTCCGTCTTCGGCGTGGCCCCCGCGCTCGGCATCGCCGTGGTCATCATCTCGGGCCTCGCGGGGTCCGGCTGGAACGGTGTGCTCTTGGCCGAGACCGCGCAATCCTCGCCCGGCTCCGGCACGCTCACCGGCGAAGTCCTGACCTACACCTTCGTCGGCGTCATGGTCGGCCCGGCCGCCTTCTCGACGGTCTACGTGGCCACCGACAGCTTCACCACGACCTTCGCGATGTTCTCGGCAATGGCCTTCCTTGGCGCGGCCCTGTCGCTCTTGCGCTATCTGAAAGCCCGCGCTGCCTGATCCTTTCCGGTCTCGAAATATCTCGGGGGTCGCGGGGGCTGGCCCCCGCACCGCACGCGCCTGCCGCAGGCGGGCGTGTGCTGATCCGGCGCGGGCGGCCCCGCCGCCCGCGCATCTGAACATCTCAGCGGTTCGCGCGGGCGACGAGGTAGCGGTAGCCGTTCATGGACACCGCCTGCCCATCGGAGGAACCGTCGAGCGACAACCGCATGTTGCCGACCATCAGGTCCGGGTTCACCACGTAGTACCTGATGTGAAAGCTCACCCGCGTGCCCTGCTCCATCCGGTAGCCCTCGAACGCCACGACCGGCATCTCGGTAAATCCGCAGTCGAAGGTCTCTTCGAACATGTTGATGTCCACTTCGGACACGTCGCCGAGGCTGCGCTCTTCCTCGCTCAAGCCTGACAGGTCGAGCGGGTACATGGTGAGCGTGCCGAACTCTTCACCGTCCACGTGCAACTCGCCCGACCCTTCGTTGTAGGCGATCAGCATCGTCTCGGGCGCGGCTTCCGGGGCGAGCGGCTGCCTGATCCCCATCATGTTGACGACACCGGCGCCGTTCGTCACCTTCCACCCGCCGGACAGAAGCGGCGCGACGATCTCCTGAAACTCGCCCGGCGCGATGTCGCAACCGTTGAACGTGTCGCCACTCATCTGGGCAAAGCTGGGGGTGGCTGCGAGGCAGGCGGCAAGGGCAATCCACTTGGTCATGGGAACTCCGTCAAAGAATACCCGGTGACCTTAGGGTCAGCCCCTGATCGCTACAACCCGCATCAGCCGCATTTGGAATGACCACAAGACGCGCAGGTCATGCAGCCTTCGATCATCTGCAGCGTGTATTGCCCGCAGGACGGGCAGGCCGGACCGGGGCGGGTGCCGAGGTTCACGACATCCGCCGTCGGGTCGGATTTCAGCCCCATGCCTTCTCCGGCGAGGAACCCGGTGGCGATCATGTGCTTTTCGATCACCCCACCGATGGCCGCGAGGATCGAGGGGATGTATTTGCCCTGCATCCATGCCCCGCCGCGCGGGTCGAACACCGCTTTCAGCTCCTCGACCACGAAGGTCACGTCACCCCCGCGCCGGAACACCGCCGAAATCATCCGGGTCAACGCCACGGTCCAGGCGAAATGCTCCATGTTCTTGGAGTTGATGAACACCTCGAACGGTCGGCGGTGCCCGGCCACGACGAGGTCGTTGACCGTGATGTAGATCGCATGCTCGCTATCGGGCCATTTGAGCTTGTAGGTCGCACCGTCCAGCTCCTGCGGCCGGTCGAGCGGCTCGGTGATATAGACCACGTCGCCATGCGGCTGGCGCGGTTCGTCGTCGTTCATGCTGACCACTTCCGGGGCCGACGACTTCTCTTCACTCACCGACAGCACCGACCCGGTCACGTCGTTGGGGCGATAGGTCGTACAGCCTTTGCAGCCCGTCTCCCACGCCTCCATGTAGACGTCCTTGAAGCCCTCGAAGCTGATGTCTTCGGGGCAGTTGATCGTTTTGGAGATCGACGAATCGACCCATTTCTGCGCCGCCGCCTGCATCTTGACGTGATCCATCGGGGCGAGCGTCTGGGCGTTCACGAAGTAGTCCGGCAATTCCGCATCGCCGAACTTGTCGCGCCACATCTGCACGGCGTAGTCCACGACCTCTTCTTCGGTCCGCGTTCCGTCTTTCTGGAGCACTTTGCGAGTGTAGGCATAGGCGAACACCGGTTCGATCCCCGACGACACGTTGCCGGCGTAAAGGCTGATCGTGCCCGTTGGCGCGATAGAGGTGAGGAGCGCGTTGCGAATGCCGTGTTCACGGATTGCCTCGCGCACGTCGTCGTCCATGTGCTGAAGCGCGCCGGAGGCCAGATAGGCCTCGGCATCGAACAGCGGGAACGGTCCCTTTTCCTTGGCGAGGTCCACCGACGCGAGGTAGGCGGCGCGCGCGATGGCCTTCATCCATACCTCGGTCTGCTCGGCAGCCTCGTCTGAGCCATAGCGCAGCCCAAGCATCAAAAGCGCGTCGGCAAGGCCGGTGACGCCCAGACCGATCCGGCGCTTGGCCTCGGCCTCGCGCGCCTGCTGCTCGAGTGGAAAGCGCGAAGCATCCACGACATTGTCCATCATCCGGACGGCGGTGGTCACGAGGTCGCTCAGCGCATCGTAGTCTAGCGTCGCGGCCTCTTCGAACGGCTGCTCCACCAGACGGGCAAGGTTGATCGACCCGAGCAGACAGGCGCCATAAGGCGGCAGGGGTTGCTCGCCGCAGGGGTTGGTGGCCGCGATCGTCTCGCAATAGGCCAAGTTGTTCATCTGGTTGATGCGGTCGATGAAGATGACGCCCGGCTCGGCGTAATCATAGGTCGCCTGCATGATCTTGTTCCACAGATCGCGCGCCTCGACGGTGCGATAGGTGGTGCCGTCGAAGGTCAGGTCCCACGCGCCGCCGGTCTTGACCGCTTCCATGAACGGATCGGTCACGAGCACCGACATATTGAACATGCGCAGGCGGGCCGCGTCGGATTTGGCGGTGATGAAATCCTCGATATCCGGGTGGTCGCAGCGCATCGTCGCCATCATCGCGCCGCGACGGCTGCCCGCAGACATGATGGTGCGGCACATCGCGTCCCACACATCCATGAACGACAGCGGACCCGAGGCATCGGCGGCCACACCTTTGACCCCTGCCCCCTTGGGCCGGATCGTCGAGAAATCGTAGCCGATCCCGCCGCCCTGCTGCATCGTCAGAGCGGCCTCTTTCAGCATGTCGAAGATGCCCGCCATGCTGTCGGGGATGGTGCCCATGACGAAACAGTTGAACAGCGTCACGTTGCGCGCCGTGCCTGCGCCTGCCGTGATCCGGCCAGCGGGCAGGAATTTGAAATCTTCGAGGGCGGCGTAGAACTCATCCGCCCGCTCCGGCTCGCTCACCGCCAGAGCGTCGGCGATACGGTGCCACGTCTCTTCGATGGTCTTGTCGCGCGGCGTGCCGTCGGCCTCTTTCAGCCGGTATTTCATATCCCAGATCTGTTCTGCGATGGGGGCGGCGAAACGGGTCATGGCACGGCCTTTTGATCTTCAACGTGGCGGATTATGCGGCGGCCCCCGGTTGAATCAGTCCGCCGGGGAGACCTAGTATTACGCCAATGATGGGTGCGAGTCATCCCCAGCCACAAGATTTTGGGGGATGAACAAGAGGTGAACACGGTGAGCCATATCAATCTGGTCAAACTCTGCGTCGGCGCGGAAGCGGTCGAAGACCTTGTCGCATGGCAGCAGATGCGCTTCGGCAGCAACGCGGAGTATCAGCCGCGCCACGTCACGCGGATGTGGCCGAAGCGCGAGGAAGAACTGCTGAACGGCGGCTCGCTCTACTGGGTGTTCAAGGGCGTGATCCTCGCCCGCCAGCCGGTGATCCGTCTGGACGAGGTGATCGGCGAGGACGGTATCCGCCGCTGCGGTCTGGTGCTCGACCGTGAGGTCGTGCGCACCCACGCCGCCCCCCGCCGCCCGTTCCAAGGCTGGCGTTACCTCAAGCCCGAGGATGCGCCGCGCGACCTGCCGAAAGGTCGGGAAGGTGAAACCGAACTGCCGCGCGATCTGGAAAACGCGCTGGCGGAGATCGGGATTCTGTAACTTCCGCAGCCCGCCGAGAATGACAAAGGCCGCGCCAGAACCAGCGCGGCCTTCTTCGATTCAGGTCCCGTCCCGGCTCAGGCGTCGGTGCCGACCGGACAGGTCACGCCGGTGCCGCCCAGCCCACAATAGCCGTTCGGGTGCTTGTGCAGATACTGCTGGTGATAGTCCTCAGCCCAGTAGAACGGCCCGGCCATCTCGATGTCCGTGGTGATCTGACCGTAGCCCGCCTTGGACAGGCGCGGCTGAAAACGGTCCTTGCTCGCCTTTGCCGCAGCCAGTTGCGCCTCGGTCGTCGCGTAGATCGCCGAGCGATACTGCGTGCCCCGGTCGTTGCCCTGCCGCATCCCCTGCGTCGGGTCGTGCCCTTCCCAGAACACCTGCAGAAGCTCGTCGTAGCTCACCACCTTGGGGTCATAGACCACGCGCACCGCCTCGGCATGGCCGGTGCGGCCCGTGCAGACCTCTTCATAGGTCGGGTTCGGCGTATGGCCGCCCGCGTTGCCGACCATCGTCAGCCAGACGCCCGGCACCTGCCAGAATTTACGCTCGACGCCCCAGTAGCAGCCCATCGCGAAGATCGCGACCTCCATGCCCTCGGGCACGTCCATCGTCAGAGGCCGACCGAACACCACGTGTTCGTCCGCCGTGGGGATCGCGTTGTCACGGCCGGGCAACGCCTCGGCCGCCGAAACCATCTCGGGGTCTTTGAAAAATCCAAACATCCGGTCCTCCTTTGCCCAGCAATATAGGCGCGGATCACTCGGCGGGCGAGATCGCGGCCCCGGTCAACACGGTCTCGTGACCTTTTTCCGGGTGACGCGGGATCAGCATCGCCAGCATCAGCGAAGCCGCAGCCATGCCCGCCGCCAGCCCGAACACCGCGCCCGGCGACTGCACCCAAATATAGCCCAGAAGCGCAGGCAGGAACACTGCCGCGATGTGGTTGATGGTGAAAGCCACGGCAGCAGTCGGCGCGATGTCAGGCACGTCCGCGATCTTCTGGAAATAGGTCTTCATCGCGAAGGCCAATGAGAAGAACAGGTGGTCGATCACGTAAAGCGCGCCCGCGAGCACCACGCCCCAGCCGAAATAGTAGATGCCGCCATAGGCAAGGAACACGATGATCAGACCGCCGTATTCGAACATGAGCGCTCGGCGTTCACCCCAGCGCGCCACCGCTTTGCCCATGAAGGGGGCGAAGACCATGTTGGCGACGAAGTTGATGATGAAGAGCGCCGTAACCTCGTGCACCTCGAAACCGAAACGCTCGACCATCATGAAGGCCGCGAAGACGACGAAGATCTGCCGTCGCGCGCCCGACATGGCCTGCAGCGCGTAATAAAGCCAGTAGCGGCGGCGCAGCACGAAGGTCTTGAGCTGCGGCTCCGGGCTTTCGAACTGCGGAAAGACAATGAGCGCACCGATGGCCAGCGCCGAGGCGATACCTCCCGCCGTCATGTAGACGAAGTTGTAGCTGAGATCGAAGGCCCGCCACGTCACCACGAGCAGCCCGTAGGAGGCGAGCGATGCGGCAGATGCCACCGCGACGAGCCAGCCCAGCACCTGCGGGGCGCGGTCGCGCGGGATCCATTGCAGTTGGAGCGACTGGATCACCGTCTCATAGTAATGAAACCCGATCGACGAGAGCATCGTGATCGTCAGGATGCCACCGAGCGAGGGATACCAAGCCGTCACCGCTGTCGCGAGCCCGAGCATCAGAAGCGCGACCAGCCCCAGCACCTGTTCGCGGATCAGCATGATCAGCGCGATGACCCCGATGGCCAGAAAGCCGGGGATTTCGCGGACCGAGTGCAGCCAGCCGATTTCGACCCCGGTGAAGCCCGCGACCTCGATGACGAAGTTGTTGAGAAGCGCGTTCCAGGTCGCGAATGCGATGGGCATCGCCGCTGCCGTCACCACCAAGAGTGCGATGGGCTGGCGCCAGATCGGCAGGCTCTTGGCCTCTTCAAGGGTGACTTTGCGAAAACTCATGACCCTCAATAGGCCCGCGCGCGGGATCTGGCGAGTGGCCGCGCCTGTTCGAGGTCGCACAGAGCACAGGCGTCGAAACCCAATTGTGCACACTGGACGCATTCAGCACCGCGAATGCGTCTGATCCACATCAAGGCTTCACGCCGCCCTTCGTGGCACAGAGATGCGCGAACAGGAGGACGCGCAATGGATATCGTTCCGCTCATAGACTGGATCGGCGAGGCCGAGACCGGTGCGCTTTTCGGCCTCGTCACCGGCATCGTCTTTGGCGTCGCCGCGCAACGCTCGCGCTTTTGCCTGCGCGCGGCGACCGTGGAATTCGCCCGGCGGCAGATGGGCCCGTCGGTGGCGGTGTGGCTTTTGACCTTTTCGACCGCGCTGGCATGGGTGCAGGGGGCGACGCTTCTGGGTTGGATGCGGGTCGAGGACGCGCGGATGATGGCCGTCACCGGGTCGTGGTCCGGCGCGATCATCGGCGGGCTGATGTTCGGGGTCGGCATGGTGCTGGCGCGCGGCTGTTCCGGCAGACTCTTGGTGTTGGCGGCAACGGGCAACCTGCGCTCGGTCGTCTCGGGGCTGATCTTCGCCGTGGTCGCGCAGATGTCGCTCCACGGCTGGCTCGCCCCGCTGCGCGACCGGCTCGCGCGGGCTTGGATGACCGAGGGCGGGACCAACGTGAACCTCATCCACGCCGCACATCTGCCGGACTGGGCGGGCTTCGCCCTTGGCCTCGCCCTCGCGGTTCTCGCCCTGGTCGTCGCCCGGCGCAACCAGATCGGCGCTGCGCGCCTCGTCTTCGCCTCCGGCGTCGGGTTCGCCGTCGCTCTGGGCTGGGTCCTGACCTTTGCGCTCAGCCAAGTGACTTTCGATCCGGTCACGGTCACATCGGCCACCTTCACTGGACCTTCGGCGAACACGCTTATGTTCTTTCTCGAGCCGAACCCGGTTCTGGAGTTCGACATCGGCCTCGTTCCCGGCGTGGTGATCGGTGCCTTTGTTGCCAGCTGGATCAAGCGGGAGTTCCGGTTTCAGGGCTTCGAGAACGAGCAGAACATGCGCCGGTCTTTCACCGGGGCCGCGCTCATGGGATTCGGCGGGATGCTGGCAGGCGGCTGCGCGATCGGGGCGGGTGTGTCCGGTGGGTCGATCTTTGTCGGCACGGCGTGGCTTGCGCTCTGCGCGATGTGGGTGGGCGCGATAGCAACCGATTTTCTGGTCGATCAGCGGGGGGTTGTGGGGCAACCGGCGTAAAGCGCGGGGGCGCTGCCCCCGCACCCCCGAGGTTTCTGGAAACAGAGAAGACAGGCGCGTTTCAGAAGAAGCTTTGCGGATCGATATCGACGGAGAGGCGGATGTCGCCTTTGAGATCGACGCCTGCGAGCCATTTGCGCAGCGCCGGTTGCAGGGGCGCGGTCTTGGGCGCCTTGATGAGCAGGCGCACGCGGTGTCGGCCCCGGATACGGGCGATGGGCGCGGGCGCGGGCCCGAAGACCTGAGCGCCGATCTGCACGATGGGGCCGTCGGCCCGGGCAAGCGCGGTGCCGAGGTTCATCGCTGCATCGAGTTCGGGGGCCGAGATCACGATGCCCGCGAGGCGGCCATAGGGTGGCACGCCCGCCGCCTGCCGCTCGGTCGCTTCGGCTTTCCAGAAGCCTTCCTCGTCGCCCGACAGGATCGCGCGGATCACTGGGTGTTCGGGCTGAAAGGTTTGGAGCAGCGCGAGGCCGGAGATGTCGCCGCGTCCGGCCCGGCCTGCGACCTGTCGGATCAGTTGGAACGTGCGTTCGGCGGCGCGCAGGTCGGAGCCTTGCAGCCCGAGGTCGGCGTCGATCACACCCACGAGCGTGAGCTTGGGGAAGTTGTGCCCCTTGGCCACGATCTGCGTGCCGATGATGATGTCGGCCCCACCCGCCGCGATCAGTTCGATCTGCGCCTTGAGCGCGCGGGCGCTGGCGAAGAGGTCCGAGGACAGGACCGCGATGCGCGCGTCCGGAAAGGTCTCGGCCACTTCCTCGGCCATCCGCTCGACCCCCGGACCCACGGGCGCGAGCTTGCCCTCGACCTCGCAGGACGGGCATTTTTCCGGCATCGGTTTCGTCTCGCCGCATTGGTGGCAGACGAGGCGTTTGAGGAAGCGGTGTTCGACCATGCGCGAGTCGCAGTGGTCGCAGGCGATCTGGTGGCCGCAGGCGCGGCAGACCGTGACCGGCGCATAGCCGCGTCGGTTGAGGAAGATGAGCGCCTGTTCGCCCTCGTCGATCCGGCCGCGCACGGCGGTGGCGAGGGTGGGCGAGATCCAGCGATTGCCCGGCAGATCCTCCTGCCGCATGTCGATGGTGCGCATTTCGGGCAGCACGGCGGGGCCGAAACGGCTGGTCAGGTCGAGGCGATTGTATTTGCCCGCCTCGGCATTGGCCCATGTCTCGAGCGACGGCGTGGCCGAGGCCAGAACGACCTGCGCCCCGTTGATCGATCCACGCAGCACCGACATGTCCCGCGCCGAATAGAGCACGCCATCCTCCTGCTTGTAGGAGTTGTCGTGCTCTTCATCCACGACGATCAGGCCGATGTCGCGGAACGGCAGGAACAGCGCCGAGCGCGCACCGATCACCATCTGCGCGCCGCCCTCGGCCACCATGCGCCAGACGCGGCGGCGTTCGGTCATGGTCACGCCGGAGTGCCATTCGGCGGGCTTGGCACCGAAGCGTTCCTCGACCCGTTTGAGGAATTCCGAGGTCAGCGCGATCTCGGGCAAGAGGACCAGCGCCTGACGGCCCTGCGTCAGACATTCGGCCACGGCTTCGAGGTAAACCTCGGTCTTGCCCGATCCCGTGACCCCGCGCAGAAGCGTCGCGCCATAGGCCCCGGACCGGATGCCCGCGCGCAACTCATCCGCCGCCTTAGCCTGATCCCCGGTCAATTCTTTGCCCGCGGCGGTGTAGTCGAGGTGGGGGAACGGTAGATCGCGGGGGCTTTCCTCCTCTACCACCGCGCCGAGTTTGACGAGACCTTTGACCACCGACGACGTCACCCCCGCCTCCTCGGCCAGCTCCTTGAGGGTGAAGGCCGAATGCGCCTGCGACTCCAGCACCTCCAGCACCCGCTCGCGCGCTTCGGTCTTACGGTCGGGTTCCTTATGCCCCAGCCGATAGATCTTGCGCATCGACGGCGGGTTCGTAAGGCCCGGCGCACGGGTGGCGAGGCGCAGCATGAAATTCATTGGGGTGAGCGTGTAATCCCCGACCCGCACCAGAAACTCGGCCATCTCGGATCGCATCGGCGGCACGTCGAGCACGCGGATCACGGCGCGCAGTTTGGAGGCGTCGAAGCCCTGCTCGCCCGCCCCCCAGACCACGCCCATGACCTTGCGCGGACCCAGCGGCACCTCGACGAAGGCCCCCTCCCAACAGCCGCCCTCGGGCGCGCGGTAGGTGAGCGGGCGGTCGATGCCTTGCGTGGTCAGGACCGAGACCCGCGCCCCTTCGTCGAAGAAGTCAGCCATTCGCGGCCATCCCGGCACACCCTCGCAATTCGTCAATCGGGGGCTTTCTGTGACCCGCCACCTTCTGTATGACACCGCTAACAGTTTCGACCATCGGACCCAAGGACGCTGCCATGAAATTCTTCGCCGATACCGCCGACGTTGACGCCATCCGGGAACTCAACGATCTCGGCCTGCTCGACGGCGTGACCACGAACCCGTCGCTCATCAAGAAGTCGGGGCGCGACATCCTCGAAGTCACGAAAGAGATCTGCGACATCGTTGCCGGTCCTGTGTCCGCCGAAGTGACCGCCACCGAAGCCGACCAGATGATCGCCGAGGGCAAGAAGCTTGCCAAGATCGCGGGCAATATCGCGGTGAAGGTGCCGCTGACGCTCGACGGTCTCAAGGCCTGCAAGGCGCTGACCGACGACGGCCACATGGTCAACGTGACCCTGTGCTTCTCGGCCAACCAGGCGCTGCTCGCCGCCAAGGCCGGCGCAACCTTCATCTCGCCCTTCATCGGGCGGCTCGACGACATCAACATTGACGGCATGGAACTGATCTCCGAGATCCGCGCGATCTATGACAACTACGGGTATGAGACGCAAATCCTCGCCGCCTCGATCCGCACCGTCAACCACGTGAAAGAGGCCGCGCTGATCGGTGCCGACGTGATGACCGCGCCGCCCGCCGTGATCAAGGCGATGGCGAACCACCCGCTGACCGACAAGGGGCTCGACGCGTTCCTCGCCGACATCAAGGACGCGGGCATCAAGATCCTCTGACATTCTCGAAATGTCACAAAACTGATGAAACGGGGCCGCAGGGCCCCGTTTTTCGTAAATTAATTGCAGAAATCCGATTCGCGACCTGCTAGACTCACAGTCAATAAGTCGAACAAACGGCAGTAGGACAGGCGAATGACGAGCAACGCTCCCATCAGCGAAGATGTGCGAGAGCACCTTTTGACGCAGCCCGAGGTCATCCTCGAAGATCACGACATGATGCGCGCCCTGATCGCGGCGAACGAGCGTGCCATGGGCGCGAACATCGTCGATCTGCGCGGGATCGCGATGGAGCGGCTGGAAAGCCGGTTGGACCGGCTCGAAGACACCCACCGCTCGGTGATCGCAGCGGCCTATGAGAACCTCGCGGGGATGAACATCATCCACCGGGCGACGCTGCGCATCCTCGAACAGGACGACTTCGAAGCGCTGCTGCAAGAGCTCGGTACCGACATCGCGGACGTCCTGCGGGTCGATTGCCTGCGGCTGGTTCTGGAAACCGAGATGACCGAGGAGAACCCGGTTCTCAAAAAAGTCGGCGATGTGCTCGTCACGGCCCCGCGCGGGTTCTCGGACGATTACATCGGGCGCCCGCGCGAACACGGCGGGCCGTCGGTCACGCTTCGTCAGGTGCAGGAGCAGGACAAGAAGCTGTTCGGTGATTCCGGCTACTGGATCCGGTCCGAGGCGCTTATCCGGCTCGACCTCGGCGAGGGCCGTTTGCCCGCCATGCTGGTCATGGGCGCCGAGGACCCGCACCAGTTCAAACCGGGCCAAGGCACCGATCTGCTGACCTATTTCGGCGGGGTGTTCGAACGCACCATGCGCCGCTGGCTGGCGTGAGCCGACGTTCGATTACGGCAAGCCTTGGGCGGCTTGCGGGAAATCCGCGCCGCACGAGGTCGGAAAATTGAATGTCTGACGGCATCCTCATCTCTGATGGCGCACGCGATGCTCTGTCCGGCTGGCTCTCGCATCTGAGGGCGCTCGACGGCGCTTCGGACAACACGATCGAAGCCTATCGCAAGGATGTCGTCGGCTTCCTCGCCTTTCTCTCGTCCTATCACGGACGATCCCACGGACGCGAAGCGCTGGCCGATGTGACCCTGCCTGACATGCGCGCCTGGATGGCATCGGAACGCGCAGGCGGCCTGTCCGCCCGCTCGCTCGCCCGGGCGCTGTCGGCTGTGAAAAGCTTTTACCGCTGGTTGTCGGATCGAGACGATTTCGATGCCTCGCGCGTGCTGTCGACCCGCGCCCCCAAGTTCACCGCAAAGCTCCCCCGCCCCGTATCGCAGGAGGCCGCGGCCGAGGTCATCGCCACCACTGCCACCCAAGCCCGCGACGGCTGGATCGGCGCGCGCGATGCCGCTGTCGTCACCCTGCTTTACGGCTGCGGATTGCGGATTTCCGAGGCGCTCGGGCTCACTGGTCGCGACCATCCACTGCCCGAGACGTTGCGCATTATCGGTAAGGGCGAAAAGGAACGGCTCGTGCCCGTCCTGCCTGCCGCGCGCGACGCGGTCTGCGCCTATGTCCAGCTGTGCCCTTATCCGGTCAGCGCGGACTCGCCCCTGTTCTACGGCGCGCGCGGCAAGGCACTCGGCCCCCGTGCGGTGCAGAAGTCGATGGAAAACGCGCGGCTGCAACTCGGCCTGCCCGCAACCGCGACACCCCATGCCATGCGCCACAGTTTCGCGACGCATCTGTTGAACGCGGGTGGCGATCTGCGAGCGATCCAAGAGCTTCTGGGCCATGCCTCGCTGACGACCACGCAGGCCTATACCGCCGTGGACACCCAAAGGCTGATGGAGGTCTATGACCGTGCCCATCCACGTGCGTTAGGAAAATCTTGAGAGCTTGGCACCATGCTGGTCGGCAGATTCGCTTGACCAGAAAGGAAAAGCCATGTTCCCAGCCGCAATCGCCGCGGCCGCGCCGCTCGCCTTGGCCGGAAAAGCCCTGACTGCGATCACCTCTATCGCCGCCGAGGGCAAAGCGGGCGGCTTTGCCGATCACGTTGCCATGCGTCCCGCCGGCAGCACAGGCGCGCAGGTCGCAGGGCCGGGCGGCTCTCGCCCCGGCGTCGTAGTCACGTCCGAACTGCAGCCGCACAACGGTGCGCCCCTGCCCCCGCCGCCCGCCGTCAGCCAGCAGCCGATCCCCCCGACGGTCGAGGGTATCCACCAGCTTTACGCGACGATGCGCGAGATGCGGTGAGCAGACAGGGCTTGTCCTGCCTTCTTTGATCGTCCATCAAGTCGGTCATGACCCGTGAATTCAAGGCTCTAGCCGTACACCTTTTCACCGCATTGGGCGCCATCTGCGCGATGCTCGCCATGCTTGCCGCGGTCGAAGAGGAATGGGGCCTGATGTATGTCTGGCTGGTCGTCGCTTTCGTGGTCGACGGCATCGACGGGCCGCTCGCCCGCCGATACGACGTGAAACGCTACGCCAAGCAGATCGACGGGGTCCTGATGGACCTCATCATCGACTACCTGACCTATGTGTTCATCCCGGCCTACGCGCTGTTCAAATCGGGGCTTCTGCCCGGATGGACTGGCTGGATCGCGATCATCGTAATTACTTACGCCTCGGCGCTCTATTTCGCCGACAGCCGGATGAAGACCAAGGACAACTCGTTCGCGGGCTTTCCGGGATGCTGGAACATGGTCGTCGTCGTGCTGTTCGCAGCCGCGCCGAATTTCTGGATCACGCTGGCACTGGTGGTGGCCCTCGCCATCGCCATGTTCACCCCGCTGAAGTTCATTCACCCCGCACGCACAGTGCGCTGGCGCAAACTGTCGCTGCCGATCGCCATTCTCTGGACCGGCTTCGCAGGCTGGGCTGCGTGGTTCGATTTTGCCCCCGGGCTCTGGGCACATTGGGGCATCGTGATCACCAGCGTCTATCTGCTCTTCGCTGGCATCGTTCAGCAGATCATCCCGCCGCGCCGCACCACGGCGACCGCCTAGATCAAAAGGCCCGCCGCGCCCTCGTGACGCAAGAGCGCGACCTTGGTTTCCACCCCGCCCTCGCCCGAGAACCCGCCAAGCGAGTTTGCCCCCAGCACGCGGTGGCACGGGATGATGACCGGGATCGGATTGCCGCCGCAGGCCTGACCCACGGCCTGCGCGGGCACGCCAATGTCGCGGGCGATATCGCCATAGGTCCGGGTTTCGCCGAACGGGATCGCCGACATCGCGACGCAGACTTGCCGTTGGAAGTCCGAGCCTGAAACGAAAAGCGGCAGGTCGAATGCCTGCCGCTTTCCATCGAAATATTCGTCCAGCTGCGCCCGCGCCTCGGCCAGAACCGGGGTCTCTCCCCCCAGTTCCGCCGCACGCCACGAGACCCGCGTGATCGCCCCGTCGCCCTCGCTCACGTAGAGCGGGCCGACCGGGCTCTCGACGCGGATGGTCACCCCAGCGCCTCGTCGCAGCGCCCACAGACGCCGTCATGCGAATGGGTGCCCACGTCCGGCAGGATCTTCCAGCAGCGCTGGCATTTCTCGCCATCCGCGGTTTCGAACACCACGGCCACGCCCGGCGCATCCGGCAGGCGGAAGGCTTCGCTCGGCGCGGGATCGGTGGTCACCGACACGTCCGAGGTGATGCAGATGTCGGCGAAATGCACGGTGCCCAGCGCCTTGGCGACCTCGCCGTCCTCGACATGCACCACCGGCGCGGCTTCGAGCGATGCGCCGATGACCTTGTCGCGGCGCTGCACCTCGAGCGCGGCGGTCACGACCCGGCGCACCTTGCGGATACCGGCCCACTTGGCCGCCAGCGCCTCGTCTTTCCACGCTGCGGGCGTTTCCGGAATATCGACGAGGTGGATCGAGCTCTGCTCACCCGGGAACCGCTCCAGCCAGACCTCTTCCATCGTGAAAACGAGGATCGGGGCGAGCCACGTGGTCAGGCGGTGGAACAGGATGTCGAGCACCGTGCGCGCCGCGCGGCGGCGGGTCGACGTGTCCGCGTCGCAGTAGAGCGCATCCTTGCGGATGTCAAAGTAGACGGCCGACAGGTCCACGGTCGCAAAGTTGAAAACCTGCTGGAAAAGCCCTTGGAAATCGTAGTCGGCAAAGCCCTGACGTACAATTTCGTCAAGTTCCGCAATCCGGTGCAGAACCCAGCGCTCAAGCTCAGGCATGTTCTCGACCGCAACCTTCTCGTCGTCCGAGAAGCCCGCGAGGTTGCCCAGAATGAACCGCATCGTGTTGCGCAGGCGGCGATAGCTGTCGGCGGTCCCTTTCAGGATTTCGGGACCGATCCGAAGGTCGGCGGTGTAATCCGACTGGGCCACCCACAGGCGCAGAATGTCCGCGCCATACTGCTTGGTCACGTCCTCGGGCGCGATGGTGTTGCCCAGCGACTTGGACATCTTCATGCCCTTCTCGTCGAGCGTGAAGCCATGCGTCAGCACCCCGCGATAAGGCGCGCGGCCCTTGGTCCCGCAGGCCTGCAAAAGCGACGAATGGAACCAGCCACGGTGCTGGTCTGTGCCTTCGAGGTAAAGATCGGCGATGCCATCCTCGGACCCGTCCGGGCGGTCGCGCAGCACGAAGGCATGGGTCGAACCGGAATCGAACCACACGTCGAGCACGTCGAAGACCTGATCGTAGTCGTCCGGGTTCACGACATTGCCGAGCACGCGGTCCTTGAACCCGTCCTCATACCAGACGTCCGCGCCCTTGGCTTCGAACTCGGCGACGACGCGCGCGTTGACGGTCTCGTCACGCAGCAGGAAGTCGGGATCGGTCGGCAGCGCACCCTTCTTGGTGAAGCAGGTGAGCGGCACACCCCAGGCGCGCTGGCGCGACAACACCCAGTCGGGGCGGCTTTCGATCATCGAGTAGAGCCGGTTGCGCCCGGTCTGCGGCGTCCACTTCACCAGCTCGTCGATGGACGTCAGCGCGCGCGCGCGGATCGTGTCGCCATACTGCCCCATCCCGTCGTCGAGTTTGTAATCGACGGCCGCGAACCACTGCGAGGTGTTGCGATAGATCACCGGGGCCTTGGAGCGCCAGCTGTGCGGATAGCTGTGCTTGATCTTGCCACGGGCCAAGAGCCCACCGACCTCGACCAGCTTGTCGATGACGGTCTTGTTGGCATCACCCTCGCCGCCCTTGCGGTTGAGGATGTACTTGCCGCCAAAGAACGGCAGATCGGCACGGAAGCCGCCGTCGTCCATCACGTTGTAGGTGATGACCTGATCGAGCATACCGAGGTCACGGTAAAGCTCATATTCCTCCATCCCGTGCGAGGGCGCGCAGTGGACGAACCCGGTGCCTTCCTCGTCCGTCACGAAATCGGCGGCGCGGAAATCGCGCGGCTGGTCCCATTCGCCGTTCGACCCTTCGGCCCCGGCCAGCGGGTGGGCGAGCGTCATGGCGGCGAGTTGATGCGCGGTCACGTCGGACACGCGTTTCCACTGCCCTTCCTCCAGACGGGCGCGCGCAAATGTCTGCGCGGCCAGCTTGTCGGCGAGGATGAAGCGTTCGCCCACGCTCGCCCAGCATTCGTCAGGCGTGTCGGTGACTTCATAAAGGCCGTACTGATAGTCGGCCCCGAACACGACCGCTTTGTTCGACGGGATCGTCCAAGGCGTCGTCGTCCAGATCACCACGTTCGCTCCGAGGAATTTCTCGCGCGTCTCGGCCAACGTCTGCGCCACGGCTTCGCGCATCTCCGAGGTCTCTTCCTCGGACATGCGGTCCTCGTCCTTCACGTCGAAATCGGTGACCTTGAACTTCACCCAGATCGTGAAGCTTTCCTTGTCGTGATACTCGACCTCGGCCTCGGCCAGCGCGGTTTTCTCGACAGGCGACCACATCACGGGTTTCGAGCCCTGATAGAGCGTGCCGTTCATGAGGAACTTCATGAACTCTTCCGCGATCACGGCTTCGGCGTGGTAGTCCATCGTCAGGTACGGATCGGCCCAGTTGCCGGTCACGCCCAGACGCTTGAACTCCTCACGCTGGATATCGATCCAGCCCTCGGCAAAGCGGCGGCATTCCTGACGGAAGTCGATGACCGGCACTTCGTCCTTGTTCTTGCCCTTCTTGCGGTACTGCTCTTCGATCTTCCATTCGATCGGCAGGCCGTGACAATCCCAGCCCGGCACGTAGCGCGCGTCATGGCCCAGCATCTGCTGCGAGCGCACGATCATATCCTTGAGGATCTTGTTCAGTGCGTGACCGATATGCAGGTGGCCGTTCGCATAGGGCGGGCCATCGTGCAGCGTGAAGGGCGGGCGCCCTTCTTTCTCGCGCAGGCGGTCGTAGACGCCGATCTTGGCCCAGCGGTCCAGCCAGCCGGGTTCGCGGTTCGGCAGGCCCGCGCGCATCGGGAAATCCGTCTCGGGCAGGTTCAGGGTGTCTTTGTAGTCAGGCGTGTCGGCGCACATCTCATGTGTCCTTCGAATTCTGGTCGCGGTGTGTGTAGGGGAAGGGCGGCGCGGGGTCCATACGCCTTGTCCCGGCGTCTCAGATCAGAGAGCCGGGCCGCTAATTCGAATGATGATCGCCATGTGCATCATGGCCGCTCTATAGCGCCTCTTCGCCCCTGCCTGCAACTGTCAGCCTTTCGACCCGAAAAGCCCCGTGAGCGCCCGTTGCACGAGCCGGGTGACCGAGGGTTTTTTCTCGCGCGAGAACGGGAGGGGGCGACACACCTCCATCGCGGCCACGCCCACGCGGGCGGTCAGCGCACCGTTCACGACGCCCTCGCCGAAACGGCGCGAGATGCGCGACAGCGCCGTGCCGCCCGCGACCGAATGGATCAGGTCGTCGCCCACCGCCACGGCCCCGGTAGCCACGAGGTGGGTCATCACCGCACGGGTCAGGCGCCACGCGCCGAGCGCACCGGCCCGACCGCCATAGATCTCGGCCACCCGGCGGATCATACGGATGTTCGAGGTGAGCGCCGTAACCACGTCGGCCAGCGCCAAGGGCACGATGGCGGTCACGGTCGCGACCTGTCGGGCTGCAGCCTCGACCTCGCGCTTGGCCGCTTCGTCCAACGGTCCGAGCAATTCGGCCTCGGCCAGCTGGATCAGCCCATCCGCGTCGAACACGTCGCCCTCACGCCCGGCCAGCCGGTCGATGCCCCAGCGCATATCCTCGCGCCCCCGATACAGGCGACGCAGGCGATCGACGACGCCTTTGGCCTCGGCCAGATCGGCATGGGTGAGCGCTGCATCCGCCGCCGCGTGAATGTCATCGACGCGACGCAGACGGGCAAAGGCTGCGAGTTCGCGCAGAGCGATGATGAGCAGGACGAGGACGAAGAGCACGGTCAGGACCGTCGCGATCAGGCCCAGAACCGGGCTGCGCTCCAACAGGCGCGTCAGGAAATCCCACGCCGCCACCGAGGCCGCGAAGCCGATGAGGCTGAGAAGCAGCGACCAGAACCAGCGCGCGAGCTTGGACGGTTTGCGCGCGGCGATCCGGGCGGCCATCTCCATTGCACGGGGTTGCGGCAGCTCCGGCTCCGGGTCCGGCACGGGTGGTGCAGTCGCGGGCGTTTCCTTGGCGGGCGCGCCTTCTTCGAGGTCGATCAGAACCGGGCCTTTGCTCATGCCGCGCCCTCCCACTCAAATCGGATTTCCGTGAGGCGCTCGTCATTCGATGCGCCCACCGATACGGGGCGGAACCCGGCGGCGGCGTAGAACCGGCGCGCGGGGTGGTTGGCAGCGTGCGCCCAAAGGCCCAGCCGGGGCGAGCGGGCCTGTGCATGGGCGACGAGCGCCTGCCCGATCCCCTGCCCCCGCGCCTCCGGCAACAGATAGAGCGCGTGTATCTCGCCCTCACCCGCCGCAATGAACCCGACGACCCGCGCGCCACGGCGGGCGACATGGACCCAGCCCCGGCGCACCATCCGGCGAATGAGCCGCGTTTCTTCGGTCCGGGTGCGCACACGGGGCAGCCAAGCGGCCTCGTCCCCGAAATTCCACAGGATGCGCGCGAGCACCGGCGTTTCCCAAGGCCGGGCACGTGTGATGCGAACCCCGATCACAGCCGATCCCCCAAAAGGAACTCGGCGGCACGGTCGAGCCGGATATGCGGCGGCCCCTCGCCCGGCTTCAGCGTGATCTCGGCGGGCGCGAACCGCATGATGCCGTAATCCTCGTCAAGCCACGCCTCGGCCCCGTCGCGCGCAGGCTTCAGCAGCCGCGCCGGGTCTTCTGGCAGATCGCCGGGATAGAAGGCCGCGCGCTTGCCGGTGTCCAGAAGCGTGCCGCGCACGCAGTCGAGTTTGCGGCCCTGATGATCCAACGTCTCTTCTGTCGTCGTCCGCAGCGCGGCGATGGACATGGCCGCCGTGGTCGCGCCAGCGAAATCGGCGCGGTCCTTGGCCTCGCGCATCAGCGCCGACATCACGGCGGTCAGGCGTGGGTGCTGGGTGTGGTGCAGATGGTCGGCCTTGGTCGCGGCAAAGAGGATTTTCTCGACCCGCCGCCCGGTCAGCAGCGAGGTGAGCCATGCGTTGCGCCCCGGCCGGAACGCCGACAGAATTTCCGCCATCGCCCGGCGCAGGTCTTCGAGCGCGGCAGGCCCGGCGTGGATCGCGCCCAGCACGTCGACCAGCACGATCTGGCGGTCGATGCGCGAAAAATGATCGCGGAAGAACGGTTTGACCACCTTGGACTTATAGGCCTCGAACCGCCGCTCGAACTCACGGTGGAGCGACTCTCGCGGCGCACGGCTTGGCGTCGGCAGTGGCGCAAAGGTCAGTGCAGGCGACCCCTCCATCTCGCCGGGCAGCAGAAAGCGCCCCGGCGTGCAATCGGAGAACCCGGCCTCGCGCGCGTCGCGCAGGTAGGAGGCGAAATCCGCCGACAGCGTCTTGGCCGTTACCTCGTCATAGTCGCCCGCCGGATCGGCCGCATGGGCGGCGGCGAGGAAATCGCCCCCCATCTTGCGCGGCTCGGCGCGTTTGATCGCGTCCTCGGACCACGTCGCATAGTCCATGTCGAGCAGTCCCAGATCGAGCAGCCACTCGCCGGGGTAATCCACGATGTCGAGATGCACGGTGCGCGGGGAGCGCAGCCCCGACAACAGCCCGCCGGGCTTCACGCGGAATGACAGGCGCAACTCGCTCACCGCGCGGGTCGATTGCGGCCAATGCGGGTTCGGCCCGGTCATCGCCGAAAGATGCGTTTCATAGTCGAAACGCGGCACGTCGTCATGCGGCTGCGGTTGCAGGAACGCGGTCAGTATCCGCCCTTCGGCGGCAGGCAGGAAGCCCGGCATCCGGTCGCGGTTCATGAGGTTCGCGATCAACGAGGTGATGAACACGGTCTTGCCCGCACGGCTAAGGCCCGTGACGCCGAGCCGGATCACCGGCTCGAACAGCGCCTCGTTCACACCGTTCCCCACCGCCTCGACCTGTCGGACGATGCCATCCGTGATATCGTTGAAAATCAACGCTGAACCTCTTTGCCTTTCCCCGAACATAGGGGCTGACGTCGCCCCTCGCCAGTGGCGGGATCGGTTCAGCGGTCGCAGATCTTACGCGGGCCACCACCATAGGGCTGGAACGTGCAGTCCGAGGCGCGGAATGAACGATAGGCCCGGTCGCAGGCGGCGATGTTGCAGGACTGGACCTGCGCCACCGGCGTGCCGGTCTGCGAGATCAGATCGGCGACCACCTGGCGCACGCGGTCGGTGTCGATGGGCTCGCCGTTCTGCGCCGCACGCAGGGTGCTGCGCAGACTCTCGACGCTCTCATCCGGCGAAGGCGGCGCATCGACCGATTTCACGCCTTCGGGAAAGGTCGGCTCGCCCGCCGTCCCGTCGCCCACACGATCCTGAGCCATGTCGCCCGCATCGCTCTGCGTCTCGACAGCGGCCACCTGTTCGCTTGCCTCCGGCTCTGGCGTCGCGGCGGGCGCTTCGACCACCGGAGCGCTGGTGTCACCCGACAGGAACGCGGCCCAAATCTGTGCGGGGAGCGATCCGCCCGTCACCTCGTCCATCGGCGAGTTGTCGTCATTCCCGACCCACACACCGACGACAAGTCCATTGCCCCAGCCGACGAACAGCGCGTCGCGCCAGCTTTGCGTCGTCCCGGTCTTGCCCACGGCACCCGGCACAGCCTGCACCGCGCTCCCGGTTCCGTCCGTGACCACGGCGCGCAGCATGTTGGCCATCGGCTCGCGCACCGCCATCAGCCGCTGGGCGCGCGGTCCGATCTCGGGCTCGGGCCAGTTGAACGGATAGAATTCGCCCGTGTCTTCGGTCGCGATGCCCGTCACGAAATGCGACTGAAACGGCATGCGCCCGGTGGCGATGGCCCCGTAAGCCTCGGTCAAATCGAGAAGCGTCACCTCGGACGCGCCCAGCGCGAGCGAGGGCGTTTCGCTCATCTCGGCATCGATGCCCAGAAGCCGCGCGGTCTCGGCCACCCGGTCGAACCCTATCTGCGCGCCAAGGTTCACCGCCGCCGCGTTATAGCTCTCGGCAAACGCGGTCGCGAGCGTCACCTCGCCGTGGAACCGATCGCCGTAGTTCTGTGGCTCATACCCGTCGATGTCGATTGGCGCGTCGGCGATCCGGTCGTTGGGCGACCAGTCTTCGGCAAGCGCGGTCAGATAAACAAAGGTTTTGAAGGTCGATCCCGGCTGGCGCTTGGCCTGCGTCACCCGGTTGAACTGGCTGTCGGCATAGTCGCGCCCGCCGACCATCGCGGCGACAGCGCCATCGGGCCTGAGCGCCACAAGCGCCGCCTGATAGCCCGTGCCGCCCAAGACCTGCTCGACCGCCGCTTCGGCGCGGTCCTGCAGCGCGGGTTCCAGCGTCGTGCGCACCTTGCCGGGGTTGCGGAACCGCTGCGCGAGCGTCTCGGTCTGGGCCGACACGACATCGGCGAACCATCCACCATAGGGCCCGCTCTGCGTGCGGCTTGGCGACATGACGGTAAGGTCAGCTATAGCGGCATTGGCTTGGCCCTCATCGATCATGCCGTCCGCCAGCATGTTGTGGACCGCCTGTGAGGCGCGTGTGCGCACCCGCTCGGGATCGGTAAAGGGATTGACCGCCGAAGGGAGCTGGATCGTCGCGGCCAGAACCGCGCTCTCGGCAAGGCTGAGGTCCGAGACCGGCTTGCCGAAATACACATGCGAAGCCGAAACCATGCCGCGCGCGCCCGACCCGAGGTAGACCGAGTTCATGTATTTCTCGAGGATCTCGTCCTTGGTGTATTTCCGTTCAAGCTGCCGGGTCAGCAGCGCTTCGTGAAACTTGCGCCGGAACGTCCGCTCCGGCTCCAGATAACTGATCTTGATAAGCTGCTGCGAGATCGTGCTGCCGCCTTCGACCACTTCACCCGCCGCCGCATTGGCCACCGCTGCACGACTGACCGAGCGCATGTCGATCCCCTTGTGATCGTAAAAACGCCGGTCCTCGATGGCGATGACCGCATTCGGCAGGTGTTCGGACATCGCGTCGAGCGTCGCATAGCCTGACGGCATCTCGCCCCGGACCATCAACGGCTCACCGGTGGCATCCTCGAAACGAAGCGCGACCGGTTCGGACGTTTCGAACTCGTCCAGTGTGGTGAGCGACAGGATCGCGACGAAGCCAACCGCAATGGCGCAGAGCGCGATGACCGACAGGCCAAAGCCGATCCGGCTGGCCATGTTCATGCGACCGACGCTCTGGGCGGCATCCGAGCCAAGGCGCGATGCGCCCTGTTTGATCCGGCTCCCGACAGCCGCAGCGGCGGCGCCTTTGGTCCTGCGGCGTTCGGTGCGGTTCGGATCTTGGTCTTGGTCGGACATGCGCGCTCCCCTTGTTAGGGGGAGAACGCCGTGCTGCGCCGCCTGTTCCCTCGCGTCAGATCAGTCGTCGATGCCGAGACGGTCCTTGAGATCGGCCAGAATGCGACGATCGTCCTTGTCCCACTCGGCCGTGCGGCTCTTGAAGAGCGTCGCCTGCGAGCGATGGACCGGGCCGCCCGACAACACCTTGAGGTGGTTCGCGCGCAATGTCTCGCCGGTCGAGGTGATGTCGGCGATCGCCTCGGCGGTTTCGTTCTTCACCGTGCCTTCGGTCGCGCCCTGACTGTCGACGAGTTGGTAATCGGCCACACCGTTGTCGCGCAGATAGTCGCGGATCAGGCGGTGGTACTTGGTCGCGATCCGCAGGCGGAACCCGTGGTGGCGCCGGAACGCCGCCGCGACCGCGTCGAGATCATCAAGCGTGGTCACATCGACCCAGGCCTTGGGCACCGCAATGATGAGGTCGGCATGGCCAAACCCCATCGGGGCAAGTTCGCCCACCTTTTCTTCCCACAGCCCCAGCTTTTCGCGCACGAGGTCCGATCCGGTGACGCCAAGGTGAATACGCCCCGCCGCCAGTTCGCGCGGGATTTCCCCCGCCGACAAAAGCACCAGTTCGATCCCTTCGATGCCGGTCACGGCCCCCGCGTATTCGCGATCCGATCCGGTCCGCGCCAGCGTCACGCCGCGGTCCGCGAACCAGTCGAAGGTCTTGTCCATGAGCCGGCCCTTGGAGGGCACGCCGAGCTTGATCGTCATGACTTGCCCCCTGCAGCCAGCAAGAGTTCCGGGCGGATCACCCCGCCCACCGCCGGAATTTCCGAACCACGCCCGAGCACTCGCGTCAGCGCGTCGTAACGCCCGCCAGTGGCGACCGGCGGCAGGTCCGGGCGGCTCGCGGCATAAAAGCCAAAGACGAAACCGTCGTAATATTCCAGCGTCGTGCGCCCGAACGACCCTTCGAAGTCGAGGTTCTCGACATCCACGCCCCGCTCTTCGAGCGCTTTGCACCGGTCGCAGAACCGTTCGACCGCGCCAAGGATCGACGGCATGTCGACTGCGAGATCGCGCAGGTTCTCGCACACGTTGGTCATGGTCTCGCGCATCGACAACAGGTCATTGAGAAGCGCGACCTCCGACTCCGGGATCGGCGGCGTCGCCATATCCTCGCGCAATGCCGCGATCCGTTCCTCGATTTCCGCCTGCGAGCGCAAGCCGACCAGAGGCGCGTCGACACCTGCAAGCGGATCACCATCGGCAAGCGCGTTGCGCCCCTCGGGGTTCGCCGTCTTACCTGCGAACCGGTCGAGCAGCGTGCGGAACCGCCGCGGCCGCCACAGGTGCCGGAGCAGCGCATTGCGCCGCCGCTCGGTCGTGGTCAGCCCGCGCACGGCGGCGAGCAGGATCCCCAGATCACCGGTCGCGGCGCGCAGCCCCTGCGGGGCCAGAATGTCGGAAAACACACCGAACACCTCGGCATCCGACGCCGCCGGATCGGTCCGGTCGAACACCTCGTAGCCGACCTGCATGTATTCCGGAGCGCGGTGCGGATCGTCCTCCTGCTTACGGAAAACCTCGCCCGCATAGGTGTAGCGCGCAGGCTCCGCCCCTTCGGCCATATGCATCTGAACCACGGGCACGGTGAAGTCGGGCCGCAGCATCGCCTCGCCCATCACGGGGTCCGACGTCACATAGGCCCGCGCGCGAATGTCCTCGCCGTAGAGGTCGAGCAGCGTCTCAGCCGGTTGCAGGATCGGCGTCTCGACGCCCTGCGCCCCCTGCCCCTCGAACAGGGCCAGAAGCCGCGCCGCCTCGGCCCGGACAGCGGCCTTTGATTGTGTGTCAGCCATTCTGGCCGTCCAGCATTTTTCGAACTTCGGTGACCAGATCGGCCCGCGAAACTTCGATTTGCGAAGGGCGGTCCTTCCACTCTTCCAACGTCGCGTTCTCGGCAATCTTGGCCCCGAAGATCAGGTCCTTGAGCTGAACCACGCCCCGGTCCTTCTCGTCTCCGCCTTCGATCACGGCGATGGGGGAGCCACGGCGGTCGGCGTATTTCATCTGGTTGCCGAAGTTCTTGGGATTGCCCAGATAGACCTCGGCCCGGATGCCCGCAGTGCGCAACTCTGCGACCATCGACTGGTAATCGGCCATGCGGTCGCGATCCATGACGGTGACCACGACAGGGCCCTCGGCCACGCCACCCATCCGGCCCTTTTCCCGAAGCGCCGCGAGCAGGCGGTCGACACCGATGGACACGCCCACTGCGGGCACGGTCTGCCCGGTGAACCGTGCGACGAGGTCGTCATAACGCCCGCCACCCGCGACCGATCCGAACTGGCGCGGGCGGCCCTTGTCGTCGAGAATCTCGAAGGTCCGCTCGGCCTCGAACACCGGGCCGGTGTAGTAACCCAAGCCGCGCACGACCGAGGGGTCGATGACGATCCGGTCGGGGCCGTAGCCCTGTGCGGCCAGCAGATCGGCGATCTGGCGAAGCTCGTCCACGCCTTCCTGTCCGATGGCGCTGTCGCCCACCGCACCCGCGAGATTGTCGAGCGTCGCCGCGTTGTCGTCGCCTTTCGACGTCAGGAACCGGATCACCGGCTCGGCTTGGCTCTCGGTCAGCCCAACCCCGTCGATGTAAGCGCCCGAGGCATCCAGCCGCCCCTTGCCGAGCAACTCACGCACCCCGGCCTCGCCCACCTTGTCGAATTTGTCGATGGTGCGCAGAACGGCATCACGGACCTCGCCCTCGGCCACACCCATGACCTCCAGCACCCCGTTCAGCACTTTGCGGTTGTTGATGCGCACCACGTAATCACCACGCGGAATCCCCACAGTCTCGAGCGCATCCGACAGCATCGCGCAGATCTCGGCATCTGCCGCCATGCTCGCCGTGCCGACCGTATCCGCATCACACTGATAGAACTGCCGAAACCGCCCCGGCCCCGGCTTTTCATTCCGCCAGACAGGCCCCATCGCATAGCGGCGATAGGGCGTCGGCAAGTCATTCCGGTGCTGCGCATAGACACGGGCCAGAGGCGCGGTCAGGTCATAGCGCAGCGCCATCCAGGTGTCGTCCTCGTCCTGCCAGGCAAAGACACCCTCGTTCGGGCGGTCCACATCGGGCAGGAACTTGCCCAGCGCCTCGACCGTCTCAACCCCCGACGACTCCAGCGCATCGAAGCCATAGCGATGATACACGCCCGCAATCGCGTCCAGCATATGCCGACGTTCCTCGACATCCGCGCCGAAGTAATCGCGAAAGCCCTTCGGCGTTTCCGCCTTGGGCCGGGGCTGTTTCTTTTGCTTGGCCATGATGGCTCCCGTCCAACGTTCGCGGGCGGAATATCCCGGTTCCGGCCACGGGGCAAGCCGCGCTCAGCCCCCGCTCAGGTCCACGTAACAGATGTAATCGGTGTAGACCCAGCCGATGGGGCCGGAATAATCCCAGCTCTGCATCGACCGCTGCACGATCACCTGCCGCCACTTGCCCTCCGGGGAGGGATCGGTGGAAACGAGGAAGGTCTCAGGCCCCAGTTTCATCAGGCGCCGCGCATTGATGTCGGGCGCCGCCTTCAGCGCCACCCAGTTGTCGCCTGCCGGGTCCAGATGGCAAGTGACGTAAAGCTCGCCATCATAGGCCTGCGCCGTGCTGGCGATCAGGGCCGCGGCCACGGTTGCGAAGATGCGGTTCATTCTTACCTCCCGGTTTGCGCGGGAAAGTGTCGCGCTTTCGCGGGCCGCCCGCTATGACACCGATCAAAGGGAGACGGATATGACCGACCGCATCACGGATCTGGAAGAACAGGTGGCCTATCTCGCCCGTACGGTGGACGAGTTGTCGGACGTGATCGCCCGGCAGGACAAGCTGCTCGACACCCTGACCCGCCGCCTGCACATGCTGATGGAACGCGCCGCCGAACAGGAACTCGACGCGGGCGGCACCGTGCCACTTGCCGACCAACGCCCGCCGCACTGGTAAGCCTAGTACCCCCGGTCGCGCCGGGTCTGGCCATAGATCAGCATGGTGAAAATCGCGGTGCCGCCGATGACGTTGCCCGCGAGTACCGGGATGAAAAAGTCGAAGAGCCCATCCAGTACCGCCAGATCGCCGCGCACGATCAACAGCGCCATCTCCACCGAACCCGCGACGATATGGGTAAAATCCCCCGCCGCGATGAGCCAGGTAAAGATCACGATGATCGCCACCGCCGCATCTTTGACCTGCGGCATCATCCAGACGATCGCCGCCACCAGAACCCCCGCCGGGATTCCCTTGGCAAAGGCCTGACCGGGCGAAAAACTCATCGCATGCTCCGACAGCGCCACCATCGCGGCCATCAGATCGGCGTTGATCGCCCCGGCGTGAACATAGAACAACGCGACCACGAAGGCCCCGATCACATTGGCCGCCAGCACGATCACCCAAAGCGCCGCCGTCGCCCCTAGAATGCGCCATCCCGGCTTGTCGAGAAGCGGCAGAACCGTCGTCAACGTATTCTCGGTGAACAGCTGCATCCGCCCGACGATCACCACGAGAAATCCCAGCGAATAACCCACGTTCTCAATCAGATAACGCGCCGGGGTGTCGGGCAGGTTCGACCGCAGGATCGCCTCGCCCAGAACCGACAGGCTGATGACGATCCCCGCCGATATCCCCGACCACATGAGCGACAGGCGATTGCGCCGCAGCTCCTCTTCCCCGTCGAGCCGGATCACCTCATAGATCGTGGTCGGCGACAGTTTGGAGGCTTCGCGTATCTCCTCCTGCTGCTCTTCTTCCTCAACCCGTTCATCGGGCGTGGGCCGGTCGTCGGAGGTGATATCGTCGTGCATGAACCTGTCCTTGTGTCCGACTGATAACGGCCCAGCGCCCGAAATGGTTCAGTCGTGCCGATGCACACGCGCCTGTGCCACGGCGCGCATATCCCTTCTCTGTTTCAAAAAACCTCGGGGGAGGTCTCATTTGCCTGCAAATGAGATCGGGGGCAGCGCCCCAATCCGCCTGAGCCGCCTCTGGCGGATCAGGCTTACACAGCGCGGGCCTCGGCCCGCACCTTTTGGCAAACGTCAGACTTCCTCGACGTCCACGACACCCGAGAGCGACTTGAGCGCCCCCTTGATCTGCGGGTTCAGCGGGAACTCGGCGCCGATGTCCATCTCGACCTCGCCGGGCAGGGTCGGGTCCATCAGGCAGAAGCTCACGGCACCGGGCCGCGCGCCCTTGGCCTGTTCGCGGGCCGACTCCAGCAGCCCTGCGACCGTCGCCACCACGCCGGGGCTGTCGACATAGACCTTGAGCGCCATGCCGCCCGCGTCCTGCACCACCGTGTCTACCGGGGCAGCAGACCGCGCGAGCAGTTTCAACTGCTCGCTTTCATAAGTCGCCTCGACCGTGACCACGACGTTCATGCCGGTCTCCAGAAACTGACGGTTCTGCTCCAGCGTCTCGGAAAACACCGTGATCTCGCAGGCCCCGGTCGGGTCCGTCATCGCGACAAAGGCAAAGCGGTTGCCCTTGGCCGACTTGCGTTCCTGCTTGGCCGACACGGCACCCGCGATCTTGGCGACGCAGGGCGCGCGCTCGACCTTTCTGGTCAGTTCTTCCAGCGTCACGACGCCTTTGCGCTTCAACGCGGCCATGTAATCGTCGAGCGGATGACCGGACAGATAGAACCCGATCGCCTTGTGCTCTTCGGCCAGACGCTCGTTCGGCAGCCAGTCGGGTGCGTTGGACAGGCGCGGTTCCGGCAGGTCGTCGCCCGCCTCGCCGAACAGGCTGACCTGTGCGCTCGCGCGTTGCTCGTGGATTGCGCCGGAATAGCTCACCAGCGCGTCGAGGCTTTCGAACACCCGCCGCCGGTTCGCGTCCAGCTCGTCAAAGGCCCCGGCGCGCGCCAGCATCTCCATCGGGCGTTTGCCGACCCGCTTGAGGTCGACACGGCGGGCGACGTCGTAGAGGTTCACGAAAGGCTTCTCGCGCCCTTCGATGCTGCGCGCTTCGACGATCAGCTTCATCGCCTCGACGCCCACGTTCTTCAAAGCCCCCAAGCCATAGACCACCCGGCCCTCTGACACGCTGAACATCGCCTCGGACCGGTTCACGCAAGGCGGCACGATCTCGATATCCAACCCCCGGCGCACCTCTTCGGCATAGACGCCCAGCTTGTCGGTCAGGTGAATATCGCAGTTCATGACGCCCGCCATGAACTCCACCGGGTGGTTCGCCTTGAGCCATGCGGTCTGGTAGCTGACCACCGCATAGGCGGCCGCGTGGGATTTGTTGAAGCCGTAGTTGGCGAATTTCTCCAGAAGGTCGAAGACCTCGCTCGCCTTCTTCTTGTCGACGCCGTTTTCGGCCGCACCCGTCTCGAATTTCGGGCGTTCGGCGTCCATCGCCTCCTTGATCTTCTTACCCATCGCGCGACGCAGAAGGTCGGCGCCGCCAAGCGAATAGCCCGCCATGACCTGCGCGATCTGCATCACCTGTTCCTGATAGACGATGATGCCCTGCGTCTCTTCGAGGATGTGGTCGATCAGCGGATGGACCGATTCAATCTCGCGCAGCCCGTTCTTGACCTCGCAATAGGTCGGAATGTTCTCCATCGGGCCAGGGCGGTAGAGCGCCACGAGCGCGACGATGTCCTCGATACAGGTCGGTTTCATGCGCCGCAGCGCATCCATCATGCCCGTCGATTCCACCTGGAACACCGCGACCGTCTTGGCGCTGGCGTAAAGCCGATAGGTCTTTTCGTCGTCCAGCGGGATCAGGTTGATCTGGTTTTCGGCCCCTTCCGGCGGCTCGTAAAGCGCGGTCCCGTCCGGCCCGGTGTGCAGGTCGCGCCCCTGCCCGTGGATCAGGTCGATGGCGTTCTGAATGACGGTGAGCGTCTTGAGGCCAAGGAAGTCGAATTTCACGAGCCCGGCCTGTTCGACCCATTTCATGTTGAACTGGGTCGCGGGCATGTCCGAACGCGGATCTTGGTAAAGCGGCACCAGCGCATCGAGCGGCCGGTCCCCGATCACCACACCCGCCGCGTGGGTCGAGGCGTTCCGCAAAAGCCCCTCGACCTGTTCGGCATAGCGCAGAAGCCGTTCCACGACCTCCTCCGCCCGCGCCTCTTCCCGCAGGCGCGGCTCGTCCTTGAGCGCCTGCGTAATCGACACCGGCTTCACGCCTTCGACCGGGATCAGCTTCGACAGCCGGTCCACCTGCCCATAAGGCATCTGGAGCACCCGGCCCACGTCACGCACGGCGGCCTTGGACAGAAGCGCACCGAAGGTGATGATCTGCCCCACCTTGTCGCGTCCGTACTTCTCCTGCACGTAGCGGATCGTCTCTTCCCGCCGGTCCATGCAGAAGTCGATGTCGAAGTCGGGCATCGACACACGTTCCGGGTTGAGGAACCGTTCGAACAGCAGCGAATAGCGCAGGGGATCGAGGTCGGTGATCGTCAGCGCGTAAGCCACGAGCGAGCCTGCACCCGACCCCCGGCCCGGCCCGATGGGAATGCCGTTGTCCTTGGACCACTTGATAAAGTCGGCAACGATCAGGAAGTAGCCTGGGAACCCCATGCCTTCGATGATGCCAAGCTCGAAATCCAGACGCTTCTGATATTCCTCGGGCGACACCGCATGCGGAATGACCGCGAGCCGCGCCTGCAGCCCTTCGTTCGCTTGCCGCCGCAATTCCTCGACCTCGTCGTCGGCGAATTTGGGCAGGATCGGATCGCGGCGATAGGCCATGAAGGCGCAGCGCTTGGCGATCTCGACGGTGTTCTCCAACGCTTCCGGCAGATCGGCGAACAGCGTCGCCATTTCCTGCGGGCTCTTGAAATAATGCTGCGGCGTCAGATGCCTGCGCGGCTCCTGCTGGTCGACGTAAGCCCCTTCGGCGATACAGATCAGCGCATCATGCGCCTCGTAGAGCTGGGTCTTGGGGAAATAGACGTCGTTCGTCGCGACCAGCGGAATACCCATCGCATAGGCCATTTCCACGAACCCGCGCTCGGTCTGTTGTTCAGGCAGGGTCAGCGCCCCGCCCTCGCCCGGATGGCGCTGCAACTCGATATAAAGCCGGTCGCCGAACACCCGGTGGAACCACGTCATAAGCTCCTGCGCCTTGGCCCGGTTGCCCTGCTGCAACCGCTGACCGATCGGCCCCTCGGCCCCGCCGGTCAGGCAGATGAGCCCCGCGGAATGCGCCTCGAACTGATCCAGCGTCACCTCCGGCAGCGCTCCGTGCTTGTCGACATACAGGCAGGTGTTGAGCTTCATCAGGTTCTCGTAACCCGCCTCGCTCTGCGCCAGCAGCACGACCGGCGCGCCCGGCCGCGCTTGCTCGCCCGGCGCGGGCTGATCATAGCCCACGGTGACCTGACAGCCGATGATCGGCTGCACGCCCGCCCCGCTCGCGGTCACGGAAAACTCCAGCGCGCAGAACATATTGTTGGTGTCGGTCACGGCGACGGCGGGCATCTCCATGCCCTCGCACAGACCGGCGAGTTTCTTGACCGGAACCGCGCCTTCGAGAAGCGAGTATTCGGTGTGGACGCGGAGATGAATGAATCGGGGAGTGGCAGCCATACGCCCAGACTAGGCCCCCGGTCGGCGGGAGCAAGCCGGGATCGTCACCGGTCCGCAAATGTGATGGACGGTCTCGCCACAAGAGCCTCAACATCGCGCAAAACAGGACATGAGGCAGACATGATTCCCGGACCCAATCAGGAAGTCCGAACGACCCGCTATCTGAAATCGCGGCCCGATGCGCTTTATCGCGGGCTGACGGACAGCCGCCTTCTGGTGGAATGGTTTCGGCCCTTCGGCGAAGACATGGCCGGGGCGCAGGTCGAACCCCGCCCCGGCGGACGCTACGACCTGACGCTCGCCCGTGCGGGCGCCAAGCTCGAGACACTCGCGGCCTGCGTGATCGACGTGCAGCCCGCAGCACGGCTGGTCATTACGACCGCGCTCTCCGCCGAGTATCGGCCTACGGGCGCGGCTAACCCCGCGACGCTTGTCATCGACCTGCACGAGATCGCGTCCGGCACGCGCCTTGAAGCCACGTTGATGCAGGCCGAAGGGTCGGAACCCAGCGCGCTCGCCAGTTGGGACGACGGCATCGCGACGCTCGATGCGCTTTCGGCCATCGCCCCGGAAAACAGTTAGCCTCATGGATAACTTTTTTCTTGCACCGACTCGCATTGCGTGAATAGTTAGCTTCATGGCTAACCAAATGGACATGCTCTTCGCGGCCCTCGCCGACCAGACCCGCCGCGATGTGGTGGAGCGGCTTACGCGTGGCGAGGCGCCGATCAAGGAACTGGCCGCGCCGCACGACATGGCGCTGCCCTCGTTCCTCAAACACATCGACCGGTTGGAGGACGCGGGCGTCGTCACCACCCGCAAGGTCGGGCGTCAGCGCATCGTCGCGCTCACCCCCCAAGCCTTCGGACCTGCGGAGACATGGATCGACCGCCAGAAACGTGTGTGGGAGGGCCGGCTGGATCGTCTGGAAGCGGTCGCGAAACGCATCGAGGCTGAGACGAACCCGTTTCTGGAGGAGGATACATGAGCTTTCAAAGCGATCATTTCACCCTCGAACGCACCATCGTCGCCAGCCCGGCCTCGGTCTGGACTGCCTTCTTCGATGCCGAGGCCCGCAGCATCTGGTCGCCGCCCTCGCCCGACGAGGTGTTCGAGGTGCTGGAACATGACCCGCGCGATGGCGGCACCGGCCTGCATCGATGCGGCCCGATCTCGGACCCGACCTTCATGGTCGAAACCCGCTACCACAAGGTCGACGACCGCCGCGCCGTCAGCTTCACCGAACTCGTGCGCAAGGGCGAGACACCGCTCGCGGTCGCGCAAATCGGCGTCAACTTCGCGTCCAGTGAGGCGGGAACGCGCCTGACACTCGACGTCTTCACCACATCCTTTGTGGGAGATGGGATGCTCGCCGGAACCCGAGGCGGGTGGGCCACGTCGATCGAAAACTTTGCCCACTATGTCGAGGACCGCACATGACCATCGAATATGGCGACTTCACCCTCACCCGCACCATCGGCGCGTCACCCGCCAGCGTGTTTCGCGCCTTTGCCGAAGAGGACCTCAAGCGGCAATGGTTCGTGAACAGCGACGGACCGGACTGGGCCACCAAGAGCTACACGCTCGATTTCCGTGTCGGCGGGACCGAGCGCGGTGCCTTCCGCCTCGAGGTCGGCCCCGGCGCGGGCATGCACGAGAATGCGACGACTTATTTCGACATCGTCGAGGGCCAGCGCATCGCCTATGCCTATTCGATGGCTTGGGACGGCCGGGTTCATTCCACATCGCTCGTCACGGTCCAGTTCGACGCGGTCGAGGCGGGATGCCGCTTGACCTACACCGAACATGGCGCGTTCTTCCCGCCCTCCGACGGCGCGGACATGCGCAAGGGCGGTGTTACGGCGCAACTCGATGCGCTCGCCGCACAATTTTCCTGACATCGGAGCATTTCATGGACCTCTTCGCTTTCAATCCCGACACCGACCTCGAACTGACCCGCACCGTTGCGGCCACGCCCGCCACGCTCTGGCGCTGCCTGACCGAAGCCGATTTGCTTCAATCGTGGTTCTGCCCGAAACCGTGGGAGGTGCGCGGAGCGACCATCGACGCCCGGCCGGGCGGCACGATGCATACGCCGATGTTCGGTCCCGATGGCGAGACGCAGGATGCCGGTCCCGGCTGCGTGCTGATCGCCGAACCCGAACGCGCCTTTGCCTTCACGGACACGATGGGACCGGGCTTTCACCCCAAGGAAGGTGGCTTCATGACCGGCATCTATCTGCTCGAACCCGTCGAGGGCGGCACCCGGATCACCGCACGTTCGCTCCATTCCGACGCCGCCACGCGGGACCGTCACGCCGAAATGGGGTTCGAGGAAGGATGGGCCATCGCGCTCGACCAATGGGGCGCGCTGGCGGCCACGCTCTGACCCCCACCTGCCCACCAAACAGGCAAAACGCCGTCGGACGCCCGGTTCGGCGGCGTTTTCAGGCGTTTGGCGCGCCCATGAAACAGGCCGCCGGGTAGACAGAGCCCAAAATCTGCGCTTTCCTGCTTTAGCTAACCCGATCCTTCTACGCCGCATCGAAGGACTCACGACGGGGAAAACAGTAAAGCGGCGGGACAGACAGGGCATGGATATCGCGTTTCTTCTGAACGGAGAGACCGTGGAGCTGACCGGCGTGTCGCCGACCACGACGGTGCTCGACTGGCTGCGCGAAACGCGCGGGCTCACCGGAACGAAAGAGGGCTGTAACGAGGGCGACTGCGGTGCCTGCACCGTCATGGTGACGGACGACGCGGGCACGCGGGCGTTGAACGGCTGCATCCTGTTTCTGCCGCAGATCAACGGCAAGACGCTCACCACGGTCGAAGGGCTGTCCGCCCCGGATGGCGAAATGCACCCGGTGCAACAGGCAATGGTCGAACATCACGGCAGCCAGTGCGGGTTCTGCACCCCCGGTTTCGTGGTGTCGATGGCCGTGGGCCAGATCAACGGCGAGACGGACCACGACCTGCAACTCGCGGGCAACCTGTGTCGTTGCACGGGCTATGCGCCGATCGTGCGCGCTGCGTCCAACGCCGCGCGCCGCCCGGTGCCCACATGGCTGCGCGACATCCCGACCGGCCCCGCCCTGCGTGGCTATGCCAACGATTTCCAGCCGACCACCACGGCGGCGCTGGCCGAACTGCTGCGCGCCCATCCCCATGCCACGCTCATCGCAGGTGCGACCGACGTGGGCCTGTGGGTCAACAAGAGCCTGCGCGATCTGGGCACCGTGATCTTCGTGAGCCAGATTGAGGAAATGCGCCGGATCGAAACCGCGCCCTACATGATCCGCATCGGCGCGGCGGCCAGCGTCGAGGCCTTCCGCCTCGCCATCGCGAAACGCTACCCGTCCTTCTCGGCCATGCTCGACCGCTTCGCTTCGGCGCAGGTCCGGGCAGCGGCGACCGTGGGCGGCAACATCGCCAACGGCTCGCCCATCGGCGACACGCCCCCGCCGCTCATCGCACTGGGCGCCATGCTGCAACTCCGGCACGGCGACGACACGCGCGAAATCCCGCTCGAAGACTTCTTCCTCGAATACGGCAAGCAGGACCTCGAGCCCGGCGAGTTCGTCGAAGCGGTCGTGATCCCGCGCGAAGAGGGCGAGGACCGGCTCAAGGTCTACAAGCTGTCGAAAAGGTTCGATCAGGACATTTCCGCCGTGCTGGGCGCGTTCAACATCCGGGTGAAGGACGGAAACGTGACATCCGCGCGCATCGCCTTCGGCGGCATGGCTGGCACGCCCCTGCGCGCAAAAGCGGTCGAAAAGGCCCTTATCGGCAAGCCGTGGACGATCCAGACCGTGCGCAATGCCAAATGGTCCTTCGCCGAGGATTTCCGGCCCATGTCCGACATGCGCGCCTCGTCCAACTACCGGCTCGAAACCGCCGCCAACATGCTGGAACGCGTGTGGATGGAGGATCAGGGCCAAGTCACCGATGTACGGGAGGTCGCGCCATGAGCATGGGCAAACCCCTTCCCCACGACAGCGCCCCCCTGCACGTCACGGGTGCCGCGCGCTATATCGACGACATCCCAGTCCCCGCCGATTGCCTGCACCTCGCCTTTGGTCTGAGCCATGTGGCCCGCGGCGTCATCACGTCGATGGACCTCGACCCCGTGCGCTCCGCACCGGGCGTCGTGCGCGTCATCACCGCTGCCGACCTGCCGGGCATGAACGACATCTCGTCCGCCGCCCATGACGAACCGCTCCTCGCCCCCGGCGACGTGCAGTATCACGGCCAGCCGATCTTTCTCGTCGTCGCCACCTCGCACCGCCTTGCGCGTGAAGCCGCCGCCAAGGCCGAGATCACCATCGACCCCAAGCCTGCGATCCTGACCATCGACGACGCCATCGCCGTGCGCAGCTATTTCGAGGGCGGCCCGCTCACATGGAAGCGCGGCGAGGTCGACCCGGCGATGGCCAAGGCCGACACGATCATCGAAGGCAAGATCGAGATCGGCGGGCAGGAGCATTTCTATCTCGAAGGACAGGTGAGCCTCGCCACGCCGCAGGACAACGGCGACATGGTGCTGGCGACCTCGACCCAGCACCCGACCGAAATTCAGCACAAGGTGTCCGAGGCGCTGGGCACGCCGTTCCATTCCGTCCGGGTCGAAACCCGACGGATGGGGGGCGGCTTCGGCGGCAAGGAAAGTCAGGGCAATGCGCTCGCCGTCGCCTGTGCCGTGGCCGCGCATCTGACCGGCAAGTCCTGCAAGATGCGCTACGACCGCGACGACGACATGGTCATCACCGGCAAGCGCCACGACTTCCGCATAGCCTATAAGGCGGGGGTGGACGCCAAGGGCAAGCTCGTCGCGGTCGAATTCGACCAATACGTGCGCTGCGGCTGGTCGCAGGACCTGTCGCTCGCCATCGCCGACCGCGCGATGCTGCATGCCGACAACGCCTATTGGATTCCGAACATCCGCATCACCTCGCACCGGATGAAGACCAACACCTGCTCGGCCACCGCGTTCCGCGGCTTCGGCGGGCCGCAGGGCATGGTCGCAATCGAACGGGTGATGGACCAGCTCGCCCACCGGCTGAAAATGGACCCGCTGGAGTTCCGGCAGGCCAATTTCTACAAGAAATCCAAACCTCAGGAGACGCCTTATGGCCAGCCGGTCAAAGGCTTCATCCTACCCGATCTTGTCAAGCAACTGGCCGACACCGCGAATTACGCATCGCGCCGCGATGCGATCCGGGTGTGGAACGACAAGAACCCGATCCTGAAGAAAGGGATCGCGCTGACGCCAGTGAAATTCGGGATCAGCTTCACCCTCACTCACCTCAATCAGGCGGGCGCGCTGGTGAACGTCTATGCCGACGGCTCGATCAACATCAACCACGGCGGCACCGAGATGGGACAGGGCCTGTTCCAGAAGGTGGCGCAGGTGGCAGCGGGCGAATTCGGCATCGACATGGGCCGCGTGAGGATCACCGCAACCGACACGTCCAAGGTGCCCAACACCTCGGCCACCGCCGCCTCGTCCGGGTCCGACATGAACGGCATGGCGGTCAAGAACGCCGTCGACCAGATCAAGGACCGGATCGCACGGCTCGTCGCGGTGGACGGGGTGAAGCCCAAGGACGTGATCTTCGAGGGCGGCAAGGTCATTGCGGGCAACACCGTCTTCACCTTCGAAGAAGCCGCGAAGATGGCGCATGAGAACCGCGTCAGCCTGTCGGCCACCGGGTTCTACGCCACACCCGACATATCGTGGGACCGCTCGATCGGCAGGGGCAATCCGTTCTACTACTTCGCCCACGGCGCCGCGATCACCGAAGTGGTGATCGACACGCTCACCGGCGAGAACAAGATCCTGCGCGTGGACATCCTCCACGACGTCGGCCAGTCGCTGAACCCGGCGGTCGACGTGGGCCAGATCGAAGGCGGCTATGTGCAGGGCGCGGGCTGGCTCACCACCGAGGAACTGGTGTGGGACGACAAGGGCGTGTTGCGCACCCACGCGCCCTCGACCTACAAAATCCCCGCCTGCTCGGACCGCCCGGACGTGTTCAACGTCGCGCTCTGGAACGGCGAGAACCACGTGCCGACGATCTACCGCTCCAAGGCGGTGGGCGAACCGCCCCTGATGCTCGGCATCTCGGCCCTCATGGCGCTCTCCGACGCCATCTCGGCCTGTGGCGAGGCCTATCCGAACCTCCACACGCCCGCGACACCGGAACGCGTCTACATGGCGGCCAAGAAGGTGCGGACATGACCCTCACCCCTTCATCGTTCCCAAAATACTTCGGGAGGGTCCGGGAGGGCTGGCCCTCCCGGTTCCCCCTTCGCACACGGGGCGCACCGTGAGCTTCGACCGCGCCCACCTCACCAGACTGATCGCCGACCACGGCCCGGTGGTGCGCGTCGTCGTCGCCGAAGTCGCAGGCTCGGCCCCGCGCGAAGTCGGCGCTTGCGTCATCGTCTGGGCCACCGGGCAGGACGGCACGATCGGCGGCGGGACGCTGGAGTACGAAGCGGTCGCGACCGCCCGCGCCATGCTCACCGAGCCCCGCGACCGTGCCACCCGCACCGTCGCGCTCGGCCCCGACATGGGCCAATGCTGCGGTGGCCGTGTGCGTTTGTTGTGGGAAAGGTTTTCCGAGGACACCCTTCCCGAGGGCGACACCTTCTGCCGCCCCATCGCGGACGCGGAGCCGTCGCTGAAAGTCCAGCACATCCAATCCCATGCCCGAAATCAGGGCGCGACGCCCGCCCCGGCCCTCGTCGACGGCTGGATGATCGAACCGATCACCACCATGCCCGCGCCTGTGTGGATCTGGGGCGCGGGCCATGTCGGCCGGGCGCTGGTCTCGACCCTGACCACGCTCCCCGGTCTCGCGATCACGTGGATCGACACCGGGCCCGAGCGGTTCCCCGACGTGATACCCGAGGGCGTCACCGCCCTTCCCGTCCCCGACATCGCGAAAGCCACGCGCCTCGCGCCGCCGACCGCGCATCACATCGTGATGACCTATAGCCACGCGCTCGACCAGAACATCTGCGACGCCCTGCTCGTGCGGGGCTTCTCGAGCGCGGGCCTCATCGGGTCGGCCACCAAATGGGCGCGGTTTCGCAAACGCTTGCAGCAATCGGGCCACCCGTTTGCCGAAATTGACCGCATTCGTTGCCCCATCGGGGACAAGAGCTTGGGCAAACACCCGGCCGCGATTGCGCTGGGGGTGGCTGCCGATATCGTGAAAGACGTCGCACGCGCAGGGGACAGCGCGCGAGGGGACAGGGGGACAGGGGATGACAGACGCCTATCTGGCGATTGAGGGGCTGACCAAGGCCTATCCGGGCGTGGTCGCCAACGACGACGTGTCGTTCGCCATCGCACCGGGTCAGGTCCATGCGCTCTTGGGAGAGAACGGCGCGGGCAAGTCCACGCTGGTCAAGATGATCTACGGCCTCGTCAAACCCGACAGCGGCCAGATGAAGGTGAACGGCACGCCGTTCGAGCCCGCAAACCCTCACGCTGCCCGCGCTGCGGGCGTCGCGATGGTGTTTCAGCACTTCAGCCTGTTCGACGCCCTCGACGTGGCCGAGAACATCGCGCTCGGCATGGACAACCCGCCGCCGATGCGCGAACTCGCCAAGAAAATCACCGATGTGTCCGAGGCCTACGGCCTACCGCTCGACCCAACGCGCCGGGTCGGCAACCTGTCAGCCGGAGAACGGCAACGCGTTGAAATCATTCGCTGCCTCCTGCAAAACCCGAAGCTTCTCATCATGGACGAGCCGACCTCGGTCCTGACCCCGCAGGAGGTCGAGATCCTGTTCAAGACGCTGAACAAGCTCTCGGCCGAGGGCACCGCGATCCTCTACATCTCCCACAAGCTCGAAGAGATCCGCGCGCTCTGCGACCATGCCACCGTGCTCCGGCTCGGCAAGGTCGTGGGCGAGTGCAATCCGCGCGAAAAATCCGCCCGCGAACTGGCCGAGATGATGGTGGGCCAGACGCTCCACGTACCCTCCCGCGACTACGCGGCGCCCGGCGACGTGCTGCTCAAGGTCGACACCCTCACCCTCGCCCCCGCCGACGAATTCGGCACCCGCCTGCGCGACATCTCGTTCGAGTTGAAGGCAGGCGAAGTGCTCGGCGTCGCAGGTGTGGCGGGCAACGGACAGGACGAACTGCTCGCGGCCCTGTCGGGCGAACGGACGACAGCCCCCGGCACGATCACGCTCGAAGGCAAACCGGTGGGCCGCATGGGCCCCAACGCCCGGCGCGCCGTCGGCCTGCTCGCCGCCCCTGAGGAACGTCTGGGCCACGCCGCCGCGCCCGAGATGAGCCTCACCGAAAACGCGCTCCTCACCGGCGACATCCGCGAGAAGCTCACGAAGAACGGCTTCGTCGCCTGGGGCAAGGCGCGCGACTTCGCGGCCAGCGTCATCAAGGCCTTCGACGTGCGCACGCCGGGTACCGAAACCGCGGCAGGTGCGCTCTCCGGCGGCAACCTCCAGAAATTCGTCATCGGTCGCGAGATTCTGCAACGGCCCACCGTGCTCGTCGTGAACCAGCCCACATGGGGCGTCGATGCCGCCGCTGCCGCCGCGATCCGGCAGGCGATCCTCGACCTCGCGGCCAAAGGCGCGGGCGTCATCTGCATTTCTCAGGACCTCGACGAACTCATGGAAGTCTCCGACCGCATCACCGCGATCACCGAGGGCCGCCTCGCCCCGCCGCGCCCGGCGAAAGGCATCACCATCGACGCGATCGGCCTGATGATGGGCGGCGCCCACGACATGGACGTGGCCCACCCCGAGGAGGCCCACGCATGAGCCTCATTCGTCTCGAAAAACGCCCCGCCCCCTCGCGGCTCTTCTCGGCCCTGACCCCGCTCATGGCGGTGGTCGCGACGATGATCGCGGGCGGCATCATGTTCGCCATTCTGGGTGCCAACCCGTTCGAGGCGATCCGCACGATCTTCTGGGACCCGCTCTTCGATCCGCAGTTCGGCCCCTATTCGCGGCCCCAACTTCTCGTCAAAGCCGGCCCCCTGATCCTGATCGCCACCGGCCTTGCGCTGGGGTTCAAGGCGGGGATCTGGAATATCGGCGCCGAAGGGCAATACATCATGGGCGCCGTGGTCGGCGCAGGCGCTGGCCTCGCGCTCTACCCGTCGGAAAGCCCCCTCGTCTTTCCCTTCATGGTGCTCGCAGGCGCTTTCGGCGGCTGGGTCTGGGCGATGATCCCGGCAATCCTCAAGACCCGGTTCGGCACCAATGAAATCCTCGTCTCGCTGATGCTGGTCTACGTGGCCGAAAACATCCTCGCGAGCGTGTCGTCCGGCCTCCTCAGAAACCCCGACGGCATGGGCTTTCCCGGCTCGCGCAACTTCCGCCGCGATTTCCCGGCCGCCTCCAACACCGAGATTTTCGAGAACACAGGCATGCACTGGGGCGTCGTCGCCGCCTTCGTCGCGGTGATCTTCGCCTATGTGCTCATGTCGCGCCACAAAATGGGCTTCGCGATCCGGCTCGCGGGCGAAGCGCCCCGTGCCGCACGTTTCGCAGGCGTCTCGCCCACCCGGCTCATCATCTTCTGCCTCGGCATGGCGGGCGCACTCGCCGGTCTCGCAGGCCTCTTCGAGGTCACCGGCCCCGCTGGCCAGATCTCGATCGACTTCAATTCCGGCTACGGCTTCACCGCAATCATCGTGGCCTTCCTCGGGCGTCTGAACCCCATCGGCATCCTGCTCGCGGGCCTCCTCATGGCGCTCACATATATCGGCGGCGAACTCGCCCAGCTCATGCTCGGCATGCCCGCCGCCGCGATCCAGCTCTTCCAAGGGATGCTCCTGTTCTTCCTGCTCGCGATGGACGTCTTCGCCAACTACCGCATCCGCATCGGCACGCCGGAGGTCGCGAAATGATGGTCTTTCCGGTCTCGAAATATCCCGGGGTCCGGGGCAGCGCCCCGGCAACCGCCGCGCCCGAAGGCGCGGCTCATAAAGCGCGGGCGCACGCCCGCACCGCTCGCTAGGAGGCGCATATGGACCTAGGCTCGATCAACCCGATCCTTCTCATCGCCTCGCTCATGGTGGCCTCGACCCCGATCCTGCTCGCCGCACTGGGCGAAATGGTGGTCGAGAAAGCGGGCGTCCTGAACCTTGGCGTCGAGGGGATGATGATCACCGGCGCCGTCGTGGGCTTCGCCATCGGCGTCAACACCGGCTCCAGTTGGGCGGGCTTCATCGTCGCGGCCTTCGCGGGCGCGGCGCTGTCGATGATCTTCGCGATCATCACGCAGGTGCTCCTGTCCAATCAGGTGGCGACCGGCCTCGGCCTTACGTTGTTCGGGCTCGGGCTTTCGTCCCTCATCGGCAAGCCTTACGTGGGCATCAAGGCACCGGGATTCGCCAAGCTCGACATTCCGATCCTGTCGGACATCCCGGTGCTTGGCCCGATCCTCTTCCGCCACGACCCGATGGTCTATGTGTCGCTCCTGATCGTCGCGGCGGTCTGGTATCTGCTCACCTACACCCGCATGGGCCTCGTCCTGCGCGCGGTGGGCGAGAACCACTCGGCCGCCCATGCGCTGGGCTACAAGGTCGTGCGCGTGCGTTTCATGGCCATCGCCTTCGGTGGCGCGATGGCCGGTCTCGGTGGTGCCTATGTCAGCCTCGTGCGCGTGCCGCAGTGGGTCGAGGGCATGACGTCGGGCGCGGGCTGGATCGCCCTCGCCATCGTCGTTTTCGCCTCGTGGCGTCCGTGGCGCATTCTGCTCGGCGCCTATTTGTTCGGCGGGATCACCGTGCTACAGCTCAATTTGCAGGCAGCCGGTTCCACTATTCCTGTCGAGTACCTGTCGATGAGCCCCTACCTTGTGACCATTCTCGTGCTGGTCATAATCTCCGTTCGGGGCAATCACGGGGCTCCGGGATCGCTCGGTCGGGTGTTCCATGCGTCACATTGACGGCCCCGGTACGAAGCGAGGCCCAACGGTCTGAGGGATGAGTGTCACGCACCGAAATTTTGCAGATCCTCGATGGGACACACCCACGGGTAGGCCGCACGGTGGCCTTTGCGATGGACATGCTGGTGCTCGCATCGGCCTTTGCCATCGCGATGGAGACGGTGCCGACCATCTCGCAGGAGCTTCGCTCGGGCCTCTACGCCTTCGAGATAACGATCGTCTTCATCTTCGCCGCCGAATACTTTCTGCGGCTCTACGCCGCGAAGAGCCCGCGACGCTACGTGTTCAGCTTCTGGGGCATCGTCGATCTGCTGGCATGGCTTCCAGCGCTTTTGATGTTCATCCCGGCGTTTCAGGCCGTGCGGGTGCTGCGCCTCATCCGGCTCCTGCGCCTCATCAAGCTTTTCGACACCGCGCCCGCCCTCAACCGGCTGCTTCAGGCCTTCGGGCGGGTGAAGTCGGAACTGGTGGTCTGGGGCGTGATGTCCACGCTTCTGCTCTATGTCGCGGCGGTCGGCATCTATGTGTTCGAGAACCCGGTGCAGCCCGAGATTTTCTCGTCCATCCCCGCCTCGCTCTGGTGGTCGGTGGTAAGCTTCACCACGGTCGGGTATGGCGACATGTTCCCGATCACGCCGGGCGGGCGTCTTTTGACCACGCTCCTTCTTTTCATCGGTCTCGGGATCTTCGCGGTCCCGGCGGCCATCGTCACGACCGCGCTGCTCGAGGCCGAAACCAAACTCGACCCGCGCGATCCGGAACCGGAACCACAGACATCCAACAAGGGAGACTGACATGAAACTTGTCAACAAACTGCTGGCAGGCGCCGCGCTCGCGGTCGCCATGACTGGCGTGGCTCAGGCCGAAAGCCACGGCGAACCCGTCAAGGCGGGCTTCATCTACGTCGGCCCCGTCGGCGACGGCGGCTGGACCTACGAACACGACCAAGGCCGTCTGGCCGTCGAGGAAGAATTCGGCGACATGGTCGAAACCGTGTATCAGGAAAACGTGCCGGAAGGCGCCGACGCCGAGCGCGCGATCACCCAGATGGCCCTCTCGGGCGCCGACATCATCTTCACCACGTCGTTCGGCTACATGGACCCGACCATCGCGGTCGCCGAGAAATTCCCGGACGTCGTGTTCGAGCACGCCACCGGCTACAAGACCGCCGACAACGTGGGTGTCTACTCGGCCCGCTTCTACGAAGGCCGCGCCGTTCAGGGCCATATCGCGGGCAACCTGACCGAGTCGAACATCATCGGCTACATCGGCTCGTTCCCGATCCCGGAAGTCATCCGTGGCATCAACTCGGCATACATCCACGCCAAGAAGGTGAACCCGGATGTCGAGTTCAAGATCGTCTGGGCCTACACCTGGTTCGACCCGGCGAAAGAGGCCGACGCCGCCAAGGCGCTGATCGAACAGGGCGCTGACGTGATCCTGCAGCACACCGACTCGACCGCCCCGCAGGCCGCCGCGCAGGAGGCTGGCAACGTCTACACCTTCGGTCAGGCCTCGGACATGTCCGAATACGCCCCGATGCCGCGCGTCTCGTCGATCATCGACAACTGGGCGCCCTACTACATCGAGCGCGTGAAAGCGGTCATGGACGGCACCTGGGAAAGCGACAACACCTGGGACGGCATCGGCGCTGGTATGGTCGGCATCGGTGAGATCACCGACGCGGTTCCGGCCGAGGTGAAAGCCGAAGCCGAAGCGCTGCGTGACTCCATCGGTTCGGGCGAGTACCACCCGTTCACCGGCCCGCTGAACAAGCAGGACGGCTCGGCCTGGCTTGCCGAAGGCGAAACCGCCGATGACGGCACGCTGGCTGGCATGGACTTCTACGTCGAAGGCATCGAAGGCACGATCCCGAACTGATCGCGACCTCAGTTTGAACGAAAGGCCCCGCTCCGGCGGGGCCTTTTTTGTTGGGCCTTTTGTCCCACGCTGCGGCAGGCGGTCGCAGGCACGACGGAACACATTCAATCAACCGTATATGTTTCGAAACGACCGGATAGGAGACCGACATGTTCACGCTTCGCACCACCCTGCTCACCACCGCCATCGCAACAGCTATCGCCCTGCCCGCACTGGCGGACGGGCGCGGTCAGAACTTTCTCTCCCAATGGGACGCTGACGGCGATGGCCGCGTCACGTTGGCCGAGGCTATCCAGCACCGGACCGACAGTTTCGCGGCTTTCGACGCGGATGACAGCGGCACGCTCGACACGACCGAACAGGCACAGATGGAGGCGACCGGGGCCGAGATGCGCCGGACCGCTCAAGCCGACCAAGCTCATGGCGGGCGTGCGGGCATGGGCCATCAGGGCGGCATGGGCCAGCGCCAAGGCAAGATGATGGGCCAGCACGACGGTCAGGGTCGGATGGGCCAAAACGAACGCCCCGGCGATCACGCCCAGATGGATGCGGATGGTGACGGCGCGCTGTCTCTGGCCGAATTCACCGATGCGACCGCCGACTGGCTCCAGCGCCGCGACCGCAACGGCGACGGCGTCATCACCTCCGACGATTTCGGCCCGCGCTTCTGACCCCTTGCATCCCTGTCAGAGCCGGACTGCGGCCCCGTGCAACCTCGCGCGGGGCCTTTTTCTTTCGCGCCGAGCACGGCGCCTTGGCGGGTCAGGCCCGACGTTTCTCGGCGCCCTCGTCTTCTGAGGTGTTCACGTTTTTGACATCAGGGTCATTGTATTCGGACGGATCGAAGTCCTCAGGGTCGTAAGCCTCCTGATCTTCCGAAATTCCGGTCACATGGGTGGTACCGGTCTCCTCGTCATAGACCAGCCCGTAGCTTGCCTTACCTTCCGCCTTATAGCGCAAGTATTCATGGATTCCGGCGTAAACGAAGGCCACGAAGAACGGCGTGATGATGATGAAGGCGAGCAATCGGGCATCCATGTGCGGGCTCCTTTTGCGGCGTTTTGAAAGCAAGCGGTTGGCTCAACGTTCGCAGAGCCGCAGGGTTCCCGTCTAGCCCCCAAACCCTTTTCATCCCCCCGGGCCGGTGACATTGTGCCGCGATGGACGACTTTATCATTATCGGCGGCGGTATCGCCGGACTATGCGCGGGCGCCTCGCTCGCCAAACACGGAACGGTCACGTTGCTCGAAGGCGAAGAGGCCCTTGGCTTCCACGCCTCATCGCGCTCGGCGGCCATTTTCATTCCCACCTATGGCGCCGCGTCTGTCACGGCGCTGACCGTCGCTTCGGCGGATGCGCTGCACGACACCGGGCTGACCAAACCGCGCGGCATCATGGCGATCGGGCGCGCGGGCGAGGACGAGGCTTTTGCCGAAGTCGCTGGCAATCTGGCGCTCAACCCGATTTCCGTGGCCGACGCCCTGTTGCTCATGCCGATCCTGGACGGCGATGTCATCACCGCAGCGGGACACCGCGAAGACGCGTGGGACATCGACACCGACGCGCTGCTGCAACTCTATGCCCGAGACATTCGCGCCAACGGCCAGATCGTGACCCGCGCCCCCGTCACCGCCATCCGCAAGGGCGACGGGTGGGAGGTCGAGGCCGGCGGCACCACCTACCGCGCACGCAAGATCATCAATGCCGCAGGCCCGTGGGTCGATGCCGTGGCCGAGATGGCCGGTATCGCCCCCATCGGCTTCAGCGCCCTGCGCCGCTCGATGGCCCGGATCGACGTGCCCGGCGATGTGGACGCAAGCGGCTGGCCCCTCGTCACCGGGGCCCATGAGAACTGGTATTCCAAACCCGACGCGGGCGCGCTGATCGTCTCGCCTGCGGAAGAGGACCCCTGCGAACCGATGGACGCATGGGCCGACGACATGGTGCTGGCCGAGGGCCTCATGCATTTCGAAGAGCATATCACCGGCGAAGTCACCCGGATGCTCGCCAACTGGGCCGGTCTGCGCACCTTCGCCCCCGACCGCCAGCTCGTGATCGGCGAAGACCCGACGGCCGAAGGGTTCTTCTGGATGGCCGGTCAGGGCGGATACGGGTTTCAGACCGCGCCCGCAGCCGGGTGGCTCATCGCCGCGCTGGCCTCGGGCACGGCACCGGAATTCGACCGCCAGATCGTCGAGGCATGCGCACCCGCACGGTTCCGCTGAAGCCCCTTGCGCGCGGCCATCCGGCGGGGAAATATCCCGCGCATGGATGGACCGAACCAGACCGGCGCACCGCTGCGCATGGGCCCCCTGTGGCTCGACCCGGTGCCGGGGGCCGAGCTCGAATGGTGGTTCGGCCAGGGCCATGTGACAGGTGCGCAGAACCGCTTCAGCATCATGTTCGCGCTGTTTCGTGCCAAAGTGGACGGCATCGACGGTTCGGTGATCCTGACCCATTTGTTGGACGAGACCACGGGACGGTCGCACCTGCAGTCCCGCATCACCCCCGGCATCCTCGCCATCGAAGATCGCATCGCCCGACAGGTGGCGCGCAGCTGCGTGTCGCCGTGGCTACCGGGGCTTCTGAGCCTCGCGCTCAGTCGGCACCGCAAGGATGTCAGCGCCCTCGTCGCCCGCCATCCGGCGCTCACCGTCGATCCCAAAGGCCTCCGCTTCGGTTCCGATCCCTTCGCAGCCAGCGGTGGCGGATTGCTCCTTGCCCATGATCCCTCCCGCGACCTCCTGCGCCTGACCCTGCCCGTGGGCGAGGGTCTTGGGCTTGAGGCACATATGCCGATGCCCCCCGTCGCAATGCACGAGGATGCTGCAGGCCTCGCCCCCGGACACACGGCCGACTACCACTACCAATGCGCCCCGGCCCTGCCGCTCACCGGGCGGATCGGGTCCGACGACGTCACCGGCACCCTCTGGTTCGACCGGCAATGGGGCACCCTCGACGGCTGGCTCGTCCAAGACGCGGCGCGCGGCAAATCGCTGCTGGGCTGGGACTGGTTCGCGCTCTCCCTCGGACCCGACTGGCACCTGATGCTGAACCGCCACCATGACCGGCCCACCGGCCAGACCCACGCGGCGACCACCGTGCTCTTCGATGGCGACCAGCCGATCGCGCTTCCACAAGGGCATGAGGCCACGCCACTCAAGGTCTGGCGCAGCCCTGCGACGGGAGCGCGCTATCCGGTCCAATGGTCGATCCATGTCCCCGACCTCGCGCTCGACCTCACCCTGTCGCCGCGTATCGAAGATCAGGAGCTTCCACTGCCGGGCGGACTGTCGGTCTGGGAAGGAGCCGCAACCTTCGAGGGCACACTCGACGGCCACATCATCGAGGGCCGCGCGCGCATGGAACTGGCAGGCTACGCCGCCGTCCTGTCGATCCGCGACCGGTTGCGGCGGCGCTGACCTCAGCCCTCGTGCTTCAGAAGCATGAGGATCGCGATGGCCGTGATGACCAGACCCAGAAGAGTCCAAAGTCCCGGCAGACCATGCCCAAAGGCCAATTCCCACAGGATCACCCAACCGGGGGTGAGATAGGTATAGGCCATGACCTTGGCCCCCGGCAGCCGCATGCTGGCGAAGTTCAGAAGCACAAAGGTCATCGCCGACGCCCCGATGGCGAGATAGGCGAGCGCGATCCAGAAGATCGGCGGCATCGCCCCAAGATCGGTCGTGACCAGATCGCGGAAACTATAGGCCGCGAGCACCACGAACCCGGCTGCAAGCACCCAGAACGAAGCTGAAATCGCGCTCTCGCCCCGGCTGAACTTGCGCATCAGCGGCACATAGACCGCATGAGACACGCAGCCGATGAAATAGACGGCCTCGCCGCGTCCGATCTGAAACGCCGCGAGCCGCGCGGGATCGCCTTCGAAGATCACCCAGAGCGCACCCACGGCCCCGACGGCAAGCGCCAGCGCGATCCGCCGCGTGGTGACCTGTCGCAGCAGGAGCCACGCAAAGATCGCCGTCATCATAGGGACCAGCGTAAAGACGGCCGAGGCCGAGACCGGCATCGCCGTCTTGAGCCCCTCGAACATCAGCGCAAAGTAGCTCCCGAACACCGCGCCCAGCACCAGCCAGCGCCACGGCGCGCGCGCGTCGGACAGCCGGATCGCCCCGGTCGCCATGCCGATCACGCCAAGGATCGCGGCGGCGAGCGCAAAGCGCAGCGCCATATAGGCGACCGGGTCCATCAGGTTTGCGGTAAGGTGGCCCAAGGTGAATGAGCCGGCCACCAGAACCGAAAAGGCGACCATCGCGCCGTGGCCTTTGACAGCCTCGACGCCCCCGAAGCGGTCGATCATCCGCAGTCCTTGAGATTGGTCTTGAGGTGCTGGGTCAGCGCCTGAACCTTGGCCGTGCGGTGCAGATCGACATGGGTGACGAGCCACAGGTGCGCCGCCCATTCCTCGCGCGGGGGCAGAACCTCGACCAGATCGGGTCCCGCCTCTTCGACCGGCGAAAACCCCAGCCCGACACCCGCGCGCAGGGCTTCGTAAAGCGACTGGTCGTCGTTGGCGCGGAACACCACCCGGTCACGCGGCACATTGGCCACCATCCAGCGCAGACCCGGCGCACCGGTCTGCTCGTCATCCGGCCCGACAAAGTCGTGGGTCAGAAGATCGGCTTCGGTCGGCATCCCCCGCCGCTCGATATAGGACGGCGCGGCATAGAGCGCGGTCCTGAGCTCGGCGAGTTCCTGAACCACGTTGTCGAGTTCCTTGGGCGGGCTCCCGGCCCGGATCGCCACATGCGCCTCGCCGTATTCCAGCCGAAAGATGCGGCGACCGGTGCGATACACGAGCGTCACGTTCGGATGCTCGGCCTGAAACTCCGCCAGGACCGGCATCAGCCGCCGCGTGAACGAGGCGAGCGTGGTGACGACCAGCTCGCCCTGCACCGCGCTCCCCTGCCCCGACAGCCGCGCGGCAAGCTGCGCGAACTGATCGTCGGTGGCCTGCGCGACCCGCGCGAGATCCTCGCCCGCCTCGGTCGGCGTGTAGCCGCGCGCGTGCCGTTGAAAGAGCTTGACCCCCAGCCGCGTCTCAAGCGCGTCGATATGGCGGATCACCGTGGCGTGGTGGACACCCAGCGCCTGCGCGGCGCCCGAAACCGTCCCGTGCCGCACCACTTCGAAGGCCGTGCGCAGCCCGTCCCAATCCTGCATGTCGCCTCCTGTGCGCATGTGAACATGTCGTCGCGAAAAAACCACGGTCGGTGGGGATAGACAAGGTCGGGATTTCGTGTTTCGCGAAGGATGTTGGTACAAACTTCCCCTTGCGACCCGGCCACGTTAGCCTGCGCACACCGTCGCGCCGAGGCTTCCCGATGAAAGTCATCACCAACACCCCTGATCTCTTGATCGTCGAAGACCGCCCGGTCCTGATCGCGATCATGCTGATCCTCTTCACTCTCACCTTCATGGTCGCGGGCGTGATGATGGTGGCGCAGGGCATCTGGTGGGGCCTGTTCTTTGCGGGCTTCGGCGGCGGCATGGGCCTGTTGTTCTTCACCGTCTTCGTGCGCCGGGTGCAGGTCGTGTTCCACCGCCCCGAACGCTATGTCGAGATCCGGCGCAAAAACGTCTTCCGCTCGGGCAAGGTCCGCTACGACCTGCGCGAAATCTCCCGCGCGATTGTCGAGAGCAGCCGCTCGTCCGAGGGCGGCAGCACCTACCGTGTGACGCTGGTGATCGACGAGGGCGAAAGCGCCGGGCTCCACCCGGTGACGCTCGCCTATTCCTCCGGGCCGGCCCACGCGCAGACGGCGCAAAAGATCAACGACTGGCTCGAGGCCGCGCAGTGAAAGTCACGACCGAGACCCCCGACCTCCTGATCGTCGACGACAGGCCGGTGCTTTTTGCGATCATCCTGATCCTGTTCATCCTCGTCTTTGTCTCCGTCGGCTTTTACCTCGTCTCCGAAGGGATGTGGGCCGGGCTGATCTTTGGCGCATTCGGCGGCGGCTTGGGCCTGACCGCATACGCCCTTTTCGTCCGGCGCGTTCAGGTGGTATTCCACCGACCCGAGGGCTGGGTCGAACTCCGGCGCAAATCACTGTTTTCCACCGAAAAGGTCCGACACGCCTTGTCCGAGATTTCCCATGCAGAGCTCGATATTCTTCGCGGCTCCGGCACGTCGAACACCTGGCGCGTCGTGCTCGTCATTCCCGAGGGTGAAAGTGTTGGCCACCATCCGGTGACATTGGCCTATTCCAACGGACCGGGGCACCAGCGCTGCAAGGACACGATCAACCGCTGGCTGGGGGTGGAATGAGGATCGCTTCGAACCGCCCAGACAGGCTGGCGATCGAGCACCGCCCGCGCAGTCTGATGCTGCTTCTCGCAGCCCTGTCCGGCGGTCTTCTGGCGATCGCGATCGACGTGGCGTGGCACGGCTCGTTTTGGGCCCTCGTCCCACTCGCCCTCGCCCTCGCGCTAGCCTTTGCCGTGCGTTTTGACTTTCTCGCCCACACGACCGTCACCTTCGACCGGACGCTGAGCACCGTCGACCTTGTCTGGCTCGACCAAGGCGGCGTCACCCGCCGCACTCTGCCACTCGCAGGCGTCGAGCGCGCCGAGATCGACACCATCCGCTCCCACGACGGCCCCGCGATCACGCGCACCGTGCTGATCGTGGGCACCCGCCGCCACCAGCTGACCCGCGCCTTCATGCCCGGCCCCACGCCCGCGCGCGCGGCACAAGCGATCAACGACTGGCTCGACCGATGAAGGTGACCGAGAACACCCCCGACCTCTTGGTGATCGATTTTCGCCCGGTCCTGATGAGCTTCGCCATGATCGGGTTCATCATCGGCTTCATCGTCTTCGGGCTTCTGATCCTTGCCGATGGCGATACCGCGAAGGGCATCTTGGTCATCGGTCTGGGCGTGGTGGTCGGCGGCGTCGGTTTCGGCGCTTTCGTGCGGCGCGCGCAGGCCGTGTTCCACCGCCCCGAAGGTTGGGTCGAACTGCGTAACCGCTCGATCTTCGGCACCAAGCGCGTGCGCCACGATCTGTCGGAAGTGTCCCGCGCCATCGTTGAGGAATTGTCGGATACGGCCCGCGTCACGCTGGTCATCGACACAGGCCAATCGGCGGGGCGGCACCCGATCACGCAGATCTATTCCTCCGGCGACAAGCAACCCGTCGCGGATGCGATCAACGACTGGCTCGGAGTGCGCTAGTCGTCCTTGGGGTCGAACCGCCGGATCGGATGATCGTCGCGTCCGCCTGCCGTATCCCACTCCGCCTCCAGCGCCGCACGCTCGGCATCCATCAACGCCACCACGTCGGAAATCCGTGTCTCGCCGTGGCGCATATGGTCCATGAACCGATGCGAATGCAGGATCGTCGGGCGCGCATCCAGCGGCTCCCACGCGTCGAGCATCGTCACGCGGCGCAGGTTGAACTCGGGCGGCAGGACGTAGAACCGTAAGTCCGACTCCCAGAGCAGGTCCTTGAGCACCGGCTGATCGCGATAGCCGCCCGCCGCCACGTAGCGCCGCACCCATTCGGCCAGAAAGGCGCGCATCGCCTCGGACCGGCGATAGAGCATGACGCCCGAGTTGTGCTGCGGAAAGGCATAGGGCGTGGTGACCGCATGGCCCGCCCGGATCAGGTCCGAAGTGCGGCGCACATCATGCGCCAGCGCCAGATCGAACCGGTCGAGAATGTCCCACAGATTGCCCAGCGGGTTCACCACCAGCGTGTCGCAGTCCAGAAACAACGTCCGGGCGAACCGCGTCTGGGCCATACAGTCGAGTTTCGACCGGTCATGCGGATCGGCGATGGGATGCACGGCGTCGAACAGCCCCTCCGGCACCATCTCGGGCGCATCGGTGAACAGGTCCACCGCCAGTTCGGGTTCCACCACCCGCAAAGACCGCGCGGACGCGACCGCGAGATCGCGGTAGTCGGCCCCTGTGGCCACGTAGATGACGCCCCTGTCCATGAGGCGATGAGCGCACAGAGGGCCCGCGGAGGCAAGCATGCTTGACTCATGGCCGCTACCCGCTTAAAGCCCGCATCAACTCCCGGAAGTCGCAAGCTTCCGGTCCTATGGCTTATGCCGGGATCGCCCTCCGTCAGCGCGTTGCGCCCACGGGGGCGCTACTGGTTTGAGTTCACGCGCACCTGCCCCTATCTGGGGTGCAAACGGAATACGGCGAAAGGAGCCGCAATGTTTGAGAGCCTTTCAGATCGGCTGTCCGGTGTCTTTGACCGGCTGACGAAACAAGGTGCGCTGTCGGAAGATGACGTCAAGACCGCCCTGCGCGAGGTGCGGGTGGCGCTGCTCGAGGCCGACGTGTCGCTCCCCGTGGCGCGCGACTTCGTTAAAGCGGTGCAGGACAAGGCCACCGGGCAGGCGGTGACAAAGTCGGTCACGCCGGGCCAGCAGGTGGTCAAGATCGTCCATGACGAACTGGTCGCCGTGCTTACTGGCGCGGAAGACCCCGGCAAGCTCAAGATCGACAACGCGCCCGCGCCGATCCTCATGGTCGGTCTGCAGGGTGGCGGTAAGACGACCACGACCGGTAAACTGGCCAAACGCCTCAAGGAGCGCGAGAACAAGCGCGTCCTCATGGCCTCGCTCGACGTCTACCGTCCGGCGGCCATGCATCAGCTCGAAGTGCTGGGCAACCAGATCGGCGTCGACGTGCTACCGATCGTCGAGGGGCAGAAGCCCGTCGACATCGCCAAGCGTGCCAAGCAGCAGGCCACGATGGGCGGCTATGACGTTTACCTCCTCGACACCGCCGGTCGCCTTCAGATCGACGAAGTGCTCATGCAGGAAGTCGAGGATGTGTCGAAGGCGGTGAACCCGCGCGAAACGCTTCTCGTCGTCGATGGTCTGACCGGTCAGGTCGCCGTGGAAGTCGCCGAAGAGTTTGACGCCAAGGTCGGCATCTCCGGCGTCGTCCTGACCCGGATGGACGGTGACGGGCGCGGCGGTGCGGCGCTGTCGATGCGAGCGGTGACCGGCAAACCCATTCGCTTCGTCGGTGTGGGCGAGAAACTCGACGCGCTCGAAACCTTTGAACCTGACCGGATCGCAGGCCGTATCCTCGGCATGGGCGACATCGTCGCGCTGGTCGAGAAGGCACAGGAAACCATCGAGGCCGAGCAGGCCGAAAAGATGATGCGCCGGATGGCCAAGGGTCAGTTCTCGATGAACGACCTGAAAAGCCAGTTCGAGCAGATGATCAAGATGGGCGGCATGGAAAACGTGATGGGGATGCTCCCCGGCATGGGTAAAGCCGCCAAGGGCCTGACGCAGGCCGGGCTCGACGACAAGATGCTGCGCCGTCACATCGCCCTCATCAACTCGATGACCAAGCACGAGCGCCGCAATCCCCAGATCCTGCAGGCGAGCCGCAAAAAGCGGATCGCGGCGGGTGCCGGGATGGAGGTTTCGGACCTCAACAAACTGCTCAAGATGCATCGTCAGATGTCCGACATGATGAAAAAGCTCGGCAAGATGGGCAAAGGCGGGATGCTGAAGAACGCGATGAAATCCATGTTCGGCAAGGACGTGGACCCGACCGAGTTCCAGGATCCCAAGAAACTCGACGAAGCGGCCAAGATGCTCGCCCAAAAGGGCAGCGCGGGCGGCTTCCCCGGTATGGGCAACATGGGGGGAATGAACCTCCCCACGGACCTGTCCGGTTTTGGAAAGAAAAAGTAAGATGACCAGCTTCATCCAACATATCGTTTTCGCGCTGACCGCAGGCCGCGTGACTACCCCGCGCCCTGTACGCACCCGTTCCGTTGGGGCCGCGCACTGATGACGACCGTCGTGTCGAACCCATGGGAACTGCCCGCTTCTGGCCCGGCCGCGATCTTCGCGGGCCGGCTGCAGGCGATGCTGCCCGTGCTCGACACGCCGCGCCTGACCCTGCGCGCGCCGACGCTCGACGATTTCGCGACCTATGCCGCGATCATGGGGTCTGAGCGCGCCGTTCATATGGACGGGCCGATGAACCGCGAGGATACCTACCTCGACTTCACCTGCGCTGTGGCCGGGTGGCTTCTGCGTGGTCACGGGCTCTGGACCGTCACACGCAAGGACACGGGCGATGTCGCGGGCTTCGTTCTGGTGAACATGGAACCGGGCGATCAGGAGCCGGAGCTTGGCTTTTTCCTGACCGCCGAGGCCGAGGGGCACGGGTTTGCCGCCGAGGCTGCCGGGGCCGCGCGCACCCATGCGCTGAACACCCTGCGGCTGGAGCGTCTGGTGTCCTACGTCGGCGAAGGCAACGACCGCTCGGCCCGACTGGCCGAGACCCTCGGCGCTTACCGCGACACGGTGGCCGAAGCCGCCATCGACCACGACTGCCGCGTCTATCGCCACGCGCCGATGGGCGGCGACGGCGGGATCGAGGCCTACGCATGAGCCAGTTGGAGACCGATATGACCACCGACGTCACCGCCCGTGCGGCCGAGCTGCTGAAAGAGCATCGCGCCTCGATCGACCGTCTCGACGCGATCCTCGTCTATACGCTGGGCGAGCGGTTCAAGCACACGCAGGCCGTGGGGAAACTCAAGGCACAGCACGACCTTCCCCCGTCCGATCCCAAGCGCGAAGAAACGCAGATCGCACGTCTCGAAGATCTGGCGATTCAGGCCGACCTCGACCCTGAATTCGCCAAGGCTTTCCTGAACTTCATCATTCAGGAAGTCATTCACCATCACGAAAAACATCAGGAATCAGGGGCTTAACCCCCTTCCATAGCTAAGCTCAGGAGAAACACATCATGGCTATGAAAATTCGCCTCGCCCGTGGCGGCACCAAGAAACGCCCCTTCTACCGCATCGTCGCTGCCGACTCGCGCATGGCACGTGACGGCCGCTTCATCGAGAAGCTGGGCACCTATAACCCGCTGCTGCCGAAGGATTCGGAAGAGCGCGTGAAGATGGACCTCGACGCCGTCAAAGCCTGGCTCGACAAAGGCGCCCAGCCGACCGACCGCGTCGCCCGTATGCTCGAAGCCGCTGGCGTGCTCGAGAAGAAAGAGCGCAACAACCCGAACAAGGCCGTGCCGGGCAAGAAAGCTCAGGAACGCGCTGAAGAGAAGGCTGAAAAGGCCAAAGCTGCTGAAGAAGCTGCGAACGCCCCTGCCGAAGCACCGGCCGAAGAAGCCGCTGCCGAGGAAACCGCGGAGTAAGCTCCGGTTTCGCTTGGAAAATATCTGGGCGCGGGGTTACATGGCCCCGCGCCTTTTGCATCTGTGGGGGAGCCTCAGCCCGTGAGTGAGGATCGCATCTGCGTCGGAGCATTCGCCGGATCCTTCGGGGTCAACGGCGAGGTGCGCGTAAAATCCTTCTGCGCTGAGCCCGAGGACATCGAGACCTATGGGCCGCTCTGGACCGAGGACGGGGCGCGCAGTTTCACTCTGACCCTGACCCGTTCGGTCAAGACCGGCTTCGCCGCCGACGTCGACGGGATCATGACCAAGGAACAGGCCGACACCCTCAAGGGCGTGCGGCTCTATGCCGACCGTGACGCGCTGCCGTCGTTGCCGGATGACGAGTTTTACCATGCCGACCTCATCGGTCTTACGGTCATGGACACTGGCGGGGCCGAGGTCGGGCGCGTCAGTGCGGTTCACAACCACGGCGCGGGCGACCTGATCGAAGTGGCGGGACCGGGGCTCAAATCCCCCGTGCTGGTCCCCTTTACCTTGGCCGCCGTGCCGACCGTCGACCTCACCGCTGGCCGCATCGTCATCGACCCGCCGGAGGGGACGTTCCCGGAATGACCCGCGTCATCGTCCATGCCGGGTATCACAAGACCGGCACGACGAGCCTGCAGGACTTCATGGAGGCGAACCGCGCGACCCTCGCCCCCGTGCTGGCCTATTACGGCAAGATGGACTTTCAGGGTGCAGGCGCAGATGCCCGGATTTATGCCCAAAGACCCTATGCCTGGCGGCTCGTCAGGTTCCGGCGTTCGATCCGCAAGTTTCTGAAATCCATACCGGATCACGACCTGATCGTCCTGTCGCGCGAGACGTTTTCGGGGGGTATGCCTGGCCACCATCAGGTGAACGGCGCGCTCATGACCTCGTACTTCGGCCCGTCGCTGAAACTCGCCCACACGATCATCGCCGAACTGCGCCGCCGGTTCGGCCCGGACGTCGAGATCACCTTTTTCTACACCACCCGCGAGCGGGAGGCGTGGATCAGGTCGGTCTATGGCCACCTCCTGCGGTCGATCAAACTGACCGACGATTACGAGACGTTCCGCGCGCATTTCCCCGCCCTCGCCTCGCCTGCCGAAGAGGCTCAGCGCATGGCACGCGCGCTCGACCCGATCCCGGTTGCCATCGCCGCGCTCGAAGACTGGGGCACATTGCCCGAGGGTCCGGCAGGGGCGCTCTTGGACCTTGCCCGCGTGCCGCCCGAACTGCGCGCCCGGCTGCACCCTGTGAAACGCGCAAACCTTGGGCAAAGCAGGGAAATTCAGGCCGCCTTTCTTGACCTCAACCGTCAGGCGTTGTCCAAATCCGAACTGAGAGAGGCGAAGGCCGCGCTCGTCGCGACTTCGGGTAACTGAAACTTAAGCCCTGCACTTTAGACCCCTCACCCATCTCCGTTGGGTCAGTGACAGGGTGCGTGCGATGTTTGGAGGAGTGAGGCAGGTGTCGTTCGGGCCCTATACGCGTGCCGGATTGGCCCTCGTCTTCGTACCGCTCTACGCCGGTCCGATCCTGTCGGGCTGGTCCGCCCACCCACTCGCCACCCTCCCCGTCTTTGCACTCGCCTTTCTGCTGTTCATCGCCGCCAGCCGTCGGCCCGACCTGCGCCAGCCGTCCGGTCAGGCGGCACTGGCGATCATGGCCGCGGTCCAGTTTGCGCTTGTCGCCCTGTGTTTCGGTGCGGGCGCTCTGCTTGCGAAGTTTCTCGGGCCTCTTGGCGCACCGCTCTGGGTGCCGATCGCCCTGACCGCGCTCGCCGCCCTCGTCGGGGCGATGCGGTATTCGGACACCTCCGAGATGAACGTCTTTCTCGACAGCGCGATTGCGGGGCTTGAAGACATGGACAAACGGATCGTGGCCGACTGGACCGAGGTTCACCCGGAACCGACGCCCGCCGTGCAGGCCGCTGTCGACCGGACCCTTGCGGCGCTCAAGGCGCTGCCGGACAACGCCAATGTCGCCATGATCGACCCCATCGTTCAGGACCTCGAGATCGAAGTGGATGTCGAGGGGTTCGATCCGTTCTACGACGCGGCCGGTTATGTCGAAGGGGGCGAGGATCGGCGCGTCGACCTCGGCCTCTTGCGGTTCGTCGCCAGCCCCTATATCCGCCGCAAGCTTGTCGACCGTGGCGAGGGGGCGATGGCCCCGATGCTGATGCTGAACGCCTCGGACCCCGGCGTGCGATCCGAGGCGCGCAGCCTGATTCTGACACTGATCGACGAGGGGACGCCGCCCGACCAACTGCCCGATCCGGTCTGGCTGACCGAGCTCGATGCCGAATTTCCCGGCGAAGGCTACGGTGAGATTGCCCGATTGCGAGGCTGATCGCGTGCTTTGATTGCAACATCGGGCGACGCGCGATTTTTTCGTTGGCGCGATTGGGAACAGGACTTAACGTCTCGGCAGTGGGTTAGAGTCCGCAGTTGCCGCGGTGGGCATAAGTCCTTTTTGAACTGACAATTTTAAACCAATCGATTCATGTCGCGGCACTGGGAGTACCATCAGATGCCCGAAGTTTACGATTACACCGTCAACACGCTCGACGATTTCAGCGATGACGGGAACAGCAACACCTGGTCACTGCGCGAAGCGATCGAAGCCGCCAACGCTCTGGGCGGTGCGCAGACCATCGGTTTCGATCCGGGCCTGTCGGGGACCATCACGCTGTCACTGGGACAGCTCGATGTAACCGACTCCCTGTCGATCAATGGCGGTGGTGCGATCACGATCGACGGCGATGCAGCATCGCGCGTGATGCGGGTGCTCGGCGACGCGGATGATCAGTTCACGTTTGAAAACATCACATTGACCAACGGCTCCGATTTCACCGGCGGCGGCCTTTACATTGGAGCGGTTCAGTCCGTCGCGCTCAACAATGTGACGATTTCCGACAGTGTTGGGAGCGGAAATGGCGGGGGCATCTTCGTGCGTGGCACGCCGAGTGCCACGTCGCTCACGATCACGGATTCGACGATCAGCGGCAACTCGACCGCGGCCAACGGCGGGGGCATCTTCGCCGTCCTTGGCGCGAGCGTGTCGCTGTTCGGGACGACCACCGTCGAAAACAACACGGCTGCCATTTCCGGCGGCGGCATCGCAGCCGTCGGCGACGGCACCGGCGTATTGCTGTCGGGCACCAGTGTGAGCGTAGAGACCAACGCGGCAGGCGCCTCCGGGGGCGGCATCTATCTGGACGACGCGAGCCTCGTCATCACCGGAAGCAACATCGGCTTCAACAGCGCGGGCACCACCACCGGGTCGACCCCCACGACCGCCAACCCCGGAAACGGCGGCGGCATCTATGCGCGCGGCGACTCTGGAGTCGCGATGAATGGCGGTTATGTCGTCGGCAACCATGCCGACGCTGACGGCGGCGGCTTTTGGATCGGCGCGGGCAGCGGGGTCTATGCTCAAGGCCAAGTGTTCGGCAACAGCACCTTGTCGAATGGTGCCGGCTTCTTCGTCGAGGCGGGTGGGAACCTGACGGCCAACTCTGTCGGCTTCGCATCCGGTGCCGTGAACGTGGCAGTCGGAGAGGGTGATGCCATCTACGGCGCGGACGGCACGGCAAGCGACCCGGCCACCCAGCGTATCTTGCTTCTGAACTCGACATTCCCGTCACAGGACATCGTGGGCGGTCCCGGCAACGACGTGTTCCACGCCGACACCAACGCGAATGAATTCACAACCGGCGGCGGCTGGGATTGGATTTTCGGATCAACCTCCGAACTGGACCAAGGTGTCATCCACGACTTCTCGGTTCGCGACCGCATCATCATCGACGACGGTGACCTTCTCGGCGTTGACGTAGATTTCGACACGAACCAGATACGCACCGAGATGGTGTTGGATGGGGCTTTCACCTTCACGTTCGCCGATGACTACACGAACGGCACGTTCCTGTGGCGCCCTTCCGAAGACGACATCGAGGTGGCCTATATGGACAGTGTCGGTGAGTTTTCCGAAAAAGTCGCGATTGCAGATACCTCTGAACAAGTCGGGCCGGGGCTGGAGATTTTCTACGCTCTGGCAGCAGATGGTGACCTGAGGCTCATCAACTCCGCGCTTGCGGTGACGTCGAAACAGAACACGGTCGGGTACTACACGTACAACTTCGCGACCGGCCAAATCTCGGACGTTCGCATTCTCGCCGTCGACGGTCAGATTGGCGCGACTGAGAATGTCGCAGACCCCGCAGATGGCAACGTGATCCTGCCATTCATCGTTTCGGACGGGTTCGAATTCTTCGAGAACTGGAGCAGCGGCACGCTGACTTTCGACGACGACGGTAAGCTTCTGGTCGACGGGCAGGACGAAGACCTCATCACCTTCCACACGATGGCACATCTGAACCCCGATGGGCTCAACCACGCCCGCATCGGGTTCGAAAGCTCACCGTTTGGGGGCAACGTCGTCTTCGCGTTCGAGGACATCTACGGGCTTGGCGATCGGGATTTTCAGGACGTTATCGTCGCTGCCGTGATCGACTTGGACCCCATCGCGGCCTCCTGAAGTCAGCCGCGTCTTCCCAAGCCCCGCGCCCCGCGCTATGAGCGCGGCCATGACCAACCCGCCCAAATCCCACGGCCGCCTGGCCGTGCGCCCGACCCTGCGCCCCCGCTCGCTGATGGAGGACAACCCGGACCTCGTCGGCAGCTGGCGCGCGCGGGTCATCACGCTCTTTCCCGAGGCATTCCCCGGCGTGCTGGGCGAAAGCCTGACGGGGCGCGCGCTGGCCGAGCGCAAATGGGGGTTGGAGACCATCGCGCTGCGCGAGTTCGGCGAGGGCAAGCACCGCAACGTGGACGACACGCCTGCGGGCGGCGGGGCCGGGATGGTCCTGCGCGCCGACGTGGTGTCAAAGGCGCTCGACCGGGCGCGGGAAGGCACACCGATGGACCGCGCTCGCTGGCCCATTGTCTATCTCTCGCCGCGCGGGCGGCTCTTCGATCAGGCCACCGCGCGCCGCTGGGCGGCGGGTGACGGGATCACCATGCTTTGCGGCCGGTTCGAGGGCGTCGACGAGCGGGTGCTCGAAGACTACGCGATCGAAGAGGTCTCGCTTGGTGACTTCGTCCTGACGGGGGGTGAGATCGCGGCACAGGCGATGATCGACGCGACCGTGCGGCTTTTGCCCGGCGTGCTGGGCAACGCGGCCTCGACCGAAGAGGAAAGCCATTCTTCGGGTCTCTTGGAACATCCGCAATACACCCGGCCCGCCGAATGGCGCGGGCGGGAGATTCCGCCGGTGCTCATGTCCGGCAACCACGGCGAGATCGAGAAATGGCGGCGTGCGCAGTCCGAGGCCCTGACCGAAGCACGACGCCCGGACCTCTGGGCGCGGTTTCGCGACAAGGACTGACCCCGGCGGCTCTGCGCCTCTGCACAGACCCTCTGACATTCCCGGCGCTTGTCGCCGCCCCCCTCCCGGCGCTACGCTTCTCGCAACCGTAGGGAGGACACCCGATGTCGCGTGCCGCGAGTGACGAGATCACCATCCAGTTCGACGGATCGAAATGCATCCATGCGCGCCGTTGCGTGCTGGGTCTGCCGACCGTGTTCAAGCCGGGCACGCCGGGCGGCTGGCTGTTTCCCGAAAACGCCCGCGGGGCCGAGATCGCGCGGGTGATCGACGCCTGCCCTTCGGGTGCCCTGAGCTATACGCGCCATGACGGCGGGATGGGCGAACAGGTGCCGCCGGTGAATACGGTTCGCCTGTGGGAGAACGGGCCGAACGAGGTGCGCGGCGACCTCTGGATCGACGAAACCCCGACGACGCGGATGCTTCTGTGTCGCTGCGGGCACTCGAAAAACAAACCCTATTGCGACAACTCGCACATCGAGGCCGGGTTCACCGCGACCGGCGAACCCAACCCGCAGGACGCGCAGGAGACCGAGATTGGCGGCGACCTGACCATCACGCCCACGCCCAATGGCCCGGTGAAGATCGAAGGGCATGTCGAAGTGATCGCCGCCTCCGGCCGACAGATCGCCGTGGGCGAGAAAATGTTTCTGTGCCGCTGCGGGCAATCGGCCAACAAGCCGTTCTGCGACGGCAGCCACAACAAAGCGGGGTTCACCACCGAATGAGCATCGACGTCACCAAAGAAACCGGCGAAACCAAAGGGCGCTTCGTCGCCGTGGTCGACGGCCACGAGGCGGAACTCACCTATTCGCGCGCCAGCGACACCCTCATCATCGCCGATCACACCGGCGTGCCGGAGGAACTCAAGGGCAAGGGCGTGGGTCAGGCGCTGGTCGAGGCACTGATTGCCGACGCCCGCGAGAACGGTTATCGGATCATCCCGCTCTGCCCCTTCGTCAAAGCGCAATACGCCCGCCACCCGGAGTGGTCGGACGTCATGCAATGAAGGGATTTCAGGCGCTCAAAAGCCTTGATCCAAAGTGATTCTGCTCTTATACGCTGCCCGTCCGGGCCCCTATGGGGCATCCGGGCCGTTATCCAATGCCAGGGCACCCGCTTCTTCGGTGGGCAGGTCGGCGGACGACGAGACTAAGGAACAGTGACCTGAACCCTCCGGTGGGCGCGACGTGCAAGCGAAACGCGGACCCAGTCGAAGACACGGAGCTCTGAGGCGCGTCAAACTTCGCGGGTCAACCGTGAGCAGCATAGGAGTGGTCCAATGGACCTGATCGCACAACTGGAAGCCGAGCAGATCGCCGAGCTCGGGAAAACCATTCCGGATTTCAAAGCGGGTGACACGATCCGCGTCGGCTACAAGGTGACCGAAGGCACGCGCACCCGCGTGCAGAACTACGAAGGTGTCTGCATCAGCCGTAAGAACGGCCAGGGCATCGCCGGTTCGTTCACCGTTCGCAAGATTTCCTTCGGTGAAGGTGTGGAACGTGTGTTCCCGCTCTACGCGACCAACATCGAAAGCATCGAAGTGGTGCGCCGCGGTAAAGTCCGTCGCGCCAAGCTGTACTACCTCCGTTCGCGCCGCGGCAAATCGGCCCGTATCGCGGAAGACACCACCTACAAGCCGCTCAAAGCGAAAGCCTGAGGAGAGACGAGATGAAAAAGGAAACCCATCCGGACTACCACATCATCGACGTCAAGATGACCGATGGCACCGTGGTGCAGATGAAATCGACCTGGGGCGCCGAGGGCGACACGCTGTCGCTCGACATCGACCCCACCGTTCACCCGGCCTGGACCGGCGGCACGTCCCGCCTGATGGACACCGGTGGCCGCGTGTCGAAGTTCAAGAACAAGTACGCCGGCCTCGGCTTCTGAGCCAGCCCGTCAGACGTATCGGAAACGCCGCCCTCGGGGCGGCGTTTTTCGTTCTGGTCACTTGGAACGAGGTGTCGCGGGCGCCAGAATATCGGAAAACATCCTCCGCCACTCGTCCGGCTGAGTCTCGGGCACCACGGCGTTAAGGTAACAGCGCCGGGACTGGATCAGCAGATAGACCGGATCATTGGCCCGGATCGGCTCGGACAATGGTTCGCCGGTCTTTCTGAGCTGCTTGAGGGATTCCGAGAGCTTCTCCTGCCGATACTCGCCCTCGGTCTTCATCGCCTTCACCGCGTGATAGGCCCCGAGGATCGCGTTCAGCGGCGGCCTGCGTCGACCCGCGAAGGCATCGCCCTTTTCGAACCCATAGGCATTGTCACCGCTGGTATCGTTCGGGAACAGGAACCGTCCCGCATCCACCATCCCCGACAGCCGCGTCGCCAGACGTTCGAACTCCGCCCGCATCTGATCCGCGTCGCGCATGCTTTCGCGCACGGCAAGCACATCGGCCACGATCTCGAAATACTCTTTGGAAAAGGCCGTCACCTCGCGCCGGTATTCCCCCAGCAGGGCATAGCGCTGGGTGTGGCGATCATGGCGGCGCAGGTTGCGGCTGATGACGAAGCCGACGCCCGCGATCATCAGCCCCGAGACCGCAGACACCGCTTCCCACGCGATGACATCGAGAGTGAAGTTCAGATCGATCGGCATAGGAAAGACGTGCTCAGGTAATCACCTGCCACTTTCCCGGCATTCGGGCGCCACGGCAAGGCGCTTGTGGGTGGATTGCGCAGGCCGACCGCACCCGCCGACCTGCGCACACCGTGATCCCTGCCCGGCTGGACGAGGGGGCCGCGGTGATCCTCAGAACTGAAAGTCGTCGGCCCCGATGTCCCGCGCCAGCGCCCCCACAAGAAACGCCGTGCCCTCGCCATAGTCGATGAGCGCGCCCGAGGTCTGCACACCCCCGACCAGCGCGCGGGCATCACTGATCGTGAGATCGGCGAACCGCACCCCGGCCTCGGACAGGTCGAGCCGATCCTCGCGCGGGTCATAGTCGGTCACGATGTTCGACCCCGCCTCCTTGAAGACGAAACGATCCGCGCCCGGCCCGCCAGTCAGCAGGTCATGGCCCGGACCGCCGACCAGCACGTCGTCGCCCCGCCCGGCGATGATGACGTCGTTCCCGGTCCCGCCATAAAGCCAGTCGTTGCCACGCCCGCCCTTGATAAAGTCGTCGCCGGATTCTCCGAAAATGCGGTCGTGGCCACGATTGCCGCGCAGGTCGTCGTCACCGGGGCCGCCAAAGATCGTATCCGGCCCCTTGCGCCCCTTGGTGAAGTCGTCCCCCGCCCCGGTCAGGATCTTGTCGCGCCCCTTGTTGCCCTGCACCCAATCGTCGCCGCCGCCCGCGTCGATGAAGTCATGTCCCGCCCGGCCCCAGATCTCGTCCTGCCCGTCGGTGCCGTAGATCGTATCGGCGGTCATCGCGCCCGAGATATAGGCGGGCGTGACCGACCGGCCGACCGCGCCATCCAGCACGAACTCGACCATGACGACCTCATAGGGCTTCAGCGTCACATCGATCAGGGCTGAGTTGCCGAGATCGGCCGCCGACAGCGCGTCGGTCTCGGCGAACCACCGCGCCTCGTTCCAATGCGCGTCGTCATTGATGAGAGACAGGCGTTGCCCCGACATCGACGTGAAGCCGGGCACATAGGCCGACACGTCGAGCTCGACGTTTTGCGTCACCGCCTCGCGCGACGAGATGAACACGACGAAGCGGTCGTCGCTGCCGTAGCTGTTGACCTCGACCGACTGAACCGCCGCATGGGCCGCGCTGAACCCGTTGTCGAGCACCTCGAGCCCGATGGTGTATTCCGCCATCAGCCGAAACACCTGCCCGCGCGCGGTGAGTTTATCGCTGTCGGCCCCGTCCCGGTCGGTGTGGCTGCCCGCGAAGTCGACCGCGCCGTCCATTTCGATGGGCCAGACATGCGCGCTGTCCGCACTCATGCGCACCAGCCCCTCGAACATTTCGAGCACGGCCCCTGCGGATTTCAGCCCCCACTGTTCGCGATTGACCCACGGCACGCCCCATTCGGTGACGGCAATGTCGAGCACGCCGTGGCGCGCCGGGTCGAACACCGCGTTCCACTGGCGCATGTCCCACTGCATTTCGCGATAGTAGCGGTCGGCCTTTTCGGGCGCGGTATCGCCGATGTTCAGGGGATCGGTGGTTTCGACGAAATAGTAATGCTCGATCAGCCCGTCGATGGCGATCTTGGCGGCATCGGTCAGTTCGGCCAGCACGTCGCTATTGGCCTGCGTGACCTTTTCGGGCCAGTCCATGCCACTGCCGTAGTAGACGCCGCCAAGCTCGAAATCGCGGCCCCATTGTTGGCCGGACTGGACGAAAATCTTGGGTTGTGTGGCCCCCGCCCCCAAGACGCTGTCCAGTCCGGCCTGCGCTGCAATCGCCACGGCATTCGCAAGGATGCCGTATTCTTGTGAGGTCATCCGGTCGACCGGACCCCAGTATTCGTTCCCGATCTCGAACCCGTCGACCACCGCATCGGGGTGGCGGGCGACGAGGTCCGCGATGAAATCCCCGATCTCGGCCACCGCCACCGTGTCCAGCGCCCGCGGCGCCTGCCCCACCGGATCACCTATGAACAGGTGGCTCGTCGGCAGCACGATGGTCGCCGCGCGACCTTGGGCCGTAGTCCAGTCGAGAAAGGCGTCGAGCCCGATAAAGCTGTGGGCGTCGGTCACATGCGCAGGCAGCGTGTTGGGGTCGTCATAGAACGCCGCCCCCCATTCCTCGGTCATCGTGCCGCCGGGATACCGCAACCCTGTGACACCAAGCTGCCCCACGGCCTGAACGAAGCTGCCATCCGGGTCGAGCGTGTTCAGGGAATAAAGCGTGTTGCCACCGAAAAGCTCAGGGCGCACCACCATGCCGGTCGAAGGCTGATAGGTGAGTGCGAGCTTCATAGGTCCCCCGGTGCGCAGAAGCAGGCTCGCCGCGATGCGACAAAACCGTCATAAACTGCCCCCAGAACCCGCGTTGAACTTACCTTATTTCTGCCACATTCCCCTATGAGCGATTTGGAAACATTCTGTTCGTCTGGCGAGTCGCGTGGTCCGGACGACGCGCCCAGGAAAGAGTAACCGCAAGATGGTGTTGAATTTCGCGATTGGGCTGGCCGTTCTTGTGGTCGGAGCCGCGCTCTGGCTGCCGGGCCTGCGCCGCCGCGACACCTGGCGGGCGATGATCACGCCGCTCGCCTCGATCATCGGGTCGGGGTTTCTGGTGCTGGGACCGATCCTCGAACATGCCTACGGCGGCTGGGCCCCGGCCATCATGGCCGCGCTCTGCATCGTCGCATGGGGATACGGAGCCGCCGTGCGCCACAACATCGCGGTCATCGACGCGCGGCCCGAAGCGGCCTCGGGCTGGACCGAAACGCTGGCCTCCGCCCTTCTGGGTTTCGCTTTCACGATCTCGGTCGCCTATTACCTCAACCTCTTCGGCGCCTTCGGGCTCAGCCTCACGCCGTGGGACACGCCGACCAACGCCCGCCTCCTCACCACGGCGATCTACGCGGTGATCCTCTTCACCGGGTTCACGCGTGGGTTCGAAATGCTGGAGCGGATGGAATACGCCTCGGTCGCCCTCAAATTGGCGATCATCGCCGGGCTGTTCGTCGGGCTTGCCCACTACAACGCGGTCGCGCTTGCCACACAGGATTTCCACATCGGCGCGCCGACGGTGGCGGGCTGGGGCGCGCTCACGCTCGCCTTTGGTCTGATCGTCACCGTGCAGGGGTTCGAGACCTCGCGCTACCTCGGCGGCACTTACAGCGCCGCGACCCGCATCCGGTCGATGCGATGGGCGCAGATGCTGTCGACCGTGATCTACATGATCTACATCGGCTTCGTCGCCTACACGTTCGAGCCGTCGGGCGTAGACCTGAAAGAGACCGCCATTGTCGACATGATGGCCGTGGTCGCCCCGATCCTGCCCCTGCTTCTGGTCGCCGCCGCGCTCGCCGCGCAGTTCTCGGCGGCGGTGGCCGACACCGGCGGGTCCGGCGGGCTGATCGCGGAACTCAGCCGCCACAGGCTGAAACCGCGCGAGGCCTATGTGATCGTCGGGGTCATCGGTCTGGCGCTGACGTGGTTCTCGGACGTATTCAGCATCATCGCCTATGCTTCACGCGCCTTCGCGGCCTATTACGCCGTGCAGGCCTTTATCGCCGCGCGCACCGCCAAAGGCCTGCCGCGCGTCACCTTCGCGGGCCTCGCCATCCTTGGCCTTTCCATTGCGATCTTTGGTCAGCCAGTGGAGTGACTCCGCTTCCAAATCCCGACCCCGCACCATATAGTGTGGCAAAGCGTCGGGACAGGCGCATCATCGGGACAGTTTCGGGGGCCGGGCGTGGCGCATATCATCGTTGTGGGGAACGAAAAGGGCGGGGCTGGCAAGTCCACAGTGTCGATGCACGTGGCGACCGCACTGGCCCGTCTGGGCTTCAAAGTCGGTGTTCTCGACCTCGATCTGCGCCAGCGCACCTTTGGCCGCTACATGGCAAACCGAAGCGCGACGATCGAACGCGAAGGGGTCGACCTGCCCTCGCCCGTCTATCACGAACTGCCCGAGATCGACCAATCCACGCTGAAGCCCGGCGAAAACCCCTATGACCGGCGGCTGTCGCAGGCCGTGGCCGAGATCGAACCGACCTGCGATTTCATCCTGATCGACTGCCCCGGCTCGCACACGCGGCTGAGTCAGGTCGCGCATACGCTGGCCGACACACTCATCACGCCTTTGAACGACAGCTTCGTCGATTTCGACCTGCTCGCCCATATCGACAGCGACTCGAACAAGGTGCTCGGCCCCTCGGTCTATGCCGAGATGGTCTGGAACGCGCGCCAGCTTCGTGCGCAGGCGGGCCTGAAACCCATCGACTGGATCGTGGTGCGCAACCGACTGGGTGCGCAGGCGATGATCAACAAAAAGAAAATGGGCGACGCGATCAAGAACCTGTCGCGGCGGATCGGCTTTCGCACTGCGCCCGGCTTCAACGAACGGGTGATCTTTCGCGAGTTGTTCCCGCGTGGCCTGACGCTTCTCGACCTGCGCGACGTGGGTGTCGTGGGTCAGATGAACATCTCGAACGTGGCCGCGCGTCAGGAACTGCGCGATCTGATGAAAGAGCTAAAGCTCCCCGGCGTCACCGTCGATTTCTGAGCCCTCTTCCGGCACCAACCCTGCGCCCTGTCGCCGGAAACGCGCCTGCGCGCGCTCGGTGAAATTCGTGCCTTCTGCCTCCACCGCCATGCGCGTGACCTTCAGTCGGTCGCCGTTCATGTCGAGCAGCGCAAAGTCGTTCACCTCGCCGCGCAGCCGATTGGACAGGCTCGTGCCCGCATGGACCTGTATCGGCCCGACATGGCCGGGGCGCGTCAGGAACGGGCCGGTGTGCCACATATGCAGGTGGCCGGAGAGCACGACATGGGTGCCGCAGGCCTTGAGCCGTTCCAGCATCGGTTCGGCCCGCTTCATCGGGGTCTTGTGGCTCGCCTGATCCTGTTCGAAGGGGTGATGCGCCATCAGGATGTTGAACCGGTCGTCCGGCCCGCCGTCGAACAGCGTGCAAACCCGCCGGATCGCCCCGGCCCGCGCGCGGCCCCTCTGACCGGCGAAGCGATCCACGGTGTTCAGCCCGGCGACGAGGTAATCCTCGCCCTCATGGCAGGGCTCGAGGTCCAGCGCGATGTTCTCACGGTACTTGCGGAACGGCTTTATGAAACGGTCGAAGGGTTGATAGAGCGGGATATCGTGATTGCCCGGCACCGCCAGCCAGCGCGCGCCGAGGCCATCCAGAAACTCCCGCGCCGCAGCAAACTCCCGCGACCGGGCGCGCTGGGTCAGATCGCCAGACACCACCACGAGATCGGGATTGGCTTCGTTGATCGCGTCGGAAAGCGGCGTAAGCAATTCCGGGCGGGCGCGCCCGAAATGCAGGTCGGACAGGTGGACGAGACGGCTCATGCCGGAACAGTGTCGCCCCGTGGCCGGATCACGTCCAGCCCATGCGCGTCGATGCGAATGCGGTAGGGTCCGCGCATCGGCTCTTTTTCCCCATCGCGCACCACCAACCGTTTACGGCGGCCGGGGTCGATGACGATCTCTTTCCCGGTCACGAGCCGGAAATCCCGCCCCTCGCGCATCCGGCGGGTCGCCAGTTTGGCGGCGTGTTTCACCAACCCGAACCGCCCCACGTCATCGGCGAGGAACAGCGCGAGCTTGCCGTCCCGCACCTCGTCCGCGCCCTGCAGGGCGAAGCGTTCCAGCTGGTAGGCCGAGTTGCAGACAAAGGCGAGCGGGGACTTGATCGACAGCCTCTCGCCGTCCACCTCGATCTTCATCGTCATCGGGTCGTAGAACTTCACCAGCGCGCGCAGCACCGACCAATAGGCCGCAATGCGCGAGCGGCCGAATTGCTTATAAGTGTCCTCACGTTGCTGGAGGATTGCGGAATAGACTCCGATCGACGTGTTGTTGAGGAACACCTGATCGTTCACCCGACCGACCGCCGCCGGGCGCACCGTGCCGTCGCAGATCGCCTCGACTGCCTCATCGGTGTTCTCGGGGATGCCGAGCGAACGCGCGAAATAGTTGAACGTGCCCAGCGGCAGCACACCCAGCGGCACGCCTGTGCCCACCATCTGGTTCGCGACGCCACAGATCGTGCCGTCACCGCCAGCGGCGATCACTGTCGAGGCCCCAGCCTTCAGCGCGCGCTTGGTCATCTTCTCGACCGCACCGCCGCGCTCGTCGATGTGAAAGGTCACGTGACCGCCCTGCTGGTGAATGCACCGCTCGAGCGCGTCGGTGATATCCGCACCTTCGCGCCGCCCCGAACGGGCGTTGATCACCACATGCGTGTTGGTGAGGATCGGCTGGTCGGTTCGTTTCAGCATTCGCAGGGTGCGCTCCGTTTTCATCGCATAGATAACGGAGCGCGCCCGGAATGGTTCCCGATTACCCTGCGGACCGCGCCAGCAAATCCGCGTTACCACCGGCGGCGGTCGTGTCGACGCAGAGATGGCGTTCATGGCAGGCATGCGCGCGGTCGGGCTGGTCCGTGATGAGCGGCAGGATCGCACCTTTGCGCGCCGCGAGCGCCTTGGCATAGGCCCGCGCCTTGTCCGCCCCGCCCCACCAGATCGCGCCCGAGAAGCCATCGAGTTTGACCAGCGCTTCGGGCGTCAGCTCCCCCTGCGGCACCACAGCGTCCCCACCAAGAGAACGCACCGCTTCGGCCTGCGCTTCGGCGGCACGGCTGCCGGGGCCGAGACAAAGGATCGGCGGTCGGGTCCAATGCGTCAGGCGATTGAGCTCCCCCGTGGGTCCGGGCAGCAGGTCTTCGGACACCACGCGGTCGACATGGCCCGACAAGTCCTGACGCACGGCGGGCGTCTCGGCGATGACCTCCCAGGTCTGATCCGCCACCGGGGCGGCTGCGCGCGTGAAACGCGGCACGTAGTTCGGCCCACCCGCTTTCGGCCCGGTCCCCGACAGCCCCTCGCCCCCGAACGGCTGACTGCCGACGATCGCGCCGATCTGGTTGCGGTTCACATAGGCGTTGCCGACGTGAATGCGGCGCGACAACTCCTCCACCCTCCCGTCGATGCGGGTATGCAGCCCGAAAGTGAGGCCAAAGCCCCGCGCGTTGATGTCATCGACCACCCGGTCGATCTCATCCGCTCGGAAGGTCGCGACATGCAGGACCGGGCCGAACACCTCACGCTCCAGATCGGCGATACCGCCCACGTCGATGAGCGTCGGCGCGACGAAAGTGCCCACGGTCGGTGCCTCGACCCGGTGCATCACTCGCGCCTTGTGGGCATCGATGTAAGCGTCGATCTCGGCCTTCGCAGCGCCGTCGATCACCGGTCCCACATCTGTCGACAGGTGCCACGGGTCACCCAGCGCAAGCTCATCCATCGCGCCCTTGAGCATGTCGATCACCGTGGGCGCGACATCCTCCTGCACGTAAAGGCAACGCAGGGCCGAGCACCGCTGCCCCGCCGACTGGAACGACGAGGCGACGATGTCGCGCACCGCCTGTTCGGGGAGCGCGGTGGAGTCCACGATCATCGCATTCAGCCCGCCGGTTTCAGCAATAAGCGGCGCACCGGGGGCGAGGTGCTCAGCCATCGCGCCCTGAATGATCCGCGCGGTTTCGGTCGAGCCGGTGAACACAACACCGTCAATACGCGGGTCCGAGGTCAGCGCCGCCCCCACCTTTGTCCCGTCGCCCGGCAGGAATTGCAGCGCGGTGCGCGGCACGCCCGCCTCATGCATCAGGCGCACGGCCATCGCGGCGACGAGCGGCGTCTGCTCGGCAGGCTTTGCGATCACCGCGTTGCCCGCAGCGAGCGCGGCGGCGATCTGGCCGGTGAAGATGGCGAGCGGGAAGTTCCACGGGCTGATCGCGGCGATGGTGCCGCGCGGGTCAGCGGTCAGCTTTTCGCCCTCGTTCGCGTAGTAGCGCAGGAAATCCACGGCCTCGCGCAATTCGCCCACGGCATCGGGAATGGTCTTGCCCGCCTCACGGTGCAGCGCGGCGAAAAGCGGGCCAAGCGCCTCTTCGTACAGGTCCGCCGCACGGCGCAGGGTCGCGGCACGTTCGACAGGGTTGGCCGCCCACGGCGTCGCGGCGGCAAGCGCCCGTTCGACCGTGTCGGCATCCGCATCGGTAACATGCGCCACGTCCTCCCCCGTCGCCGGATTGACAATCTGCCGCTCGACCCCGGTTCCCAGACGGTCGGACAGAATCGGCTTCGCGCCCGGCATTTCGATCTCCCGCGCTTCATAGATGCGGGCGAGCGTTGCCTCATCCGACAGATCGTAGCCTTGCGCGTTCAGGCGTCCGGGTCCGAAAATCGCCGACGGCTTGGCTAGAACCTCCGCCCGCGTGACTTCGCTCACCTGCGTGATCGGGTCGGCGGCGATGGTCTCGGGCGGCACATCCTCATCCACGATCTGGTTCACGAAGCTGGAGTTCGCGCCGTTCTCCAACAGCCGCCGGACCAGATAGGCCAGCAGATCACGATGCGCCCCCACCGGCGCGTAGATGCGGCACCGCGTGCCGTGCTCGCGCATGACGATATCGTGCAGCCCCTCGCCCATACCGTGCAGGCGCTGGAACTCGTAATCCACGCCCTCGGCCATGTGCAGGATCGCGGCGACCGTATGGGCGTTGTGGGTGGCGAACTGGGGATAGAGCCGGTCGGCATAGCCGATGAGCTTGCGGGCATTGGCAAGGTAGCTCACATCCGTCGCAGGCTTGGTGGTGAACAGCGGAAAGCCGGGATGCCCGCCGACCTGCGCGTGCTTCATCTCGGTGTCCCAATAGGCGCCCTTGACCAGCCGCACCATGATGCGTCGATCCAGCGCCTCGGCGGTGGCGTGCAGCCAGTCGATCACCGCGCCCGCACGCTTGCCGTAGGCCTGTACGACGACCCCGAATCCGTTCCACCCGTGCAAGGCCGGGTTGCCCAGCACCGCCGCGATGACCTTGAGCGACAGCGCGAGCCGGTCCTGTTCCTCGGCGTCGATGTTGAGCCCGATGTTCGCCTCGGCGGCCTGCCGGGCGAGGTCGGTGACGACCGGCACCAGTTCCCGCATCACGCGGTCTTCCTGCGCCACCTCGTAACGGGGATGCAGCGCCGAAAGCTTGATCGAGATGCCGGGGCTTTCGGCCACGGGCTTGTCACGCGCGACATGCCCCATGCGCTCGATGGCATGCGAGTAGGCTTCGTAATACCGGCGCGCATCATGGGCGGTCCGCGCCGCCTCGCCCAGCATGTCGTAGGAATAGGTGTACCCCTTATCCTCCTGCTTCTTCGCCCGTTTGATCGCGTCTTCGATGGTTTCGCCCAGCACGAACTGCCGCCCCATCTCGCGCATCGCCTGACCCACCGCCAGCCGGATGACCGGCTCGCCCAGACGCCGGACCATGCCGCGCAGCGTGCCCGCGACGCCCGGCTGATGATCGTCGAGCACCCGGCCCGTCAGCATCAGCGCCCAAGTGGAGGCATTGACCAGTGGCGAGGCCGCCTGCCCCATGTGCCGCCCCCAGTCCGAGGGTGCGATCTTGTCCTCGATCAGCGCGTCGATGGTGTCGGCGTCCGGCACACGCAGGAGCGCCTCGGCCAGACACATGAGCGCGACGCCTTCCTCGGTCGACAGGCCGTATTCGCCCAGAAACTGCTCCATGATCCCCGGCTTCTCGCCCTCGCGGATCTGACGGACCAGCGCGACCGCCTTGGAATGGATCGCCGCACGGTCCTTGGCGGACAGGCGGGCATCCACGATCAGGTCAGGGATCAGGTCGGCTTCGGGGGCGAATTTGGCGGTGTCGTCAAACGGGGTCATCAGCGTATCGCGCATCTAGGGCTCCTTTGGCGGCAGGATACCCTCTCAACGCTGGACTTATCGCCCTTGTTTCGTGAAGCTGCAGTCAAAAGCACCGAAGTTGGAACTCATTTTGGACGATCAGAACAGTCTCGACCCGATCGACAGGCGAATCCTGTCGGCCCTCACCGAAAACGCGCGCCTGTCCATCGTGGAACTGGCCCGCCGCGTCGGTCTGTCCAAGACGCCCGTGGCCGCACGGATAAAGGCGTTGGAGGATCGGGGGATCATCCTTGGCTACCGCGCGATCCTGTCGCCCGAAAAGCTGGGGCTCGCCCATGTCGCTTACGTCGAGGTGCGGCTGCTCGACACCCGGCAGGCCGCGTTGCAGGAGTTCAACGAGGCCGCGCGACGCGTTCCGGAAATTGAAGAGTGCTACATGATTGCAGGCGGCTTCGACTATCTGCTCAAGGTCCGCTCGCGCGACATCGTGGATTATCGCCGGGTGCTGGGCGAAACGATCTCGTCCCTGCCCCATGTGTCCTCCTCCTCCACCTACATCGCGATGGAGGCGGTGGTGGAACAGAGCTACGTCACGCTTTGAACCGGATCACGTAATCGGCGGGTCGGGATCGGTCGCGCACTACGCGGGCATTCACGAGGTCGTTGTTATGCGCGCGAAAAAGCGCGTCTTCGGGTGGGTGGCCATGCCGCGTCCACCGTTCGACAAGCCGACGTTCCAGCTCGTCCTCATCGACCTCGAGCGTCACGGTCACGTCCCAAAGCCGCGCGAGGTCGGACCACGGATCGTCTTCGAGCAGCAGGTAATTGCCCTCGACCACGAACACCTTGGTGTCCGGCGCAATGCGCCCGCCCCGGTCGATCACGGTGTCCGCCCTGCGGTCGAAGGTCGGGAAATGCGCCTGCGTGCCACCCGCGAGGCCGCGCACAAAAGCCACGAAACCCACCGCATCGAACGTCTCAGGCGAGCCCTTGCGTTCCAGCGTGCCGCGCTCGGTGAGGGTGGCATTGTCCAGATGAAAGCCGTCCATCGGGATCCACTGGGAATGGGGCAGAGAGGCCGCCAGCGTCTCGGCCAGCGTGGACTTGCCCGACCCCGGCGCACCGACCACGGCGACCAGCACACGGGCGCGGCCCACGGTGGCGCGGCGCAGAACCTCGGTCAGGTCGGTTTCGCTGATCTCTCCCATATGGCGAGAGTGCCGCCGACGCGCGCGCCGCGCAAGTCACTCCGCAGCCAGCGCGAAATCGGCGCGGGCGGTGACGAGACGCAGGGCGAGGTCGCCGGACAGATGCGCGATACCGCCCGCGCAGATGGTGCCCTCGACCGCTCGGGTGTCGGCGTTGAGGATCGTCAGATCGGCGCGCAGCCCGGTGTCGATCCGTCCCCGGTCTGCCAGCCGCATGATCCGCGCGGGACCGGTCGAGATCATCGCCCATGCTTCGGCAAACGACCGCGTGCCGCTGTCGACCAGTGCATTGACCGCCTCGACCAGCGTGGCCGGATGATCGCGGGAGGCGAGCGCGTCGCCCATCCCCTTGGTGACGAGCGCCATCGTCGACACCCCACCGGGGCGCGGCCCGGCGCGCAGGATGTCGGCGGCGCAAAACACGATGGGGTCGTGGTTGCAGCGGGCGATGGCAGCGGCCCCGGCACGCAGCGGAAACTCGGCCAGCTTGGCGCCCAGAGTGCCCATACGCTCGCGGGTCTCCCCGTCCGGGTCGTCGTGGCTGCCATAGATCACGCCCAACCTGTCGAACGCCTCGGCCAGCGCGAGCAGATGGCGCGGCACATCTGGCGCGGCGTCCTTAGCCATGCGCAGACGGCGGATGAAATCCTCCGGCGCCCAACCCTCGGCCTCGGCCCAGGCCGCGAGCTTGTGGCCCGCGCGATGGGACAGTTGGATCGCCTCTGGCAACGCGTCGGTAAAGATGACCTGATCGATCTCATGCGCCGTGACCGCGGCGATCAACGCCGCACGGGTTTCCGGCATATGGGTCTCGACCCGCAGTTGCAGACGCAGATTGGTGCGCGGACGGGCGATCGCCAGCGCGGCCATGACGTTCATCGCAGCCTCGGGCCGATCCGCCCCGCCCTTCCACGACCAGCCCTGCGCGATCCATCCGGTGGTCACACCATGCGCCGCCGCCTCGCGGTCGGTCGCGGCGATGGCGGCGGTGGGGGTCAAAGCCCCGGCCCGGCGCAAAGGCCCCATGTTCAGATCGACGATCCCCGGCAGGACAAGGTAACCCGACAGATCGACCGAAGGTGCCTCGCCCTCGCCGATCCGCCCGTCCCGAACGACGACCGGACCACGCACCAACGCGCCGTCGCGAAGCACATCGGCGCCCGTAAATCGCATCGGGGGCAAAATCGTCATTCTCAAACCTGCGCTCAATTTATATCTGAGATAGCAGGTCTTTGTGTCGCTCACATGACGTGTGGTCAGGTGTCGGCGGCGCTCATCGCGACCATCTGGTCCAGAAGCCCAGCGATCCATTCGGTGTCGTCCGGTCGGCTCAATGTCGGCGCGTGGCCGCAGCCGTCATAGACGGTGACGTCCGGCTTCGGACCCCGGCCTTTCATCGCCTCGGCGATCTCGGCGGTGAGCAGGTCTGACTGCCCGCCGCGCACCACATGGGTCGGCGCGGTGATCCGGTCGAAGATCTCCCATAGATCGGTAGAGGCGCGATCCCCGTCCAGCACCGCGATGATGCGCGGATCGTAGTGGAGCGTCAGCCGCCCGTCCGCCCGCCGCCGCACACTTGCCTCGGCCATGCGCCGCCAGAAAGCATCGCTTGCCGGGCCGAAGGGGAGATAGACCTCGCGCAGCCACGCCTCGGCATCGGTCAGCTTCTCAAACGTCGGCAGGTCGGCGGAATAGGTCACGATCCGGTCGAGCGCGGCATCCGGCACCTCCGGCCCGATGTCGTTGATGATGAGCGCCGAGATCCGCTCGGGCGCCACGTCGCCCGCGACGGTCATCCCGATCTGTCCACCCATCGAGGTGCCGATCCACGCCGCGCGCGTCGCACCGTAGTGGTCGAACATCCCGACCGCCATGCGCGCGTAATTCGGCAGGACATAATCCGTCTCAGGGTGATCCGACCACGTCGACAACCCCCGCCCGATGGTGTCGGGGCAGACCACGAACCAACGATCCGTAAGCGCCATCGCCAATTCGTCGAAGTCACGCCCATTGCGGGCCAGCCCATGCCACATGACGAGCAGCGGCTTGGTCGCGTCACCCCACTCCATGACGTGCAGCTCATGGCCGAGAAGCTGCAGGTAGACCGAGCGCGGGGTCATTTCGCCGCCCGCCGCTGCATGATCGTGCCCGCGATCCCCGCCGGGAAGAAGTAGACCAGCAGAATAAAGATGATGCCGAGCCATAGAAGCCAGCGGTCGGGGCTGAGGAGGTCCGGCAGGAGCGGCAGCGCCTCGGTCGCCGATGATGCCACCTCCATCAGGTCGCGTAGGTAATATTGCGCCATGACCATCAGCGTCGCGCCGATCACCGCACCCCACATCGTGCCCATGCCGCCGATCACGACCATCAGCAGGATGTCGATCATGATCGCGAAACTCAGCGTGGTATCCGGCCCGGTGTATTTGAGCCACGTCGCATAGACTGCCCCGGCAAGTGCTGCGGCAGTCGCGGCGATCACGAAGACGGCGGTGCGGTAGGCCACCACACGGTATCCGATGCCCTCGGCCCGCGCCTCGTTCTCACGGATCGCCTGCAGGACCGTGCCAAGCGGGCTCGCCACGATGCGCAGCATGACCCAGAACAGGACCGCGCAGGAGATAAACACGAAGTAATAGGCCGCGATCTTGCCGTTCATCCGCACGTCGAAGATGCGCAGCACCCCGCCCTCGGCATCGGTCAGAAGTTTGGTCGCGGGCTTAAAGATCGACTGCACGGAATAGGTGATCCCGTCCTCGCCGCCGGTGAAGCTCGATAGCTGCGAGGCGAGCACCAGCGCCACGCTGGCGGCGGCGAGCGTGATCATGGCGAAGAAGATCGCCTTCACCCGCAGGGACAAAAGCCCGATCAGCACTGCGACGATGGCCGAGACCAGCACACCCGCGAGCACGCCGACGATCCAGAACCCCCATGTGCTGTCGCCCTGCTTCATCGCGATGGCGACGCCGTAAGCCCCGAAGCCGAAGAACATTGTATGGGCGAAACTCACGATGCCCGTGTAGCCGATCAGGAGGTCGTAACTCGCCACCAACACGATGAAGACGGCGATGCGCGCGGCGACTTCGATCTGGCGCACGTCCTGAAACAGGAACGGCGCGAACAGGAGCAGCCCCCAGATGGTGAGCGCGATGATCTTGACGGTGATTTTGCCGTTCATTCTCCCCTCCCTCACTTGATCTTCACCGCCGGGGCGAGGCCGTAGGGCCGCCACAGCAGGATGACCATCATCAGGATCATGTTGGACGCGAGCGCGAGTTTCGGGGCGAGAAAGCCCACGTAATTCTGCATGAGCGCAACCACGATGGCCCCCAGCAGCGTGCCCTGAATGGACCCCAGCCCCCCGATGATGACGACGATAAAGACGATGACCATCATCTCGGCCCCGAGCGCGGGGGTGATGATCGTCTCGTATCCCGCCCACATGGCCCCGCCCATCGCGGCAAGTGCGGACCCCAGCATGAAGACCCCGATGAACAGGCGGTCGATCTTGAAGCCCAGCGCCTCGACCATCTCGCGGTTCTCGACGCCCGCACGGATGAGCAGACCCATACGGGTGCGGTTGAGCAGCACGAAGAGACCGCCATAGACGATGGCGCCCAAGCAGAAGGCGAACAGGCGGTAGACCTCGAGCGACGAGTTCCCGACGATGATCGCGCCTTCAAGAAAATGCGGGCGCGGGACGTTCATCGGCGTGCCGCCCCATGTGGCGAGGATCAGTTGCTCTGCCACGATGAGCGCACCCATCGTGATAAGGATCTGGCGCAGGTGGTCGGAATAGACCGGCTTGACGATGACCCGCTCGAAGAACCAGCCCAGCGCCGCGCCGAACACGATAGCGGCAGCGATGGCAAAGACCAGTGCGAGGCTGTTCAGAAGGATGCTGTCAGAGCCAAGCCAGCCGCCGAAATAGGCCAGCACGCTTGCCGCGACGAAGGCACCGAAGCTGACAAAGGCCGAGTGGCCGAAGTTCAGCACGTCCATCAGGCCGAACACGAGGCTGAGGCCCGAGGCCATGAGGAAGATCATCAGGCCCATCGACAGCCCCGCCACGGTCAGCGTCAGCCACGAAGACGGCGCGCCGATCAGGACAAAGGCGATGACGGCGAGGATGACGGGGAGCCAGAAGACGCCCCCGAAACGGTCGAGCATACCCATTAGACGAGCCTCCTCGGTTGAATGGTTTTGTATTCGCAGCGCGAGTGTTCAGAGCGCGGAATCAAGGCGAAGCCGCCGCGCGAGCGCTTGCCCCTCCCGGCGGGCTGGCGCTTTGCAAACACACGCGGCTTTGTCTGATCTAGCGAGGATTTGGCGCCATTAAGCGCGCAGCTCATTCCTTGGGGCGCCACCCCACGGGCAGGCGCTCGCGCTGCGTTGCGCTGACTGATGACCGCCATCACCCCGCCTCCATCGAAAGGCTCAGAAGCCGGTTCTGCAATTCCGTGTCCGCCACGAAATCCGCCATCGACCCGGTGTGAACCACCCGCCCGTCGTCGATCACGGCCATGTCGCGGCCCAGCGATTTGGCGAAAGCGAAGTTCTGTTCGACCAGCAGGATCGTGGTCTGGGACGATATCTCGCGGAACGCCTCGCCCATCGCGGCGATGATCGACGGGGCGAGACCCTTGGTCGGTTCGTCGATCAGGATCAGGTCGCGCGGCTCGATGATGGCGCGGGCGACGGCGAGCATCTGTTTCTGGCCGCCCGACAGGCTCCACGCCTGTTTGTCCCAGAATTTCTCCAGCGCCGGGAACAGCTCATATACACGCTTCAGCCGGGTCTGGTCGAACTTGCCGTTCGCGGTGGCGAGCACCATGTTTTCGGCCACGGTCAGCCCGCCGAAGATACCCATGTTCTCGGGCACGAAGGCGATGCCTTTGCGGGCGATGTCCGAGGTGTGCATCCCCGCGATCTGTTCGCCGCGAAAGCTCACCGATCCCGGCGACGGCTGCCACAGCCCCATGATCGCGCGCAATGTCGTGGTCTTGCCCGCGCCGTTGCGGCCCAGAAGGACGAAGACACCGCCCTCTGGCACGTCGAACGTCACGCCGTGCAGCACGGAATACTGCCCGATCGAGACGTCCATGTTCTGAATGGAAAGCAGGCTCATGCCATCTCCCCCGCATTGCCGAGATAGACGTCACGCACGACTTGCGACGACATCACCTCGGTCGGGTCGCCATCGGCGATCAATTCGCCGTTGTGCAGCACGATGATCCGGTCGGCGAGCGCGCGCACGACGTCCATCTTGTGCTCGACGAGGAGCACGGTTTTGGTCTGGTCTTGCTTGATCTCGGCGATGAGGTCGAGCACGTCCGGCGTATGGTCAAGGCTCATCCCGGCGGTGGGCTCGTCGAACATGTAGATGTCCGGCTCCATCGCCATCAGAAGCGCCACTTCAAGCTTGCGCTGATCCCCGTGGGGCAGCGCGGCGGCGGGCAGCTCGGCCTTGTTTTCAAGCTTGGCTGCGGCAAGGTAACGCTCCGCGCGGGTCGTTAGATCGGTGAGTTTCCCGACTGGCGTGAAGAACCGGCGACCGTCGCCTGACTGGGCCTGCACGGCGAGCCGAATGTTCTCGATCACCGAAAGGCGCGGGAAAAGGTTGGTCAACTGGAATGCGCGGCCGACGCCGTGTTTGGCGCGGGTCGAGGCGGGCATCCGGGTCAGGTCGACCCCGTCCTTCATCACGACCCCCTCGGAGGGCGTCAGCTGCCCGGAGATCATGTTGAAATAGGTCGTCTTGCCGGCGCCGTTCGGGCCCACGATCACCGTCAGCTCACCGGGGTGAAAGTCGCAGGTGACGGCATTCACAGCCGTATGGCCGCCGAACCGGATCGTGAGATCCCGGGTGGAAAGCGAAGCTTGGGTCATGTCGGAAAGGGTCTTTTCAGGGTGTGTCCCGGCCAGCGACGCAGCACCGGCCGGGACGAAAGGATCAGTTTTCGCGACCGACGGGGATGTCCATCATGTCGGGGGTGATGATCTCGACCTTTTCGGGGATCGCCCATTCGACTTCGTCGTCGACCTTGATCTTGAAGTGCAGCATCGACTGCAGCGCCTGATGGTCTTCGGGGCGGAAGGTCATCTCACCCTTCGGCGTGTCCCAGGACATGCCTTCCATCGTGGCGATCAGGTCTTCGGTCTCAAGCGAGGGCGAGGTTTCCAGCGCCTTCACCACGGCGAGGGCAGCGGACATGCCACCGGCGGTGAAGAAGTCTGGCGGACCGTCGAAGCGGGCCATGTGCTCCTCCACCAGCCAGTCGTTGATCTCGTTCTCGAAGCCTTCGTAGTAGTAGTACACGGCGCCTTCCATACCCGGGAACCGCTTGTAGCCGACCATCGCGGGCAGGATGTTGCCGCCGAAGGACAGTTCGATCCCGAAGCGCGAGGGGTCCATCGCCTGCAGCTTGCCCGGCGCATCGCCCGAACCAGCCACGTAGATGAGGATGACCTTGCGGCCTTCCTGATCCTTGAGCGCATTGAACATGCGCTCGCCGGTGGCGGTGTAGTCGGTGGTGCCCTGCGGCACGTATGCCTCGGCCACCACGGTCGCGCCGGTGCCTTCGAGCGCCGATTTGAACGCCGCGATGCCGTCACGACCGAAGGCGTAGTCCTCGGCCAGCGTGGCGACGTAGAGGTTTTCGTCCGGTTTCAGCGCAAGCGCTTGGGCCTGCATGTCCATCGACGAGTTGCGCGAGGTCTTAAAGACGTAGCGGTTCGATTCCGGCCCGGTCAGGCTGTCGGCCACGGCGGGCTCGACGATGAGGATACGCTCGTATTCCTCGGCGATGGGCAGCATTCCGGTGGTCACGCCCGACGAGGTGGCGCCGATGGCCAGCAGCACTTCGTCATCGGCATAGGCCTCGGCCAGAACGGCGCGCGCCACGTCCGGTTTGAACTGCGTGTCTTTGTAGATGATCTCGATCGGGCGACCGTTCACCTCCATCGTGCCGTCGGTGGCGTATTCGAGACCCATCTCGAACCCGGTGTGGGTCTGCTTGGAAAACGCCTCGAGCGGGCTGCCCGACATGCCGTGGATGAGTGCGATCTTGATCGGATCGGCGTCCTGCGCGACGGCAGGCGCGGCCAGACCGGCAGCAAGGGTCAACGCGGCCAATGCGCGTTTCATGATAGTCATGGATTGTCCTCCCATTTCCCGTCGCATGGTTGTGCCTGCACGGGATCGTTCATATCGTGGCATGAACCTCGCTTTTTGGGATGGGTCTGAGCAAGTTGGGGAAAATACGTATAGATCGGGCATATGCCACGGGGGACTTCGCCGCGCTTGCGTTCGAGTATTCCCCGGTCGGGCTCGTCATAACCGAAAGCCGCACGATCCGGGGGTGCAACCCGGAGTTCGAGCGCATGTTCGGATATGACGAGGGCGAGTTGGTCGACCAGTCGTTTCAGGTGCTCTACCCGACGCCCGAAGAGTTCTCGAAGATCCGCGACCGGGGTGTCGACCAGCTGCGCACGACCAACACCTATTGGGACGAGCGCGTCATGGCGCGCAAGGACGGCTCGCTCTTTTGGTGCCGCACCCGTGGTCATTCGCTGACCCCCGAGGGCGACCCCTTGAACCGTGCGGTGTGGAGTTTCGCCGATCTGTCGGGCCACCGCCCCTATCAGCCACTCACGCCCCGCGAACGCGAGGTGGTGAACCTTCTGGCCGAAGGCATGACCTCGAAAGAGATCGCGCGGGAGTTGGAGATCAGCCCCCGCACGGTCGAAGTGCATCGGGCCAAGTTGCAAAAGAAGTTCGGGGTGACGAACACCAACGCGCTTTTGCATTCCATGTCCGGCGTGCCGCCCGAACGGATCGTCGCGCGCTAGACGAGCGGTTTGGTCATCAGGATCGCATCGACCGCCGGGCCGTGCTGGCGCGGGTAATAGCCCTTGCGCCGTCCGGTCTCGACCCATCCCGTCGCCTGATAAAGAGAATAGGCGGCGGCATTGTCTGCGGCGACCTCGAGAAACATCGTCTCGGCCGCCCGCGCCCGCGCCGCAACCTCGAACGCGGATAGAAGCGCCCGGCCTTCGCCCTTGCGCCGTGCCTCGGGGCGGACCGCCAGCGTGATGAGTTCAGCTTCGCCCGCAATCGCCCGCCCGATGGCGAACCCGGCCTCACGGTAGACGGCGAACCCACCTGCCCCGCCGATCAGTTCGGCAATCTCGAGAGCCGACCACGCGCGACCCGTCGCAAAGGCCGCCGCATAGATTTCGGCCATGCGTTCGGGCGTCACGGCAGGATGACCGGGGGCGGGTCGCTCGCAGGGGATGCATCGGCACCGCGAATGTAAAGCGGTGCCGGGCGCGCGATGTCATCGCCTGCGATCAGGCGCTCGGCGGCGATCCGGGCGATATTGTAGATCAGGGACGTGCCGTCGATCGGGCTCGCCTCCGGCATGTCGTCACTCAGGTCCTGACCGTCCGACAGTCGCGGCGCGCCCGAAACCGCGCCGAAGTCCTGCACATAGAACATGCCCCGTTTGGCATCCGCCACGGCGCGACAGGGGCGCGGCTTGCCATAGGCCTGCGCCTCCAGCGTCGACACGCCGACAGCGGGCTTGCCCAGCCCCAGCGCCAACCCGCGCGCGGCCGAGACGGCGATACGGATACCGGTGAAGTTGCCGGGGCCGATCCCGACCGCGACCGCGTCGAGGTCATCGAAGCTAAGGCTGGCGGAGGCCATGACCTCCTGCAAAAGCGGCATCAGCCGTTCGGCCTGCCCCTTGGCCATGCCTTCCATCGCGGCATACCGAACCTCGCCACCGATAAGCAACGCGGCCGCGCAATGCGCGGCCGATGTGTCGAAGGCGAGGATGGTCGGGTCAGACCGCAACCGGCCGAACCTCGGTCACTTCCGGGATGTAGTGCTTGAGCAGGTTCTCGATGCCCATTTTGAGCGTAAGCGTCGAGGACGGGCAGCCCGCACAGGCGCCCTGCATGTGGAGGTAAACCACGCCACGTTCGAACCCGTGGAACGTGATGTCGCCCCCATCCTGCGCCACGGCGGGACGCACGCGGGTGTCGAGCAGATCCTTGATCTGCACCACGATCTCGCCGTCCGGGCCGTCATGTTCGGCATGGGCCGCTTCACGCTCGCCCTCGCCCATGACCGGCGCGCCGGACTGGTAGTGCTCCATGATCGCACCGAGGATCGCGGGTTTCACGTGATCCCATTCGACGTCGTCGGCTTTGGTCACGGTCACGAAGTCGGTGCCGAAGAACACGCCCGTCACACCGTTCACGGCGAACACGCGCTGCGCGAGCGGCGATTTGGTCGCGGCCTCGGCGCTCGGGAAGTCGGCAGTGCCAGCTTCGAGCACTTCCTGACCGGGCAGAAATTTCAGCGTCGCCGGGTTCGGCGTGGATTCAGTCTGAATGAACATTTTCACAGCCTTTCTGTCGGGTATTCATATGAGCTTGGAATCGTTCCAAGTCAACCCGAGCGCTTTGTGCTTTCCTTTTTCTGCGATACAGGATTGATGGGCGTATGAGCGATCATCTCAAAGGCCTTCTCATCACATTCACGGGTGTGCTGTTCATTCTGCCGGACAGCCTGTTCGTGCGCCTGATCGATACCGACGGAATGACGGTGGCGTTCTGGAAGGCGCTTCTGATCGGCCTCGTGCTGGGATTGGGCCTGTTGGTGACGCGCGGTCCCTCGGCCTATCGCGAAACCTTTGCCCAAGGGCCGCTGGTCTGGGCCTATGCCGCCTGTTCGGGCGCGTCGGGGGCGCTTTTCGTGATCGCCGTCGCCTATACTTCCATCGCCAACGTGGTGTTCATCGTCGCGGCGATCCCGCTGGCCTCGGCCCTGATCTCACGCATCGCACTCGGCGAACGCATCACCCGGCGCACGGCTTTGACCATGGCCGTGGTGCCCATCGGAATCGGCTTCATTGCCTACGGATCGGGCGAGACCGAGGGCGCATCGCTCAAAGGCGACCTGATCGCCATGTGCATCGTGATCGTGTTTTCCGTGGGCCTGACCATCGCGCGCAAGCTGCGCCCGGTCTCGGTCGTGCCGGCGATTCCCGCTGGCATGTTCGGCGTCGCGCTCGTCCTCCTGCCTTTCGCGGCCCCCCTGTCGGTCCCCGCGGACGACTGGATCTGGGTCGCGCTCCACGGTGGGTTCTTCGTTACGATCTCGACCGCGCTTCTGGCCATCGGGCCGCGCTACCTGCCCTCGGCCGAGGTCGCGCTGCTCATTCTGGTGGAAAGCGTGCTCGCCCCGATCCTCGCCTGGATCGTGATCGGCGAAAACCCCGGCATCTGGGCGGTGATCGGCGGAACCGTCGTGATCGGTGCCCTTGCCGTGTCGAACGCCATCGCATTGGTGCGCGGTCGCCGTGTCGCCGTCACTCCTGGCCCGACCCGGACCTGAGGCCCGCCGCCTCAGGTGATGCTTTCAAGCCGCTCCTTGGACATCTCGCCCGGCACGATGGTCAGCGGCACCGGCAGGTTTGCCGCCGCGCGCGTCAGCGCCGTGACCAGAGGCCCCGGCCCTTTCTTGCCCGAGCCAGCACCCAGCACGACGACGCCCACATCGGGATCTTCGCGCACCTGCGCCAAAAGCTCCTCGACCGCCTCGCCCTCGCGGATCACGAGTTCAGGGTTCACTCCCTGCTTGTCGCGCATCCATTTGGCGAACACCTCGTAATGCGCCTCGATCCGTTCCCGCGCCTCTTCGCGCATGACGGCCCCGACGCCAAGCCAGTGGTTGAATTCCTCCGGCGGAATGATCGACAGAATCTCGACCCCGCCCCCGGTGTTGGCCGCCCGCATCGCGGCGAACCGCATGGCGTTCAGACACTCGCGGCTGTCGTCCAATACGACCAGAAACTTACGCATGGGTATCTCCCCTCGAACGTCGGGATCATGACGCAGCCCCCTTGGCCGATCAATGTCCTTCTTCGTTTTCCAAATATTTCAGGGGGGTTGGGGGACTGGTCCCCCAAAACATCGCTTGGGGCCGACCTCAGAGGCTCGCGGCCCAGTCCCAGTAAAGCTCCCGCACCCGGCGGGTGAGGGGGCCGTGCTGATACATGGTCCCGTCGAACTCGGTCACCGGCGTGACTTTGTTGAGGTTGCCGGACAGGAACACCTCGTCCGCGCCCCGGAAATCGTCGAAGGTCAGCACGGTTTCATGCACCTCCACCCCATCGGCGCGCAGGTTCGCGATGTGGCGGGCGCGGGTGATGCCCGACAGGAACGTGCCGTTGGCGACCGGGGTGAACACCGCGCCGTCTTTCACCATGAACACATTGGCCGAGGCCGTTTCGGCCACATTGCCCAGCGCATCGGCCACCAGCGCGTTGGAATAGCCCTTGGCGCGCGCTTCGGCCAGCATCCGCGCGTTGTTGGGATAGAGGCAGCCCGCCTTGGCGTTGACCACCGCATCCTCCATCACCGGACGGCGAAAGCGCGTGGTCGTGAGGGTCATCGACGCGTCCGGTGCGGCCATCGGAATTTCCTCCAGCGCCACGGCAAAGCCGGTGGCCGACTGGTCGGGCAGAATACCCAGGTAGCCGCCTTCGATGCCCCAATACATCGGGCGGATATAGACGGGCGCGTCCTTGGGATACATCGCGAGCCCCTCGCGCACGATCTCGAGCATCTCGTCCACGCCGACCGTCGGCTTGATCATCAGCGCTTCGGCCGAGGCGTTGACGCGCGCAAGGTGACGGTCGAGGTCGGGCGCCATCCCTTCGACATAGCGCGCACCGTCGAACACGGTCGTGCCGAGCCAAGCGCCATGATCGCCCGCCTTCATCACGGGCACGTCGCCCTCGTGCCATGTGCCGTCGAAATAGGTGCGCAGATTGGTGCCGGTCGCCATGTCATTCTCCTTGATTGCGCACTCGTTCGCGGCGCGCGGATTGCGCGCGACCCTATGCCCGGCTTTTCCGAAGGTCCAGCGGGACAAAAAAGCGCCCCCGGCTGATCGGGCCGGGGACGCGAGGATGCGCGCAGGGGAATAGGTAGGGACAGGCGCGCGGCCCGCGTGCCCTTCACCGGGTAGAGGTGGGAATCGCAGGCAGGCTCACCCTAGGTCGGCGCTGATTCCGTTTTGTGACAGGTGGGATCAGAGCCCGATGATACGCGCCCCGATGCGGGCAAGCCCTTCGTCTACAAGGGCAATTTCTTCGTCTATGAGCTGCTGGTGGCGCGGATAGACCGGGGCCGAGCGGTCATCCAGCACGGGCGCATGCCAGCCCTCGGTCGTCTCGAAGAAATGGTCGACACCGGCCTGCCCGAACTCGGTGTGGAAGCCCTGAATGACCACGTCGAGGTAGGACAACAGGATCGGGTGATCGTCACCGGGAACCGGGTATGCGTCGAGGTCCACGGCATAGATCGCGATGTTCAGATCGCGCCCCACCGGATGGGTTACCGCGTGGCTCGCGTCATGGCGGGCATAGGCGCCTTCGCGTTCGTCCAACGCGGCCCAGTCGGCACCGGGGACCGAAGCGATCAGCCCGTCGATATAGTCGTCGGGCGCGGGCACGGCGGACAGGAGGCATCGGTCGAACCGGGTCGAGCGCCGCCATGCGCGCCGCCATCCGGTCACCCGCGCCGGATGCGCCTCGGGGTAAGCATGGGTCCGCCGGTTCACCAGCGAGCCGTAGCCGAAAAAGAAAGGGTCGGACATGGCCGCACTGTTTGCGCGAACAGGGCGGAAGGCAAGTCTTGACCCCGCCTCAACCAAAGGTAACGTGGCGATATCCACGTTGGGAGAATCTGGCGCCTGCCTAAAGGGGGCCAGTGCCGAAGGAGCAACCGCCCCGGAACCTCTCAGGCTTCAGGACCGCGTGGACGATAGCACTCTGGAGAGTGGCGCGAGAGCGCCCGCCGAAGGGATAACGATCTCAGGCGACAGGACAGAGGGGGCATCGGGCGGGCCGGATCGGCCCCGCGATGCCGGGCGCGTCACCCCGGTGAGATTGGGAGCCGGGAGCGGATGGGCGAGCTGAAACGAACACCATTGTATGACCTGCACGTCGCGCGTGGCGGCAAGATGGTCCCCTTCGCGGGGTGGGAGATGCCGGTGCAATACCCGCTGGGCGTGATGAAGGAGCATCTTCATACCCGCGCCGCGGCAGGGCTGTTCGACGTGAGCCACATGGGTCAGGTGATCCTGCGCTGCGACCCCGCCGCGCTAGAGGCGCTGGTGCCGGTGGATGTGATCGGGCTGGCCCAAGGGCGGCAGCGCTACGGGCTGTTCACCGATGAGAACGGCGGCATCCTCGACGACCTGATGATCGCCAATCGCGGCGACCACCTGTTTCTCGTCGTGAACGCGGCGATGGCGGAGCAAGACATCGCGCATCTGCGCGCGCTTCTGGGCGATGCCGTCGAGCCTGTCACGGATCGCGCATTGCTGGCCCTCCAAGGCCCGGCTGCCGAAGCCTCGCTTGCACGGATCGCACCTGAAGCCGCTGACATGCGCTTTATGGACGTGGCCGTGATCCCCTCGGATTTCGGCGACCTCTGGGTCTCGCGCTCTGGTTACACCGGCGAGGACGGGTATGAGATCAGCGTGGCCGGGGCGAGCGCCGTCGCGCTGGCCGAGGCGCTTCTGGCGATGGACGAGGTCGAACTCATCGGGCTTGGCGCGCGGGATTCCCTGCGGCTGGAGGCCGGGCTATGCCTGTACGGCGCCGACATCGACACGGGCACCACGCCCATCGAAGCCGACCTCGGCTGGGCGATCCAGAAAGCCCGGCGCACGAAGCGGACGGGTTTTCCGGGGGCCGCCACGATCCTCGACCAGATTCAAAACGGCGCACCGCGCAAACGCGTGGGCCTGCTGCCCGAGGGTCGCGCTCCGATGCGCGCGGGCACGCAGCTTTTCGTGTCTGAGGATGCCTCAGAGCCGGTCGGCACCATCACCTCCGGTGCCTTCGGGCCCTCGATCGAGCGGCCCATGTCGATGGGCTACGTGCCCGCCGACCTCGCCGCCCCCGGCACCGCCCTTTTCGGCGAGGTACGGAACAAACGGCTCCCCGTAACCGTAACGCCCCTGCCCTTTCGCCCGACCACCTACAAACGCTGACCAAGAGGAGAGACGCGCATGAAATACACCGAAGAACACGAATGGCTCGACGACGTGGACGGGATCGTCACGGTCGGCATCACCGCGCACGCCGCCGAACAGCTGGGCGACATCGTCTTTGTCGAACTGCCAGAGGTCGGCACCGAAGTGACCAAGGACGACGAGATCGTGGTGATCGAAAGCGTCAAGGCCGCCTCGGACATTCTTGCCCCCATCGACGGCGAGATCGTCGAGGTGAACGAGGCCATCGTGGAAGAGCCCGCCAAGGTCAACGACGACCCCGAGGGCGAGGCGTGGTTCTTCAAGATCAAGCCGTCCGAGCCTGAGCAGATGGACGACTATATGGACGAGAGCGAATACAAGGATTTCATCGGGTGATGGAGGACGGGCGCACCGACCGGGCGGAACGCTTCATCGCAGCCACGCCGGAAGAGATATGGGCGGCCCAGACCGACCCGGAGCGGCTGGTGCGCTGGCTGCCGCCCGCCGATGCCACGATGGAGGCGCTGGCGTTCGAGCCGCGCCCCGGCGGCGCCTATCGCCTGCGCCTGACCTTTACCGAAACCGGCGTGGGCAAGACGCAGGCCAACACCGATGAGGTCAACGGGCGCTTCGTGGCGCTCGATGAGCCGACCCGCATCGTGCAGGAGGTCGATTTCGTGAGCACCGACGACTCCTACGCCGGCACGATGCGCATGACGTGGGACCATATCCCGGCGGCGGGCGGGACCAAGGTGTCGGTGACCGCCAAGAACGTGCCGCCGGGGATCGACCGTGCGGTGCATGAGGCCGCCCTCGCATCGTCCCTCGCGAAACTCGCCGCCGAGGTGGAGGGATGACGGTCATTCGGATCGTTCCGAACCTGCCCGCCAAGGCGCCCGTCACGCTTGCCCGGTTCTATGCCGAGGTATTCGACCTCACCGTCCCGATGGACATGGGCTGGATCGCCTTCTTGCAGAACGACCAGTCGCATCAGATCGAATTGCACACGGCAAGCGAGGGCGGATCGGGCACCGACATGCCGATCATCTCGGTCGAGGTGGACGATCTATTCGCGACGCTCGACCGCCTGAACGCACGGGGCATCGCCCCGACCTACGGCCCCGTGGACGAACCTTGGGGCATCCGCCGCTTCTACTTTCACGACCCCGAGGGCAACCTCATCAACGTCGTGACCCATATCGATTGAAGGAAACGCACATGACGTTCACCCCGACCGGATATGATCCCTACGATTTCGCGAACCGTCGCCACATCGGCCCTTCGCCGTCCGAGATGGACAAGATGCTGGCGGTGATCGGTGCCGAAAGCTTGGGCGCGCTGATCGATGCAACGATCCCCAAAAGCCTGCGACAGGACGCGCCGCTCGATTTCGGCGCGCCGCTGTCGGAGCGTGAGATGCTGCACCGGATGCGGGTGACGGCGGGTGAGAACCGGGTGCTGACCTCGCTATTGGGCCAAGGCTATCACGGCACGGTCACCCCGCCCGCAATCCAGCGCAACATCCTTGAGAACCCTGCGTGGTACACCGCCTACACCCCCTATCAGCCCGAGATTTCGCAAGGACGGCTCGAGGCGCTCTTGAACTACCAGACGATGATCTCGGACCTGACCGGGCTCGAGGTCGCCAATGCCTCGCTCTTGGACGAAGCGACAGCCTGCGCCGAGGCGATGGCGATGGCGCATCGGGTGGCCAAGTCCAAGGCCGCGGGGTTCTTCATCGACGAGAACTGCCACCCGCAGAACATCGCGGTCATGAAGACCCGCGCCGCACCTTTAGGGATCGAGGTGATCGTGGGCGACCCCGATACGCTCGACCCCGAGGCCGTGTTCGGCGCGATCTTTCAGTATCCCGGCACCAACGGCGACGTGCGTGATTTCACCGACGCGATCGCGGCGCTGCACGCGGCCAAGGCCATCGGGATCGTGGCCGCCGACCCGCTGGCGCTCACGGTTCTCAAGGAACCCGGCGCGATGGGGGCCGACATCGCGGTCGGCACCAGCCAGCGCTTCGGCGTGCCGATGGCCTATGGCGGGCCGCATGCGGCCTATATGGCGACCAAGGATGCTTACAAACGGTCGATGCCGGGCCGGATCGTGGGGGTCAGTGTCGACGCGCGCGGGAACAAGGCCTATCGCCTCGCGCTGCAAACCCGCGAGCAACATATCCGGCGTGAGAAAGCCACCTCGAACGTCTGCACCGCGCAGGCGCTGCTGGCCGTCATGGCGAGTTTCTATGCCGTTTTCCACGGCCCCGAGGGGCTGAAGGCCATCGCGCAGAGCGTGCATCGCAAGGCGCTCAGATGTGCCAAGCGATTGGAAGAGGCCGGGTTCGAGATCGGACCCAAGGCATTCTTCGATACCTTCACGGTCGAAGTCGGACTGCTTCAGAAAGGCGTGGTGCAGGCCGCCGAGGTGCAGGGCGTGAACCTGCGGCCCGTCGGCAAGACCAAGGTGGCGATCACGATGGACGAGGCCGTGCGCTCGCCCACCATCGAAGCGGTCTGGCGCGCCTTCGGGATCGAAGCGACGGACGACACGTCCGACGCCGATTACCGCCTGCCTGACGCGTTGCTGCGGGAAAGCGAATACCTGACCCATCCCGTCTTTCACATGAACCGGGCTGAGACCGAGATGATGCGCTATATGCGCAGGCTCGCCGACCGCGACCTCGCGCTCGACCGGGCGATGATCCCGCTGGGGTCTTGCACGATGAAGCTCAACGCGGCCGCGGAGATGATCCCGATTTCGTGGCGCGAATTCGCGATGCTGCACCCGCTTGCGCCCAAAGATCAGGCGCGCGGCTATCACAGGCTGATCGAGGATCTGAAGGCCAAGCTCTGCACGATCACCGGCTATGACGCCATGTCGATGCAGCCCAATTCCGGCGCACAGGGCGAATATGCCGGGCTTCTGACCATCGCCGCCTATCACGCCGCGCAGGGCGAAGCGGATCGCGACGTCTGCCTGATCCCGATGAGCGCGCATGGCACCAATCCGGCCAGCGCGCAGATGGTCGGCATGAAAGTGGTCGTGGTGAAGTCGGCCGAGAATGGCGACATCGACCTCGACGATTTCCGGGCCAAGGCCGAGGCGGCGGGCGACAAGCTGGCCGCGACGATGATCACCTATCCCTCCACCCACGGCGTATTCGAGGAAACCGTGCGCGACGTCTGCCGGATCACCCATGAGCATGGCGGGCAGGTCTATATCGACGGGGCGAACCTGAACGCGCTCGTGGGGCTGGTGAAGCTGGGCGATCTCGGGGGCGACGTGAGCCACCTCAACCTGCACAAGACTTTTGCCATCCCGCATGGCGGCGGCGGGCCCGGCATGGGGCCCATCGGGGTCAAGGCGCACCTCGCGCCGCATCTGCCGCCCGATCCGTTCAAGGGCGGCTCCGGCGCGGTGTCATCGGCGCCCTTTGGTTCGGCCAGCATCCTGCCGATCTCATGGGCCTATATCCTGATGATGGGCGGCGAAGGGCTGACGCAGGCGAGCCGGGTCGCGATCCTGAACGCGAACTACATCGCGGCGCGGCTGCGCGGCGCCTATGACGTGCTCTATAAGGGGCCGACCGGGCATGTCGCGCATGAGTGTATCATCGACACCCGGCCCTTCCTCGACACGGCTGGTATCACGGTGGACGACATCGCCAAGCGGCTGATGGACTGCGGCTTTCACGCGCCGACGATGAGCTGGCCGGTGGCTGGCACCCTGATGGTCGAGCCGACCGAGTCGGAAACCAAAGCCGAGCTCGACCGTTTTTGCGACGCCATGCTCGCAATCCGCGAGGAAATCCGCGACGTGGAAGAGGGCCGTGCGGACGCCGCTGCCAATCCGCTCAAACACGCGCCGCACACGGTCGAGGATCTCGTGGGTGACTGGAACCGGCCCTATAGCCGCGAACAGGGCTGTTTTCCGCCGGGTGCGTTCCGGGTCGACAAGTACTGGCCGCCGGTCAATCGGGTCGACAACGTCTTTGGCGACCGCAACCTCGTGTGCATCTGCCCGCCACTCGAAGACTACGTCGAAGCCGCCGAATAGCGTTCGCGCTGGTCAAACGCTGCCCCGGTTGCTAGCCAGTCGCCGGGACGGTGGAGTGCAATTATGGCGCAGACGAAAAACGATCCGAAACTGGCCGATTATTCCGTGGCCGACGCGCTGGCGCTGATCGACAGGCGCTTCGGGATCGACAAGCTGATGCGCGGGATGTCCACGCCGACCGAGCGGCTCGTCACGTCATACTACCTGCAATCGCGCTGGGGCTATGAGCGCTACAACCCGCAGGTCGCGATGCACATGGCGCTGTCGGATGACGGCAAATATTCGCACGACCGACTGCGCGCTCAGGCCGAAACCGTGATCGCCGAGGCACGCCGAATCGGCGCCAAGCGCATTCTGGAACTGGGCTGCGGTCAGGCGTTCAACGCGCGCGTGATCGCCGAGGACCTGCCGGAGGTCGAGGTCGTCGCGACCGACCTGATCGAAGAACATATCGCCAAGGCAAACGAACGCGGCGCGCACCTGCCGAATTTCCGCGCCGTGCGGTCGAGTTTCACCGAACTCCCCGACGATCTGGGCCAGTTCGATCTGATTTTCGCGGTCGAAACCCTGTGCCACTCACCCGTGGTGGACGAGGTGATCGAACGTGTGACCGCGCGGCTTGCCCCCGGCGGGACCTTCATGTTCCACGACGCGTTCCGCCGCGCCGATTGGGACAGCCAGTCGGAAGACATGAAGCGAGCGCTGGTGCTGAACGAACTCTGTCTCGCCGTGCCGCATGGCTATTATGTCGAGGGGACGTGGGAGGCGGCGCTGACGCGCGCGGGCTTTACGGACGTGTCCTATGAGGATCTGTCGATGCAGGGGCTGGGCACCTGTCGGCGTCTGGGCCGCGTGGGGCTGAGGTTCCTGACGGAATGGAAATTCCGGGCGCTCAGACGTTTCGTGCCCAAGCATCTGGCCCGCAATGCCGTGGCCGGGTTTCTAGGCATCTACATCATGTATGGCGGCGCGAAAGACCCGAAGTCCGAGAACGGGATCACCCGTTACGGGCTGGTCCGGGCCACCGGGCCGAAGGCGGTCTGAGCGGGCGCGGCAGGGATACCAGAATACTAGGAAGCTAGTATCCTAAAAATGCAATATTCCATAATAATTTCAAATATTTAGACTGGATATCCCATCCGCCAAGGCTCGAATTTTCGCGGCCCGATCACCCCCGACGCGCGAGCTTGGTGGGCCAGGCCGACAGCCCCCGCGCCACCGACATGAAGGCCCGCTTGGCCACCCGCTTTTCGATGTCGGCATAGGTCGCGTTGCCCGCCAGAACCTCGAACAGCGACGAACGCATCATGGTCGAGGTCTTGAGCTTTTCCTTGAACAGATCGCGCATGGCCGAATTGTAGGCGATCACGCGCAGGCGGCGGACCTTTTCCAGATCGGTCTGGATGTACTTAATCCGCGGGAAATAGGCGCGGTCGGCGCGCTGGGGCCGGCCCTCGCCGATCACCTGCGCTGCGGCTTCGGCGCCTTCGGCCCCGCTCTCGATGGCCAGAGCGATCCCCTCGCCTGTGATCCCGTCCACGAACCCCGCCGCGTCGCCCGCGAGCAGCACATTGCCCTTGCCCGGTTTTTCTTTGAAATCACCCAGCGGAATATGCGCGCCTTTGATGGTCACGCTGTCCGGGTCGATGCCCTCGTGCGCCAGATAGCGCGCCATGCGCTCCTTGAGGTCCTGATCCACCGACCGGATCGCGCCCAGACCTATCGTGCGGCTGCCCGCCTTGGGAAAGTTCCAGCCGTAGCCCCATTGGACGATCTCGAAGTCGATGGACATGAGCGCTTCGGGCTCGCAGCCGCCGGGCGCTTCGGTCTCAAACGCGAACCCGATCTTGTCGGGGTCATAGGCCGCGCCCAGGATGTGCTTGGCCACCGGGCTCGCCGCGCCATCGGCGCCGATCAGGACCTTGTAGCCGATCCGACTGCCATCGGCCAAAATCAGGGTGTTGTCGGCATCCGCGATGGTCTCGACCCGCGTGCCTTGCATATCGACCGCGCCCGCCGCAATCGCGGCCTGTTGCAGCCAATGGTCGAAGTCGAGCCGGTAGGTGTAGGTCAGATCATAGGGGGCGTCGAAACGGTTAAGCTCCTCGCCGTCCCATTTGAACGCCACCTGACGCGAGACGAGGTACATCTCGGGCGACATTTCCATGTCGAAGACGCGCTTCACCGCCTTGTTGCCACGCGGGCTGATGAGGGCGCCGCAAAGCTTGGGCCGGGGAAACACAGCCCGGTCGATGAGCGCGACGGTCAGGCCGAGGTCGGCTGCGCGTTTCGCGGCGGACGACCCGGCGGGGCCAGCGCCGATCACGACGACATCGAAATCCTGATCTGCCATTGAATGCGCTCCGACAACTTACCGGCCCTTGTTAGGGGAAAGGTCTGCTGCGGAAAAGGCCACCCCGCGCGCGGCGAGCCAGTTCGTGAACCGTGTCACCTTTTCATCCATTGAACAGGTGCGCGGGTTGCGGTCTATCTCATGTTGATAGGCCTCGCGCAGCGCGGTCTGCGCGTCGGTCGTCAACTCAGCCCATGCTCGCATTTGTCGCCCCTCGCCTCTTGAAGCTCGAACCGCACAGTCACATATTCACTCTAACGAATATTTACGAGGGCCGTCATGACCAAATCCGTCAAACTCACCTGCCTCGAATGCGGCAGCCTTAACCGTGCGCCCGAGGACAAGCTGGGCGCGGGCCCGAAATGCGGCACCTGTGGCACCAAGCTGTTGGACGGCAAGGTGCGCGAGATGGACCCGGCGACGTTGGCCAAGGCCGCGAAATCCGACGACCTGCCGCTCGTGGTCGATTTCTGGGCGCCGTGGTGCGGCCCGTGCCGGATGATGGCGCCGGAGTTCCAGAAGGCGGCGCAGGCGATGGCCCCCAATGTGCGCTTCGCCAAGATCAACACCGAAGAGTTTCCCAAGGTGTCGATGAAGAACAACATCCGGGGCATTCCGGCGCTGATCCTCTATCAGAACGGGCGTGAAATTGCGCGTCAGGCGGGCGCGATGCCGGCGAGCGGGATCGAGGCCTTCGTGCGTTCGAAAGCCAAGGTCGGCGCATGATCCGCGCTTGACAGCCGGGCCGTAAACCTCCAGATACCACCGCGTTGGGGCCGTAGCTCAGTTGGGAGAGCGCGTCGTTCGCAATGACGAGGTCGTCGGTTCGATCCCGATCGGCTCCACCAAATTCCCTTCATCTACGTGAACCGGGCGCGCATCCAAATGAGATTGTGCGCTCTGTTTGACTCTCGGCGCGTCTCGTCGGAAAGTCCTTGGCAATCATTTCCCGAAGAGGCGTTCCGATGACCCAATTGCCGATGTTTTACAAAAAGGTCGAGGCTCTCTCGACCGTCAATCACCGCAAATTCCAGATCTCGCCCGAAGCCGAGCCGTTCGGATTCGCCCGTGACGCGCAGCTGATCCCGGCGGTGTTCGATGAATTCACGGCCGCCGCGCATGACCTGCCGATCGTTTTCGTGCCGACCTCGACCGGCTACACCCCGGTGTTCATGTGCGGTCTGACCTCAGGCCACAACCAGTTCGTCGACGCTGACGGCCGCTGGAATCGCGGCTACCTGCCCGCCTATCTGCGCCGCTATCCGTTCATTCTGGGCGAGCAGGACGGGGCCGATCCGATCATCTGCGTCGATGCCGAGTTCCCGGGTTTTGCCGAAACCGACGGGGGCACGCCGCTGTTCGACGAGGACGGCAAGCAGACCCAGTTCATGGCGCGTGTCATCAGCCTCGTCACAGAATACGCGGCCTCGGCCAAGCGGACCGAAGAGGCGCTGAAAATCCTGAACGAGCTGTCCCTGTTCCAGACGATCACCATCGAAGCCAAGGACGGCAACGGCAAGGTGACGACCACACTTCAGGGCTTCGCGGTCATCAACGAGCAGGCGCTCGCCGCCCTGCCGGACGAGGCGTTCCTGCGTCTGCGCGCCGCTGGCATTCTGCCCGCGATCTACGCTCACCTGATGAGCGTTTCGCTGACGCGGGTGCTCAAGGATCAGAGTACGGCGGAAGCCGCCTGAGCCGACTGACACGCGGGTGCGCAGAGATGCGCGCCCGCCCTACCGCTTGTCCGATTGCGACAACCTTTGGTTCAAAGGGCCGCTCATTGCCCACAGAACCCGTAATTTCACGACAATCCTCAGACCCGCTGCCCGGCCACGTAGGTCGCCGCGACGGCCCGGTCGTCCCCCATCATGATGGTGGGAAACACCTGCTCCCAGATGTTCTCGGCGCGCGTCGCCCGCTGTTCGATCCCCGGTATCGAGGCGAGGTCGAGAACGACGAGGTCGGCTTCGTAATCCGGGGCGAGCCGCCCGATCATGTCGCCCATTCCAATCGCCTGCGCCGAGCCTGCGGTAGCGAGCCAGAGGAGCTGCGCCGGATGCAGGGCCGTGCCACGCAACTGCCCGACCTCATAGGCCGCCGCCATCGTGCGCAGCATGGAAAACGACGAGCCGCCCCCGGTGTCGGTCGCAAGCCCGACCTTCTGCCCTTCGGCGCGCAGCCCCGCCATGTCGAACAGCCCCGACCCGATGAAGGTGTTGGAGGTGGGGCAATGGACGAGCGACGCCCCAGCCTCTTTCAGGCGCGCCCGCTCGCGCGGCGACAGGTGGATCGCGTGGCCCATCAGCGCGCCTTCCCGCAACAGCCCGAAGCGGTCGTAGATGTCGGTGTAATCCTTGGCATCGGGGAACATGCCCATGACCCAGTCGATCTCTTCCGTCTGCTCGGACAGGTGGGTCTGCATCAGGCAAGACGGGTTTTCGGCCCAGAGCGCGCCCATCGCCTCGAGCTGTTCGGGGGTCGAGGTCGGTGCAAACCGTGGGGTGATCGCATAGGTCAGCCGCCCCTGCCCGTGCCACCGCTCGAGCAGACGCTTGGAATCGTCATAGGCCGATTGCGCCGTGTCGCGCAGGTTATCGGGCGCGTTGCGGTCCATGCAGGTCTTGCCGCCGACCACCCGCATCCCGCGTTTCTGCGCCTGACAGAAATAGGCCCCGACGCTTTCGGGATGGATCGTGCAGAAGCTCACGGTCGTCGTCGTTCCATTCGCGAGCACGAGATCGAAGTAACGCGACGCGATCTCGGCCGCATAGCCCGCATCGCCGAAGCGCGCCTCTTCGGGGAAGGTGTAGGTGTTCAGCCAGTCGATCAGCCGCTTGCCCCAACTCGCGATGATGCCGGTCTGCGGATAATGCGCGTGGGCGTCGACGAAACCGGGCAGGATCAGACCGTCCCCGTGATCCTCGATCGTGGCGTTGGACCAGAGCCGTTTCATCGTGTCCGCAGGCCCTACCTCGACAATCGTGCCCGTCTCTTCGTCCACCACGACGCCTGAGCGTCGGTCCCAAAGCGCCGAGGCTTCCGGGTCTTCGACGAACGGGTCGGCAATGAAGGACAGGGTCTGACCGAGGATGAGTTTCATGGGGGTTTCTCGCTGACAACCCGGCAAGATTAGGCCGCGATTTGGGCGAGGTCCACGGGCTTTCCCCCTGTATCTCATCCCGACCTTCCCCTAAGGTCGCCGCCAACAACAGGCGGGGTGAAACATGGCGGAAGACCTGAACACCGAAGAACTTCTCGAAGACGACGATTACGCGCTCGACAGGGACACGGTCGAGCCGGTTCTCGTCGCGTTGCGCGATGGTGACAGCGAGGCGCTGATCGAGGCGCTGGAGCCTGTCCACCCCGCCGACATCGCCGACCTTCTGGAACAGGTGGACGAAGACACGCGCCTGCGGCTCGTCCAGCTCTACGGCAAGGAATTCGACGGCGACATCCTGTCGGAACTGAACGAGAGTGTGCGCGAAAGCGTCATCGGCGCGCTGCACCCCGAGGTGCTGGCCGACGCCGTGCGCGACCTCGACACCGACGATGTCGTCGACCTGATCGAAGACCTCGACGAGCCGCAGCAGGAGATTATCCTCGACGCGCTGGCCGTCACCGACCGGGCTGCGGTCGAACAGTCGCTGTCCTACCCCGAGGAATCGGCAGGCCGTCTGATGCAGCGCGAGCTGGTGGCGGCGCCCGAGCACTGGGACGTGGGCCACCTGATCGACCACATGCGCGCGCATGAGGATCTGCCGGACCAGTTCTATCACGTCATCCTCGTCGATCCCCGGATGCGGCCCACAGGCTATGTCACGCTCGGCAAGATCATGGCCTCGCCCCGCACCACGGCGCTGTCCGAGATCACCGAGGACAGTTTCCGCACTATCCCCGTCACGCAGGACGAGGGCGATGTGGCCTATGCCTTCAACCAGTATCACCTGATTTCGGCCCCGGTCGTGGACGAGGACGACCGGCTGGTCGGCGTCATCACCATCGACGACGCCATGATCATCCTCGACGAAGAGCACGAAGAGGACATTCTGCGCCTCGCCGGTGTCGGTGAAGGGTCGCTAAACGACCGGGTCAGCGAAACGGTGCGCGCGCGCCTGCCGTGGCTCGCCGTCAACCTTGGCACTGCCATCATCGCCTCGCTCGTCATCGCGCTCTTCGAGGACGTGATCGCCGGGTTCGTGGCCCTTGCCGTGCTGATGCCCATCGTCGCCTCGATGGGCGGGAACGCAGGCACCCAAAGCCTGACAGTCGCCGTGCGCGCCATCGCGACCAAAGACCTTACATCCTCGAACGTCTGGCGCGTCATCCGACGCGAGGCCGCCGTGGGGTTCATCAACGGGGCCGTGTTCGCCATCGTCATGGGGATCGTCGGGGTGATCTGGTTCGGCTCGCCCATGCTGGGCGCGGTGATCGCCGCCGCGATGGTCATCAACCTCATGGTCGCGGGGCTCGCAGGCGTGCTCGTCCCGGTCGTGCTGGACAAGTTCAACGTCGACCCTGCGCTCGCCTCCGGCACCTTCGTGACCACCGTGACCGATGTGGTCGGCTTCTTCGCCTTTTTGGGCCTTGCGGGCATGGTGCTCCTATGACCGACAAATCCGCCGCCCGCGCTCAGGCCCTCGCCGCGCGTGACGCCGCCGCCGATGCGGTCCGCGCGCAGGCCGCGCAGGCGCGGCTCAGGTCGGTTCTGCTCGACCATCGGGGCAAGCCACTTGCCGGATACCTCCCCATGCGGTCGGAGGTGGATGCGCGTCCCGTGATGGCCGAGATGGCGTTGCACGGGCCGGTGGGTGTGCCCGTCACGCCCAAGATGGGTCTGCCGCTGACGTTCCGAACATGGACACCCGAGACGCCGCTCGTCGAAGGCGCATATGGCACCGAGTGGCCCGCCGAGGGCCCGGACGTTGAGCCGCATGTGCTGATCGTCCCCCTCGTCGCGTTTGACCGCGCGGGCAACCGTCTGGGCTACGGCGGCGGGTTTTACGACCGGACGCTCGAAGAGCTGCGGGCGCTGCGTCCGACCATCGCGATCGGCTACGCCTTTGCCGCGCAGGAACTGCCGGACCTGCCGCTGGAGCCGACCGATCAGCCGCTCGACGCCATCGTGACCGAGGCCGAGACCCTGCGCTTCACGTGACGGCCCGCTTGCCCTCGCTCCGGCAACGTCCTAGTCAAATCACATGAAGATACTTTTCCTTGGCGACGTGATGGGCCGCGCGGGCCGACAGGCGATCTCGGACCGCCTCCCCGCCCTCCGCAAAGACTGGAACCTCGATTTCGTCGTCGTGAACGGCGAGAACGCGACGAACGGCGCGGGCCTTTCAGAAGCGCATGCGAAGCTGATCTTCGAGGCGGGCGCTGACGTGGTGACGCTGGGCGACCATGCTTTCGACCAGAAAGAGATGCTGTCCTACTGCGAACGCGAAACCCGGATCATCCGGCCGCTGAACTTCGCCAAGGACGCACCGGGGCGTGGCGTTCGCGTGTTCGAGGATCATCGGGGCCGCCGCGTGCTGGTCGCGCAGATCCTTGGCAACGTGTTCATGAAACGCGCCTTCGAGGACCCGTTCGGTTACATCGACCGCGCCCTGAAGCCCTTCAACCTTGGTGGCGCGGTGCAGGCCGCGCTGGTCGACGTGCATTGCGAGGCCACGTCCGAGAAGATGGCGATGGGTCATTTCCTCGACGGGCGGGCGAGCATCGTGGTCGGCACCCATACGCATGTGCCGACGGGCGACGCGATGATCCTGCCGGGCGGGACCGCGTATCTGACCGATGCCGGGATGTGCGGCGATTATCACTCCGTCATCGGGATGGAGAAAACCGAGCCCCTGCGCCGCTTTGTGACGGGCATGGTCAAAAGCCGCTATACGCCCGCCAACGAAGAGGCGACGCTTTCGGGCCTGTACGTCGAGACCGACGACGCCACCGGGAAAGCCACGCGGGTTCAGATGATCCGTGAAGGTGGAAAGCTGCAACAGTCGACGCCCTGACCGCTTCTGTCCCCTTCCGCGCTTGCTCGCAAAGCGGCTGGGGGTTTAGATGAGCCGGTCAAGGCTCAGGCAGAATGAACGTCCTCCAACTCTCCCCCACCGTCGAACCCATCGTTGCGCTGATCGTCGTCGGACTGATGTTCGTCCTGTTCCTGCGCGAAGTATTCCCCACCGAGGTCGTGGCGATCGGCGGCGTGGCCGTCATGCTGGCCACCGGTATCCTGCCCTACGAGAACGCGCTCGCCGTGCTGTCGAACCCGGCACCCTGGACCATCGCCTGCATGTTCATCATCATGGGCGCCTTGGTCAGGACCGGCGCATTGGACTGGTTCACCAACATTGCCGAGGGTCAGGCCTCGGCCCGGCCCAAACTGGCGCTCGCCACGCTCATGGCTTTCGTCGTCTTCGCCTCGGCTTTCGTCTCGAACACCCCCGTCGTGGTGGTGATGATCCCGGTTTTCACCCAGCTCGCTCGGCGGCTCGACATATCCGCGTCCAAACTGCTGATCCCGCTGTCTTACGGCGCGATCCTTGGCGGCACGCTTACGCTGATCGGAACCTCGACCAACCTGCTGGTCGATGGTGTCGCCCGCGCCAACGGGCTGGAGCCGTTCTCGATCTTTGAGATCACGCCCATCGGTCTGATGGTGGTGATCTGGGGCATGGTCTATCTCTGGCTCATCGCACCCCGGCTTTTGCCGGACCGGGACACGATGGCGGGGCTGCTCACGGATCGGTCGCGCAAGAAGTTCTTTACCGAGGCCGTGATCCCGCCGGATTCCAACCTGATCGGGCGCGAGGTGAATGGCGTTCAGTTGTTCAAACGCGAGGGCGTGCGCCTGATCGATGTGGTGCGCGGCGACGTCTCGCTGCGCCGCAACCTTGCGGCCGTGAAGCTCGAGGTCGGGGATCGCGTGGTGCTGCGCACACAGATGACCGAGCTTCTGTCGCTGCAGGCCAACAAGAGCCTCAAGCGTGTGGATCAGGTGTCCGCGGTCGAGACCACGACCGTCGAAGTGCTGATTTCGCCCGGCTGTAAGATGATCGGGCGCAAGCTGGGCCAGTTGCGCCTGCGCCGCCGCTACGGGGTCTATCCCCTCGCCGTGCATCGCCGGAACCAGAATATCGGTCAGCAACTCGACAACATCACCGTGCGCGTGGGCGACACGCTGCTGCTCGAAGGCGCGCCGGAGGACATTCAGCGCCTCGCGTCCGACATGGATCTTGTCGACGTGTCCAAACCCTCGGGACGCGCGTTCCGCCGGGGGCATGCGCCCATCGCGCTCCTGTCGCTTTTCGGGATCGTCGCGCTTGCGGGGCTTGGTGTGGCACCGATCCTGGCCGTCGCTGTCGTGGCCGTGGCGGTCGTGCTTCTGACCCGTGCCGTCGATGCGGACGAGGCGTTCAGCCAGATCGAGGGGAGCCTGCTCGCGCTTATCTTCTCGATGCTCGCCATCGGGGCCGCATTGGATGCCTCGGGTGCTGTGAAACTGATCGCCGATGCGCTTGCCCCGTTGATCGAAAGCTTCCCGCCGTTCCTGTTGATCTGGTCGATCTATCTGCTGACCTCGGTCCTGACCGAGTTGGTGTCGAACAACGCGGTCGCCGTGGTCGTCACGCCCATCGCCATCGGGATCGCGACAGCCATCGGATACGACCCGCGCCCGCTGGTGGTCGCGGTCATGGTCGCGGCCTCGGCCAGCTTTTCGACCCCGATCGGGTATCAGACCAACACGCTGGTCTATGGCCCCGGTGGCTATCGGTTCACCGACTTCATGAAGGTGGGGATCCCCCTGAACCTGACGATGGGGCTTCTGGTGAGCGCGGTCATTCCTCTGATCTGGCCACTCTGAACGGTTTCGAACGGGCGAGCGCCCGTCCGACCGAGGCGGGGGGCCAGCCCCCCGCACCCCCCGAAGTATTTATTGAACAGTGAAGGAGGACGCGGGGGTCAGTAGCCCCTGCGTTTGTCGACTTCGTTGAGGAGCGGTTTGCCAGCCTCGACGCGTCGGATGTTTTCGGCCACGACGCGCGAGGCGGTTTCAGGCCGGGTTTCCGAGGCGATATGGGGCGTGACCGTGACGCGCGGATGTGCCCAGTAGGGGTGATCCACGGGCAGCGGTTCGATGCGGAAGACGTCGAGCGTGGCGTGGCCGATCTGGCCTGTGTCGAGCGCGGCCAAGAGTGCCTCGTCGTCGATGAGGGCGCCACGACCGGGGTTCAGGATCACTGCGCCCTCGGGCATCAGCGCCAGCGTGCGGGCGTCGAGCGTGTTTTCGGTGTCCGGTGTGGACGGCACGAGGAGCACGACGATCTCAGCGTTTCTCAGCACCTCGTCGAGCCCTGCCTCGCCATGGAAACAGGCCACATTGGGGATCGACTTGGGCGAGCGGCTCCATCCAGCCACCACGAAGTTGAGCGCAGACAACGCGCGCGCGCAGGCGGCACCAAGCTCCCCCAGCCCCAGAACCGCGACCTTGCGCGAGCGGGCGAGCGGCGGGGCGGCGTGGACCCAGTTGGGCTCAGTCCGGGTGATGTGCTGGTCGAGGCCCAAGTGATGACGCAGCACGTGCCCCGTCACCCATTCGACCATGCCTTCGGTCAGGCCCGTGTCGACCATGCGCGCGTAAGGCTGTGTCAGCGTCTCGTTGGCGATGATGTTCTCAACCCCGGCCCAGAGGCCCAGCACCGCCTTGGTCGCGGTGTAGTCGGTGAGGTCCGCCGCGCCCTTGCCCGGCGCGTAGATCACGTAATCGACCTCGCCCGGCGTGTGATTGGTGGCGATCTGCGCGGTTATGCCGACATCGCTCAGCGCGGCGTCGAGATGCGGCGACCACTCCGCGACGGTGCCGCGGGGTGCGAGGAACTGGATTTTGAGCATCAGCGGGGCCTGTGGACGTGCGCGGATTGAACGAGGCCGAAGCCGATCATCAGGATGAGCATGGCCGACCCGCCGTAGCTGACCAGCGGCAAGGGTACGCCCACGACCGGGGCGAGGCCCATGACCATCGACATATTGACCGCGAAGAAGAAAAAGAACGTGGCGGCGATCCCGAGCGTCAGCAGTGCGCCGTAGCGGTCGGTGTTGCGGATGGCGCTGGCGATGCAGAACAGGATGATGAGCACATAGACGGCGAGGAGCGAGGCGGCGCCCACGAAGCCGAATTCCTCGGCCAGCGTGGTGAAGATAAAGTCGGTGTGCTTTTCGGGCAGGAAGTTCAGCCGCGACTGCGTTCCTTGCATGAACCCCCGCCCGGTCCAGCCGCCCGAGCCGAGCGCGATCTTGGACTGGGTGATGTGATAGCCTGCGCCGAGCGGATCGGTGGTCGGGTCGAGGAAGGTGTCGATCCGGCGATACTGGTAGTCTTTCAGAAGCTGCCATTCAGTGCCGCGTGAGGTGAACACGGCCGACACGAGCCCGACGCCCCCTGCGCCCACGACGGCGAAGTAGAGCCAATGAACCCCGGCAAGAAACATCACCACCGCGCCCCCGCCGACGAGCAGGATCGCGGTGCCGAGGTCGGGCTGACTGAGCACGAGGAAGGTGGGAAAGAGCACGATCACCACAGGCACCAGCACCCAGAGCGGGCGCGAGACCTTGTCGACGTCGAGCCAGTCGTAATAGGCGGCGAGCACCATGACGAGCGTGATCTTGGTCAGCTCTGACGGTTGCAGACGCATGAAGCCGAGGTCGATCCAGCGCTGCGCGCCCATGCCCACATCGCCCACGAATTCAACCGCGACGAGGAGCGCAACCGAGCCTGCGAAGGCCAGTACCGACATGTTGCGCCAGAACCAGATCGGCACCATTGCGACGATGAACATCATCACGAAGCCCACCGCGAAACGCTTCATCTGCGGCTCGGCCCAGGGCGAGAACGACCCGCCCGCGACCGAGTAGAGCATCAGAAACCCGATGCTGGCGGCCGCCGCGAGCAGCAGCGCCAGAACCCAGTTGAAGTAGAGAACCTTGGACAGCCCCGTGGGGGTGTATTTGACGTTGTATTCGAGAAAACTCATGCGCGCGACCGGCCCTGCGACGGTGCGAGCGGTTCGCGCAGGTTCATCAGCTCGAACTGCGACCGGATCGTGCCGCGCTGGGGCGAGGGATAGGCATCGAGCGGCGGAATGTCATCGTAGAGCGCGGCGAGCATGATGTCGCGCGCGATCGGTGCGGCGGCGGTCGAGCCGCCCATGCCGTGTTCGACCACCACCGACACCGCCACTTCGGGCGCGTCATGGGGCGCAAAACTCACGAACAGTGCGTGGTCGCGGCGGTTCCACGGCAGATCCTCGTTGCGGGTGACGCCCGCCGCGCGTTCGGCGGCGGTGATGTTGCGCACCTGACTGGTGCCGGTCTTGCCCGCCATGCGGATGTTGTCCGCGACGATGCGCGAACGCCCGGCGGTGCCGCGCGTGCCGTTGACCACCTCGTACATCCCGAGCCGGACGGCATCGAGATAGGCCGGGGTGATGTCGAGCATCTCGGTCCCGCGCACGGGCTGTTCGACACCGTCTACCGAGCGCACGAGGCGCGGTTCGATCGCGTGGCCCAAGGCGATGCGCGATGTCATGATGGCGAGTTGCAGCGGCGAGGCGAGCACGAAGCCCTGCCCGATCCCGGCGTTCAGACTGTCGCCCACCATCCAGTCGGCGCCGCGCACTTCGCGTTTCCATTCCTTGGTGGGCATGAGGCCCTCGGCCACGCCCGACAGCGGCACATCGGGCCGGATGCCAAGGCCCAGCTTGCGCGCCATTGCGGTGATCGCCTCGATCCCGACGCGCTCGGCGATCTCGTAGTAATAGACGTCGCATGATTCCTTGAGCGAGCGGACGAGGTCCACGCGGCCGTGGCCGCCGCGCGACCAGCAATGGAAGCGGCGCCCGGAAACTTCTTTGTAGCCCCGGCAGGCCACCGTTTCGCGTTCGTCGATCACGCCTGCTTCCAATGCGGCGAGCGCCACGACCATCTTGAAGGTCGAGCCCGGTGGATAGGTGCCCTGCGCCGTCTTGTTGGCGAGCGGGCGGTACGGGTCCTCAAGCAAGTCGTTGTAATCGCGTGATGAAATCCCGCGCACGAATTTGTTCGGGTCGTAGGACGGGGCCGATGCGATGGCGAGGATATCGCCGTTGCGCGGGTCCATCACGACCGCCGCAGCGCTTTCGCCCGCAAGCCGCGCTTCGGCGAAGTTCTGGAGAGCGTGGTTCACCGTGAGCTGGATGTTCGCGCCCGGCGTGCCCTCTTCGCGGTCGATCTCGCGCATGACGCGGCCCACCGCGTTGACTTCGATCCGCCGCGTGCCCGCCTCGCCCCGCAGGTCCTCTTCATACCGGCTTTCCACACCCGTCTTGCCGATCTGGAAGCGCGGGATCTGAAGCACGGGGTCCGGGTCTTCGATCTTGGACAGATCGTAATCCGACACCGGGCCGACATAGCCGACCACATGGGCGAAATCGCTGTCGAGCGGATAGACACGGCTGAGCCCCACCTCGGGCGTGATGCCGGGCAGCGCGGGGGCGTTCACGGCCACCTTGGAGATGTCTTCCCACGGCACGCGTTCGGCGATCGTCACCGGGACGAAGGGCGAGCGGCGGTTCATCTCATCCAGCGCCTTTTGCTTGTCCTCTTCGGAAATCCAGACGAGCTTTTGCAGACGGGTGAGCACCTCTTCGGGGTCGCCCGCATCCTCGCGCACCATGACGATGGAATAGTTCTGTTCGTTGCCAGCCAGCAGCACGCCCTTGCGGTCGTAAATCAGGCCCCGGATCGGTGGGATCAGGCGGATGTTGATCCGGTTCTCGTCGGCGAGCATCCGGTATTCGTCGGCCTGATCGACCTGCATATAGCGCATCCGGCCCACCAGCACGCCCGCAAGCGCAAGCTGCGCAGTGCCCAAAAGCAGCCCGCGACGGGTGATGCGCTTCGTGCTCTTCTCGGTATCGGCAGGGGTACGTCTCATGCGGGTCGCGCCTCCGGGTCGATTGCGCCGGGTTTCAGCCATTCGATGCGGAAGCCCAGCGACGAGATCAGGACCGCCACCGGATAGGTGATTGCGGTAACGAGCAGGTTCAAGACGGACATGCCGAACCCGGCCTGCGGAACGAAGAAAATCCCGAGGATCAGGCGCTCGGCCAGCATCATGAGGGTGAGGATCGCTGCAACAGACACCCATTCGAGCGCAAAGCCCTGTTCGGCCAAAAGCCCCCGGCGCGAGCGCAGAACCTCGAGCCCGAGGATCGCGAGCAGCGGCGCGATGCCCGGCGGGGCGAGCGAGAGCATATCACCGACCAGAAGGATGCCCGCGACCAGCAGGACCGGCAGGTAATCCGGGCGGCGCACCATCCACGCAAAGGCGAAACACAGGATCAGATCGGGCGGCGGAAAGCTTTGCGCTCCGTTGTGCAGGGGCAGCATCCGCGTGAACAGGATCACGGCGCTGATGCCGACGAAGAGCAGCATGTAAAGCAGACGGCGGGCAAGGTACGGGTCGATCATTGTGTGACCTCCGCCGTTTCCTCCACCGGGCAGGTCTCGGGCCGCTCGGCGCCCTCTTCGAGGTCCAGGCATTCAGGTGGCAGACCCTCGGCCACCGGGGCCATCACTGGGTTCATCACGATAAGCGCGCCGTTGTCGGTCACGACCTCGCCGGGGTGCGAGCGCATGACGCGCAGGAATTCGAGCCGTTCATAATCTGCGGCCAGTCGCACGCGCAGGCGACGATCTTTGCCCTGCACCACTTCCCCCACCAAAAGCCCGGCGGGGAACACGCCGCCGTCGCCCGAGGACAGGACCCGGTCGCCGGGCCGCACGAGGTCGCGGTTGTCCACAAAGCCAAGCGGCGGGGCCGCCGAGTTGTCGCCGGTCAGGATCGCGGTCTGGCCCGAGGGCTGCACGGTCACCGGAATACGGCTGTTGGAATCGGTGAGCAGGATCACGCGGCTGGTGCGCTCGCCCACGCCCGCGATCCGCCCGACCAGCCCCAGACCATCCATCGCCGCCCAACCGTCGACCACGCCATCGCGCGCGCCGAGGTTGATGAGCACCGACTGCCGGAAGGGTGAGCCTGAATCGGCCAGCACGACGCCGGTGACATAGGACAGGCGCGCATCGAGTCGCACGTTGTTCAGGTCACGCAGCTTGGCGTTCTCCTGTTCAAGCTGAAGCGCCGCCTCTTTCCACGCCTGCATCTGGCGCAATTCCCGCCGAAGCTCTTGGTTCTGCTCGGAAATACGCTGATAGCTCTGGAAGTTCTCGATGGCGTCCGCCGTCTTGGTCACAGGCACCAGCGCCCATTCGAAATTGGGCACCACCGCATCCACAAGCTGCGCGCGGAAGCGTTCCACGCGGGGGCTATCGATGCGCCACAGAAGGAACATTGCGAACAGGACAAGCATGGTCAGGCCGATCAGGATACGCCTGACCGGACCCGCATAGTCCTCTGTCCGTGCCTTTGACCGTGCCAATGTCGTCCCCTGACGTTACGGGGTGCGGGCCACGCGGCCCCTCAACTGTCGTAGTCGATAACGTGACGCAGTTGCTTTTCGTATTCCAGTGCCTTGCCGGTGCCGAGCGCAACACAATTCAGCGACTCGTCTGCGACCGAGATCGAAAGCCCGGTCTGTTCGCGCAATGCGAGGTCGAGTTCGCCCAAAAGCGCGCCACCACCGGTGAGCATCACGCCACGGTCGACGATGTCGGCGGCGAGGTCCGGCGGCGTGGTTTCGAGCGCCGTCATCACCGCTTCGCAGATTTGCTGCACCGGTTCGGCGAGTGCTTCGGCCACCTGAGCCTGGCTGATCTCGATTTCCTTCGGCACGCCATTCAGCAGGTCGCGGCCCCGGATCATCATGCTCGCTCCGCGCCCGTCGTCGGGCATGCGCGCGGTGCCGATGGAGGTCTTGATGCGCTCGGCAGTTGCTTCGCCGATGAGCAGGTTATGCTGACGGCGCAGGTAGTTGACGATGCTTTCGTCCATCCGGTCGCCGCCCACGCGGACCGAGCGCGCATAGACGATATCGCCCAGCGACAGAACGGCCACCTCGGTGGTGCCGCCGCCGATGTCGACGACCATCGAACCGGTCGGATCGGTGATCGGCATCCCTGCCCCAATAGCTGCGGCGATGGGTTCCGCGATCAGACCCGCGCGGCGGGCACCTGCGGACAGGACCGACTGGCGAATGGCGCGTTTCTCGACCGGGGTGGCGCCGTGCGGCACGCAGACGATGATCTTGGGCTTCGAGAAGGTCGTGCGCTTGTGAACCTTGCGGATGAAGTGCTTGATCATCTCTTCGGCGGTGTCGAAGTCGGCGATCACGCCTTCGCGCATCGGACGGATCGCTTCGATCGAGCCCGGCGTCCGGCCCAGCATCAGCTTGGCGTCCTCGCCCACGGCAAGCACTTTCTTGACCCCGTCTTTGACGTGGTAGGCGACAACCGAAGGTTCGTTGAGAATCACACCGCGACCCTTCACGTAGACCAGCGTGTTCGCTGTCCCGAGGTCGATCGCCATGTCGGACGAGAAAAGTCCAGAGATTCCTAGCATTTTCGGTGTCTTCCGTCAGTCCCAATACCCAAGCCCCCGACACGTTGGCCGGGGGTGTGTGGCCTTATATGAGCCACAGGGCGCAGGTGAAAGGGGGTGTGCCGCGGGCCCCGGCAGATTTCTGCCCAGAACCCCTACCCTTCAAGGGCGAATGACGCTCCATCCGGTGTGGCAGGCGTGACGGGCGAAGGCCCTCTCAGGCCCTCGCCCATCCCGTCAGCTTGCGTCAGTGTAGCGCACTTCCGGCGTCGATTTGGTCATGCGGACCTGCAGCCGGTTCAGCGCGGTGATATAGGCGCGGGTCGAGGCGACGACCGTATCGGTATCCGCCGACTGACCCGTGGCGATCCGCCCGTCCTGCGCCAGACGCACCGACACGGTCGCCTGTGCGTCGGTGCCCTCGGTCACGGCGGACACCTGATAGAGCTCCAGCCGGGCCGTCGTCGGGAACAGCCCCTTCACCGCGTTGAACGCGGCGTCGACAGGGCCATCGCCGGTCGTCTCGATGCTCTTCTCGACGCCATCGATGTCCAGCGTCATCTCGGCCGTCTGCGGACCATCCGTGCCGCAGACCACGCGCATGGATTTGAGCTTGATCCGCTCATTCACCGCATCGCCCGACGCGACCTGCATCAGCGCGATGATGTCGTCGTCGTAGACTTCTTTCTTGCGGTCGGCGAGCGCCTTGAACCGGACGAACACGTCCTTCAACTGGTTGTCGCCCACGTCGTCGTAGCCCAGACCCTTGAGCTTGTCGCGCAGCGCCGCGCGGCCCGAGTGCTTGCCCAGCGGCAGCGAGGATGCGGCCAGACCGATATCTTCGGGGCGCATGATCTCGAACGTCTCGGCGTTCTTCAGCATCCCATCCTGATGGATGCCGGACTCATGGGCAAAGGCGTTCTTACCCACCACAGCCTTGTTGTATTGCACCGGGAAGCCCGAGACCTGGCTCACACGGCGGCTGATCTGCATGATCTTCGCGGTGTCGATCCGGGTGGAGTACGGCATGATGTCGTTGCGCACGCGCAGGGCCATCACGACCTCTTCCAGCGCCGTGTTGCCGGCGCGCTCACCCAAGCCGTTGATCGTACATTCGATCTGACGCGCACCCGCATCGACGGCGGCGAGGCTGTTGGCCGTCGCCATGCCCAGATCGTTGTGGCAGTGGGTCGAGAAGATCACGCCATCCGCGCCCGGCACCTTTTCGATCAGCATGCGGATCAAATCGGCGCTTTCGCGCGGCGCGGTATAGCCGACGGTGTCGGGGATGTTGATCGTGGTCGCGCCCGCTTTGATTGCGATTTCCACCACGCGGCACAGATAGTCGTGCTCGGTCCGGGTCGCATCCATTGCCGACCACTGCACGTTGTCCGTGAGGTTGCGGGCATGGGTCACGGTGTCGTGGATCAGCTCGGCCATCGCATCCTGCGTCAGGTTCGGGATGGCCCGGTGCAGGGGCGAGGTGCCGATGAACGTGTGAATCCGGTGGCTGCCCGCGTGTTTGATCGCCTCATAGCAGCGGTCGATGTCTTTGTAGTTCGCGCGTGACAGCCCGCAGATCGTGGACCGTTTCGAGCGCACGGCGATCTCTTTCACCGCCTCGAAATCGCCTTCGGACGCGATGGGAAAGCCCGCTTCGATCACGTCGACGCCCATATCGTCGAGCATCTCGGCGATCTCGAGCTTTTCCTCGTGGCTCATGGTCGCGCCCGGGCTCTGTTCGCCGTCGCGCAGGGTCGTATCGAAAATCAGGACGCTGTCCTGTTCGCTCTTGTCGGTCATGGGAATGTCTCTCTTGTCTGTCTTAGCCTTGGGTTCGCTGGCGCGGTTGCATACCCCTGAGCGCTCGCGCCGACGGCACGCTCAGAGGCGGCTAAGAAGGAGGAGGACAGCACGACGGGACAGGCGCGGGATCGCGCCGTTCGAACCGAGGATATGTGCCGTCATCGTCATGGGGCGGATTTATACCCCGCCTGTCGTGAATGAAAAGTGATTTTTCGGGGGAACTGGTCCGCAGGGGACCGGCCCCCGTAAGCATCCCATGACGAACACAGCCCTCATCATCGGTGCCTCGGGTGGAATCGGCTCGGCCATTGCCCGTCGGTTGCGCGGGGCAGATTGGTCCGTGACCGGCCTGTCGCGCAGCGCGGACGGTCTGGATTTCGGCGACCCTGACCGGGTCGACCGACTGCTCTCGGACCTGCCCGGCCCCTTCGACCTTGTCTTCATCGCAACCGGCGCGTTGGAGATCGACGGCTTTGGCCCGGAGAAGGCGCTGAAACAAATCGACGCCGCCGCGCTCGAGGCACAGTTTCGCACCAACACAATCGGCCCCGCGCTTGTGATGCGTCATGCCGCGCGCCTCCTCCCCCGCGACCGGCGCGCGACCGTGGCCGCCCTGTCGGCCCGCGTCGGGTCCATCAGCGACAATCGACTGGGCGGCTGGTATGGCTACCGTGCCGCCAAATCCGCGTTGAACCAGATCATGCACGGTGCGGCCATCGAACTGGCGCGCACCCACAAACAGGCCGTCTGCGTCGCGCTCCACCCTGGCACGGTGGAGACCCCCCTGACGGCCACGCACGGCGCGGGCCACGACAAGGTCACGCCCGATCAGGCCGCCGCGAACCTGCTGGGCGTGCTGGATGGCCTGACGCCCATGGACACGGGGTTGTTCTTCGATTGGCAGGGCAAGCGAGTAGAATGGTGACGCGTCTTATCCTCATACTGGGCGATCAACTGACGCCGACCCTTTCGGCGCTCGCACAGGCGGATCGCGAGACGGACGTGATCGTCATGGCCGAGGTGCGCGGTGAGGCGGGCAGCCCCAAGCATCACCCGCAGAAAATCGCGCTCATCTTTGCCGCCATGCGCAAATTCGCGGGCGCGTTGATCGAAGATGGCTGGACCGTCGCCTATGCCAAGCTCACCGACAAGGACAATGCGCAGAGCATCGACGGCGAGCTGTTGCGCCGGGCCGAGGAATTCGGCGCGTCTGAGGTGATCTGCACCACGCCGGGCGACTGGCGGTTGATCGAGATGCTCGACGCGTTGCCGCTCGCGGTCACGCGCCTGCCCGACACCCGTTTCATCTCGACCCAGTCCGAGTTCGAGACATGGGCCGAGGGGCGCAAAGAACTGCGGATGGAGTATTTCTACCGCGAGATGCGCAAAAAGACCGGCATCCTCATGACCAAGGACGGCAAGCCCGAGGGCGGGAAGTGGAATTACGACCACGACAACCGCAAACCGGCCGAGGCGGACCTCTTTCAGCCCAAAGTGCCGAGCTTCAAGCCTGATGACGTGACGCAGGAGGTGCTCACGCTGGTAGCAGAAGCGTTCGCCGACCATTTCGGCGATCTCGACAGCTTCGCCTATCCGACCACGGCGGATGAGGCTGAACAGGCCGCCGCCGATTTCATGGCGCACCGGCTGGAAAGCTTCGGCACATATCAGGACGCGATGCTGACCGGCGAGCCGCACCTTTATCATTCGATCCTGTCGCCCGCGCTCAATATCGGCTTGCTCGACCCGCTCGATCTGTGCCGCCGCGCGGAGCGGGCGTATCGCGACGGAAAGGTGCCGCTCAATTCGGCCGAGGGGTTCATCCGTCAGATCCTCGGCTGGCGGGAATACGTGCGCGGGATCTACATGATGGACGGCCCCGGTTATACCAAACGCAACGCCCTGAGGCATGATCGCGACCTGCCGTGGCTCTACTGGGGCGGTAAAACAAATATGGCCTGCCTATCTGAGGTTGTAAAACTCACGCGCGAAAATGCCTATGCGCATCATATTCAACGCCTGATGATTACCGGTAATTTTGCACTTTTGATCGGAGCGGACCCGGCGCAGGCGCAGGAATGGTATTTATGCGTATATGCAGATGCGTTTGAATGGGTCGAAGCCCCGAATACCGTGGGCATGAGCCAGTTCGCAGACGGGGGCATGATTGCCTCGAAACCCTACGTCTCGTCCGGCAACTACATCGCGAAAATGTCCAATTATTGCGAGGGTTGCGCCTATGATGTTCGCCAAAAGACTGGCGAGAAAGCCTGCCCTTTCAACCTGCTCTATTGGTGGTTCCTAGACCGCCATTCACAAAGGTTCCGAAATAATCCACGCATGGACACGATTTATTCGACATGGGACCGGATGGACACGGACCGAAAACGTTCAATTCTCCGCGATGCTCAGGTTTTCCTGACTCGACTGGATTCAGGTGAGACTGCATAACTCACTTGCTGGGCGAAAATCGGCTGCGCAAGTCGAAACATGTATTTCCTTCTCGTATTTAATGCCCACATGAGTCAGTGTTAACCAGTCCTTGCTGCCAGGACTTCCAGTCAGGACCGGATGAACCGGTCAAAAAGGAGGTATTTGTGGATCAGGTGCGCAAACGGAAGAGCGCGGCCGACCGAAAAGCCGAAATCGTCGATACGGTCATCTATCTGTCTGCAAGGATGGGCCCGGATCGCGTGACCACGCAGCACTTGGCGGATGCCGTTGGGGTGACCCAGCCCGCCATTTTCAGGCACTTCGGGACCAAGGCTGAAATCTGGGATGCCGTGAGCGCCCGGATCGTTGCGGACGTCGAAAGCATCGCGCATGGCGCAGGGTCATCGGTCGAAGGGCTGCGGACCTACATTTCGCGCTACGTCGAGCTGGTGATGTCCAGACCCGCCCTCCCCACGATCCTGCATTCCCTCGAACTGCTGTCCGAGAATACCGCCCTCAGAGAGCGGTTCTATGCGATGCATGAGAGCCGAATGGGGTTCATCACCGAGATCCTCGAGCAAGGTCAGCAGTCGCGGAACATCCGCGAGAGCCTTGATACGAACCAGCTGTCGAACGTGGTGCTCTCCTCGCTTCACGGCCTGACGCTGGAATGGACGCTCAAAGGTCAGGACTTCGACCTCGAAGCCCGCGCCTCGGACCTTGCCGATACGCTCGTCAACATGATCAAGGCGTGACCTGCGGCGGAATGTAACATTCTGAAATATGAATTTATGCTTCCGTTTTTCGGTCCGCCTCGGTATACACTCGCCCTTGGCCGCATCGTCGCGGCCAGTTCGGGCGCGTGTCATTCCCGCTGCGCCCCTCATTGGGAGGAGACGTCATGGCGCATGTGGTCGTACTGGGTGGGGGCCTCGGCGGTACCATTCAGGCCTATGAGCTGAAGGAAACGCTGAGCCGCAGCGACACCGTCACGCTGATTTCGAACAAGCCTTATTTCCAGTTCACCCCATCGAACCCTTGGGCCGGCGTCGGCTGGCGGTCGAAAGGCGAGATCACGATCGATCTGGCCCCGGTGATGAAGCGCCGCGGGATCAACTTTATCTGCGACGGCGCGACCAAGCTGGTCCCCGAAGAGAACAAGATCCAGCTCGAGAGTGGGGCCGAGGTCACTTACGACTACCTCATCATCGCGACCGGACCCGAGCTCGCCTTCGACGAAATCGAAGGGTTCGGGCCCGAGGGTCACACGAACTCGGTCTGCACCATCGAACATGCCGAGAAATCCGGTGGCACAGGCGGCACTTGGGAAGAGTTCTGCAAGAACCCCGGCCCCATCGTGGTCGGCGCGGTTCAGGGCGCCTCCTGCTTCGGTCCGGCCTATGAGTACCTTTTCACCCTCGACACGGACCTGAGGCGTCGCAAGATCAAGCACAAGGTGCCGATGACCTTCATCACCTCGGAACCCTATATCGGGCATCTGGGCCTGGGCGGCGTGGGCGACACCAAGGGGATGATGGAAAGCGCAATGCGCGACCGCGACATCACGTGGATCACCAACGCGCGCACAGACAAGTTCACCGAGGGCGCGGTCCACGTGACCGAGTTCGACGCGGACGGGACCGAGAAAAAGACGCACGAGGTGCCCGCGACCTACAAGATGATGCTGCCTGCCTTTCGCGGCATCCCGGCGATCTGGGGCATCGAAGGTCTGGTGAACCCACGCGGCTTCGTCATCGTGGACGAGTACCAGCGCAATCCGAAATACCGCAACATCTTCGGCATCGGCGTGGCCATCGCCATCGCTCCGCCTGTCGCGACCCCTGTGGCGACCGGGGTGCCCAAGACCGGCTTCATGATCGAGAGCATGGTGACGGCGACCGCCCATAACCTGCCGCGCATCATCGCGGGCGAAGAGCCCAACAATGTGCCGTCGTGGAACGCGCTCTGCCTTGCCGATTTCGGCGACAGGGGTGCCGCGTTCCTCGCCATGCCGCAGAACCCGCCGCGCAACGTGAACTGGGCGTCCGAGGGCAAATGGGTGCATTGGGCCAAGCTGGCGTTCGAGTGGTATTTCATGCGCAAGGTTCGCAAGGGCGTGAGCGAACCGTGGTACGAAAAGACCGCGATGAAGATCATGAAGATCAACAAAATTCAGGGGCGCTGAAGCGACCGATTGTCCGAAAAGGAAAAGGCCGCCCCGTCAGGCGGCCTTTTGCATGGGCTGAAAGGTTCGGGTCAGTAAAGTCCGCCGCTGCCCAAGGTGCTGTTGCTGTCGGTCGTCGGGGCCGGTGTCGGCGCCGGAGCAGGTGTGGGCTGGGGTGCCGGTGCGGGCTCAGGCGTGGGGGCCGGTTCCGGTGTCGCCTCGGGCTCAGGCTCGGGCTCGGGCGTCGTCTCCTCGGCGGGCGCGGGATCGGCGGCGGGTGCCGGGTCGGCCACGGGTTCAGCGGGGGCCGCCGTTTCCTCGGGCTGGGTCGGCTCGGCCACTGGTGCTTCGGGCGCGTCCTGCACTTCGGGTTCCGCAGGCGCCTCAGGCTCGGTCGCGGCCGGAACGACCGGCGCAGGCGTGCCACCTTCGAGCATCGACGACATCACGCCGTTCACCCAGTCACCCGTGACGCGCTCGCCCGAGGCATAGACGACGGTGCCTTGCCCGTTGCGCTGATCGCCCGCGAACATGCCTTCGTAGACATCGCCATTGGCATAGGTCGCCGTGCCCATGCCCTGCTTGACGCCGTTCTGCCACTCACCTGCGTAAGTGAAGCCATCGGCGAGCGAAAGCGTGCCCTGACCGTGACGCTGCCCGGCCTGCCAGCCGCCGTCATAGACCGACCCATCCGCGAATTCCTCGCGCCCCTGACCGTCGCGCTTGCCCGCTTTCCAGCCGCCGGAATAACCGTGGCCCTCGGCAAAGCTCAACGTGCCTTCGCCATCGAACAGCGCCGAGACGAAGCCGCCCTCATAGGTCGAGCCATTGGGATAGGTCGCGCGCCCGGTGCCCTCGATCACCCCATCACGCCATTGGCCGACATAGGTGCCGCCGTCGGGATAGGTGATCGTGCCGGTGCCATCGGGCAGACCTGCGCGGAACGTGCCCTGATAGACCGACCCGTCGGGATAGGTCACGGTGCCCTCGCCCTCGATCTGCCCGTCGACCCAGTTACCCTCGTACCGATAGCCATCGGACCCGGCAAAGACGCCCTGCCCGCTGCGGTGATCGTTCAGAAAGGCCCCCGTGTAGCTGTCGCCGCTCGCGTAGGTCACCTGACCTTCGCCGGAGCGCTGGCCTTCGACGAACTGGCCCTGATAGACGTCGCCATTGGCCTGCGTGAGGATGCCCGTGCCATGCATCTGGCCGTTCACCCACTGACCTTCGTAGCGCATGCCGTCGGCACCGACATAGGTGCCCTGCCCTTGGCGCTGGTCGTTCGAGAAGCCGCCGGTATAGGTCGAGCCGTCCGCATAGGTCGCGGTGCCGGTCCCGTCCTTCTGGCCCATGTTCCATTCGCCGTCATAGGTGAAGCCCGAGGGGCTCACCATCTTGCCACGCCCGTGGTGGAGTGCTTCGCGCAGCCCACCCTCATAGGTCACGCCGTTGGCGTATTCCGCGATCCCGGTTCCGGTAATCTTGCCGTCGACCCAGTCGCCCTCAAAGCTCGATCCATCCGCAAAGGTGATCTTGCCGAAGCCGTGCGGCTTGCCGGCGGCAAAGTTGCCCTCGTAAACCGACCCGTTGGCAAAGCGCGCAACGCCCTCGCCCCGGATCTCGCCCTCGACGAAGGTGCCGGTGTATTCATAGCCCGCAGGCGTGCGCAACGTACCCTGCCCGTGGGGCTGGCCGTCGCGGAACGTGCCCTCATAGACGCGGCCGTCGTCGTACTGCATCGTGTCGACCCCGTCCTGCGCAAAGACGCCGCTGGCACACAGGCTGGCGGCGAGGGGAAGGACAAGACGCATCGCGCGATACATGAGAACCTCGTGGGCAATCGTTCGGAAAGTGTGCGAAACCTAAGCGTCAGGGCCATGAGAGACAATTGTTTTCGCATGACAATCGTGGCACCCGGCTTTTCTGCGCCCATGAACCCCGCTAAGAGGGGCGCGACCTCGCGAGGACGGACATGCCTGATACCTTTCGCCTGACACTGGCCCAGTTGAACCCCACGGTGGGGGATATTCCCGGCAATGCCGACAAGGCCCGCGCCGCTTGGGCGGCCGCGAAAGAGGCCGGGGCGGACATGGTCATGATGACCGAGAGCTTCCTGATCGGCTACCAGCCGCAGGACCTCGTGATGCGCCCGGCCTTCTGGTCCGAAGCGATGGAGGTGTGTGAGGCGCTGGCCGCTGACCTCGCAAATGGCCCGGTGATGGGCATCGGCTGCCCCTTTCACGACGGCAAGGATCTGTATAACGCCTACTGGATTCTCGAGGGCGGACGGGTGCGCCGCCGCATCCTGAAGCAGATGCTCCCGAACGAAACGGTGTTCGACGAAAAGCGCCTGTTCGCCCATGCCGCGCCGCAAGACCCGATCAAGGTCGGCCCGCTGACGCTGGGCATCCCGATCTGCGAAGATGCGTGGTGGCCCGACGCGGTCTGTGAAGACCTCGCCAAGAAAGGCGCCGAAATCCTCGCCGTCCCGAACGGCTCGCCCTACTACCGGGGCAAGGTCGAAACCCGCCACGGTGTGATGCGCGCGCGTGTCGAAGAGACAGGGCTGCCGCTCATCTATCTCAACATGGTCGGCGGTCAGGACGATCAGGTGTTCGACGGCGCGACCTTCGGCATGGATGCCCAAGGCGAGTTGGCGTTCCAGATGCGCGAATTCGACGAGGTGATCGAGCATATCGACCTCGAACGCAGCGATGACGGCTGGCGCATCGTGCCGGGTGACGTGGTCCCCGCCCTGCCCTCATACGAAGCCGACTACCGCGTCATGGTGCAATCCCTGCGCGACTACATGGGCAAGACCGGGTTCAAGAAGGTGCTGCTGGGGCTCTCCGGCGGAATCGACAGCGCCATCGTGGCGACCATCGCCGCCGATGCGATCGGCCCCGAGAACGTGCGCTGCGTGATGCTGCCGTCCGAATACACCAGCCAAGGCTCTTTGGACGACGCCAAGGCGGTCGCGAAAAACCTTGGCTGTCACTACGACTTCGTGCCGATCAAAGGCCCGCGCGACGCGGTGACGGAAACGCTCGCGCCCTTGTTCGAGGGCTACGCGCCAGACCTGACCGAAGAGAACATCCAATCGCGCCTGCGTGGCCTGCTCCTCATGGCGATGTCCAACAAGTTCGGGGAAATGCTGCTCACCACCGGCAACAAATCCGAGGTCGCGGTGGGCTATGCCACGATCTATGGCGACATGGCGGGCGGCTACAACCCGATCAAGGACCTCTACAAAATGCGGGTCTTCGAGTCCTGCCGCTGGCGCAATGCCAACCATCGCGACTGGATGATGGGCCCGGCGGGCGAGGTCATTCCGGTGTCGATCATCGACAAACCGCCCAGCGCAGAACTGCGTGACGATCAGAAAGACAGCGACAGCTTGCCACCTTACGAGGTACTCGACGCCATCCTAGAAGGGTTGGTGGACAAGGAGCTTTCGGTGGCGGAGCTCGTCGAACTGGGCTTCGACCGGGACACGGTGAAAAAGGTGGAACACCTGATCTTCATCTCGGAATACAAACGCTTCCAGTCCGCGCCCGGCGCGCGGCTGACCATGCGCAGCTTCTGGCTCGACCGCCGCTATCCCATCGTGAACCGTTGGCGCGACAAGACATGACCAAAGAGTTGGAAATCTACGCGGCCCCACCCTCATTCCGCTCGATGCGGCTGATCGGTGCCGTGTTCCTCGCCATCGGGGTGATCTGCATCGCCAACGTGGCAACGACCGAGGTCGAGGCGCTCTGGCGCACGCCCTTGGGCGCAATTTTGGCCGTTCCGATGCTGATCGGCGTCATGTTGGGTTGGGTCGGTCTGACGGAAACCCATATGCGGCGACGGTTGGCTCTGCTGACTTCCGAGGGCGCGCAGGTCGGTGTTCACGGGCTGATCCCGTGGGATCATATCGTTCGCATCGAACGGCGCGGGTCCGGCACCTATGAGACGCTGACCTTGTTTCCGTCCGGCAAACGCGAATTGCGCCGCCCGATCCCGGTGGGCCGGGCCGAAACCTCGCCCGACATGATCGTCGGCGAGGTGCTGGCGCTGATGGAAAACGCGGGCCTGACGGTGACGCACGCCCCGAAGGAGCAATTCATCGGTCAGCGCGATGTGTGGGACGTCACAGGCGGTGCCGCCCCGGAGCCCACCAAACCGGGCCACGTTCCCGCCTGATCCCGTTCGGGCGCATCAGGCCAGCGACGTGCCGCGCGCCTTCATCAGGTGATTGCCGATATAGCTCGCGATCCGCTTGCCGTCCGCCCGGTGGATGTCGTTGCGAAAGCTGACGCGCCCCCGGTCGGGCCGCGATTTCGACCGCTCCGCCGACACGACCTCGGCCCGCACGTGGATCACGTCGCCGGGCACCGCAGGCAGGAACCAACGCACCTCGTCCATCCCCGACGCGCCCATCGACGCCTCGTCCCAGACGCCCGACTGCATGGCGAGATTGAAGGCGATCAACAGCGTGTGCCAGCCCGACGCGATAAGGGTTCCGAAATGGCTTTCGGCCGCTGCCGCCTCATCGACGTGAAAAGGCTGCGGGTCCCATTCCGTGGCGAACCGCACGATGGCCTCGCGCGTCAGCGCCGCCTCGCCGCTGCGGTATGTAAAACCGACCGGTAGATCCTCGAAATAGCGTTGGCTCATTGAACAGGCTCCGTCACCGGCGCGCGCGGATCAGGCTCCGGTCCGCCCGCCAATCCGCCGATGAGACCGGAACTCAGGATGAACAGGCCAAAGGCGATTGCGATGGCGATCATCACCACACCGGGGATGCGGCTGGCGATCCGCTGGCCCGAGCGCGGCTCGAACCGGGTGCCGATCACCCAGACCACGATTGAGACGACCAGCGAAATCCCCTGCCACAGGGCGAACTTGGCGATCTTGTTCAGCCCTGCCGTAAACCCGTCGCTCGTCGGTTCGGTCATCCCGAAGTCGATGAACGACAGGATAAAGGCGATAGTCCAGACGAGCAGTCCGATGCGAAGGGCCGTGCGTGCATTCATGGCGCGACAGTGCCATCTGCGGCGACGTGCGCAAGCGAAACTTGGCCCCAACGGGCGCGATCAGCCGAGCGTGACATCGAGAAACATCATCAGAACCAGCCCGACGATCAGCCCAGTGGTAGCACGCTGCTGATGACCGCCCCGGTGGGTTTCGGGAATGATCTCATGGCTGATGATATAAAGCATCGCCCCTGCGGCGAAGGTCAGGCCCCACGGCAGAAGCGCCTCGGACACCGTGACCGCGATGACGCCGATGAGACCGCCCACAGGTTCCACAAGCCCCGTCATGAGCGCGATGAAGAAGCTGCGTCCCTTGGTGTAACCAAGGCCACGCAGCGCCACCGCGACGGCCAGCCCCTCGGGCGCGTTCTGCAGCCCGATGCCCGTGGCCAGAGACATGCCGTTGGTCACGTTGCCCCCGCCGAAGCCCACGCCCACGGCCATGCCTTCGGGAAAGTTGTGGATCGTGATCGCGATGACGAAGAGCCAGATCCGCGACAGCGCGCCGGGGTCCGCCCCTTCAGGCCCCGCGATGAAATGCTCATGCGGCAGCGCCTCGTTCATCGCAAAGACCGCGAGCGCCCCCAGCACGATGCCCCCGGCCGCGATGGCGGCAGCCGCCCAGACACTCCCGGTGCTGGTCTCGGCAAAGTTGATGCCCGGAAGGATAAGCGAAAAGAACGAGGCCGAGATCATCACGCCCGCAGCAAAGCCCAGAAGCGTGTCGGACCATTTGCGCGTGATCGTGCGCCCGAAGAGCACCGGGATCGCCCCGATCCCCGTCATGAGCCCGGCCCCGAGACTGGCCAGCAAACCGATCACCACGATAGACATTGCGCCACCATGCGCCGCGCTGCGGCGAGTGCAAGGCCAATCCGCCGCGTTGCGCGCAGGCGGGACGAGCTGTAGCGTCACCAAGGCAGTCAAACGGGGGAGGCAGCATGCCCGTCATCACCAATATCGACGATCTCAAACGTCTCTATCGGCGCCGGGCGCCCAAGATGTTCTACGACTATTGCGAAAGCGGATCATGGACCGAACAGACCTTTCGCGAAAACGTCTCGGATTTCGACGCGATCCGCCTGCGCCAGCGCGTGGCGGTCGACATGTCGAACCGCACGACCAAGACCCGGATGATCGGGCAGGACGTCGCAATGCCCGTGGCGCTCGCCCCCGTGGGCCTCACCGGCATGCAATCGGCGGATGGCGAGATCAAGGCCGCCCGCGCCGCCGAAAAGTTCGGCGTGCCTTTTACGCTTTCGACCATGTCGATCTGCTCGATCGAGGACGTGGCCGAGAACACCACCGCGCCGTTCTGGTTCCAGCTCTACGTGATGCGCGACGAAGATTACCTGTCGCGCCTGATCCAGCGGGCCAAAGACGCCAAATGCGCGGCCCTGGTCCTGACGCTCGACCTCCAGATCATGGGGCAACGGCACAAGGATATCCGCAACGGCCTCTCCGCCCCGCCGAAACTGACTGGCAAGAACCTTGTCGATCTGGCCACCAAATGGCGCTGGGGCATGGGCATGCTGGGCACCAAACGGCGCACCTTCGGCAACGTGGTCGGCCATGTGAAGGGCATCTCCGACCCCTCGAAGCTTATGTCCTGGACCAACGACCAGTTCGACCCCTCGCTCGACTGGTCCAAGGTCGAGAAGATCAAGGAAATGTGGGGCGGCCCGCTGATCCTCAAAGGCGTGATGGAGCCGGAAGATGCGGTGATGGCGGCCAAGGTCGGGGCCGATGCCATCGTCGTGTCGAACCACGGCGGGCGGCAACTGGACGGCGCCCTGTCGTCGATCCGCGCGCTCGACCCGATCCTTCAGGCGGTGGGCGACCAGATCGAGGTCCACCTCGACAGCGGCATCCGCTCCGGTCAGGACGTGCTCAAGGTGCGCGCGATGGGCGCGAAAGGCACCTATATCGGGCGCGCCTTCGTCTACGGTCTGGGCGCGATGGGCGAGGCGGGCGTGACCCGCGCGCTGGAGGTCATCCACAAGGAACTCGACACCTCGATGGCCTTCTGCGGGCACCGCGACATCAACCAAGTCGACCGTGACATCCTGCGCATCCCCCGCGATTTCTCCGGCGACTGGGCCTGAGCACCCGCGAGTCGGCTGCGGGTCAAGGATGCCGCAGGCACGGCGGCCTGCCGCCGCTCGTCCTTGACGCCAGGCGACTCGCATCATGGTCGACAAGGCGTCTTGAGGGGCAGATTGCCCCCTCAAGCGCCTCCCCAGCAAAATCCACAACACCGACCACCCCGCGCCACCCTACGGCAAGGGCACCCACCGCGCGTGCCTGCCGCAGGCGGGAACGCGCAAAACCAGCGCGGGCGCAAGCCCGCTCCGTTCCCAAGCCCTAGCGTCGGGCCAGCGCGATGATCGCGGGGATGATGAGGAAGCAGATCGCGCCGACGGCGGCGAAGGCGATGCGCAGGTTGCCAAGCTCAGCCAGCCCACCCATCAGCGCAGGCCCCGCGAAGAAGCCGAGCAAACCACCCATCCACGCCCGCGAGATCGCGCGCGCCCGCACTCGGTCCGAGACTTTGCGCGCGATGATCGAGTTGGTCGAAGGCACGATGACTGCGACGCCCAGCGCCATCAGGATCACGCCGACATGCACCACCATCGGGGAGGGCGCGATGGCGATCACGCCTGCCCCGACCACGGCGAGGCTTGCCGAGAACAGGATCAGCCGCTCGACCCCGATGCGCCGCGCGGTCGCCTGACCTGACAGCCGCCCGAACCCCATGACGAAGCCGAAGAGCGCGGGGCCAAGGCTGCCCTCGCCCACCGGCGCGTTCAGCGTGCGCTCGATGTGGAGCGCGGTCCACGCCTCGGCCGCGTTTTCGGCCACGAAGGAGCAGAACAGAACGGTCGCGGCCAGCGCCACGACGATCCACGGCGGTGACAGCACCCCCGGTTCCCGGTCCGGCTCGTCACGCGAGGGATCGCGCCCGTCCCAGCCGAACAGCGCATAGGCGAGCGCGATGCCCGCCAGCACCGGGGCGATGGCAGTAAAGGCCCAGCCGTCCGTCCGCAGCACCGCGATGAGCAGGCATGTCACGCCGAACGAGATCGAATAGGCCGCGTGGTTCATGTTCATCAGATGCACGTCGCGCCGCGCCTCGACATTGGCGAGCCGGATGTTCGCCGTCATGTCGGCGAACGCCACCGTCAGCCCGCCCACGAACAGCGCGAAGGCCAGCGAGACGATGCTGTCCGCGGTCAGGTAAAGCAGGAACGCCGCCGCGATCGCGACCGAGGCGATGGGCAGCACCAGCCCCCCGAACCGCTGCGTGGCCCAGGGCGCGATCCCCATCGCGATTACCGAGGCCGAGGCGGGGGCCAGAAGAAGCGCGCCCATCTGCCCGTCGCTTGCCCCGACATGGGCCTTGAGGTCCGGCATCATCCCTGCGAGACCACCCCAATAGACACCCGTGGCCATCAGAACGAAGGCCGGGCCGCGGGAAAGTTTCAGGGCTTCAAAAGGGGTCATATCCGGCTCCGATAGCGCAAACAGCCTCTATCGCCGCCGGACCCGCTCCGCAAGCACGCCCGCCCCCGCCGCTTCGCGCGGGGCCGCACACAGATTTCCCTTCCCAAACCCATGATTTCCGCGTATACGCGCGCACTCATGCGGGGTTGCACCCTTGGAGGAACACCGCAGACCTTTACATATTGGAGAAAACCCATGGCTGGTGAAATACCTGACTTTCACGCCACGGTACGGACGGGGACGGGCAAGGGGGCCGCTCGTCAAGCACGCCGCGAAGGCAACGTACCTGGTATCGTATACGGTGGCGACGCTGATCCGCTGCCGATCAACGTCAACTTCAACATGCTTCTCAAGAAGCTCCGGGACGGTCGTTTCCTGTCGACCCTGTTCAACCTGAAGGTTGAAGGGCACGACGACGTCCGCATCATCTGCCGCAACGTGCAGCGTGATGTGGTCAAGGACCTGCCGACCCACGTTGACTTCCTGCGTCTGCGCCGCACCTCGCGCATCAACCTGTTCATCCCGGTCGAATTCATCAACGAAGAGACCGCGCCGGGCGTGAAAAAGGGTGGTGTCGTCGTGCACGTGCGCCCGGAAGTCGAGCTTGACGTTGTTGCCGGCGACATCCCGGAAAAGATCGTCGTCGACCTCGCTGGCCGTGACATCGGTGACGTGATCCACATCTCGGACGTCGAATTGCCCGCCGGTGCGAAAGTCACCGTCGAGCGCGACTTCGTCATCGCCAACATTTCGGCCCCGTCGGGTCTGCGCGCCTCCGGTGGCGACGAAGACGAAGGCGAAGCGACCGAAGCAGAAGCGACCGAGGGCGAAGAGGCGTAAGTCTCTTCCCTTAACGGGACCATTTAAAACGGGGCCGCTCTGGCCCCGTTTTTCATTTATCGCACCTTTGCAGCACGATGACCTCGCCACGGGTGCCCCACGGCATGAGCGTCATGTTGTTTTTCGACATTCCATCGAAGATCGCCTTGACGCCGGACGGCGGATACTGGCTGGTGTGAATCTCCATCACCACCATGCGCACGCAAGCCGGCCAATCCTGCTGGCACAACTCCAACTCGCCGCCTTCGACATCCATCGACACGATGGTCGGCTGATGTTCTTCGAGCAGCGCCGACAGTTTCAGCGCCGGCACCTCGACGATCTTGTCGGGGTTCGTCGTCTCGTTGGCGATGGACGACGACCAGAAGGCATCGCGCGCCGCGAACAGCACCGTGTCTTCGTCGAAATTGTCGGCCACCACGGCCCCGTGCAGGATCTGCGTCGCCTCGGCCCCGTTCTGGTCGAGGTTGTGGCGCAGCGCCTCCATCATCACCGGGTTGCCTTCGACCGAGATCACGTTCTCCGGCCCGGCAGCACGCCCCGCGATGATCGAGATGTATCCGGCCCCCGCCCCGATATCGAGGACCTTGTCGCCCGGCTTTACGTGCCGCTCGATCGCGTCACGCTCGTTCCATTCGTAGCGGCCCGTTTCCAACGCTTCGCGCAGGGGCTTGGTCAGCGCCTTGCCCGGCACGCGAAGCGTGATGTCTTTCAGTGTGAATTGCGCCATGTTCTGCCCTGCCCGGTTTTGGCGTCGATCCTAGACCGGGCGGGGTGAAAGTCCAGCGCGGCCCTCAGCTTTCGTGCAGGACGGTCTGGAAACCCTCGAAATTCGGCGGCCCCATATAGAGCCCCTTGGTCTGGCCTGCGTTCTTGTGCGCCTCGCGAAACGCTTCGGACTTGGTCCAGTCGCGGAACGCGTCTTCGCTGGCCCAGATCGTGTGCGAAGCATAGAGCGTGTGATCGTCTGCTGCGGGGCCCTTGAGCATGCGGAACTCGACAAAGCCCGGCAGGTCTTTCAGGCGGCCCTCACGGCTGCGCCAGACCTCCTCGAACTCTTCTTCGCGGCCCTTGGCCACCTTGAAACGGTTCATCGCGATATAGGTCATGTCTCGTCCTTCTTAGGTTTCTCTGGCTGGCGACGAGCTGGCTGCGCGCACCATAGCCGCGCAGCACCGACGTGCAAGACGACGGGACATTTACCTTGTGCCGCGTGGCCCCTAGATTGCGGCCATGAAACTCTTCGTCGGCCTCGGCAATCCGGGCAGCAAATACGCGGGCAATCGCCACAACATCGGCTTCATGGCGCTGGACCAGATTCAGGCGGACCACGGCTTTGCCCCGTGGCGCGCCAAGTTTCAGGGTCAGGTGAGCGAGGGTAATCTGGGCGGCGAGAAGGTCATCCTTCTGAAGCCGGAGACCTTCATGAACCTCTCCGGCCAGTCGGTCGGCGAGGCGATGCGCTTTTACAAACTCGACTCGACCGATGTGACGGTATTTCACGACGAGTTGGACCTGCCGCCCTTCAAGGTGAAGCTGAAGCTCGGCGGGGGCCATGCGGGCCACAACGGGCTGCGCTCGATCCACCAGCACATCAGCCCGCATTACGGGCGCGTCCGGCTGGGCATCGGCCATCCCGGCCATAAGGATCGGGTGTCGCCCTACGTGCTGTCGGACTTCGCCAAGCAGGAACAGAAGTGGCTCGACGACATGCTGCGGGGCATCTCGGACGGGGCCGAGCATCTGGTGGTGGACGACAATGCCAAGTTCACCAACGCCGTGGCGCTGCGCACGGGTGGCGCGAAACCGAAGCCTGAGAAAAAGACCCCGCCAAAGGCGACGTCGCCTGCTAGGGCGGAGGCGCCGTCTGCGCCCGAGGACACTCGGTCCGCGATGCAAAAGCTCGTCGACAAGTTCAAATGACCCTTCAGGCCGCTTTTCTCGATCAGGCGGGGAGCAATGAGGCCCTCGGCTCACCCTTCACCGCCCGCGTGCTGCGGCTGATCGCGGACCGGATCGCGCCCGGCAACCCGGTCATGGACCGCTTGCTCGCCTTTGAGGGCGACCTCGGCTCCTCTGGCCAGTCTGTGCCGCTGCGCCTGTTGGGTGGGTTGCATGCGCTGGTTCTGTCGGGCGAAGACCCCGACCTCGCCGCCTGCTATCCGCCAAACGACGCGCCGGACGACGCCACGCTCGGCGCGGCGCTGGACGCGGCCATCGCGACGCGCACGGACACGCTCCTCACCTACCTCGCCCTGCCGCCGCAGACGAACGAGGTGCGACGCTCTGCCGTGCTGATCGCCGCCGGACATTGGCTCGCCGACCGCTATCGCCTGCCCTTCGTGTTGACGGAACTCGGCGCCAGCGCGGGGCTCAATATGATGTGGGACCGCTACGGGCTCGACCTGCCCTGTGGCTACCGTGGCCCCAAAGACCCGGCGCTGACCCTCAGCCCCGACTGGACCGGCCCCTGCCCGCCCGAGGCCGCGATCACGGTGAACGACCGGCGCGGCATCGACGTTGCGCCCTTCGACCTGCAGGACCCCGCCGACGAGCTTCGCCTGCTTTCCTATCTCTGGGCCGACCAGCCCGAGCGGATCGCGCGCACGCGGGCGGCCATCGGGGTCTATGACGCGCAGGTGGATCAGAGCGACGCCATGTCGTTCTTGCCGATCCGGGTCGCGATCCGCCGCCCCGGCCACATCCACCTCGTCTTTCACACCATCGCTTGGCAGTATTTCCCGCCTGCCACGAAAGCCGCCTGCGAAATCGCCTTCGAGGCCGCAGGCGCCAACGCCACGCTCGACGCCCCCATCGCGCGGCTCTCGATGGAGGCCGACGGTCAAGGCCCCGGCGCAGCGCTCGTCCTGACCACTTGGCCCGGCGGCGAGGTCCACGATCTGGGCCGCGTCGATTTCCACGGGCGCTGGGTGGACTGGCGCGCGCCCTGAGGCCATAGTCCCGGCATTTGGGAGGGGTTATTATGCGCAAACTGGGTTACGTCCTCATCGCCCTGGTCGCGATTGCCGCGCTGATCGGCATCACGCGGGCCGAGGAACTCAAGCGCCTCATGGCGGTGCAGACGCTTTTCGACGAAGACCGGATCGTCGAGAACTTCTCGAACATGGATGCCCTCTTCAACACGATCGAGATGTCGCGCGGCGATGGCCCGGTTTCTCCCCTCCCCGAAGGCGAAACCATTACGCTCCCCGACGGGATCGAGACGTGGATCGAAGAACGAGGCGTGACCGCGATGGTCGTCCTGTCGGGTGGCGAGATCGTCTATGAGGACTATTACCTCGGCACCACCGCCGAGGATCGCCGCGTGTCGTGGTCGGTCGCCAAAAGCTGGCTCTCGGCCCTGTTGGGGATCATGATCCACGAGGGCGCGATCGAGTCGCTCGACGACCCCGTCACCCAATATGCCCCCGAACTCGCCGGCACCGCCTATGACGGCGCGACCATCGGGAACGTGGCGAACATGGCGTCGGGCGTGGCGTTCAACGAGGATTATCTGGACTTCTGGTCCGACATCAATCGCATGGGTCGTGTGATCGCGCTTGGCGGGTCTCTGGACGATTTCACCGTGGGTCTTGAGGATCGCCGGGCCGCACCGGGCGAGGATTGGTATTACGTCTCGATGGACACCCACGTCTTGGGCATGGTCATTCGCGGCGCGACGGGCGAGCGCATTCCGCCGCTGCTCGAAGATCGGATCATCGCGCCGCTCGGGCTGGAAGCCGACCCCTATTACATGGCCGATGGCGACGGGAACGCCTTTGTCCTCGGCGGTCTGAACCTGCGCACGCGCGACTACGCCCGCTTTGGCCAGATGATCGCACAGGGTGGCGAATGGCAGGGGCAACAGATCGTGCCCGCCGACTGGATCGAACAATCGACCGCCCCCACTGCGCCCACCGACGCAGGGGCGTCGAACTACGGCTACCAGTGGTGGCTGCCCTCCGACCCCCAGCCGGGCGAGGTCTTTGCCATCGGCGTCTATGGACAGTACATCTGGATCGACCGCGAACAGGACGTCGTGATCGCCGTCAATTCCGCCGACCGGGGGTTTACGGAGCCGGGCGTTTTCGAAAACAATATCGACCAACTGAGACAGATCACCCGGACAGCCTATGAAGCCAGAACCGATTGAGCCGATCAACGTCCTCGGCGGCACGCTCTTGATGTGCTCGGACGACCCCAAGACCGGCTATTTCCGCGACAGCTACTGCAACACCTGCAACGCCGACACCGGCAACCACACGGTCTGCGCCGTGATGACCGCCGAATTCCTCGCCTACTCGAAATACGTGGGCAACGATCTGTCGACCCCACGGCCCGAGTTCAACTTTCAGGGCCTCAAACCCGGCGACCAGTGGTGCCTGTGCGCTGCGCGCTTCCTTCAGGCCCATGACGAAGGTTGCGCGCCCAAAGTGCGGCTCGAGGCCACGCATGGCCGCGCGCTCGAGGTCGTGCCGCTCAGGATTCTCGAAGAACATTCCATCTGAGGCGAAAAAATTTTTGCGGCACCGGGCGGATTATTTCGCCCGACCCCGCAGGAAACGAGCAACAACCGCGGAAAACGAAGCCTTTGTTTCCAAGGCTCTGAGCCGGGGCACGGCCCGGCATGCCCAAAAGTTTCAGCCAAAAGCCCTTTGAAAAAAAGAAACTTTTTGGGCAACCGAGACAGGAACTTTCACTCTCTCACATTGTTGGTCGACCACAGCTTCCAACGGGAGGCGCCCTCATCCGGCCATGACGGTCGATGCGATCCGGCGCCCCTTCGGTTGGAGGAGGCATCCAAGGGGTGCCGATAACGAATGGAGAGAGATTATGAATCGCTTTGCTACCATGACCGCCATCGCCCTTCTGGCCGCTACGCCCGCCGCGACCGCGCTGGCTCAGGACTCGGCTCAGGCTGAACTGAACCAAGACGTCTATGCGATGGGCATGGCCGAGCTTCAGGGTGACGGCTACGACGTGAACCAGGTGCGTCAGGACAACTCCGGCTCGCTGACGTTCATGGCCACCAACGAAACCAATGGCCGTATCCTGATCATGGACGAAGACGGTGACATCATGTCGGACACGATGACCGACCTGAACGCCGCCGCGATGATCGAGGCGGATGGTGACGACGACGGCGGTTCGCTGAACGCGATGGCCGACACCGACGCCATGATCGACACCGAGACCATGAGCGACGACGACTCGGGCAGCCTGTCGGCTGGCATCGGTTCGGACACCAACATCGGCCTCGACGTCGAGGGCGACGATGGTGACGGTTCGGCCTCGGTCGACGTGGGCACCGGCCTTGACGTTGGTGTCGGCGCATCGGGCGACGATGGCGACGGCTCGGCCTCGGTCGGTGTTGGCGCTGACGTTGGTGTCGGCGTCTCGGCCGAAGGCAGCGACGGTGACGACGGTGGCAGCGCGTCCATCGGGCTCGACACCGGGATCGATCTTGGCATCTCGGCCGACAGCGAAAGCTAAGGCGTGACGGGCCGGCCATCTGGTCGGCCCCCTCACCCGAGACGACGAAAGGCGGCACTTCGGTGTCGCCTTTTTCGTGTGATGCATCGCCGCAACAACCGGAGCGCGAAACGGATTGTTGCAACCTCAGATGGAACTCCGGGTCTCTGCCAGTGGTTCAGCCCATGTGTAGGTAGCGCGTACAGCCCGACGATCGGGCAAGTTCGTCCGATCCGTCAATGGCTCTCGCGGTCCCTTTTTATGGGGGTTTCAAACCAGACCAAGAGGACCAGACAATGACTATTGGTAAGAAAGTTTCAATTCTGACGATTGCCGCTGCATGTTTCGCAGCACCCGCTTCCAGCCAGAGCGCCCTGAACGAGGGCGTCTACCAATCCGGGGTCGAACGGCTGCGCGCCGAAGGCTATTCGGTCGGCACCGTGCGCCAGGACAGCATGGGCCAGCTCACGTTCTATGCCTGTGCGGGCAGCAACGGCCGTATCCTGACCCTGAGCGGTGGCGGCGCCGTCGTCTCGGACGACCGTGTGGCCTGTACCGGCGATTTCCAGACCGCCGCGCGGCAGGCGAACACCATGCCGATCGTTCCCGGCACGGGGAGCGCTGGCGGTGGCAACGGGACCAACGGCGACGGCACCGGCGACCAGACCGCAGGTGGCGGCACGGGTGGAACCGGTGGCACGGGCGGCTCGGGCGACCCGACCACCGACGACGACACCACCAACTCTGACGTGGCGGCCGGGGTCGGTATCGATGCCGATGTGGGCATCGGTGGCTCGTCCGGCTCCGACGGCGGAATTGGCGTCACGGCTGGCGCAGACGTCGGCGTCGGCGGTTCTTCGGGCTCGGGCGGCACGGGCAGCTCAGGCGGGATCGGTGTCAGTGCCGACGTTGGGGCTGACGTCGGCTCGGATGGCCTGAGCGCGGACGTAGGCGCCGATGTGGGCGTCGGCGGCAGCGATGGCCTTGGTATCGGTGTGGGCGTTTCCGTCGGTCTCGGCGGTTAAAACCCCGCCGTGGGGGCGAAGGTGGTGTCGGTCTCCGGCGCCACCTTTTTCTATTCAGCCATTTGGCCGGGCACACAGCCCATAGGAAAACGCTGACGCATGGGAACCTTCGCGGCCCGAACGGGGTTGAACCATTGAAGCGCCCGGCGCGTGGTCCCCTCCGAACCTTCGGAACCTCATCAGGCCCACGTATGACCAGCCGGGACCCGTGGTGAAACGAGACACGGGACCAAAGGGAGACGAGGCCATGAAACGCAAACTGATTTCACTGTCCGCAATGGCGCTCGTCGCAGGCTCTGCCCTGTTCGCCCAATCCATGACCGAGCCGTCGTCTCTGAACGAAGACGTCTATCAGATCGGGCTGGACCGACTGGTGTCCGAGGGCTACGACCTTGGAACCGTCAGTCAGGACGCCGAGGGCAATCTGACCTTCGAGGCCTCGGACGGCGCGCAGGGCCGCATCCTCATTCTCGACAGTGACGGCGACGTGTTGCGCGACGAGCGCATCAATGCCCCGCTGCTCGACGACAAATACGATGCAGCCGAGGTCTTTCCCACGGTCGAGGAAGCCGACCGGGCAAAAGAAGCCGCCGCCGAGGACGGCGGCGTTCTTCAGATTTCCACGAACTGAGGCAGGTTGACGCTTAGGCGGTCAGACCCGACATATCTGTGCCCAGAGCCTTGGCGACGGTAAAGATGTCTTTGTCGCCGCGCCCGCACAGGTTCATGCAGATGATGTGATCCTTGGGCAGGTCGCCCGCGATCTTCATCACATGACCTAGCGCGTGCGAAGGTTCGAGCGCCGGGATGATGCCCTCGGTCTGGCACAGGAGCTGGAAGGCATCGAGAGCCTCCCGATCCGTGATCGACACGTATTCGGCGCGCCCGATGTCGTGCAGCCACGAATGTTCCGGCCCGATGCCGGGGTAATCCAGACCCGCCGAGATCGAGTGACCTTCGAGGATCTGACCATCCTCGTCCTGCAACAGATAGGTGCGGTTGCCGTGCAGCACGCCGGGGCGGCCGCCGGTGAGCGACGCGCAGTGCTCCATCTTTTCGTTCACGCCCTTACCGCCCGCCTCGACGCCGATGATGCGGACGGATTTGTCGTCGAGGAACGGATAGAACAGGCCCATCGCGTTGGAGCCGCCGCCGATCGCGGCGATGATAGTGTCGGGCAGACGGCCCTCGGCTTCCATCATCTGTTCCTTGGCTTCCTTGCCAATGATCGCCTGAAAATCACGGACCATAGCCGGATACGGGTGCGGCCCGGCGACCGTGCCGATGCAGTAGAACGTGTCGCGCACGTTTGTCACCCAGTCGCGCAGCGCGTCGTTCATCGCGTCCTTGAGCGTGCCGCGCCCCGAGGTGACGGGAACCACTTCGGCCCCCAGAAGCTTCATGCGGAACACGTTCGGCGCCTGACGTTCGACGTCATGCGCGCCCATGTAGACGATGCATTTCAACCCGAACTTGGCGCAGACCGTCGCGGTGGCTACGCCATGCTGGCCCGCGCCGGTTTCCGCGATGATCCGGGACTTACCCATGCGGCGGGCAAGGATGATCTGGCCCAGCACGTTGTTGATCTTGTGCGCACCAGTGTGGTTGAGCTCATCGCGCTTGAGATAGATCTTCGCCCCGCCAAGCTCCTCGGTCAGACGCTCGGCATAATAGAGCGGCGACGGACGGCCCACGTAGTGCTTCCACAGGAAATCCATCTCGTCCCAGAAGCTCTGGTCGGTCTTGGCATGCTCATACTGCGCCTCAAGCTCGAGGATCAGCGGCATCAGCGTCTCGGACACGAAGCGTCCGCCGAAATCGCCGAACCGGCCCTTGTCGTCGGGACCATTCATGAAGGAATTGAAGAGATCGTCAGCCATAGGGCCCTCCGGATGCGTCCCAGCGTTCCTAGACGTTGACCGGCGAGGGCGCAAGATTCGCGCAGCGCGCGCGCGCTCAAGATTTCCCAAGCGCGCGGCATATTTTCGACGGCTTGTGTGTCGAGGATGCGGCCCCGAAAGTCCGATAGACCGTTGGAGGGTGCAGGGCGCGGGCAACTGCGCCCTTATCACCTGTCAGGCATGGACCGCGCGGGCGGCGGCAAGGCGCACGGGTTGGGCGTTGCAAAAAACGATCAGGTTGTCGCCATTCTCGACCGCCTGAAAGCCGCGAGACCGCACCTCTTCCAGAAAACGGTTGCGACCGACGATCCGGTCGACATCGCTGATCCGGCGCTTAATGACGCCGCCCGTGGTCGCGGTGGTGGAGGTGAAAGCTGCGTACAGCCAGTGGTCGGGGCTCTGAGGCGGGATGAGATGTGTCATGAGTTAACCATGACCGAGTCGCGGTGAATCCGCGGTTAACGCGACCCCAGATCTTTCTTGAAACCGGCGTGTGTCGGCTTGAACCCGAGCCGCTCGTAAAACCGGTGCGCATCGGTTCGCGCGCGGTTCGAGGTGAACTGCATCAGCGTCGCATCCGCCGCCCGCGCCCGGTCTTCGGCATCCGCGATCAAAGCAGCACCGATCCCCTGCCCTCGGAGGTCCGACCGCACCCGAACGGATTCGATCTGCGCCCGGATCGGGGTCGAGGGCGAGACGAGGTGCAGGATGGTCAACTGGTAGCAGGCGACGACATCATCCCCAGCCCGCCCGACGATGAGTTGCGTCGTCCCATCCGCGATCATGGCGAGGTACATCTGCACCGGATCGTCGTCGCGCAAAGGCTGCGCTCCGGGTGCGCGATCCTCAATCAGCAGGTCCATCACGGCGGCCACATCGTCGGGGCGCGCAGCACGGAACGTGACAGTCACGCCAGCGCCCCGAGGAATTCGCGGATCAGCGCCTCGTCCTTGACGCCTGGCGCGCTTTCGACGCCCGACGACACGTCCACCTGTCGCGCGCCCGTGAATTTCACGGCCAGCGCGACGTTCTTGGGCGTGAGACCTCCGGCCAGCATCCACGGCACCGTCCAGTGTCGCCCCTGCAAAAGCCGCCAGTCGAACGACAGGCCGTTGCCGCCGGGCAGATCCGCGTCTTTCGGCGGTTTGGCGTCGACAAGGATTTGATCGGCCACATCCACATAGTCGTCGATCTTGGCGAGATCGGCCGCGTCGGCGATTCCCACCGCTTTCATCACAGGCAGACCATAGCGCGCGCGCACCTCGGCCACCCGCTCAGGCGTCTCGGAGCCGTGAAGCTGCAGCATGTCGAGCGGCACGCGACCCGTGATCTCATCGAGGAGCGCGTCATCCGCGTTCACCACGAGCGCCACCTTGGCCACGCCCGGCGGCACATCTGCGGCGAGTACTGCCGCCAGATCGACCGAAATGTTGCGCGGAGATTTGGGGAAAAAGACGAAGCCGACATAGCGCGCGCCAGCGTCGGCCGCAGCGGCCACCGCCCCGGCGCTCGTCAGCCCGCAGATTTTCACACGAATATCGCTCATGAGGGCGTGATTACCGCCCATCCTCCAGAAGCGCCAGAACCTCGTCGTTCGGCCCGGCCTTCTCGCGCTTCAGGTTCTGGACCTCACCCGCGAGCTTCACGGCGGCGGATTTGGCACGGCGGCCTTCGGCGCGCTGGTTGTGCTCCCGGATCCATTCCCAGATGAACCCGATGACCACGCCCGCGATGATGGCGAGGAAGATGACGATGAAGAGGGGCAGATTGACGCTCCAGCCCCACCCCAGAAAACCGGCCATCTCTTCGGGCAGGAGGTGGAGTTCGACGATGTTGCGGTTGGCGAGCGCCACGGTGATAAGCACCACGGCCAGCGCGCCCAAGAACGCGTAGCGGATGTAACGCATTGAAAAGGGCCTTTCAGTTCCCGTTCAGACGGTCGCGCAGAAGCTTGCCGGTCTTGAAGAAAGGCACATGCTTCTCTTCCACATCAACCGATTCACCCGTGCGCGGGTTCCGCCCTACTCTCGCATCCCGCTGCTTGACGGAAAAGGCGCCGAAACCGCGCAGCTCGACCCGATCACCGCGCGCCATCGCTTCGATGATCTCTTCGAAGATGGTGTTCACGATGCGCTCGACATCGCGCTGGTACAGATGCGGATTTTCGTCCGCGATCTTCTGAATGAGCTCCGAACGGATCATCCCGTCTTTCCCCCCGAAGGACTGACCGGCGTTTGTTGGCAGCACGCCGCTTACCCTCCGACTATAGGGTGAATAATTTCATCGTGAAACAGCGCAGGTTCGGACAGCGCGCCGATTTTGGCGGCAAAGTGCCGGTTTTTTCATGGAAATCCCGACCGTTAGGGGGTGCCGCCACGGAATCCGGCGGCGCGTGCAGCTCAGACCGGGTGGTTAGCGCGCGCTGATTCGGGAGCGACAGTCCTTGTACCCGGCCCGGTCGAACCGCCCGGCCCGCCCTCCGCGCGACAAAAGAAAACGGCCCCGGATCGCTCCGGGGCCGTCTCAATTCTCATCGCTTTACGCGAACGGCTCAGTCGTCGTTCTTGTTCAGCGCGGCGCCGAGGATGTCGCCGAGCGAAGCGCCGGAGTCGGACGAACCGAACTGTTCCACGGCTTCTTTCTCTTCGGCGATCTCGCGGGCCTTGATCGACAGGCCGAGACGACGCGATTTGCTATCGACATTGGTCACACGCACATCGAGGTGGTCACCGATCTGGAAGCGCTCGGGGCGCTGCTCGGCACGGTCACGCGACAGGTCGGAGCGGCGGATGAAGGACTTCATGCCTTCGTATTCCACTTCGATCCCGCCATCTTCGATGGCCGACACGGTCACGGTGATGATCTGGCCGCGCTTCACGCCGCCAACGGCTTCGGCAAACGGGTCGCCGTCGAGCGCCTTGATCGAAAGCGAGATACGCTCTTTGTCCGTGTCCACTTCGGTGACGACGGCTTTGACCACGTCGCCCTTGTGGAACTGCTGGATGGCTTCTTCGCCACGCTGGTCCCACGAGATGTCCGACAGGTGAACCATGCCGTCGATGTCGTTGTCGAGGCCGATGAACAGACCGAATTCGGTGATGTTCTTGACTTCGCCTTCGACCTGCGTGCCCTCGGGGTGGGTTTCCGCAAAGACTTCCCACGGGTTGCGCATGGTCTGCTTGAGGCCGAGCGAAACGCGACGTTTGGCTTGGTCGATCTCGAGAACCATGACCTCAACCTCTTGCGAGGTGGAGACGATCTTGCCCGGGTGGACGTTCTTTTTGGTCCAGGACATTTCGGACACCTGGACGAGGCCTTCGACACCCGGCTCCAGCTCGACGAACGCACCGTAGTCGGTGATGTTCGTGACGCGGCCCTTGTGGACCGACTCGAGCGGGTACTTGGCAGCAACCAGATCCCACGGATCTTCCTGCAGCTGCTTCATGCCGAGCGAGATGCGGTGCGTCTCTTTGTTGATCTTGATGACCTGAACGTTGATCGTCTCGCCGATCGAGAGGATCTCGGACGGGTGGTTCACACGGCGCCATGCCATGTCGGTCACGTGCAGCAGGCCATCGACGCCGCCCAAGTCGACGAACGCGCCGTACTCGGTGATGTTCTTGACCACACCCTCGACCGTCTGGCCTTCCGACAGGTTGCCGATGACTTCGGCACGCTGCTCGGCGCGGCTTTCTTCGAGGATGGCGCGGCGCGACACGACGATGTTGCCACGGCGACGGTCCATCTTGAGGATCTGGAACGGCTGCTTGAGACCCATGAGCGGGCCAGCGTCACGCACGGGGCGCACGTCAACCTGCGAACCCGGAAGGAACGCGACAGC
>JAYZLL010000079.1:0-100951 GCA_036154315.1 Pseudomonadota bacterium
CCCCCCCCGGGGCGTGCGCGGCCGGGGGGGGGGGCTCCGCGGGGGGGGGTATCGGCCGGCCAAAACAAACGCCCAAATTGCGTTTTTCCAGATTGGCAAACGCGCCGGTGGACTGCCATCCACCGGCGCTTTGATGTCCTCACGGGGTGAGGTTCGGGAGGTCTGGACCGACCATCTGGGTTACCAGTTGTCGGGGCCCTTGTCGTTGAACGCTGCGACGAGGAAGTCGATGAAGGCGCGCACTTTGGGCTGGGTGAAGCGGCCCGGCGGATAGACCGCATAGATGCCCTGCACGTCCATCGGAAGCTCGGGGATCGCATCCTCGACCAGACCTTTCTCAAGCGCATCGGCGTAGAGGAAGGAGGGCAGGTAGGCGATGCCGAGACCGGCGATGGCGGCGTTCAGAAGCGACTGACCGTCGTTGACCGAGAGCCATCCGGCGGTGCGCACCTGACGCACTTCGCCCGAGGGGGCCGGCACTTTCCACACGTTGCCCGAGGATTGCGAGCTGTAGTGCAGCAGTTTGTGTTCGTTCAGGTCGTCGATGCGCATCGGGCGTCCGTATTTCTGGAAGTAGTTCGGGCTGCCGACCATGCGACGGGTGGTGTCCGCGATCTTGCGGGCGCGCAGGCTGCTGTCTTCCATCTCGCCCACGCGGATGGCCATATCGAAGCCTTCCGAGATCAGCTCGACGTAGCGATTGTTCAGCACCATGTTCACGTTCACGTCCGGGAAGTCCTGAAGGAACTGGCCCAGCACCGGCGAGAGGTGGTTCACGCCGAAGTCGGTGTTCACCGAGATGCGCAGAAGGCCCGAGGGCGCGCTTTGCATCGATGTGACGAGAGCGTCCGCCTCGCCCGCGTCGTTCAGAACGCGGCGGGCGCGGTCGTAATAGGCCAGACCGATTTCGGTCGGCGACACGCGGCGGGTCGTGCGGTTGAGAAGGCGGGCGCCGAGGCGCGCTTCAAGCGAGGAAACGTGCTTGGAGACGGCAGACTTTGAAATCCCCATTTTCTTCGCCGCGTCCGTGAAGCCACCTTGGTCCACAACAGTGGCGAAGGCCTCCATTTCGGTCAGTCGGTCCATAAGTATTCTTTCTACAGTCATCGCCCCAACGAGAAATTGTATCGCCCCCAAATCAGGCACGATTGTGATGCGTTCCGGACAAAAGATTGGTTTCTCACGAATTGGGAATGACGCGGAAACGAGACTCGGGCCTACGTTCGCGCAGCGCGGATAATCACTTATCCACAGGCTGGATTACCCTAAATTGCGCGTGCCGCGATGACGACGGCGGAAATTGGCACGGTCCAGTCGGGGCCTGCGCCATGATTGGCGAGCACGCGGGCAACCACGGCCTCGCGGATGGCGCGCCCATGGGCCTCGGGCTGCGGGCGCAGAAGCGCCCCGCCGCGCGCCGTACCTTCGAGGAAGAAGTCATAAGGTGCGCCGGGGTCGGTGACGTCCCAGCGCGACGGGACGGTGGTGAGCGTGAAGTCCGCAAATCCGGCGGCGTCGAGCGCGGGATAGGCGGTGGCGGGGTCGGCGTAATCGTTCGCCCCCGGCCCCGGCGGCAGCACGATGGACGGATCGCCGTGGGCCGCGATGGCGTCGAAGACATATCCCAGCGCCGTGTCGACCTCGGGCCCGCACCAGACGGAAAAGGCGATCCTGCCCCCGGGTTTCAGAACGCGCCGCGCCTCAATCAAGGCTGCGGGCGGGTCGGGCAGATGGGGCATGCCAAAGCCGATGGTGACCGCGTCGAAGCGGGCCGCGTCGAACGGGAGGTTCATGGCGTCGCCCTCGACGAAGGTTGCCCCCGGCACGCTGGCCTGCGCCATGTCGAGCATGGCGGCGAAGAAATCGAGCCCGGTGACGGTCGCGCCCGCCGCGACCAGCCCAGCCGAGACATTGCCGTGCCCGCAGCACAGGTCGAGCGCCGCCTGCCCCGGCCCCGCACCGACCGCCGCCACCAGATGCGGCACCACCATGTCCGAGGCTTTGGCAAACGCTTTGGCGTAAGACCGCGCCACATCGGCATCGGCCCATTCCCGGCGTTCGAGTGCTGCGAAATCCCGTGTGTCCATCGCGTGGCCCTCCCCGTCTGTCCGGCGATCACCCCCATGAAAGCATCCGGTCCAACGATTCTCCAAAGGAAACCGCCCGCAATCCTCATTGATCGCGGGTTTCGCGCGGTGTAGGGCGTGCGAGCGTTTTCTAGGGGGCCGGAATGGACCATTTTCTGTATCGCGATGGCGTTCTGCACGCCGAGGACGTTTCGGTCGAGGATATCGCCCGCAGCGTCGGCACGCCGTTCTATGTCTATTCCGCCGCGACCCTGCGCCGTCATTATCAGGTCTTTGACGAGGCGCTGGCGGGCATGGATCACCTGATCTGCTATGCGATGAAGGCGAACTCCAACCTCGCCGTCGTCAAGCTGATGGGCGATCTGGGTGCGGGCGCCGATGTGGTGTCGGGCGGCGAGTACCGCCGCGCGCTGGCCGCTGGCATTCTCGGCGAGCGGATCGTGTTTTCCGGTGTCGGCAAGACGCGCGAAGAGATGCGGCTCGCGCTCGAGAACGGCATCCGCCAGTTCAACGTTGAAAGCGAGCCGGAGCTTCTGGCGCTGAACGAGGTTGCGCTGTCGATGGGCACGGTGGCCCCGGTCACGATCCGGGTGAACCCGGACGTCGACGCCAAGACCCATGCCAAGATCGCGACCGGCAAATCCGAGAACAAGTTCGGCATTCCCATCGCGCGGGCGCGCGAGGTCTATGCCGAGATTCGCGGTCTCAAGGGCGTGAAGGCGGTGGGGATCGACGTCCACATCGGCTCTCAACTGACCGATCTGGCACCTTTCCGCGCAGCTTATGAAAAGGTCGCGGATCTCACTCACGCGCTGCGCGAGGACGGGCATGAGATCATCCGACTGGACCTTGGGGGCGGGCTCGGCATTCCTTACGAGACCTCCAATCAGGCCCCGCCCCTGCCGCTCGACTACGGGCAGGTGATCCGCGAGACGGTGGGCGATCTGGGGTGCGAGATCGAGATCGAGCCGGGGCGGCTGATCGCGGGCAACGCGGGCCTCATGGTCAGTTCGGTGATCTACCTCAAGAACGGCGAAGGCCGTGATTTCCTTATTCTGGACAGTGCGATGAACGACCTCGTGCGTCCGTCGATGTATGACGCGCACCACGACATCGTGCCGGTGATCGAGGCCGAGCCGGGCGTCGAACAGGCCCCGCACGACATCGTCGGGCCGGTCTGCGAAACCGGCGATACCTTTGCCAAGGCCCGCAACCTGCCGCCGCTCAAATCGGGCGATCTGGTCGCCTTCCGCTCCGCCGGGGCCTATGGCGCGGTGATGGCATCGGAGTACAACTCCCGCCCGCTCATCCCCGAGGTTCTGGTGGATGGGGATCACTTTGCGGTCATACGCGCGCGTCCCACCTATGAAGAGATGCTGGCGCGCGATACGATACCGGAGTGGCTCTGACCTAAATCCGGGGCCGCCGAACTGCGAAAGGCCCCGATGGAGCGTTACGACAATCTCCCCGAAGCCGCCGCCGCGCGCGTGAAACGCCCGCTCCGCCTGACATGGGCGGGGCTGTTCGTCGAACGCCTGACACGCGCGTTCTGGCCCCTTGCCACCGTGATCTTTCTGGCGCTCGCCTGGGCGTTGTCCGGCCTGCCGGCCGTCGCGCCGCTCATGTTGACGCAGGTGGTTGCGGGGGTCGTGGTGCTCGCCGGGATTGCCACGCTGGTTCTCGGGTTCGCACGCTATCGCGCGCCGACGCGCATCGACGCTCTGGCACGGCTCGACGCCTCGCTGCCGGGTGCGCCGATTGCGGCGCTGGCCGATGCGCAGGCGGTCGGGGCGACCGACCTCGGGTCGCAAGCCGTCTGGGAAGCGCACCTTGCGCGGATGGCCACCAAGCTCGACGCAGCCAAGGGTCAGGCACCGCGCGCCGAACTGGCCCCGCGCGATCCCTATGCCATCCGCCTCATCGCGCTGACCGCGCTTGCGGTCGCTTTGCTCTTTGGCGTGCGGGCCGCAGGTCCGGGGCTGACCGCTATGATCCCCGGCGCGGGCGGCGACCCCGTCGCGCAGGCCAGTTGGGAGGGCTGGGTCGAACCCCCGTCCTACACCGGCAAGCCCACGCTCTATCTGGGCGACCAGACCCCCGGCGCGCTGGAGGTGCCCGAGGGCTCGCGCGTGACGCTGCGCCTTTACGGCAAGGTCGACGAGATCGAGATCACCGAGACATGGTCGGACGAGCCGCCGACCGAGCCGGTGCCCACGCGGCTGTTCACCATCGACACCGACGGCACGCTGACCATCGGTGCCGACGAGTGGCAGGTGACGGCGCTGGACGATGCCGACCCGCAGATCGAAGTGACGGGCGAGCTGTCGCGCACGCTCGCGGGCGAGATGCGTCAGGGCTTTCGCGCCACCGACGACTACGGCGTGGCCACCGGCACCGCACAGGTCACAATCGACCTGCCCAGCGTGAACCGCGCCTTTGGCCTCACCGCCGAGCCCGAGCCGCGCGAGCCCATCGTGGTCGACCTGCCGATGCCGTTCCGGGGCGACCGCTCCGAGGTCGAGGAATTGCTGGTCGAGAATTTTGCGCAGCACCCATGGGCCGAGATGCCGGTGTCCGTCACCTTCACCGCGACGGATGCGGCGGGCCAGACCGGGACGAGCGAGCCGTTCGACATCGTGCTGCCGGGGCGCAGGTTCCTGAACCCGATCGCGCAGGCGGTGATCGAGATGCGCCGGGACATTCTGTGGACGACGGACAATGCCAAGGCGTCGGCCCGTATTCTGCGCGCGGTCTCGAACCGCCCCGACAATTTCTTTCCGAAGCCCGAACAGGCCGAAATGCTGCGCGCCTCACTGGGTCCGCTCGAAGAAGAGGATCTGAACCCGTCGGTGCGCGACGAGGTGGCACAGGCGCTTTGGGATCTGGCCATCGAACTGGAAGAAGGCGCACTGAATGATGCGCTGGAGCGGCTGCGCCGGGCACAGGAGCGGTTGCAGGAAGCCATGCGTCAGGGCGCGACCCCGGACGAGTTGTCGGAACTGATGGACGAGCTGCGCGAAGCGATGCGCGACTATATGGAGCAGCTGGCGCAGAACGCCCAGCCGCAGGAAAACCAGCTCGACCAGCCCGATCAGGGCGACAACACGATGGAGATGACCCAGCAGGATCTGCAGGAGATGATGGACCGCATCGAGGAGTTGATGCGCGAGGGGCGGACCGAGGAAGCGGCCCAGATGCTCCAGATGCTCCAGCAGATGATGGAAAACATGCAGATGACCCAGCAACAGGGTCAGGGCCAGCAATCCCCCGGTCAGCAGGCCATGCGCGGGTTGCAGGAAACGCTGCGCAATCAGCGCGACCTGTCGGACGAGACCTTTCAGGAGCAGGAAGGTCAGCAGGGCCAGCAAGGTCAGCAGCAGGGGCAGCAACAAGGACAACAGGGCCAGAACGGCGACCAGATGGGCGAGAACCAGCCCGGCGAGGGTCAGCCGGGTCAGGGCCAGCAGGGCACGCAGGAAGGTCAGACCGACCTTCAGGGCAGCCTTTCCCAGCGCCAGCGCCAGTTGCAGCAGGAGTTGCAACGCCAGCGCAACAACCTCCCCGGTGCGGGGACGGAAGAGGGCGATGCGGCGCGCGAGTCGCTCGACCGGGCGGGCCGTGCGATGGACGAGGCCGCCGAGGCGCTGGAACAGGGCGACACCTCAGGTGCGCTCGACCGGCAGGCCGATGCGATGGAAGAGATGCGCGAAGGGATGCGCAACCTCGAGGACGCGATGCGGCGCGAGGCCGAACAGCAGCAGGAGCAGGGCCAGCAAGGTGGCGAGCAGAGCGCGAACCGTGGTGGGCCGCAGGGCAACGAGCGCGATCCGCTGGGCCGGGAAGCTGGTGAGCGCGGCGCGCTGTCGTCTGACAGCCCGCTGGCCGATGGCGACGACGTGTATCGCCGGGCGGAAGAGCTGATGGAAGAGCTGCGCCGCCGGTCAGGTGAGGCGGAGCGCCCCGAGGTCGAACGCGAGTATATCGAGCGGCTTCTCGACCTGTTCTGAGTTTCGGATCGCGCTTTGGCGCGACCCGACCGAGGCGGGGGGCCAGCCCCCCGCACCCCCCGGGATATTTTGGACCGGAAAGAGGGACGCGTCAGTCGCCTGCGTGGCTGGTGCTTTCTGCGGTGGCGACCGCCTGACGTGCTAGGTCGAGGAAGGTTGCCCGCTGATCGTCTGTGAGGCCGGGCAGGATGTCGGCCTGAAGCGCACGCACGAGCGGGAGGATGTCGGCGAAGAGGCGCTCGCCCGTGGGAGTCAGGCGCACTTCGCGGGCGCGGCGGTCACGTTTGGAGACCGTGCGCTCCACCAGTCCTTTTTGCACCAGTCGGTCGATGACGCCGCCGATGGTGGCGCGGTCATAGGCGATCTTGGCGGCGACCGTGGCCTGGTCGATCCCCGGCTCTTCCCGGATCGCATCCATCGCGGCGAACTGCACCGAGGTGAGGTCGTGGCCTGCTGCCTGCATGCCCTTGGTAAAAACCTGCGTCGAGACCTGATTGAGGCGTCGAATCAGGTGACCGGCCATGCCTCGCGCTTCCATCCCCGGCCCTCCTTGCCCGAAACCGTCGCAAAGACAGTAGCTTGGCGGATTTAATATGTACACTTATTTTTCCTTGACGGAAAATGATAAGTATAGATATTAATTTGCCAGACGAACGGCGCGGCCCGTGCCGCGAGAGGAGGATGGATCATGCAGTATTACGAAGACGGCTTTCGTGGCGGCGACCCGGATCTGAAGAAAGCGGCGCCCGGACGGCGTGACCGCGCGGCTTTCGCCCCCCTGCCCGACAGGGTCGACGTGCTGATCGCGGGCTCGGGCCCGGCTGGCACCTGCCTGTTCGCGCAGCTGTCGCAGTTTCCCGAGATCGAGACGATGCTGGTGGAGCGCAAGCCCGGCCCGATCGAGAAGGGTCAGGCGGACGGCGTGAACACCCGGACGATGGAAATGTTTCAGGCCTTCGGCTTCGGCGAGAAGGTCAAGCGCGAGAGCTATTGGGTGAACCAGACGAATTTCTGGGTGCCGGACAGCGCGAACCCCGGTCACATCAAGCGGATCGGGCGGGTGCAGGATGTGGCGGACGATTCGTCCGAGATGCCGCATACGCTTATCAATCAGGCGCGGGTCCATGAGCTGTTCCTCGACGTCGCGCGCAAGTCGGCGGCACGCAATGTGCCGGACTATTCGTGGCAGGTGAAGGACCTGAGCATCGACACCACGACCGAGGATCATCCGGTGACGGTGATCCTCGAGAACACCGGGATCAATGCGGGCGAGACCCATGTGGTGCGGGCAAACTATGTCGTCGGGTGTGACGGGGCGCGGTCCTCGGTGCGCACGGCCATCGGCGGCAAGCTGGAGGGGGACGCGGCGCATCAGGCCTGGGGCGTGATGGATATTCTGGCCAACACCGATTTCCCGGATGTGCGTCAGAAATGCCTCGTCGCGTCCAAATCCGAGGGCAATCTGCTGATCCTGCCGCGCGAGGGGGGATATCTGTTTCGGATGTATGTGGAGCTCGACAAGCTCAACGCGGACGAACGTGTCGCGGCGCGCAATCTGACGCAGGATCACATGATCGCAGCGGCCCAGCGCATTCTCACGCCCTATACGCTCGACGTGAAAGAGGTGGTGTGGTGGTCGGTCTATGAGATCGGGCATCGGATTTCCGAGACCTTCGACGATGTGCCGCCCGAGGATCGGGCCACGCGCAATCCGCGTGTCTTCACGGCGGGCGATGCCTGTCACACCCATAGCCCCAAGGCGGGTCAGGGGATGAACGTGTCGATGCAGGATACGTTCAATCTGGGGTGGAAGCTGGCGCATGTGCTGACGGGGCGGGCCGATGCGAGCCTTTTGCACACCTACCGCGCCGAGCGCCTGACCGAGGCCAAGCGTCTGGTCGAGACCGACCACAAATGGGCGCGCATCATGTCGGCGCCTCCGGGGGAGAGCGAATTGGACGGCACCGACATGCCGCGCATCCAGAAGCATTTCATCGAGAACCTCGAATTCACCGGGGGGCTGGCGGTGCAATACGATCCGTCACGCATCACCGGCGCGCCGACGCATCAGGCGCTGGCCACGGGGGAGGAGATCGGGAGACGCTTCCATTCCGCCCCGGTGGCGCGAGTCTCGGACGCGATGCAGATGCAGTTGGGTCATGCGGCGGATGCCGACGGGCGGTGGCGTATCTATGCTTTCGGCGGCAAGGACGACACGTCGGAGCCAGGGTCGGCGCTGCACAAACTGGCGGACTGGCTGGAGTGCGATCCGGCCTCGCCGGTCGTGCGGCACACGCGGGATGGCGAGGATATCGACGCGGTGATCGATCTGCGGGCGGTGTTCCAGACCACGTTCGACCAGATGGCCTATGAGAAGATGCCGTCGCTCTTGAAGCCGGTCAAAGGGCCGCTCGGGTTGCAGGATTACGAGAAGGTCTTTTGCCTCGACCACAAGGGGCTGGGCGACATCTATGAGATGCGCGGGATCGACCGGGATAAGGGCTGCATGATCGTCGTGCGCCCGGACCAGTATATCGCGCATGTGCTGCCGCTCGATGGGTTCGAGGAATTGTCGGCGTTCTTTGCGGATATTCTGCGGGTGGCGTGAGGCGCGCGCCAAAACGAACCAGAAACGGGGGCCGACGTGGCCCCCGTTTTCGTTGGATGCGGATGGGATCAGCCCTCGCCGGCGGCGGTTTCGAGTTTGTCGATGACCGTCTGCATAAGGCCCTCGATCCATGCGAACAGCTGGTTCACGAGGCCCACGTAGCTGACCATCGCATCGGTCAGGCCCGGAAACAGGTCGATGATGCGCGGCGAGAAGACGTAGACGCCGAATGCGATCGCGACCAGCAGGATGATGATCGAAAAGCCACGGCTGAAGCCGCCGCGCGCGCGTTCGCCCCCGTCCTCGACCTTGGGTCGGGCCGCGCGCTTGGGCTTCGGCTTGGCGCTATCCGGCGTGTCGAGGGTGGAGTTGATTTCATCGATGTCGGGGAACATATCCCTGCGGGCCTGCGGCCCCGGCGGCGGGACAGGCGCGACCTCGGGTTCGAGGGTCTCGCCCTCTTCGATGCCGCGCATGCGGGCCATACGTTCACGGGCGATGCGGCGGCGTTCCTCTTCGGGGTCGCCGTATTCCTCGATCCCCAACTCACCTTGGGTTTCGACCGTGCCACCGTCCTGCGCGCGCGCGGCCAGTTCGCGCTGCGCTTCTTCGGCGAGGATATCGCGGACGCCTTCGTCAAGCTCGCGGCGCGGACGCTCGGGCATCGGCTGCGAGGTTTCGTCGTCGTCCCAGTCGTCGTCAGAGGTCAGCGGCGTTTCATGGGCGCTTTCGGGTGCGGCGAGCGCGGCATCCGGGTCGTGCTCCGGCGCGCGTTCCTGCCAGTTTGCACTTCGCTGGAACCAAGCGTGTCCGCAGTTGGAGCACTGAACATCGCGGCCACCCTCGGGGACCACGCGATCATCAACCTCGTACTGCGCACCACAATTCGGGCATACCAGCCGCATGTGACCTGTAACCTCGCCCTGTTCTTTTTACTCACCGGTCGCACGGACCACCCGACGGCCCTAGTATGCGAAGCAAAGCCCGGAAAATCAAACCTTTGCAATCCCGAGATTGAAACAATTCACACCGTGGGGCAAAACGGGTGCGAGGAAAGAGAGGCTGGGCGGTGATCGAATTCGAGGAAGTCTCCTACGGCTACAGCGGGGGCGGGCCGCTTCTATCCGACGTGTCGCTGAAGCTGGCGCCGGGATCGTTCCACTTTCTGACCGGGCCGTCAGGTGCGGGCAAGACCACGTTGATGAAACTGTGCTACGGTGCGCTGGTGCCGACGCAGGGGCGCGCGGCGCTCTTTGGCCATGATGTGCGGCAGATGACGCGAGACGATGTGGCCGAGGCGCGGCGGCGGATCGGGGTGGTGCATCAGGACGTTCAGTTCCTCGACCATATGACGGTGATCGAGAACGTGGCGCTGCCGCTCATGGTGTCGGGGCGCGATACCGAGTTGCAGGATCTGTCGGATCTTATGAGCTGGGTCGGGCTTCAGGACCAGATGGAGGCGCTGCCGCCGGAGCTCTCAGGCGGGGAACGGCAGCGGGCGGCTCTGGCGCGGGCGGTCATCATGTCGCCCGAGGTCATTCTGGCGGACGAGCCCACCGGAAACGTGGATTGGGAGATGTCGCTGCGCCTGTTGCGGCTGCTCATCGAACTCAACCGCATGGGCAAGACGGTGATGATCGCGACCCATGACATGAACCTGATCCGACAGGCCAAGGCGCAGGTGCAGGCGCGGGTGCTGCGCATCTCGGACCATCGGCTTCAACTGGCGGGGGCGGACCTGTGATCGGGCGGCTGGCCAGTTTCCTGACGCTCCTCACGGGCGATGCGCAGGCGGACCGGGTGGTGCCGCCGACCGGGTTCACCGCGCGGCTGACGCTGTTCGCGTCCGGCGCGATGGCGTTCCTCGCCGTCTTCGCGCTGGCCCTGTCGCTGGCGACCGGGCGGCTTGCGGAACAATGGGGCGATGCGCTGGCGCAATCCTCGACGATCCGGGTCTCGGCCCCCGAGGGTCAGGTGGATCAGCAGGTGATCGCGGTGCTTGACGTGCTGCGCACCACGCCGGGGATCGCCGACGCCCGCGTGCTCACCGACGAAGAACAGCGCGCGCTGCTGGAGCCGTGGTTCGGCCCCGATCTGCCGCTCGACACCCTGCCGATCCCGCGCTTGATCGAAGTGATCGAAGAGGGCGACGGCTATGACGCGGACGGCTTGCGGCAGCGTCTGGCGGGCGAAGCCCCAGGTGCGGTGCTCGACGATCACACGCGCTGGCGCGATCCGCTGGTGCGGGCGGCCAATCGTCTGCGCGGGCTTGGTGCGATTTCGATCCTGCTGATCGCCGCCACCACCGGCGCGATGATCACGCTCGCGGCGAACGCGGCGCTTGCGGCGAATGCACAGGTGATCCACGTCCTCCGGCTGGTTGGCGCGCGCGACAGCTATATCGCCGGGGCGTTCGTGCGCCGGTTCACCCTGCGCGCGCTCATCGGGGCGAGCGTGGGGATGCTCTTGGGCCTCGTCGCGATCCTGTTTCTGCCGTCTGCGGATATCGGCGGGCAGTTCCTCACCGGCCTCGGCTTCCGGGGCTGGCATTGGGCCCTGCCCTTCGCTATTCCCCTGCTCGCGGCCGTCGTGGCCTTTGTCGCCACCCGGGCCGCCGCCAACAGCACGCTCAAGGAGCTGACCTGATGCAGGCCATCCAGTTCATCCGCTCGATCCTCTTCGCCGGGCTGATGTATGGCGCGATGGGGGTGATGGGGGTCTTTTACTTCTTCCTGACGCTCATCAATCGCGACTACGCCTATACCGCCGTCGACCACTACACGGCGGTCGTGCGGTTTCTGGCCCGCTGGGTCATCGGGCTGAAGTCGGAAATCCGGGGCAAAGTGCCGACCGACGAAGTGCTGATCTGCTCTAAGCATCAGAGCTTTTTCGACATCATCCTGATCGTCTCGGCGGTGCCGCGCCCCAAGTTCATCATGAAGAAGCAGTTGGTCTATGCGCCCGTGCTCGGCTACTTCGCCAAGGCCATCGGCTGCATCCCAGTGGATCGCGGCAAACGGGGTGCGGCGGTGAAAAAGATGATGGCCGATGTCGCCACGGGTGCGGCGCGTCCCGGTCAACTCATCATCTTCCCGCAAGGCACGCGGGTCGCGGCGGGGGCCCAGAAGCCCTATAAGATCGGCTCTGGCGTGATCTATACCGAGAGTGGGCAACGCTGCATCCCGGCCGCCACCAACGTCGGCGTGTTCTGGAAGAAGAACGGGATCACCAAGTATCCGGGGACTGCGGTGCTGGAGTTCCTGCCCGCGATCGAACCGGGGCTGCCGATCGAGACGTTTCAGGCGGTGCTGCAAGAGACGGTCGAGACAAACTCCGACCGGCTGATGCGCGAGGCGGGGTTCGACCCGGACAGCTATGAAGGTGATTGAGACCGTCGAGGCGCTGGAGGCGCTTTATCCCGCCAAGCCTTCGGATGCGGCGACGATCAAGGTGACGGACAGGCTGACGCCTACCTATCGCACATGGATCGCCGCCTCGCGGTTCTGCATCGTGTCGACCGTGGGGCCGGAAGGGACCGATGCCAGCCCGCGCGGCGAGGATGGGCCGGTGGCGCTGGAGCTTGATGCGCAGACGCTCGCCATTCCCGACTGGAAGGGCAACAACCGGCTCGACACCCTGCGCAACATCGTGCGGGACGGTCGGGTGTCGCTCATGTTCATGGTGCCGGGGTCGATGAACGTGATGCGGGTGAACGGCACGGCAGTGCTGACGGACGACCCGGCGCTGACCGGCCGGTTCGAGCACAAGGGGCGCAACCCCAAGTCGGTGATCGTGGTGACGATCCGCGAGGTCTATTCCCAATGCGCGCGCGCCGTGCTGCGGGCGGGGCTGTGGGACCGCAACGATGCCGAAGGGCTGCCCAGCGTGGGCGACATGCTGCGCGATGTCACGAATGGGGCGTTCGACGGGGCGACCTATGACCTCGAATGGGGCGCGCGGGCCAAGGACACGCTGTGGTGACGCGCTCGTAGCCCGCCTGACGGCGGCTCATCGCAGGATGTGAGGGCGCAGACGGGCCTGCCGCTCGGATGATCCGGGCGTCAGGCCGCCAGACCTTGCGACCCCATCTTGAGGTACTTCTCACGCCGCAACGTCTTGAGTTCGGCGGGCTTTTTCTTGCCCAGCGCCTTCAGCTCCGCCTCGATGGCATGGCCCACGGCGGCGATGGTCTGACCGATCCCGCGATGCGCACCACCCACAGGCTCCGAGATGATCCGGTCGATCACCCCGAGGTTCTTGAGGTCCTGCGCGGTGAGGCGCAGCGCCTCGGCGGCCTCGCGCATCTTCTCGGCGTCTTTCCACAGGATCGACGCGCAGCCCTCGGGCGAAATCACCGAGTAGACCGAATGTTCGAGCATCATCACCGTGTTGCCGGTGGCAAAGGCCACGGCCCCGCCGGAGCCGCCCTCGCCGATGATGATCGAGACCAGCGGCACGTTCAGCGACAGGCACTTTTCGGTCGAGCGCGCGATGGCTTCGGACTGCCCGCGTTCCTCGGCCCCTTTGCCGGGATAGGCGCCGGGGGTGTCGACGAGCGACACGACGGGCAGGCCGAAACGGTCGGCGAGGTCCATCAGGCGGATCGCCTTGCGATACCCCTCGGGCCGGGCCATGCCAAAGTTACGCTCGATCCGCGACTTGGTGTCGTGGCCCTTTTCGTGCCCGATCACCATGACCGGGATGTCGCCCAACCGGGCCAGACCGCCCATGACGGCGTGGTCGTCGGCAAAGTTCCGGTCGCCCGCCAGCGGCGTGTATTCCGTGAACAGCGCGTCGATGTAGTCTTTGCAATGCGGGCGCTCGGGATGGCGCGCGACCTGACATTTGCGCCAGGGCGTGAGGTTCTTGTAAAGGTCCACGAGCATCTGCTCGGCCTTTTTGTCGAGCCCCTCGGCCTCGCCCTTCACGTCCATCTCTTCGTTGGCCCGCGCCATCGCGCGCAACTCTTCGGCTTTCCCCTCGATTTCCGCGAGAGGTTTTTCGAAGTCGAGATAGTTCTTGGTCATACGCGCGCCTCGCCGGACAGTTTGGGCCGATATAAGGTTTCACGGGGGCGAAATGCAACTCGGCAAGATTTGTGACCTCGCAAGATGGCAGGAAGAGCGGGCAAGGGAGATCGGCTGAGATGGCGAACGACACTGAGAAACGGCTGCTTCGGGTTCTGGATTACGTCTACGACAATCTGGACGGGGAACTGTCGCTCGACACACTGGCAGACGTGGCCGCGCTGTCGCGGTTCCATTTCCACCGGGTTTTCACCGCCGTCACCGGCGAGACCGTGGCCTATTTCATCCGCCGCGTGCGCCTGCACCGCGCCGGGCTGGAGCTGTTGTCGTCGGATGCGCCGGTGGCCGAGGTGGCGGCGAAGATGGGCTATGACAACGTGCGCAGCTTTTCGCGCAGTTTCCGCGATGCCTTTGGCCGCACGCCGTCGGAGTTTCGCGCGAATGCCCAGCCGGTCCCTCCCCTGCGTCTTGCAACATCAGGAGAGACACAGATGTATGACGTGACAATCGAGGACCAGCCCGCCCGCCGGATGGCGGTGATCGACCACCAAGGCCCTTACATCCAGATCGGCGCCGCGTTCGACAAAGCCGGGTCGACCGTCATGGCGCGCGGGCTCGGCCCGCAGCTTGGCGCGATGCTGGGGATTTATTTCGACGATCCGGCGAATGTCGCGCCTGAGGATCTGCGCTCAGCCGCCGGGTTCGAGATCGCATCGGAGGCCGAGATCGCGCCGCCGCTGCGCGAATTGCATCTGGAAGGCGGCAAACATGCGATCCTCACCTACACCGGGCCGTATACGGGTCTTGCGGCGGCCTATCAGTACCTTTTTGGCGACTGGCTCGCCCAATCCGGCGAGATGCCGCGCGAGGCGCCGCCGTTCGAGTTGTACGTGAACAACCCGATGGACACGGCGCCCGACGATCTGGTGACGCTGATCGGGCTGCCCTTGGTATGACGCGGATGCCGGACGATGTCGCCGCTGCCTTTGACGCCCTGCCACCAGAGGCACGGCGCGGGCTTTTTGCGTTGCGGGGGCTGATCCTGCGCGTGGCGGCCGAATGTGACGCGGGGCCGATCACCGAGGCGCTGCGCTGGGGTCAGCCTGCCTATTTTGCACCGAAGGGCACGACGCTCAGGCTCGGCGCGCCCAAGACGGGCGGCTTTGCGCTTTATGCGCATTGCCGCACGCCGCTCATCCCCGACTTTCGCGACATGACGGGCGGGCGCTTCGCGACCGAAGGCAACCGGGCGGTGCTGTTTCGCGAGGTGGCAGAGATCGACGAGGATGCGCTTGCGCCGCTGATTGCGCGGGCCCTGACGTGGCATCGGAGGGCCGCATGACCGGGAAGCTCGACCTCAAGAAGACCGACAAGGCCTATTACGGGGGCGAGGCCGGGGCGTGGCACCGCGTCACCCTGCCCCCGCTGCGCTATCTCGCGCTCGAGGGTCACGGCGCGCCGGAGGCGCCCGCCTACAGCGAAGCACTGGGGGCGCTTTATCCGCTGGCCTACAAGATCAAGTTCGCGGCCAAGGCCGAGGGCCGGGATTTCACGGTGCCGCCACAGTCGACGCAGTGGTGGGCCGACGATCCGAGCGCCTTCACCCAAGGGCGGCGGGACGAGTGGCATTGGCGGGCGATGATCCGCATGCCGGATTTCGTGGATCGGGCGATGGTGGAGGCGGCACGGGGTGCGGCCAAGCCGGTGCCCCGGCTGGGCGAGGTGACTTTGCACGAGGTCGATGAGGGCGACTGTTTTCAGACGCTCCACATCGGGCCCTATGCGGAAGAGGGCGAGACGCTCGCCCTGCTCCACGATCATCTGATGCCTGGGGCGCGCGTCACCTTTGGCGCGCCGCATCATGAGGTCTATCTCTCCGACCCGCGCAGGACGGCGCCGGAGAAGCTCCGCACGATCCTGCGCCAGTCGGTGCGGCCTGCCTGAGGCTTATGCCCCCGCGATCAGTTCCGACTGTTTCACGATCACTTCGGCCTGTTTGATTGACGCGATATCGACCAGACGACCCTTGTAGACGGTCGCGCCCGCGCCGGTGCGCTTGGCCTCTTCCATCGCGGCGAGGATTTCGCGGGCTTCGGCCACGGCCGCGTCGGACGGGGTAAAGACCTGATTGGCGAGCGCGATCTGCTTGGGGTGGATCGCCCATTTGCCGACCATGCCGAGGGTGGCCGACCGGAGCGCCTGCGCTGTGAAGCCGTCATCGTCGGAGAAGTCGCCGAACGGGCCGTCGACCGGCAAGAGCCCGTGGGTGCGGCAGGCCGCGACGATGGCCGCTTGCGCCCAGTGCCACGGATCGGACCAGTGCTTCTGCCCCTCGTGGAGCATGTAGTAATTTTCCTGCGTCCCGCCGATGCCCGTGGTGGCCATGCCCATCGACGCGGCGAAATCCGCCGCGCCCAGCGACATGGCGACGAGACGGGGCGAGGCGGCCGCGATTTCCTCGACATGCGCGATGCCAGCGGCGCTTTCGATGATCACCTCAAAGTCGATGGGCTTGTCCCGGCCCTTTGCGCGTTCGATGGCCGTCACCAGCGCGTCGACCGCGTAGATGTCGCCCGCACAGCCCACCTTGGGGATCATGATCTGGTCCAGACGGTCGCCCGCCTGTTCCAGCACGTCGACCACGTCACGATACCAATAGGGGGTGTCGAGCCCATTGATCCGCACCGACAGGGTCTTTTTACCCCAGTCCACGGTGTTGATCGCCTCGATCACGTTGGCGCGGGCCGTGTCCTTGTCGGAGGGCGAGACCGAATCCTCGAGGTCGAGGTTGATGACATCCGCGTCCGAGGCCGCCATTTTCGCAAACAGCTTGGTGTTGGAGCCGGGGCCGAACAGCTGGCAGCGGTTCGGACGGGCGGGGGCGGCGGGCTGGATGCGGAAAGACATGGCTACTCCGGTAAGTTTCTTACGTTTCGTTCGCCGCATGGGATATATTGTTGCGCAATGATTGCCAAGCGATTCCTCGCGGACGCAGAACGCCCCCGCCGCGTCGCAGAAACGCGCGTGAGATGCCCGCTTCTTCGACATCACCGCCCAGAAGCGGGAGAATCTTCACCAGTTCCGGCGCAAACGCGCAATATCTTCCCCGAATAGGTCAGCAAGGTTCCCATTTCGGGAACACTTCTCGCAGGCAGGCACTAAGATAGGGACAAGCTGCAACCGGAGTCATTCGATGATCGAGACACCCTATCTACTTTTCCTTGGCGACGCCCCGGATTCCCTCGCTGCCAAAGTGGCGCAGGGCATCAAGGATTGGCGACCCGAGAACGCCGTCGGCCAGTTCCGTATGGAAGGCTGCAAGGCCGACATGAAACTGCCGGACATGACGCTGGCCGAGGCCAAGGAAGCCGGGGCCAAGACGCTGGTGATCGGCGTGGCCAACCGTGGCGGGGTCATCAGTCAGGCCTGGAAAAAGGTGCTGATCGCGGCGCTCGAGGAGGGTTTCGACCTCGCCTCTGGCCTGCACAACCTGCTGCGCGACGAAGAAGACCTTGTCGCCGTCGCCAAGGCCTGTGGCCGGATGCTGCATGACGTGCGCGTGCCGTCGGTGAAATATCCGATCGCCAATGGCGAGAAGCGGACCGGCAAGCGCTGTCTGGCCGTGGGCACCGACTGCTCGGTCGGCAAGATGTACACCGCGATGGCGATGGATGCCGAGATGCGCGAGCGGGGGATGAAGTCGACCTTCCGCGCCACCGGGCAGACCGGCATCCTCATCACCGGCGAGGGCGTTCCGCTCGACGCCGTGATCGCGGATTTCATGGCCGGCTCGATCGAATGGCTGACGCCGGACAACGACGAGGACCACTGGGACCTGATCGAGGGTCAGGGCTCGCTGTTCCATGTGAGCTATTCCGGCGTAACGATGGCGCTGGTGCATGGCGGCCAGCCCGATGCGCTGATCCTGTGCCACGAGCCGACGCGCGAGCATATGCGCGGGCTGCCCGGCTATCAGCCGCCGTCGCTCGAAACCCTGCGCGACACGGCGCTACCGCTCGCCCGCGTCGCGAACCCGGCCTGCGAAGTCGTGGGGGTTTCGGTGAACACCCAGCATATGGGTGAGGACGAGGCCAAGGCATACCTTGCCGAGGTCGAAGAGCGCATGGGGCTGCCCGCGACTGACCCGTATCGTTTCGGTTCGGCCAAGCTGGTGGATGCGCTGGCGGCGATGGGGTAGTTTCCGGGGCTGATGCCTGACCAAGGCGGGGGCGCTGCCCCCGCACCCCCGAAGTATTTACGGAACGATGAAGGACACAGGATGCACCTGAGCGTCGAAGCCGAGAGTTTTCCGCTGGCCGAGGTCTTTACGATCTCGCGCGGGTCCAAGACCGCGGCCGAGGTCGTGACCGTGCGCGTGTCGGACGGCGAATTTGAGGGCTGGGGCGAATGCGTGCCCTATGCGCGCTATGACGAGACCATCGCGAGCGCGCGTGCCGAGGTCCAAGGGCTGCCCGAGGCGTTCGACCGGGCGGCGTTGCAGCGGCTTTTGCCAGCAGGCGCGGCGCGCAATGCCGTGGACTGTGCGCTGTGGGATCTGGAGGCCAAGCGTGCGGGCAAGCGGGTGTGGGAGCTTGCGGGTCTGCCCAAGCCGGGACCGGAAATCACCGCCTATACGCTGTCGCTGGGCGAACCCGATGCGATGGAGGCCGCCGCGCGCAAGCATGCGCATCGGCCGCTTCTCAAGATCAAGCTCGGGACCGCCGACGATATGGGGCGGCTCGAAGCCGTGCGGCGCGGCGCGCCCAAGTCGCGCATCATCGTGGATGCGAACGAGGGCTGGAGCGCCGAGGTCTATGCCGATCTCGCCCCCCACATGGTGCGGTTGGGCGTGGCGCTGGTGGAGCAACCGCTGCCCGCCGGGGCCGACGACATGCTGGCCGAGATCGAACGCCCCCTGCCCGTCTGTGCCGATGAGAGCTGCCACGACACCTCGACGCTCGGCGCGCTCAAGGGCAAGTACGACGTCATCAACATCAAGCTCGACAAGACCGGCGGGCTGACCGAAGCGCTCGCCCTGCGCGAAGCTGCGCTGGCCGAAGGTTACCGGATCATGGTGGGCTGCATGGTCGGCACGTCGCTCGCTATGGCGCCCGCAACGCTGGTGGCGCAGGGCGCGATGGTGACGGACCTTGACGGCCCGCTGCTTCTCGCCCAAGACCGCGACGAACCTTTGATTTTCGACGAGGCCGGCGTGCATGCACCCACCCCCGGCCTCTGGGGCTAGGAGACCGCCATGAGCCGCATCGTTTACGTGAACGGAGAGTATCTGCCGGAAGAAGACGCCAAGGTTTCGGTCTTTGACCGCGGGTTCCTGATGGCGGACGGCGTTTACGAGGTGACCAGCGTTCTGGGCGGCAAGATCATCGACTTCGACGGCCATGCGAAGCGTTTGGAACGCTCGCTCACCGAACTCGACATGAAGATGCCGATGAGCCAGGACGATCTGCTTGCGATCCACCGCGAACTGGTCGCCAAGAACGGGATCGAAGAGGGCATGATCTATCTTCAGATCACCCGTGGCGCGCCGGGCGACCGCGACTTTGCTTTCCCGCCCGAGGGCACGCCGCTGACGGTGGTGCTGTTCACGCAGAACAAGCCGGGGCTGGCCGACAGCCCGGCGGCCAAGACCGGGATCAAAGTGATCTCGATCGAGGACATCCGCTGGGGTCGTCGCGACATCAAGACGGTGCAGCTGCTTTATCCGTCGATGGGCAAGATGATGGCCAAGAAGGCCGGTGTGGACGACGCCTGGATGGTCGAGGACGGGGCCGTGACCGAAGGCACGTCGAACAACGCCTATATCGTCAAGGGCGGCACGATTATCACGCGGCAGCTGTCGACCGACATTCTGCACGGGATCACCCGCGCCGCCGTGCTGCGCTTCGCCAAAGAGGCGCAGATGAAAGTCGAAGAGCGGCCCTTTACCATCGAAGAGGCGCAGGGCGCGGACGAAGCGTTCATCACTTCGGCTTCGACCTTCGTGATGCCGGTGGTGGAAGTGGACGGTGCGACCGTCGGGACCGGCACGCCGGGGCCTGTCGCCACGCGTCTGCGGGAAATCTATCTCGAAGAAAGCCGTAAAGCGGGCGTCTGAGGCCGCTTTTTCCTTGAACCGCTGGGCCGGTTGCGGCCTTTTGGTCCCAGACGGGGGCAAACACCCGAACGGGGGAATGTTATGCGGATTTTTCTGGGCCTGATCGTGCTGGTCGGCGGGATTGCCGGGCTGTCGTGGTGGGGTGCGGGGCATCAGGCCGTGACCATCGAGGATGAGGTGGCGGCCGCTGCCGAAGGTGTCGTCACCGGGGCGATCCACCCGATGCGGGTCGAGGTCTCGGGGCGTGACATCATGCTCTCCGGCATCGCGGATACCGAGGACGAGCTGATCGACATCGTCGCGGCTTTGGACACGGTCGAGGGTCGGCGGGTCGTGCGCGCGGATGGGGTCGAGGTTCTGCCGGTCGCAGCACCCTATGAAACGGCCTTGGCGAAAAGCGCGGACGGCACCCTCGCCGCGACCGGGACCGCGCCTAGCGCGGCGCAGGCCGAGGTTGCAGCCGGGGGCGGCGCGACGGGGGCGATGGAATTGCCGCTCGCGTCGGGCGCGCCCGAGGGCTGGACCGAGATCGTGGGGGCGGGTGTCGATGCGTTGTCGACGCTGGACGAAGGCAGTTTCGCCCTGACCGGGACCACCGCGATCCTGTCGGGCACCGCCGCCACCCCGCGTGAGGCCAAATCGGCGGCAAGCGCGCTTGGTGCCCTGCCCGACGGGATCGAACAGGTGGTCGCGATCGACGTGCTCGACACCGGGGTCGTGTCGTTCGAGTTGATCTATGACGCGGCCGAGGGGCTGTCGGTCTTTGGCACTGTGCCGGAAAGTTTCGACGCGGCGGACATGGCCGAGAAGCTCGGCTTTGACGACATCACCAGCGAAACGACAACGACGTTCGGAATGGATGCCGGGCTGCCGGATAAGCTGGCGGACCTGCCCGACCTGCTGCCCGATCTTGAGCGTCTGTCGCTGCGCGACGAGGCAGGGCAGATCATCGCCGCTGGCGTGGCGTCGCCGGGGCTGGACCCGGCCTTTGTCACTTCGGAACTGCGCACGGCGCTCGGGGCTGAGGCCGAGATCGAGATCACCGCAGGCGATGCACCCGATGACTGGGTAACGCGCACCAACCGCGCGACGGGGGCCGATCAGGTCGCATCGGCTGGCTATTGGCTGCCGGTCTATGATTTCGAGATCAGCAAGACCGCCTGCAACGATGCCGCAGCGCAGGCGCAGGCCGGGCGGCAGATCGCGTTCGTCACCGGGTCGGCGGAACTCGACACGGCGTCGATGAACATCATCAACGACATGGCCGGGTTGCTGCTGCATTGCACCGACAAGATCGGAATGCGGGTGACCATCGGCGGCCATACGGACAGTCAGGGCGACGATAGCGAAAATTACCGGCTCTCGGTGGCCCGCGCAAATGCGGTGCGTGACGCGCTGCTCGAACGCGGCATCCCGCCGGGGCGGATGCAGGCGCTGGGGTTCGGCGAGACCGAGCCGATTGCCGACAACGATACCGAAGAGGGCCGTGCGGCCAACCGGCGCACGACCTTTGTCTGGCCCGAATAGGAGGGGCGCATGTTCGAGAACTGGGAGTTTCTCATCTCTGAAATGATCGTGCTGCTGGTGCTGGCGGCCCTGCTTGGCGTGATCGTCGGGTGGATCATCTGGGGGCGGCGTAAAGCGCCGGTCGCGGCCACTGGCGAGGTCGAAGTGCTGCGCGCCGAGCTTGCCACCTGCCGCGAGGCGGGTGCGGATCAGGCGGCCGAGATTGCGCGACTTCAGGACAAGGTCGCGGTGATGGATCGGGACGAGGCCGCGACGACGGGACCGACGGTCGTGCCCACGTCCGAGCCTGCCCAGCCACTCACCTCGGTCGTCGCGGTCAAGCCGGAGACGCTGGACGCGCCGCGCGCGGGCGCTGCCGATGACCTCAAGCAGATCAAAGGCGTGGGACCGAAGCTGGAAGCACTGGTGAACAAACTCGGGTTCTATCACTTCGACCAGATCGCCGCCTGGACGCCCGCCGAGGTGTCGTGGGTCGACGACAATCTCGAAGGCTTCAAGGGCCGCGTGACCCGTGATGGCTGGGTCGAGCAGGCCCGCGTGCTGGCAGATGGCGGATCGACGGCATTCTCGAAAAAGGTCAAGGACGGCGACGTCTACTGACGCACCGCGCCAGACGGACGAGCGCCCGGTCATTGGCCGGGCGTTCCGAGTCAGGGTACTTGATGCGGATTTGTGCCGGACATCACCCCTGCCCTCGCAGCGAGCGCACAAATTTCTTTCACTCCTATCGGCCGCATCCCAATTTTCAGGCAACGCGGGTGCGGGAACGCGGGGCCTGCGCACAAAATTTTTGACCATTAGGAAAAATCTTGACTTTGAAGGGCGTCCTGCGGACCGTCGACGTCAAAGCTAAATGATCGGGAATACTGTGCAGACCAACCTCACCACGTCCTTCACGGGCCTCGAATTCGTCAATCCCTTCGTGCTCGCCTCGGCGCCTCCGACCGAGAGCAAACGCAAGATTCTGAAAGCCTTCGAGGCCGGTTGGGGCGGGGTCGTCACCAAGACCATCGGCCTGCATCCGGTCGAGAACGTCGCCGGGCCGAAGACGATCTTTCAGCGCACGAGCGAAGCCAAACCCTATGTCTCGCGCACCAAGCGGCCCGACACCGTGCCGCATTCGTCATGGAACTGGGAACTCATCTCGGACCAGCCGCTCGAAATCTGGCTGCCCGATCTGGAAGAGATCAAGCAGACCTATCCCGATCGCATGCTCATCGCGTCGATCATGGCGGGCGCGGGCAGCGAGGAGGAGCTCGAGAACTGGCGCAAGCTGGCAAAGGCGGTCGTCGGGGCCGGTTGCGATGCGATCGAGTTGAACATGTCCTGCCCGCATATGGACCGCAAAGACATGGGCGCGCATATCGCCAATGACGAGGACATCATCCGGTCGATCCTCGGCGCCGTGACCGAGGCGGTCAGCGTTCCGATCTGGGTCAAACTGACCCCCGCCACCTCGTCGCTGGTCGATGGGGCGCGTGCGGCCTATGCCGCCGGGGCATCGGCGATTTCGCTGTGCAACACCTTCCCCTCGATGCCGCTGATGGACCCCGAGACCATGAAGTGCGAGGTCGAGGTCGACGGGCTTGTCACCTCGGGCGGTCAAGGTGGGCTCGCCATTCTGAACCAGGCGTTGCAGCGTGTGTCGGACATTTCGCGCGCCTTCCCGGATCAATCGATTTCCGGGATCGGCGGCATCAAGGGCTTCAACGAAGCGTTCAACTTCATCGTTCACGGCGCGGGCAACCTGCAGGTCTGCACCGCTGCGATGGAGGAAAAGGGCAGCGGCGGGATCGGCGTCAAACTCATTCAGGAGCTGACGCAGGATCTGAGCGATTACCTTGAGCGTAAGGGTTTTTCGTCCATCGAGGAATTCCGGGGCATCGCGCGTAGCCGGATCGTCGAACATTCGCAGATCCGCCGGAAAAGCGAGGAATACAACGGCGGCTACGTGAAAACCGCCTGAACGAACGAAGGCCCGGAACGGTGATCCGCTCCGGGCCTTCCTCTCGTGTCGTGTGGTCTCGGCAGGTCGCCCCGCCGATCACATCGGATCAGTCGAAGCGCCAGCTTGACGCGGTGACGCCGCCGAAGATGCCGTTTTCGTGGTAGACCCGCGTGGCCTTGCCGGTCTCAGCCGCGCCGACCGCCGAAAAGAGCGGGACAAGGTGATCCTCCTGCGCGTGACAGATGCGGGCATAGGGCGCGTCTTCCCAGTGGATCAGCGCTTCGGTGCGCTTCTCGGGCTCCGCGTTCAGCGCATCCTCGAGCCACGCGTCGAAGGCTTTCGACGGCACCTCGGCCTGCGGACCGAAACGGCGCAGGTTGTGGTAGCTGAGGCCCGAGCCGACGATCAGCACGCCTTCGTCCCGCAGGGGCGCGAGCGCCCGTCCGATCTTGAAATGCGCCTCAGGGTCGTAGCCCTTGAGCATCGAGACCTGAAACACCGGCACTTTGCCCTCGGGATACATGATGTAGGCGGGCACGAAGGTGCCGTGGTCGAACCCTTGGGTGTCGTCCAGAACCGCGTCGATCCCGGCCCCATCCAAGAGCGCCTTGACCTTTTCGGCGATCTCCGGCGCGCCGGGCGCGGGGTAGACCACGTCATAGGTGTGCGGCGGGAAGCCGAAGTAGTCGTATTCCATGCCGGGCTTGCCGGAGTGCATCACGCGCACTTCGTTCGCTTCCCAGTGGCCCGAAATCATCAGGACCGCTTTCGGGGTTTCCGGCAGCTCGTCCGGCATGGCGGCAAGGCTTTTTTCCAGCATCGCAAAGCTGCGACGCATGTCTTCGATCCAAGGCCACGGGCCGCCGCCGTGGGAGATGAAGTAGGTAGGCATACGAGTCATGGCGTTTACTCCTTCGTTGGAGCCTAGATAGTCGCCTTACGATGCGCACAGAAGTAGCCAAGTTCTCACATGATCTGTGCAAATATCATCAGGACTTGTCGGTGACGTTTTCCTTGAACGATTTTTCGAACGCCGCCTGTTTGTCCGGGCTGGCCTCGGTCTGGCTCTGCGCTTTCCAGTCATCATAGGGCATGCCGTAGAAAATTTCGCGCCCTTCGTCCTTGGTCATCTCAATGCCGCGCTCGTTCGCGGCCTCCTGATACCAGCGCGACAGGCAGTTGCGGCAGAACCCGGCGAGGTTCATCAGGTCGATGTTCTGCACATCGGTCCGGTCCTCCATCAGGTGCTGGCGCAGGTGGCGAAAAGCGGCGGCTTCGAGTTCGATACGGGTCTGGTCGTCCATGTGGTCCTCCATCATGTGTCAGAGATCGGCCTTTGCGCGGACCTCTTCAAGGATCGGGGCGAGACGCGCGGCCCAGCCGTATTGCTGCTGGTCGGTTTCGATCAGATCGTTGCGGACCTCGATCAGCACGTTGGCGCGACCATGCAGCCGGGCGTGGCGGTCGACGCTGTCCCCGTCCAGATGCCCGCCGTAGGGTTCGTTGGCCCCGACGACGAGATCGGTTTCCTGCCTGAGACGGTCGATCATCGGCGCCGAGAAGCGTTCATCGTCCGCGTAAAGCACGCCGATGTGCCACGGGCGCGGATCGCGGCCGCGCAGCTGCGGCGTGAAGGAGTGGATGGCGACATAAATCGTGTCATCCTGACGGGCGGCCAGTCGTGCGACCTCCTGATGATACGGGCGGTAGCACAGGTTCAGCCGCCGATCCTTTTCCGCCTGCCCGGCGTGGCGGTTCGCAGGGATGATCGAGCCATCGTAGAGCTTCATCAGAAGCGTCGGATCGTCCTCACCCCGGTTGGGGTCGATCACCAGACGCGAGAAGTTCGAGCAGATGCAGGGGCTGTCCAGCAGTTCGGCCAGCGCGAGGCTTACGCCCGCTGCGCCGGGGTCATAGGCGATGTGGCGCGCCATATCCTCGGGCGGCAGCCCCAAATCCCCGCCCGCGACTTCGTCGGGCACGGTGTTGGTCGCGTGATCGCAGGTAATCAGCCAGCGACCGGGCCGATCTTCGCCAAAGGTATGAAACGGGTGATACGTCATGCGCCTGTCGTGATTTTCGCCAAACCTGCGTAGCGGAGACGCAGGCAAAGCAAAAGAGGCGCTTTTTGCCCGGATAAGCGGCAGTTGCCGTTGCGATAGGCACAGGCACCCGGTAGAGACGACACGACTGTTACCGCAAACAGAACGAGGCACAATGACACGCTCCCGCAATACGAAAATCGTCGCGACGCTCGGGCCCGCATCCTCCACCCGCGAGATGATCCGGATCCTCGTCGACGCGGGGGCAGACGTGTTCCGCCTCAACATGTCCCACGGCTCGCATGACGAGCACCGGGCGCGCCATGCCGCGATCCGCGAAGTCGAGAAGGAGACCGGGCGTCCGATCGCGATCCTCGCCGACCTTCAGGGGCCGAAACTGCGCTGCGGCACCTTCATCGCAGAAGCCGCCGACATCGAAGAGGGCGAGATCTTCCGCTTCGACCTCGACCCCGCGCCGGGCAACAATCACCGGGTCTGCCTGCCGCACAAGGAAATCTTTGAGGCGCTGGAGGTCGGATCGACCCTGCTCGTCAACGACGGCAAGATGCGGCTGAAGGTCAAGGAATGCGGTGACGATTACGCCGACTGCGAAGTGATCGTGGGCGGCACCATTTCCGACCGTAAGGGCGTGAATGTGCCTGACGTGGTCCTGCCGCTCGCCGCGCTGTCGCCCAAGGACAAGGAAGACCTCGAGTTTGCCTGTCAGCTGGGTGTCGACTGGCTCGCCCTGTCCTTCGTTCAGCGCGCCGCCGATGTCGAAGAGGCCCGCGCGCTGGCGCAGGGCCGCGCCGCCGTGCTGTCGAAGATCGAAAAACCCGCCGCCGTGCGTGATTTCGACGCGATCCTCGAAGCGTCCGACGGGATCATGGTGGCGCGGGGCGATCTGGGCGTGGAACTGCCCGTGCAGAACGTGCCGCCGATCCAGAAGCGCCTCGTCCATGCCTGCCGCCGCGCGGCCAAACCCGTGATCGTTGCGACCCAGATGATGGAATCGATGATCGAAAGCCCGGTCCCGACCCGCGCCGAGGTGTCGGATGTGGCCAACGCGATCTACGAAGGCGCGGACGCGATCATGCTGTCGGCGGAATCGGCGGCGGGCAACTACCCGCGCGAAGCCGTGGCGACGATGGCCAACGTGGCGGTCGAAGTCGAGAGCGACCCGACCTATCGCGACGTGATCGACCGTTCTCGCACCGTGGCGCGCACCTCGATCGCCGACGGGATCGTGTCGGCGGCGCGGGAAATCGCGGAAGCGACCGAGATCAAGGTCATCGCCTGCTTCACCCAATCGGGCAACACCGCGCTTCTCGTCGCGCGCGAGCGGCCGCATGTGCCGATCATCGCGCTGACCCCGCTGACCGGCACCGCGCGCCGCATGTGCCTGAGCTGGGGTGTGCAGAGCTTCATGACCGGCCGGGTGGATCGCTTTAAGATGGCGGTGGTCGCCGCGGCCCGTGCCGCACGGACCTCGGGCCTTGCGACCGAAGACGATCAGATCGTCGTCACTGCCGGTGTGCCGTTCAACGTGCCGGGCACCACGAACATTCTGCGCGTCGCGCCCTGCGCCGAGAGATTGATTTTCGCCACCGACCCTGAATAACTGGGACCATGACCCCAGTTTTCAGCGGCCCGGTGCGCGATGCCTTTTGACCTCTACATGGTGATCGGCGTCATCATCCTCGCCCTCGCCATCCCTTCGGCCATGGGCGCGTGGATCGACCGCCGCCCGCCCCGCGTCTCGGCGCTGCTCATCGTTGTGGGCGGCGGGCTGATCGGATATGCGGTGGTGAAGAAACCCGGCGGATACCGGCTGACGGACGTGCCCGAGGCCTTCGTCAACGTGATCGGGCACTATTTCTTCTGATCCCCCTTGCCAGATCGGGCCAACCCCCGTATACGCCGCATTTCCAAGCGCGGCCGGCTCGAGAGGCATGCCGAGTCGCGTGTCACGTCAAAGAAATACGGAGACGCAAATGCCCAAGATGAAGACGAAATCGAGCTGCAAAAAGCGGTTCAAGGTGTCTGCCACCGGCAAGGTCATTACCGGCCAGGCTGGCAAACGCCACGGCATGATTAAACGCCACAAGAAATTCATCCGCGACGCTCGCGGCACCACTGTCATGTCGGCCCCTGACGCGAAAATCGTCAAGTCGATGATGCCCTACGACCGCTAAGAGGAGGCAACGACATGTCCCGAGTCAAAGGTGGAACCACGACCCACGCCCGCCACAAGAAGGTTCTCGACGCTGCAAAAGGCTACTACGGCCGCCGCTCGACCAACTTCAAGACCGCCACGCAGGCTGTCGACAAGGCGAACCAGTACGCCACGCGCGACCGCAAGACCCGCAAGCGGAACTTCCGCTCGCTGTGGATCCAGCGGATCAACGCTGCCGTGCGCGCGCATGACGAAGCGCTGACCTACTCGAAATTCATCAACGGCCTCGCCACCGCCGGGATCGAAGTGGACCGTAAGGTTCTTGCCGATCTCGCCGTGAACGAGCCGGATGCGTTCGGTGCCATCGTCGATAAGGCGAAGGCCGCGCTCGCGTAAGACCCCTCACCGGGTTGAAAATCAGGAAGCCGCGGACCTCGCAGGGGTCTGCGGCTTCTTTTGTTTCCGGCACCGCTCATCCGAGCCCTTGGCTCCACTTCGCGGAGTGCGGGCGAAGAGGGGCCAGGGGCCTCGATGAGCCGCCGCCGGAGCACTTGCAAACACCCCCTCCTGTGCTAGCAGAAGGGCGACCAAAACCAAGGGGGTCCGGGATGGACGATCTGAGGCAGAAATATCTGGAACTGGTGGCCGGTGCCGCCGACGAAGCCACGCTCGAAGACATCCGCCTGCAGGCCGTGGGCAAGAAGGGCGAAGTGGCGCTGGCCATGCGCGAGTTGGGCAAGATGACGCCCGAGGAGCGGCAGGTGCAGGGGCCCAAGCTCAATGCGCTGAAGGACGAGATCAACTCGGCCCTCGCCGCCAAGAAATCGGCCCTCGCCGATGCCGCGCTGGACGAGCGTCTGCGGGGCGAATGGCTCGACGTGACCCTGCCCGCCCGCGACCGGCGCGTCGGCACGATCCATCCGGTGAGCCAAGTCACCGAGGAAGTGACGACGATCTTCGCCGACATGGGTTTCGCCGTCGCCGAAGGCCCGCAGATCGAAGACGATTTCCACAACTTCGACGCGCTCAACATCCCGCCGCACCACCCGGCGCGGCAGGAGCACGACACGTTCTTCATGCACCGCGATCCGGGCGACAACCGCCCGCCGCATGTGCTGCGCACCCACACCAGCCCCGTGCAGATCCGCGCGATGCAGAAGCAGGGCGCGCCGATCCGCGTCATCGCGCCGGGCCGCGTCTATCGCTCGGACTACGACCAGACCCACACGCCGATGTTCCATCAGGTCGAAGGCCTCGCCATCGACCGCGACATCTCGATGGCGAACCTCAAGTGGACGCTGGAGGAGTTCTGCCGCGCCTTCTTCGAGGTGGACGAGGTCGAACTGCGCTTCCGCGCCTCGCACTTCCCGTTCACCGAGCCATCGGCGGAGGTCGATCTGCGCTGCTCGTGGGAGGGCGGCCAGCTCAAGGTCGGTCAGGGCGAGGACTGGATGGAAATTCTGGGCTCCGGCATGGTCCACCCCAAGGTGCTCGAGGCCGCTGGCGTCGACGCGACCCAATGGCAGGGCTTTGCCTTCGGCATGGGCATCGACCGCCTCGCCATGCTGAAATACGGCATCCCCGACCTGCGCGCTTTCTTCGACAGCGACCTGCGCTGGCTGCGCCACTACGGCTTCGCCGCGCTGGACATGCCGACGATGCGGGGGGGCTTGTCGCGGTGATGGAAATCGCCACCTCAATTTGGGAAGCAATCTCTCCGGTCCGCCAGTTCCTTGGCGCAATACTGCTTTCCCTAACGACGGCGGGACTTCTGGCGTTATTCAGACCAAAGGTTAGGATCATCTGGGGCTCGACAAGTTTGAGTGCTCACAGTTTCTCTGTTGACCCGAGCCAACCGCCTATCGGTGTGGCCACCGAAAAACTATACGTCCAGAACTACGGTAAGAAGCCAGCCAAAGACGTTGAACTGGTGCTTAACGATAGACCCAGCAGCTACAAACTCTACACACAGCGAGAACATGTTTCCAAACAACTAGACGACGGGAGTTTCATAATCAGGATTCCGTCACTCGCTCCACGAGAACTATTGATTGTGGACACTGTCGACATACACCTTCGAGGCGCGCGACTTGTAGCCGTCAACTGCCCAGACACCATAACCAAGGAAGTTAGTTTCCTTCCGCAAAGACAATTCGGGCGACCAATGTATGCGCTGGTCTTGTTCTTGATGGTGGCGGGTATAGTCGGGACATTCTACGCGCTCTTGCGTTTGGTTTTCGGCTAGCCCCACAACGCTCCGCAAGGATCCATTATGCCCCTCTTCCGACACGAAAACCGACAGCAGTCCGAGGCCGCCCGCGACCTCTATGCGAAATTCGAGATCGCCTACACGGTCGTCGATTTCGTGGCCGCCGCCTGTTTCGTGGTGGGGTCGTTTCTGTTCTTCTCGGACAAGACGCAATACGCGGCGACGTGGCTTTTCGTGATCGGCTCGTTCTGCTTCGCGGCCAAACCGACCATCCGGCTCGTGCGCGAGATCAAACTCTACCGCATGGGCAAATTCGAAACGCTGGCCGAACGGGCCGAGGGGTGACCATGACGGACGACATGGAAGACCTGAACCAGACCTATCCCGGTGCGGGCAACTTCACCTTCGGGGACAATCCGAAGCTCTGCGCGGACCTGCTCGCCCTCGTGCGCGCAAGGGAAAAGACCGCGACCTGCGAGCGGCTGTCGGAGTTCGACGACGACCCCGCTGCGCGCCCCAAGGTGGGCCGCTGCGACATCGCGATGAACTGGGACGGCACGCCCGCCCTCGTCATCCGCACGGTGCGGGTGGACGAGGTGGCGTTCAAGGACGTGACCGAAGAGATGGCGCTGGCCGAGGGCGAGAACGACGACCTCGCAGGTTGGCGGCGGGACCACGAGGCCTATTTCACCCGCAACGGCGGGTTCGACGAGAACATGATGCTGCTCTTCGAGCACTTCGAACTGGTAGAGGATCTGGCAGACCGCTGAGCGGTGCCGAACGAGGATAAGACGATGAAATTCACACTCTCCTGGCTGAAAGACCACCTCGACACCACCGCCTCGGTGGACGAGATCGCGGAAACCCTCACCGACCTCGGGCTCGAGATCGAAGAGGTCATCAACCCGGCCGACCGGCTGGGCACCTTCACGCTCGCCAAGGTCAAACATGCCGAGCAGCACCCGGATGCGGACCGCCTGCGCGTCTGCACGGTCGAGACCGACGAGGGCGACAAGCAGATCGTCTGCGGCGCGCCGAATGCGCGGGCGGGGATCACGGTGGTGCTCGCCAAACCCGGCGACTACGTGCCGGGGATCGACGTGACGCTGAGCGTTGGCAAAATCCGGGGCGTCGAGAGCCACGGCATGATGGCGTCCGAGCGTGAGCTGGAGCTGTCGGACGAGCATGACGGGATCATCGAACTGCCCTCCGGCGAGGTCGGGCAGAAGTTCGTCGACTGGCTGGCCGAGAACGACCCCTCCAAGGTGGACCCGGTGTTCGACATCGCGATCACGCCGAACCGCCCCGATGCTTTGGGTGTGCGCGGCGTGGCGCGCGATCTCGCCGCGCGGGGTCTGGGCACGCTGAAGCCTGCGCCGGAAGCGAGTGTCCCGGGCACGTTCAAGAGCCCGATCAACGTCACCATCGACGGTGATACGCAAGGCGACGATGGCTGCTACATCTTCCAAGGCCGCCTCATCAAAGGCGTGAAGAACGGCCCCAGCCCGGCGTGGCTGCAAAAGCGGCTCAAGGCCATCGGCCTGCGCCCGATCTCGGCGCTCGTCGATGTGACCAACTTCTTCACCTATGACCAGAACCGTCCGCTCCACGTCTTCGATGCCGACAAGGTCAAAGGCGACCTGCGCATCCACAAGACGACCGGGGGCGAAGAGCTTCTGGCGCTGGACGAAAAGACCTACACCTTCGAGCCGGGAATGGTCGTCATCTCTGACGCTGAGGGCGTCGAGAGCGTCGCTGGTATCATGGGCGGCGAGGAAACCGGCTGTACCGAAGAGACCGTGAACGTCTTCCTCGAAGCCGCCGTGTGGGAGCCGATCCAGATCGCGCGCACCGGCCGCGCGCTCAAGATCAACTCGGATGCGCGCTATCGCAACGAACGCGGCATCGACCCGGCGTTCAACCCGCTGGCAATCGAACTGGCGACGCAGATGATCCTCGACCTGTGCGGCGGCGAGGCGTCCGAGGTCGTGACGGCAGGCGAAGTGCCCGACACGTCGCGCGCCTACAAGCTCGACACCGCACGCTGTTCTTCGCTCGTCGGCATGGACATTCCCGCCGAGACGCAGCGCGCGTCGCTTGAGGCGCTCGGCTTCGTCATGGAGGGCGACATGGCCCACGTGCCGTCGTGGCGCCCCGACGTGCTGGGCGAGGCCGATCTGGTCGAGGAAGTGGCCCGGATCGCATCGCTCACCAAACTGGTGGGCAAGCCGATGTCGCGCGCTTCGACAGGTGTGCCGAAGCCGGTGCTGACCCCGATGCAGGTGCGCGAGAACACAGCGCGGCGCACGGCGGCGGCGCTCGGCTACAACGAATGCGTGACCTACAGCTTCATCGACGCGAAGACGGCGGAACTGTTCGGCGGCGGCACCGATGCCACCAAGCTCGACAACCCGATCAGCTCGGAAATGTCGCATATGCGCCCGGCGCTGCTGCCCGGTCTGTTGCAGGCCGCGGCCCGCAATCAGGCGCGCGGTTTCATGGACCTCGCCCTGTTCGAGGTCGGTGCGGCGTGGCATGGCGGCGAGCCGGATGAGCAGAACCTGCTCGTGTCCGGCCTGCTGGTCGGGGCGACCGCGCCCAAGGACGTGCATGGCGCCGCCCGCCCCATCGACGTATTCGACGTCAAGGCCGATGCCGAGGCGATCCTTGCCGCGATGGGCGCACCCGCCAAGGTTCAGATCCTGCGCGGTGCGCGCGAATGGTGGCATCCGGGCCGTCACGGCAAAATCTGCCTCGGCCCGAAAAAGGTGCTGGGGGTCTTTGGCGAGTTGCACCCTAAAGTGCTGGCCGAAATGGACATCAAGGGGCCCGCGATGGCCTTTACCCTGTGGCCCGAAGAAATCCCGATGCCGCGCAAGTCGAATGCGACCCGGCCCGCGCTGACCATCTCGGACCTTCAGCCGGTCGAGCGCGACTTTGCCTTCGTCGTGGATGCCGATGTCGAGGCGCTGACGCTGGTCAATGCCGCGGCCGGGGCCGACAAGGCGCTGATCGAAGACGTGCGGGTGTTCGACCAGTTCACCGGTGGCAAGCTGGGTGAAGCCGGGCAGAAATCCATCGCGATCACCGTGCGCATGCAGCCGACTGACACAACGCTGACCGAGAAGGAGATCGAGGCGGTCGCCGCCAAGATCGTCGAAAAGGTGGGAAAGGCTACGGGCGGCACCCTGCGCGGCTGACACGAAAAAGGGGCACCCTCGCGGGTGCCCCTGACCTGATCGCCGGGAGAAGAGCGATCAGTTCGACATGATCGTGCCGTCGACGGTCGCACCGCCCGAGATCGACGTGTCGTCGAGCATCTCGGAGGTGGCGTCGGCCAGATCGTCGCTGGTCTGGTCCACGGTGCCGGTCACGCCGTCGAGCGCGGTCTCGGCGGATTTCATGGTCTCGTCTTCCATCGACTGCATCGAGCCGTCCATGTCGACCGAAGCGCTCGCCTGAGCGTTGGCGACTTCGTTGCGCTCCAGCATGCCGTCACCGTTGGTGTCGTACATGGTCAGCGCGGCCTGCGCATTGGCGCCAAACGCGGCTTCCAGCTCGGTCATTTCGAGAACGCGGTCGCCGTTCTGGTCGATGCCGTCAAAGCTCATCGTCTGAGCCGAGGCGGTGCCCGCGACGAGCGCGGCGCCGAAAGCGAGGGGGAGGATGGTGAGCGTCTTGTTCGGTTTCATGATCGTTTCCTTTCATGGTTACGTGCGGGGTCCGTGCCCCTTGGCACCTACAAAACGACGACGACGTGCGTTTTGTACCCCTACCCCCAAGCGCCGGTCTGACTCGGCGACGGTATGCTCGTTGAAGGCGAAACCTTGCCAAAGGGTGAGCGGATCATCGTGCGGCATGAGCGTTTCACCGCGCCTAAAAACAATCTCGCGCCGCGCGTGGAACTTTCGGGGGAGCCTTGCCCGGTCGCCCGACGCGACACGCCTCAGGTTGACCCGCGCGGAACCCGTTCAACGGGCAGAGCGTTAACACTTCAAATCCAAGCGTCCGCACGGAACGCACAGACATGGAGTGACTTATGTTCGAACTTACCGGCCTTTTCGGCATCATCCTTCTCGCGCTCGACATCTGGGCGCTGATCTCGATCTTCTCGTCCAACGCGTCGACCGGCGCCAAGGTGCTGTGGGCGCTGCTCGTGATCATCCTGCCGCTGCTCGGCTTTATCCTCTGGCTCATCGCCGGTCCGAAATCGAGCCGCGCCGCCGTCTGATTGATCGTCCGATCGCCTAGCGCGACGACGGACACCAGACCGAACGCCCCGCCTGCGCATTGCGCACGGCGGGGCGTTTCCTTCTACCCCTTCCAGTTTTTTTGCGCGCCATGTTAAGCTTTAGGCATGGCCCTCGGTACGGGTCCGGCAGCATCGGAGCAGGTCTGGGATATGTTCAAGGAATTCAGAAACTTCATCGCTCGAGGCAATGTCATGGACATGGCCGTCGGGATCATCATCGGGGCCGCTTTCACGGCAATCGTGACATCGCTCGTCGCCGATCTGATCAACCCGATCATCGGGCTTTTCACGGGCGGCATCGACTTTACCAACAACTACGCGGTTCTCAGCGGCGAGGTGCCCGCGGGTGCATCGCTCGACGCCGCGCGCGAGACGGGCGCGTCGATCTTTGCCTATGGCTCGTTCATCATGGCGGTCATCAACTTCCTGATCGTCGCTTTTGTGGTCTTCATGCTGGTCCGCTCCGTAAACCGCATCAAGGACCTGGCCGAAAAGCCGGAAGAGGTCAGCCCGCCCGAGGCCCCGCCGACCCCGCCGGAAATCCAGCTTCTGACCGAAATCCGCGACGCGCTCGCCAAGAGCTGATCGCACCCTATCGCTGAACGAGGGCCCGGTCCTCCGGGCCCTTTTTCTTTGACCGATCCGAGAAAGAAAAAGGACACGACATGGAAGAACAAATCGCCATCTGGCTCGACAGGTTCGGAGAGTTCCTTCCCTACATCGTCAACGGCCTCAAGGCCCTCATCATCCTGATTGTCGGCTGGATTCTGGCCGCTGCGGTCAGCCGCATGGTGCGCCGACGCATCGAAGGCGCGAAACGCATCGACCCGACCGTGGGCAGCTTCATCTCGTCCATCGTAAGGTGGGTGCTGATCGCGGTGGTGCTGATCACCGTCCTCAACATCTTCGGGATCGAGGCCACATCGCTCGTCGCCATGCTGGGTGCCGCCACGCTGGCCATTGGTCTGGCGTTGCAGGGGACGCTGTCGGACCTTGCGGCAGGCTTCATGATCATCCTCTTCCGGCCCTACCGGAACGGGCAATACATCGCCATCGACGGAACCGCCGGCACGGTGAAAGAGATCAACCTGTTCTTCACCGAGCTCGCCACGCCGGACAACGTGCAGATCGTCGTGCCGAACGGCAAGGCGTGGGGCGCGATCATCACCAACTGGTCGCATCATGAGACCCGTCGCGTCGATATCGTCATGGGCATCGACTATGGCGACGACATGGACAAGGCGATCGAGGTGATGCTGGACATGGCCAAGGCCGACCCGCGCGTTCACGACGATCCCGAGCCCTGGGCACGGGTCACGAACCTTGGCGACAGCTCGGTCGACATCACCATGCGGATGTGGGCCGATGCAGCCGATTACTGGGAGCTGAAATTCGGGTTCACCAAAGACCTCAAGGCCGCGTTCGACAAGGCCGGGCTGTCGATCCCGTTCCCCCATCGCACGCTCTACGTCAAACAGGACGAGGGCGACACGGTCGCGATCTCTCGCGCCTCTGACGCATAGCGCCAGACCGAAACCGTGGTATCCTTCCCTCGTCTCATCGAGGGGAGGGTTCCATGAAACGCCGATTGTTCCTGACCGCTGCGGCCGCCACGCTTGTCACGGCGCGCGCTGCACAAGCCGAGCGACTGCTCGTGAACTCGCCCGGTGACGGCTTTCTGAACCTGCGCACCGGGCCGGGGTCACAGTACAACATCATCCGCAAGATGTATCACGGCAGCGCCGTCGAGACGCTGGAATACGCGGGCGGCTGGGTGCGTGTGCGTCATGAAAGCGGGGCCGTCGGCTGGGCGTTTGCACAGCACCTCGTCCGTCCTGCCGCGACCAATGTGCGGTACGTCTATTCGCCGAACGACGGTTATCTGAACCTGCGCACGGGCCCCGGCACGCGTTATCAGATCATCGGCCCGATGTATAACGGCGAGGCGGTGACGCTGCTGGAACGATCCGGCGGCTGGGTGCGGGTGAAGCATCAAAGCGGGACGATCGGCTGGGCGTTCGAGAAATACCTGCGTCGCTGAAAAACCCGCCATTTGAGCGTTGACACGCCCCGCCCCTGCGGCTATCTGCCCCCTCGTGTGAATGGCGTGGTAGCTCAGCCGGTTAGAGCACAGCACTCATAATGCTGGGGTCGGCGGTTCAAGTCCGCCCCACGCTACCATTCTCATAATTCGGTCAGGCTCGACGAGCGCGACCAGGTTGCCGACGACGGTGACGCCTCAGGCGTCACCGTCGGCTTCCCCCCTAAAACTCACAGGTGTTTCAGAGGCGGCGCGTCGCTCGATGCGAGCGAGGGGATTTGCCGAACCATGTCGGCGTCACGGCCTTGGACACAGAGAGGGACAGAACCCGCGCCCAAGGCCGCGTCCCTATTCGACTTTGGCTTTCGCGCGGATCGACGTGGCGATGACGAAGGCGATGACCTGTGCGACGAAGAAGCCAATCGCGACGCTGGCGACCGCCAGCGAATGCGCCATGATCGAAATCGCCACGGCGGACACGAGCCCGATGATGAGGCACGGCTTTGCGAAGGTCGCGAGCAGTTTCACAGCGACCGTTTTCTCAACGATTTCATCCGAACCGAGGTCGATTTTGCTATTTAGAGCGGGTGTCATAATGCGGAACCTTTTTATGCGTCTCGTTGCCTAAATGAGACTACGAAAAGCAGTTCGGTGCGAAGTCGTGAAACCCTAACCCACCAAAAGAAGGGTTTAAGGCGATCCTGCCACAAAGGCGGCCGATCGGGGATGATCTGGTAATCCTCAAGGCACAGCCGGTACGGTTAATCGTTTTGATTGAGGCCGGATCAAGGAACGGATTTTCGAGTGATCTATCTAAATACGAATCACTGATGTGCATTTAACGAGGCTCGCCGACGCCTTACGCCGCCCGGTGCTTACGGCCTGCAGCATCATGCGCTCAGGCCGTTTTGTCAGGGTTCCAGATGGGCCAAGCCCCCGCAAGGCATGGTATCCGCAGTATGGGTAGCCGGTAGGCGCGTCTTGGCTGCGGTCGAGGATCGAGGCGGCAATCGTCAGGCGCGGGACAGGAGTTCCGCGACCAGCACGGGAAGGTGCTCGAACGATCCGAAGGCGGCGGCGTGGGCGATACGTTCGACTGGCGACTTGCGGTAGCCTTCGGTGAAAAGCAGGAACGGCACATGCGCGTGTTCGGCTGTCTCGGCGTCCACTTCACTGTCCCCGACATAGACGGCCTGACCCGCGCCAAGGGCGTCGAGTGCAGCGAGGAGCGGCGCAGGGTCGGGTTTGCGCACCGGGAGGGAGTCGCCGCCCCAGATCGTGTCGAAGTAGCCGTTCAGCCCGAGGTGCCTGAGCACCGCATGGGTCGGGCTCACGGGTTTGTTGGTGCAGATGCCGAGGGCATGTCCCGCCTGAATCAGGCTGTCGAGTGCCTCCGTCACGCCCGGGTAGGGCACCGTCAGATCGACCGCCGCGTCGTAGCGGTCCACGAAGGTGGCGAGCAGGCGGTCGTGTTCGCTGTCGTCGATGCCGCGCGCCGCCCGCATCTTTTCGACAAGCACACCGGCGCCGTTGCCGATGAACGAGCGCGTTTCTTCGAGCGTCAGGGGTTCGAGCCCGGCTTCGCCCAATAGACCGTTCGCGACGCCACGAATGTCGGGGGCGGAATCGATCAGTGTGCCGTCCAGATCGAATACGATGCGTGCCATTGGGTGCCCTTCCTCAGACCAGACCGGGGCGGCCGAACCGACCGCCCTCGTTCTCCCGGTTGAGACCCGAATTGGCGCGCGGGGTCAATCGCGCGGCGGTCAGGACTTGATCGCGAGCGCCGGCGAGACGACGTCTATTTCGAGCGCCCGGCCCACGGCATAATTGGTGAGCTTGCCCGCGTGGACGTTGAGACCGGCCATCAGGCCTTCGTCCGCCTCCATCGCGGCGCGCCAGCCCTGATCGGCCAGCCGCAGCATGTACGGCAGGGTCGCGTTCCCCAATGCGATGGTCGAGGTGCGCGCCACCGCGCCGGGCATGTTGGCGACGCAGTAATGCATGATCCCGTCGACCTCGTAGATCGGGTCCTGGTGTGTCGTGGCGCGCGACGTCTCGAAGCAGCCGCCTTGGTCGATGGCCACGTCGACGAGCGCCGCGCCCGGTTTCATATCGGCCAGTTGCGCACGGCTGACCAGTTTGGGAGCGGCAGCGCCGGGGATCAGAACCGCGCCGATCACCATGTCGGCCTCGGCCACCAGTTCGGCGGTCAGCGCCTGCGAGGCATAGGCGGTGTTGAACTCGCCCCGGAACAGGTCGTCGAGCTGGCGCAGGCGAGCCAGAGACATGTCGAGCACCGTAACGTCCGCGCCCATGCCAGAGGCCACGCGCGCCGCCTGCGTACCGACCACGCCACCGCCGATGACGACGACTTTGGCGGGCGACACACCCGGCACACCGCCCATCAGCACCCCACGCCCACCGTTGGCCTTTTGCAGCGTCCACGCGCCCACCTGCGGGGCGAGCTTGCCCGCAACCTCGGACATGGGGGCCAGAAGCGGCAGACGCCCCTCGCGGTCCGTCACGGTCTCATAGGCGATGGCGGTCGCGCCGCTCGCGATCAGGTCGCGGGTCTGGTCCGGGTCGGGCGCGAGGTGGAGGTAGGTGAAGAGCACCTGACCCTCGCGCAGCTTGGCCCGCTCGACCGCTTGCGGTTCCTTGACCTTCACGACCATGTCGGACCGGGCGAAAATCTCGTCCGCCGTGTCGACCACCTCGACCCCGCTGGCACGGTAGGCGTCATCGGTGAAGCCGGACCCCTCGCCCGCACCTGCCTCGACCATCACCGCGTGACCGTGCGCGATCGCTTCGGCGGCGGCATGGGGCGTGAGACCTACGCGATATTCCTGCGGCTTGATTTCCTTCGGGCATCCGATGAGCATAGCGTCCTCCATTCGCTTTGGGCCGAGTGTACGCCCGGCCCCACGCAATCGGATTGAAATTCCTCCGTGCATTTCGGCGGTTCTTCGAATAAATCCGTGACACATCAGCCTGTTTGCGCAAGGACATTCGATGGAATCCGATCTCGACGACATGGACCGCCGGATACTGCACGTCTTGCAGCGGCAGGGGCGCATCTCGAACGCCGACCTTGCCGAGCGGGTGCATCTGTCGGCCTCCGCCTGTCATCGCCGGGTCCAACGGTTGGAGAAAGAGGGCTTCATCCGGGATTATGTCGCGCTGCTCGCAGCCCGGCGGATCGGCTATCCGACGATGGTCTTCGTGGAAATCTCGCTCTCCGGTCAGGCCGACGAGTTGCTCGAAGCCTTCGAGCGTGAGGTGGCGCTGGTGCCCGAGGTGCTGGAGTGTCACCTGATGGCGGGGACGGCGGATTACATCCTCAAGGTCGTCGCACGTGACACCGACGATTTCGCGCGGGTGCATCGCCAGAAGCTCGCCCGTCTGCCCGGGGTTCAGGGTATGCAGTCGAGTTTCGCGCTCAGGACCGTGTTCAAGACCACGGCCCTGCCGACCTAGACCATCCCTAGACCGCCGCCATGACCGGCGCGCGCCGTTCCTTGATCGGAAGATGCAGGATCGCGGACAATGCGCCGACGCCCACGCCGACCCACCAGACCATCGTGTAGTCGCCGGTCAGGTCATAGAACCGCCCGCCGAGCCAGACGCCCATGAAGCTGCCCAACTGGTGCGAGAAGAAGACGATCCCGTAGAGCGTACCCATGTAGCGCAGGCCATAAAGGTGCGCGACGAGACCGGAGGTCAGCGGCACGGTGGCGAGCCAAAGGCTCCCCATCACGATGGAAAACACGATGACACTGGTGGGCGTGATCGGCAGCAGGATAAACGCACCAGCCGCAACGGTGCGCGCCGCGTAGATGCCTGCGAGCAGGTACTTTTTCGGAAGCTTGTTGCCCAGATAGCCCGCGTAGAGCGTGCCCGCTATATTGGCGAGGCCGATGAGCGAGATCGCGATGGCGCCAAGGGCAGAAGTGGTCGAGACACCGAGCGAGGCCAGCGTGCCGGAGGGGTCGATGGCGCCGCACATCTCGGTCACGAAGGCCGGGAAGTGGGCGGTGATGAAACCCAGCTGATAGCCGCAGCTGAAGAAGCCCAAAAAGATGAGCGTGTAAGACGGATCGCGCAGCGCCCGGACCAGCACGGTGCCCATGCTCTCATGCAACTCGGTGGGGTTTGCTGCGGGCGCGCGCATCAACGGCAGGATGAGGAGCGCGGCGAGAATGGCGGCCGCGAACACGATAAACACGCTCTGCCACGGCATGAAGGACAGCATCCATTCGGCGAGCGGTGCGCCGAACACCTGCCCGGCGGACCCTGCCGCCGTCGCGATGGCGAGCGCCATAGACCGGTGCTTGTCCGAGGTTGCGCGCCCCACCACCGCGAGGATCACGCCAAAGCCAGTGCCCGCGATGCCGAAGCCCACGATGACCTCGAGCGTCTGGTGGGCGAGCGGTGTCGTGGCAAAGGACGAGGCGACCAGCCCTGCCGCATAGAGCATGGCGCCGATGATGATCGCCTTTCGGTCGCCAATCTTCTCGGCGATCGCGCCGAAAATCGGCTGCCCGATCCCCCAAGCGAGGTTCTGGATTGCGATGGCCATGCTGAAATCGGCCCGCAGCCAGCCGAATTCTTCGGCGATCGGGATCTGGAACACGCCAAAGCTCGCGCGGATCGCGAAGCTGATGACGATGACGACACAACCGGCGATCAGAACCGGCGTTACGAGGCGCGTGTTATCCATTGGGGTCCCTCCGACCGTCTGTAAATGCGGCCGATTTCGAGCGAAGGTCAAACGCTTATCCGTGATGCGCCATATCACCTTTCCCTATCGTGCAGGCCGGGCTAGACGAGACGTATGAGCGAGACCTTGCAGGACATTTACGCCGCCCGTGTGGCCGACGGCCGCATCACGCCCGATCCGGCGCAGGAAGAGGCGCTGCCGCTTTTCGATGACATCCGCGCGCATCTGGTCGCGGCGAAGGAGAAGAAGCGCGGCTTACTTGGCGGCCTGTTTCACAAGCCCGAAGAGGTGCCTGCGGGGCTTTACCTCTGGGGCGGCGTGGGGCGCGGCAAGTCGATGCTTATGGACCTGTTCGTCGAGCACTTGCCCATCGAAGGCAACCGCCGCGTCCACTTTCACGCGTTCATGCAGGAGGTACAGGACGGTCTGCATCAGGCGCGCAAGGCCGGCGAGTCCGATGCGATTGCCCCCGTGGCAACCAAGATAGCCAAGGACCTGCGCCTGCTGGCTTTGGACGAGATGCAGATCACCGATATCGCCGATGCGATGGTCGTCGGGCGTCTGTTCGAGCATCTGATGCAGAAGGGTGTCGTGATCGTCACCACGTCGAACCGGGTGCCGGACGACCTCTATAAGGACGGGCTCAACCGGCAACTCTTCCTGCCCTTCATCGACCTGATCAAACAGCGGCTCGTCGTGCATGAACTGGCCAGCCACAAGGACTACCGGCAGGATCGTCTGACCGGCGGCCGCGTCTATTTCACGCCCGCGAATGCCGAGGCGCGTGAGGCGATCGAAGCGGTCTGGACCGACCTGACCGGCGGCGGCAAGGCCGAGCCGCTCATACTCAACGTCAAGAACCGTGAGGTAGAGATCCCGGCCTATCGCAACGGGATCGGGCGCGCGAAATTCCACGAACTTTGCGGGCGGATGCTGGGGCCCGCCGATTACCTTGCCATCGCCGATGCGCTCAAGGTGCTGGTGCTCGAGGATATTCCGTCGCTCTCACGGCAGAATTTCAACGAGGCGAAACGCTTCGTCACGTTGGTCGATGCGCTCTATGAGGCGCATGTCCGGCTCATTGCCAGTGCGGCGGCCGAGCCGGAGTACCTGTACCTCGAGGGCGAGGGCAGCTTCGAGTTTGAGCGCACGGCGAGCCGCCTGCGCGAAATGCAGGATAAAAGCTGGGGTATGTAACTCAGCGCGGGATCAGGGCGACGGGCGCGTCCGGGTCCATCGCGAAATCGACCGGCGGCTTGTCCATCGTCAGGGTCGAGCGTTTGAACTCGTACCGCATCATCGGCCCGTCCTCTTCCGACGCAACGATCAGGCACTGGTAAAGATGGTTCTCGCCCGCATAGAGATCGACGAGGCCGCGCAGCTTGGGCGCGTCGTCCTTGTCGAGCGCGAAGCCGCCCTCACGATACTCGAGAACCGGGAACATCTCGTCCCCGACAGCGACACGCATGTGCGCCTTTTTGCGAGCCGCTTTCATGTGGGCTGCCAACAGCCCTTCCTGAACGTCCTTGGGAAGCGAGTCCATTTTGCCCTCCGATCACAGCTAAACCATGACAGGGACATGGTTTTCGTCAAGTAAACGGTTGGTGTAACTGTTTGTTCCAGTTCAGGTGTTGTTTTCTTCCACCAGGTCGACGCCGACCACGGGGCGCAGAACATGCGGTCGCGTAGGGTCGTAAAGCGCGCTGTCTTTGAAGTCGCGGACGCGGCCGAGCGCCGGGCCGACGAGGATCAGCGCGGTGCGCGTGATTTTCTCGGCGCGGACCTTGAGCCGGATGTCTGAGAGCGTCCCACGGATCATGATTTCGTCCGGCCAGCCGACGCGGTAGGCGACCACAACGGGGCAGTCGGCGCCGTAGTAGGGCGTCAGCACCCGCTCGATCTCGCGCATATTGCGAACGCCCAAATGGATCGCGAGGGTCGCGCCGGTGCGGGCGAAATTCTCAAGCGTCTCGCCCTCGGGCATCGAGGTCGACTGCATGGAAACACGTGTAAGAACAATGCTTTGCGCGATCTCCGGGATTGTCAGCTCTTGACCCAATGCCGCAGCGGCGGCGGCATAGGCGGGCACGCCCGGCACGATCTGATAATCGATACCGTCCGCTTGCAGGCGGCGCACTTGCTCGGCCACCGCACCATAAAGAGAGGGGTCGCCGGAATGGACGCGCGCGACGTCCTCGCCCCGCTTGTGGGCTGCGAGGATTTCGGCATGAGTCTGGTCGAGCGTCATCGGTGCGGTGTCCATGACCCGCGCACCCGCGGGCGCACAGGCGACGACCTCGGGCGGGACCAGAGACCCTGCGTAAAGGCAGACGGGGCACTGGCCGATGATGCGCTGCGCCTTGAGCGTGAGCAATTCGGGGTCACCCGGTCCGGCCCCGATGAAATAGACGGTCATTGCGATGTCTCCGTTTCCAGATGGCGGTTTCCGACGTCCTGCAGGTCGCCATCGATTCGCCGGGCATAGCCGCGCGGCGTATACATGCGGGGCCCCTCGCCCAGTTGGGCGACTTTCGAGTTGCTCGATCCGATGAGAACGACGGTGAGCATATCGACCTCGTCCACATCGAGATCGGCCAACCTACGGTAGCGTATGTTTTCCTCGGGCCTGCCGAGCGACGAGGCGAGGAGCACGGGCGTATCCGCCGGTCGATGTTCGAGCAGAATGTCCCGCGCCTCGGCCAACAGCGTGCGACGGCGGCGGGACACCGGGTTGTAAAAGGCGATGACGAAATCACCCTCGGCGGCGGCATGCAGGCGTTTGACGATGTCTTCGCGCGGCGTCAGCAGGTCGGACAGCGAAATGGCGCAGAAGTCGTGACCGAGCGGCGCACCCGCCCGTGCTGCGGCCCCTTGAAGCGCCGACACACCGGGGGTCGAAATGACCTCCACACGCCGCGCCGCATCGGAGACGCCCTGCGCCTCGGCGCCCCGGTCGAGTAGTTCGAAGACCAGCGCGCCCATCGCATAGATGCCCGCGTCGCCCGAACAGATCAGCGCGACGTTCTTGCCCTTGCCCGCTTGTTCCAGCGCGTAGCGGCAGCGGTCCTCTTCGCCGCCGAGGGGGAAGTCGGAGCGCGTCTTGCCCGCCGCGAGGGGGCCGAGCAGGTCGATATAGAGCCCGTAGCCCACGAGTTCCTCGGCCTCTTGGATGAGGCGCGAGGCTTCGGGCGTGCGCCACGTCGCCTGCCCCGGACCGATCCCGATGATCGACAACCGGCCGCGCGCGCGGCCAGCCGGATCGGTGATCGGCGCGGGCGCTTTCGCAAGGGCGCAGGTCGTGTTGGCGGTTTTACGTTTCACGACCGCGAGCGTCGCGTCTGCCCCGGCAGAGGCGAGGGCTGCGGCCTCGGACACGCCGTGACAGCCGACCTCGGCGAACACGACGTCCGACGGGTTCGCGAGGCGCGGCGTCATCGCTTCGAGCTCTTCCGAGGTGAAGAGTTTGAGCGGCACGCCAAGATCGCGGGCTAGAGCGTTCATCGCGGGTTCGTCGGCCTTGATGTCGAGCGTTGCGAGAGCCGCGATGGCGCCGGGTGCGATGTTGGCCTCAGCGAGCATGGCATCGACAGAGGCGCGCAGTTCCTCCGCCGGGGCGTTGCGTGCGCAGCCGACACCCAGAACATACGATTGCGCATGGTAGACGAGGCGGTCAGCGCCGCCGGCCACGGGCGCCTCTGTCACCAACAGTTCGACAGCGCCGGTCGGGTCGTGCGGAATGTCGAAGATCGGCGCGCCGGTCACGCGGGCCCCGGCCCCGTTCAGCATCGCGGCCATGACGGATTTCGCATCCATCGGGTTGGCGAGGCGGTAGCCTGCGGGCGGCACGTCCAGCGCGACACCGAGCGCCAGATCGCCCGCCGTCGTGACCGCCGCTTTGGCGTCCAGCAGGTCCGCGATCTCACGCGCCAGTCTGTTCGCGCCACGGTGCCCGCCGAGGAGCGGGATGGCGACCGAACCGTCATCCGACACCGCAACGACCGGGGGCTCACTGCGCTTGTCGGCGAGGATCGGAGCCACAGCACGGATCAGGATGCCCGCAGCGCAGACACCGATGATCGGCGTGCCCGCGGCGAACAGATCGCGGGCGTGATCGAGCGCATTGGGGAAGAAGGCGTCGGCCTTTTCCACCCGGCCCTCGCGCCCGTGGACGGACGCGCCAAGGGCGGCGGCGATGCGGTGCGCGACGGCTTCGCCGGAGCGGTTGAGGCAGAGTACGACGGGGGTTACAGCCACGGGTCGGAACCTTTCGTCACGAGGATAAGAGAGAAATAGGGCGCGGGATCAGGGGCTTGGGCAAGCGGCAGGATGCGCTCTGACTCAAGCGTGGCGCGCTCGATATAGACGGCGCGGTCGGACAGGTTCTGCGCCGCCAGCACGTCCCGGATACGCGCCAGATGACGCCCGACCTTCATGATGACCACGCTGTCCGCGTCTGAGATGCGGGCGGCGAGCGTGTCGCTGTCGAGCGGGCCGGGCAGAACCGTGAGCACTTCGTTTCGGGCGGTGAGCGGCGCGGCGGCGCGGGCGGCCCCGGCAGAGACCGAGGTGATGCCGGGGATGACCTCGACCGGAAAGCGGTCGGCAAGGCGAGCGTGGAGGTACATGAAGGAGCCGTAGATGAACGGGTCGCCTTCGCACAGAACCGCGACGGATTTGCCCTCGGTCAGGGCTGCCGCGATGCGTTCGGCGCCGAGGTCGTAGGCCGCCTGAGCAGGCTCGCGGGCTTTGGTCATCGGGACTTCGATGACGATCTCATGGGCATCGGGTCGGATCAGGTCCGCCGCGATGGAACGCGCGAAACTGTCGGTGCCGGGGAGCGCGGGATAGGCCACGACATCGGCCGCACCGATAGCACGCGCGGCCTTGAGCGTCATCAGGTCCGGGTCGCCCGGCCCGAGGCCCACACCGATCAGCGTGCCTGTCATCGTTTGATCAAGCTCCATTGCACGACGGGGCGGAACGGACGCCAGCCGGTCGACTGCGGGCCAAGCGTATCGGCGCGCGACACGGACAGTTGGACGAGCTCGCCGCCGTGGGCGTGGTAAAGCTCGGTCAGGACCGCTTGGCTCTCCAGCGTCACGGCATTGGCGACGAGCCGCCCGAGCGGTTTCAGTGCCGACCATGCGGTAGCGTATGTTTCCTCGGACAAACCGCCGCCGATGAACACCGCGTCCGGCGCTTCTAACCCACCGAGGGCTTCAGGCACCGTTCCATCCACGATGCGCAGTTGCGGCACGCCCAGCGCCAGCGCGTTTGCGGCGGCGAGCGCGCGACGGTCGGCGCGAGGCTCGATCCCGATGGCGCGGGCATAGCGTGCCGCGCGCATCCATTCGACGGCGACCGAGCCGCAGCCGGTGCCGATATCCCACAGCAAAGCCCCGCGCATCGGCATGAGCTTGGCCACGGTCAGCGCGCGCACCTCGCGTTTGGTCATTGTGCCGTCGTGCTGGAAAAGCTCGTCGGCAAGGCCCGGCACGCGCGGAAGCAGCGCCGCATCGGGGGCCGCGACGCATTCGACGGCCAGCGTGTTGAAGGCGGGCACCTCGTGATCCCACGCCTCGGCCAGCGCGTCGAAGCGTTTCTCGCTTTCGCCGCCCATGTTGGCGAAGACGGTCATGGGGCTGCGACCGAACCCGCGCTCGGTCAGGAAACGGGCGATCTGACCGGGTGTCTCGGCCCCGGTGGTCAGGATCAGGAGTCGCTGATCCGGCTGGATGAACGCGATCATCTGCTCGACCGGGCGGCCATGCACGGTGAGGGTTTCGAGGTCCGCCATGCTCCACCCCATGCGGGCGGAGGCGAGTTGGAAGGCCGATAGCTGCGGGTGGAACGTGATCTCATCCGCCGGGATCGCGCGGCCGATGCGCGCGCCGACCGAGAACCACAGGGGGTCGCCTGTCGCCAGAACGACGACGCGCTTGCCCTTGTAGGACTGGAGCTGGTCGATCAGCGCGTCGAACGGCGACGGCCACGACACGCGCTCGGCGCTTGAAACATTCGATAGCGTATGGTGACGATCACCGCCGAGGATGATCTCGGCTGCTTCGACCACGGCGCGGGTGGCCGGGGTCAGGCCGTCCATGCCGTCTTCGCCGATCCCGACGATGTGGAGCCAAGGTTGGGTCATTGGGTAACCTCCGGGAGGCCTGCAGCCAAAGCGTTGACGGCGGCAGAGGCGATGGCCGATCCGCCGCGCCGCCCGCGCAGGGCCACGAAGTTGCAGTCGCGCGGGTTGGCCGCGAGTTCCGCCTTGCTCTCGGCCGCACCGACGAAGCCGACCGGGAAGCCCAGGATCACGGCAGGCTTGGGTGCGCCTTGGTCGAGCAGTTCGAGCAGATGGAAGAGCGCGGTTGGGGCGTTGCCGATGGCGACCACTGCGCCTTCGAGCCTGTCTGCCCACAACTCGACCGCTGCGGCGCTGCGGGTGTTACCGATTTCGCGCGCGCGGTCCGGCACGGTGGCGTCGTTCAGGGTGACGATGACCTCGTTCCCGGCAGGCAGGTAACGGCGGATGATCCCCGCGCCGACCATCTCGCAGTCGCACAGAACCGGGGCCCCGGCGGCGAGCGCCGCCTGACCTGAAGCGAACGCGCCCTCGGAATAGGCCAGACGATCTGCGATTTCGACCATGCCGCAGGCGTGGATGATCCGCGTGGCGAGTTGTGCCATGCCGGGGTCGAAGCGATCCAGCCGCGCCTCTTTCTCGACCGTCGCGAAACTCTGGCGGTAGATCGCGGCCGGATCACGCTCGTAGCGCAGCGGCGGTCTCATTTCGAGCGCGCCGATTCAGGGCCGTGCGGGTGCTTGGCGTGGGGATACTCGGCGTGATGGTGGCCGTGGTCATGACCGTGGTGATGGTGGTGGTGCCCATGATCGTGGTCATGGTCATGGTGGTGATGGTCGTGCAGGTGCAGGCGGCATTCGCCGGTGCAGAAGGTGTCGCAGAAGCTGCAATCCTCGACGTTCGATCCGGGTGCGGATGCGCCCTGCCCTTCGACGTGGTGGTGATGGCTTTCCTGCACGGCGCCGACCTCGGCCTCGAACCCCAGAACCTCGACACGGTATTTGCACATCACGCAGGTCGGCGGCGAGGTGTCGGAGAACGCAGGATGCCCGGCGCGATCCTCGGGCTTGATGTGTTTGTGGCCACCGTCGCCCAGCGACAGGACCTGTTCGCGGTAGGGGCAGGTGCCGCAGTTCGGGGGCGGCACGGTGCCGAGTTGCTCGGTCACGCGTTCGGCAAAGGTTTCGAGCACCTTGGGGTGGTCGTTCAGATAGCCCGCTTTCACGAACTGAATGTCCGGGTGCGCCTCGGCCACCCGGTCGGTGAAGCCGTAGATGCGGTCGATCAGGATGCCGGTGAAAAGGAAATACGGGAACACGACGATGCGTTTGTAACCCAGCTTGGCGGCGTGCTGGAGGCACGGTTCGACCAGCGGAAAGGTGACGCCGGAATAGCCGACTTCGAGCCAGCCGAACCCCATCCCCTCCTGCAAGAGGCGCGCGATCTTGGCGACGTTGGCGTTGGCGTCCGGGTCGGAGGCGCCGCGCCCGATGACGACAAGGCAGGTCTCTTCATGCGCGACCACGCCGTGCTCGGCATTGGCGGCGGCAACCGCATCGCGGATGCGCTCGCCCGCGGCGGCGACCATCTTGGGGTCGACCCCAAGCTCGCGCCCATACGAGACGTCGATCCCGTGCTCGGTGCCGTAGGTGTTGAGCACGGTCGGGATGTCGTTCTTAGAGTGCATCGCGGCGAAGAGCATCCCCGGCACGGCGAGGATCTTGTCGCACCCCGCCTCGCGCAGGTTGTCGAGCCCTACCCGGATCACCGGGTTCGCGAATTCGAGATAGCCGTAGTCGACCATCCAGTCGTCCGGAAAGAACGCGGGCAGCTTTTCGGCCAGCACCTTGAACTCGTCTACCGCCGACTGGCTGCGCGAGCCGTGGCCACAGATCATCACCCCGATCTTCGACATCGTCAGGACTCCTGCGGTTCGGCTTCGGCCTCGTCGCCCTGCTCGGGCGCGTCGTCCTTTTTGCCGCGCAGCGCGCCCCAGATCGCGACACCGATCGCCACGCCGATTGCGACGCCCGCGACCCAGTGGTCGTGACCGGCAGCATCGGCAAGGTGGCCGGGATGGGCCAGCGCCATGCCGGGCATGAGGGCGATAAGGGCTGCAAGTCGGTTCATAGCACGGTCCTTTCCTGCGTCTGGGCGCGAAGAGGCCATGCGTCATCCACCGACGACACCGCGCCCTGATCCCCGGTCTGGGTCGATCACTCGGCAGTCACCTCTCCGGCCCCTGATGGGGCATCGTCGGGAATGTCTCTACAGGAAAGGCGACACACGCTCAACGTCCCGCGACACTGTGCGCGGATGCACGACGACTGCGCCGACTGAACCGTAGCGCACAGAGCGACGTTTCCCTAAGTAGGTTGAAACGAAATCATGAGGAGAGGCGTGATGGGTTATCTTCAGGACGGTGAATGGAATACCGGCTGGTATGACACCAAGAAAAGCGGCGGCAAGTTCGTGCGCACGGAAACGAAATTCCGCAACTGGATCACCGCCGACGGATCGGCGGGTCCGACGGGCGAAGGTGGGTTCAAGGCCGAAACGGGTCGGTATCACCTGTACGTCTCCTACGCCTGCCCTTGGGCGCACCGCACGCTGATCTTCCGCTCGCTCAAAGGGCTGGTCGACCACATCGACGTGTCGGTCGTGCATCCCGATATGCTGGACGACGGCTGGACCTTTGACAGCGATTTCGTCGGGGCCACCGGCGACACGCTGATGGGCAAGTCTTTCCTGCGCGAGGTCTACACCGAGGCCGATCCCAAGATTTCCGGCCGTGTGACCGTGCCGATCCTTTGGGACAAGAAGACCAACCAGATCGTGTCGAACGAGAGCGCCGAAATCATTCGGATGTTCAACTCGGCCTTCAACGAGCTGACCGGGGACACGCAGGATTTCTATCCCGCCGATCTGCACGACGATATCGAGGCGCTGAACGCCCGCATCTACGACACGGTGAACAACGGCGTCTACAAGTCGGGTTTCGCCACCTCGCAGGAGGCTTATGACGAGGCGGTGAAGGCGCTGTTCGACTCGCTCGACTGGATCGAGGACATCCTGTCCAAGCAGCGCTACCTCGCAGGCGATAGGGTGACCGAGGCCGACTGGCGGCTGCTGCCCACGCTTCTGCGGTTCGATCAGGTCTATCACGGCCACTTCAAGTGCAACCGCAACAAGCTGGTCGAGTTTCCGAACCTCTGGGCCTACACCCGCGAGCTGTATCAATGGCCCGGCGTGGCGAACACGGTGCATCCGGATCATTACATCCGGCACTACCACTACAGCCACGAGACGGTGAACCCGCACCGGATCATTCCGGTCGGCCCCATCATCGACTGGGACGCGCCGCATGGCCGCGACCGGGCGTTCGCAGTGGCGAAGTCGGCGTAAGGCTTTTCGCACTCCCGATCCTACAATTCACGCGGGCGTGACCCCATATAGGGGTCATGCCCGTTGTGCTTGTCATCATCGTCGGAGCGGCGGCTGGGTTCGTGGCGACACGGCTCATGAAAGTCGAGACCGACATCCTCACCACCATCGCCATCGGCGTGATCGGTGCGCTGATCGGCGGCCTGATCCTGCGCGTCATCGTGACCGTGGGCAGCGTGGCCTTCGGGTTTCTGGGCGCGGTTGCGGGTGCGGCGTTCCTGATCTGGTTCTGGGAAACCTATATCCGCAAACGCTGAAGCGTCACTTGAACGGGGCCATGCCTTCGCGCGCCAACTCGTCGGCGCGCTCGTTCTCTTCGTGACCCGCATGACCCTTGATCCAGCGCCATTCGACGTCGTGGCGTTTCTGCGCCTCGTCCAGCCGCTGCCAAAGTTCAACGTTTTTGACGGGCTTCTTGTTGGCCGTGCGCCAGCCGTTGCGCTTCCACCCATGAATCCAGCCGGTGACGCCGTTCTTCACATAGGCGGAGTCGGTGACGACGGTGATCTTGGAGGCGCGTTCGAGCGTTTCCAGCGCCATGATCGCCGCCATCAGCTCCATCCGGTTGTTGGTCGTCGCAGGCTCGCCGCCCGACAGGGTGCGCTCTTTCACGACCGTGCCGCCGTCCTTGGCTTGCATCAGAACGCCCCAACCGCCGGGGCCGGGGTTGCCGGAGCAGGCGCCATCCGTATGCGCGATCAGATCAACCATGAGCCTGAATCCAGATCCACGGGCTTTGCTCGCCCGAAGGTCCCTTGCCCATGCCACGAAAGCTCGCCGCAGGCGTGAAGCCGGTCATCTTAAGGTGACGCACCAGATCGTCCTCGTCGTAATAGGTGTAGAAACGGCCAAGGCCATCGCGGCCCTCCCCTTCGCCCAGTTTCATGCCGAGATGCAAGAGCCCGCCGGGTTTGAGCGCACGGGCCAGCGCCATCAGGTGGAACGGAAACGCCGCGCGCGGGGCGTGGAGGAGCGAGAAGTTGGCCCAGATGCCGTCATAGAGGCCTTCGCCTTCGATCTCGTCAAACAGTGCCTGTCGTGCTGTCACGCCCGCGGCCTGCGCGACGCTGACCATCTGGGCGCTGGCGTCCACAGCATCGACGGTGAGGCCCGCGTCCATCATCGCGCGGGCGTCCAGCCCCGGCCCGCAGCCGAGGTCGAGCACATGGCCCGAGCGCGGCATGGCGGCAATGAAGGTGTCGATCCCCGGCGCCTCCCACGCGCTGACCATGTTGGCATAGTCGGCGCTGCGTGCGTCATAGACGGCGATGGTGTCGCGGTCGGCGCTCACGCCGGTTCGCGCAGCACACGGGGGACTTTGAATTCGACGTTTTCGGTCGCGGTTTCGACCGTCTCGACCGTGACGTCATAGCGGTCGCGGAAGGCCGCGATGACTTCGTCCACCAGAACCTCGGGCGCGCTGGCCCCAGCCGTCAGGCCGACCGAACGCACGCCTTCGAGCGCGCGCCAGTCGATTTCGTCCGCGCGGCCCACGAGTTGGGCGTAGTCGCAGCCGCGCGAGCGGGCGACCTCGACCAGACGGCGGGAGTTGGAGCTGTTGGGCGCACCGATTACCAGAAGCGCGTCGGCGTTGGGCGCGATGGCCTTGACCGCTTCCTGCCGGTTGGTGGTGGCGTAACAGATGTCTTCCTTGTGCGGGCCGATGATGGCCGGGAAGCGGTTCCGCAGGGCCGCGACGATGCCAGCGGTGTCATCGACCGACAGGGTGGTCTGGGTGATGAAGGCGAGCTGGTCGGGATCGCGCGGTTCGAGCGTGGCCACATCGGCCTCGGTCTCGACCAGTAGAACCTCACCCTCCGGCAGTTGGCCCATCGTGCCGATGGTCTCGGGGTGGCCCGCATGGCCGATCATCACCATCTGGAGGCCGTTCGCGTGGTGGCGCTCAGCCTCGATGTGGACCTTGGACACCAGCGGGCAGGTCGCATCGACATAGATCATCTCACGCCGATTGGCCTCGGCCGGGACAGCTTTCGCCACGCCGTGGGCCGAAAAGATCACCGGGCGATCCGTGGGGCATTCATCCAGTTCTTCGACAAAGACCGCGCCTTTATCGCGCAGGCTGTCGACAACGAACTTGTTGTGGACGATCTCGTGCCGCACATAGATCGGCGCGCCCCATTTCTCGATCGCCATTTCGACGATCTTGATCGCGCGGTCGACGCCCGCGCAGAACCCGCGCGGGGCGGCGAGGATGAGGGTCAGGGGTGGCTTGGTCATGTCGGCTCCTTGACGCAACACCTAATGACCGCTGCCGGGCACGTCCAGAGTGCGCGCGGATCGGCAGCATGGGCTTGCCGTCCGGAACGAAAGAACCCGGCCGCGTGAGCAGCCGGGCCGTTTCATGCAGGCAGGTGCGCGGGACGCTTACGCGTCTGCGTCTTCTTCATTGTACGTACGCTCGGGACGGTCGTCGCGCGGCGGACGACCGATGACTTCCTTGAGCTCGTCGAGCTCGATGAAGTTGTCGGCCTGGCGGCGCAGTTCATCCGCGATCATCGGCGGTTGGCTGCGGATGGTCGAAACCACCGAAACGCGCACGCCTTTGCGTTGCAGACCTTCAACGAGCGGGCGGAAGTCGCCGTCGCCCGAAAAGAGCACGATGTGATCGACGTGGGGCGCGATTTCCATAGCATCGACCGTGAGTTCGATGTCCATGTTGCCCTTCACCTTACGGCGGCCCATCGAGTCGGTGAATTCCTTCGCCGGCTTGGTAACCATCGAGAAGCCGTTGTAGTGGAGCCAGTCCACGAGCGGCCGGATTGGTGAATAGTCGTCATTCTCGAGAAGCGCGGTATAGTAGAACGCGCGAAGAAGCTTGCCGCGACGCATGAATTCCTGTCGCAGAAGCTTGTAGTCGATGTCGAACCCAAGCGACTTGGCAGCCGCATAAAGATTCGATCCATCTATGAACAGCGCGAGCCGTTCGTCCTTGTAGAACATAATCCATCCTTCCGAATTCTGTTCGCCGTCGATGCCGTGAGTGGTAAGTGCGAAAAAATTGGGCGGCGGCGAATCCGCGTCAAAATAAGGATAAAGCGAAATGACGCAACCATATGGTGAAAGATCACATCACGGTAAAGCGCTCGTATCCCTAGGCAGTAACGCAACGTCACCGGCAGGCGGGCCGGTGGAAACCATTCGGGCTGCCATTTCTTCGCTCGACGACGGGCCGTTCAAAATCCTCGCCCGCAGTCGTCTTTTCGTGTCTCCTTTCGTGCCCGCAGGGGCCGAACCCGACGTGATCAATGCCGTGGTCGAGATATCTACGCCTCTGGACCCCGACATGATCATTTCTACGCTTCACAAGATCGAGACGTCCTTTGAAAGAGTACGCCGTGAGCGGTGGGCAAATCGGACGCTCGACCTTGATCTTCTCATTCTGGACCAAATGATACTCCCTGACCAGCCCACGCTTCGTGAATGGGTCAACCTACCGTTTCATAAGCAAAAATCGGCAACGCCAAGTGAACTCATCCTGCCGCATCCAAGGATGCAGGACAGGGCCTTTGTTCTGGTTCCGGCGGCCGAGATCGCGCCTGATTGGCGCCACCCGATGCTCGGGCTGACCATCCGCGAAATGCTCGACGCCCTGCCGGAAGAGGCCGTCGCGCCGGTTCGTCCCCTCGACAGTTGACCGGACCACCTGATCCGCAAAGCACAATCGGAATACCTTGTATTTCAGGGCGGAATACTGCCGATTTGGCTTGTGCTTTTGGCATATCGGGCCTAAGTAGCCCTTTCACATCCGCGAAATGAATGGAGTCCTTCTATGGCCCGCGTGACGGTTGAAGATTGCGTTGACAAAGTCCCGAACCGGTTCGACCTGGTGATGCTCGCTGCCCATCGGGCCCGTGAGATTTCCTCAGGTGGTGCGATCACGGTGGATCGCGACAACGACAAGAACCCCGTCGTGGCCCTGCGCGAAATCGCGGAAGAGACCCAGACGGCGGACGATCTGACCGAACGTATGATCGAATCGAACCAGACGCAGATCGAGGTCGACGAACCGGAAGAAGACCAGATGGCGCTGCTCATGGGTCAGGATTCGCCGGACAAGCCGGACGATGATGACATGACCGACGAGAAGTTGCTGCGCGCGCTCATGGAGGCCCAGGGCCAAGGCTGACCCTGAGACCGCACCTGCATGGCCGAGCTAAGTCCCGAAGAGCTTGTCGCGCAGGTCCGCGCCTACAACCCGAAATCCAATTCGGATCTCATTCGCGCCGCCTTTGACTATGGGCGGCGCATGCATGAGGGGCAGTTCCGGCACTCTGGCGAGCCTTATTTCACGCACCCGATCGCGGTGGCGCATATCCTCGCCGAGCAACAGCTTGACGATGCGACGATCATCACCGCGCTTCTGCACGATACCATCGAAGACACCGGATCGACCTATAGCGAGGTGTCCAACCGGTTTGGCGCGGACGTTGCCGAGCTGGTGGATGGCGTCACCAAGCTGACGAACCTTCAGCTGTCCTCGACCGAGACCAAGCAGGCCGAGAACTTCCGCAAGCTGTTCATGGCGATGTCCAAGGACCTGCGGGTGATTCTCGTCAAACTCGCCGACCGGCTGCACAACATGCGCACGATCCGCGCGATGCGCGTCGAAAAGCAGGTGCAGAAGTCGCGCGAGACGATGGACATCTTCGCACCGCTCGCCGGCCGCATGGGTATGCAGTGGATGCGTGAGGAGTTGGAAGACCTCGCCTTTCACGTCCTCAACCCCGATGCCCGCGCGTCGATCATCCGGCGCTTCGTCCACCTGCAAAAGGAATCGGGCGACGTCATCAACAAGATCACCAAGGACATCCGCATCGAACTCGACCGTGTGGGGATCGAAGCCGAGGTGTTCGGGCGCGCCAAGAAACCCTATTCGATCTGGCGCAAGATGCAGGAGAAGGATCAGACCTTCTCGCGCCTGTCCGACACCTATGGGTTCCGCGTCATCACCTCGAGCGAGGCGGATTGCTATTCGGTTCTGGGCGCCGTTCACCAACGCTGGCGCGCCGTGCCGGGCCGGTTCAAGGATTACATCAGTCAGCCGAAATCGAACGGCTACCGCTCGATCCACACCACCGTTTCGGGTCGTGACGGCAAGCGCGTCGAAATCCAGATCCGCACGCGCCAGATGCATGACGTGGCCGAGGCCGGCGTCGCGGCGCACTGGTCCTACAAGGACGGGGTGCGCGCCGAGAACCCGTTTGCGGTCGATCCCGCCAAGTGGATCGCGACCCTTACCGAGCGGTTCGAAAACGCCGAGGATCACGACGAGTTTCTCGAGAACGTCAAACTCGAGATGTATCAGGACCAGGTGTTCTGCTTCACGCCCAAGGGCGAGGTGGTGAAACTGCCGCGCGGGGCCACGCCTCTCGACTTTGCCTATGCGATCCACACCCGGATCGGCGACAGTTGCGTGGGCGCACGGGTCGATAGCATCCGCGTGCCGCTCTGGACTCGGATCAAGAACGGCCAGTCGGTCGAGATCATCACCGCCGAGGGGCAAAGCCCGCAGGCCACATGGCTCGACATCGTCGTTACGGGCCGCGCGAAATCTGCGATCCGCCGCCGCCTGCGCGAAGAGGACCGGGAGCGGTTCATTCGTCTGGGTCGCGAACTGGCGCGTGTCGCGTTCGATCATGTCGGGCGCAAGGCCACCGACAAAGCGCTCGCGACAGCGGCCAAGCAGCTCAGCCTTGGCGGGCCCGAGGACCTGCTGGCGCGGCTCGGCTCGGCCGATCTGGCCGCGCGCGACGTGGTCGCGATCCTCTATCCCAACGCCGTGGACACGGGGAGCGAGATCGACGCCGCCCGCGCCGTCATCGGTCTGGAGCCCGACCAGAGCTTTCAACTCGCCCAGTGCTGTCAGCCGGTGCCGGGCGAACGGATCGTCGGGATCACCTACCGCGGCAAGAGCATGATGGTGCATTCCATCGACTGTCGGGCGCTCGAAGCGCTGGACGGCGACAGCTCGCGTTGGGTCGATGTTCACTGGCACTCGGGGCAGCATCCGGCGATCCATTCGGTCACTCTCAATGTCGTGATCGCGAACGGTCCGGGGGTGCTGGGACGAATCTGCACATTGATCGGCGAGCAGAAGGCCAATATCTCGAACATGGTCTTTCTCGATCGAAAGCCGGATTACTTCCGACTGCTGATCGACGTGGACCTGAGGGATATCGAACATCTGCATGCGGTCATGCTGGTGCTCGAGGCGGAAACGGACGTTGCGGAGATCCGACGGCACAGGGATCTGAACCGCGCGCCATAGGGAAAGGGGGCCGAGCGATGTTCAAGCGCAAGCCGCGCTCCTACACGCGCGCGTTCACCGAATTCTTCTATCCGCGCGGCGGCTGGTATCGCGCGAGCCGTTACGTGATCCATCGCCTCAGGCGCCTGCCCGACCCGGCCGACCGGATCGCACGGGGCATCGCGGCGGGGGTGTTTGTCAGCTTCACGCCGCTTTTCGGTCTGCATTTTCTGACCGCAGCGCTCATCGCGTGGATCGTGCGCGGTAACCTGTTGGCGGCTATCCTGTCGACCTTCGTCGGCAATCCGATCACCTTTCCCTTCATCGCCGGGATCAGTCTGCGGCTCGGCAACCGGTTCTTGGGCCTGCCGCCACGCGACACCAATCTGACCTACATCGTCGATGCCTTTGCCCGCGCCAGCCACGACATCTGGCACAATTTCCTAAGCATCTTCACGCATGAGACCGCCGAGTGGGCGGGGCTCGCGCTGTTTCTGGACCGGGTGTTCCTGCCCTATCTGGTCGGGGGCATTCTGCCCGGCATTGCCGCCGCGATGATCGCCTTCGGCTTGTCCCGCCCCGTCATCACGGCCTATCAAAAGCGGCGCGTGAAACAGCTGCGCAAGAGATACGAGAAACGCATGGCCGAACGGGCAAATGCGAAGGAGGGCGAGACATGAGCGGCAAACTCCGGCTTGGCGTGAACATCGATCACGTGGCGACCGTGCGCAATGCGCGCGGCTCGGCCTATCCGGACCCGGTCCGGGCGGCGAAACTGGCCGAAGAGGCCGGTGCGGACGGAATCACCGCGCATCTGCGTGAAGATCGGCGTCACATCGGCGATGCGGATATCGAACGTCTGGCCGCCGAACTGACCGTGCCGCTCAACTTCGAGATGGCGGCGACGGACGAGATGCAGGCCATCGCCCTGCGCCACAAGCCGCATGCGGTCTGCATCGTGCCTGAAAAGCGCGAAGAGCGGACGACCGAGGGCGGGCTCGAAGTCGCGAAGGACGAGAACCGGCTCGCGCATTTCATCGCGCCGCTGGCGGACGCGGGCTGTCGCGTGTCGATCTTCATCGCCGCCGATCGCGCCCAGATCGAAGCGGCCAACCGGATCGGAGCCGCCGTCGTCGAGCTGCACACCGGCGCCTATTGCGACTTCCACGCCGAAGGCAAATTCGACGAGCGGGACAAGGAACTCGAACGCCTTCGCGACATGGCGACCTTTGCGCATTCGCTGGGGCTTGAGGTCCATGCCGGTCATGGCCTGACTTATGAAACCGTCGGCCCCGTCGCCGCGTTTCCCGAGGTGATGGAACTCAACATCGGTCACTTCCTGATCGGTGAAGCGATTTTTCTTGGACTGGAACGGAGCATCGCCGAGATGCGCCGTCTTATGGATGAGGCCCGCGCATGAAATATTTGCTAGCCGCGCTTGCTTTGATCGCGAGCCCCGCGTTTGCTCAGGAAACTGTGGAGTGCGACTGGCAGGCCTCGGCGCAAAACGTGGCCGAGCCGTGGGAAGAGAACACGCGGACGTTTTCGAACGGTGCGGTGCGTGTCGCCAAGCTGGACGTGGGCGAACCTGCTTTCGGTGGGTTCTTTCTGCTCATCCTGTCGCCGCCCTACGGTGAATTGGGCGAGCGTCAGTGCCGCGTTCTGACCTTTCCCGACACGGGCGGTTTCGGCGGGATCGATTTCGACCAGCTCGAAGCGGCCTATGACCCCTCCGTCGGCCTGATGTTCACCGTTCCGGTACGGGTGTTCGCGGGCAACGACGCGGTCGAGCCGGCGCCTGCCCTGCTGCGGTTTTCGCTCAATCAGGCCACCGGGGCGATCTCGCCACGCCTGCAACTCGGCGGCTGATTGCCTCCCGACTTGGTTCGCATCAACGCCGAAGGCGAAGACTAGGCCAAGGCAATCCCGTCCCTCGCCAACTCTTCTTTCATCCAGCGCGCAAAATAGCGATGCGCGGCGCCGGGGCTGCGGTCGCGGGCCGAGACGAGCCAGTAGGACCTCCCCGTCTCCTGCAACCGGGGAAAGGGCGCCACGACCCGGCCATCCGCCATCGCCTTGAGGTCCAGCGTCTCCCACGCGAGGAACACGCCCGCGCCGCCCATTGCCGCGTCGAAACACAGGCTCCCATCCGAAAACTCAGGTCCGGGGCCAAGAATGCTCTCGTCGAGCCCCTCGGGCTCGAGCCAGACCGACCACGGCAGGGTCGAGTTGGTATCGCGGATGATCGGCACATGCGCGAGGTCGGCGGGCGTTTTCAGCCGCTGCGCCACCTCGGGGGCACAGACCGGCACAGCACGGTGGGCGAACAGCTTTTCGGCACGCACGTCGGGATAGGGCCCCGTGCCCACACGGAGGCAGAGGTCCACGTCCGAGGTGTTCGGGTCCACCAACCCCTCGACACTGTCGATCCTTACCTTGATCTCGGGATGGCGGGCCGTGAACCGCGGCAGACGCCAGATCAGCCACCGCGCGGCAAAGATCGGCGCGACCGAAACGACCAGTGTGGTCCCGTGATCGCGCGTCGCCTCGGCAACGGCCGCGGACAACTGCCCGAACCCGGAGGTGAGCAGCGCCGCCATCGCCGCCCCCTGCTCGGTCGGCACCATACCAGACCGGCCGCGCAGAAACAGCGTAACGCCTAGCGCGGCCTCGGTCTTGGCGACACGCTGACTGATCGCACCGACCGAAACCTGAAGCTCCTCCGCCGCCTGCGCGAGCGTGCCCAGCCGGAGCACGGCTTCGACGGCGCGCAGGCCGGACAAGTGAACGCGGTTCAGATTCTTCATTTATTTTTCCTAAAGGATAGATCAGCCAATCTCCATATTTTTATGCGCCATGAAGGGTCATGATCCTTTCAAACGAAAGGATACCCATGACAAAGCTTCTGCCCCGCCTACTCCGCACCCTGCCGATCCGCGCTGCACAGCCGCCCGACCCGCTGGATCACCCCGCGCTCTCAGGTCTCACACAACGTGAACTGGCCGACCTGCCCCGCATTGCCATGCCCCGCGCCGCGCAATAGGGTCTGGCGCGCACAGACGCGCAGGAAGGGCCCGAACGCATGACACTCAACATCGGCAGATATGTCGGCTTCTTCGCCCTCTCCACGGTGATCATCTTTTTCCTGCCCGTTCTTCTGAACATGCCCAGCGCAACGGGCTTTGCCATCGCCCTTCCCCCGCTGATCGCCTCGGTGGTCGAGGGCAACGCCCATGCCAAGGCCAACGGTACCCGCCCTACGGGGCGACCCGCGATGGAGGGGAGCCTGCGAATGACCGCGTTTTCCTTCGGCGTGACGCTCCTGTTGTTCGGGCTCGGCAATGTCGCGACCGGTGGGCAGTTGATGACCGAATTCGGTGGCGCGGGGCGTGTGGCCCTGGGCGCTATCGTCCTGATCGTGATCCAGTTCGCCTTCAACCGCCTCGGCCTGCGCCTCGCACCGCAGGCAGCCTGACGATGATCCTCGGCATCGGCACCGACCTTGCGAATATCGACCGGATCGCCGGGGTGCTCGAACGTCACGGCGACCGCTTCCGCGACCGTGTGTTCACCGAGACAGAGCAGTTCAAAGCGGCCCGCCGCAAGGACGAGGCGGGCACCTATGCCAAACGCTGGGCGGCCAAGGAAGCCTGCTCCAAGGCGCTCGGCACCGGCCTGCGCATGGGCATCAGCTGGAAGGATATGGCGGTCTCGAACCTGCGCACCGGACAGCCGGTCATGCACCTGACAGGCTGGGCCGCCGAGCGCCTGCGCGAGATGACACCGGACGGGCACGAGGCCATCGTCCATGTCACGCTCACCGACGACCACCCCTGGGCGCAAGCTTTCGTGCTGATCGAAGCCCGCCCGATTGCTTGACTCGCCCGGCGCACCCGCTCATGTAGCGACAGAACCAAGCGGAGGCAGGGGCACATGGCGAAAGAGAAAAAAGAAGGCTTCCTAGAGACCGTGAAAACGATCTTCTGGGCGCTCATCATCGCCGGTGTGTTCCGGACCCTCTTTTTCCAGCCGTTCTGGATCCCGACAGGGTCGATGAAGGACACGCTGTTGATCGGCGACTTCCTTTTCGTCAACAAGATGGCCTACGGCTATTCGCAGTATTCCTGCCCGTTCGCGATGTGCCCGATCTCGGGCCGCATCCTCGGGTCCGAGCCCGAAGTGGGCGATGTCGTCGTCTTCCGCCACCCCACGCTCAACACCGATTACGTGAAGCGCCTGATCGGCAAACCGGGCGACCGGGTTCAGGTGCAGGACGGTATCCTGTCGATCAACGGCGAAGAGGCGACGCAGGTCCCGGACGGCACGTTCGTTGAAACCTACCGCTCGCAGGGCCGGTTCGGCACATTCCCGCTGTGCTCGAACGGCCCGGTCGGTCAGGGTGGCGAGTGCATCAAAGAGAAATACGTCGAAACGCTCCCCAACGGGGTGAGCCATGCGGTGCTCGACGTTGGTCCCGGTCGGCTCGATGACACCAACGTGTTCACCGTGCCCGAGGGTCACTACTTCTTCATGGGCGACAACCGCGACAACTCCACCGACAGCCGCGTGAACCAGCGCGCCAATGGTGTGGGCTTCGTGTCGGAAGAATATCTGCTGGGCCGCGTCGACCGCGTGATCTTCTCGGCTGCGGGTGACCGCCTGCTCTATTTCTGGACGTGGCGCGGCGACAGGTTCTTCAAGAAAGTCGAATGAAGCTCTCGGCGGATCTCACAGCCTTCTCAGGTCGGATCGGCCATGAGTTCAAACGCCCGGACCTTTTGATCCGGGCGTTGACGCATGGATCGATCTCGTCCGACACCCGGCCCGACAACCAGCGGCTCGAATTTCTCGGCGACCGCGTGCTGGGGCTCGTCATGGCCGAGGCGATGCTCGCCGCCGACAAGGGCGCGAGCGAGGGCCAGCTTGCCCCACGCTTCAACGCTCTGGTGCGCAAGGAAACCTGCGCCGACGTTGCCCGTCAGGTCGACCTCGGCGCGGTGCTGAAACTCGGCCGGTCCGAGCAGATGTCGGGCGGACGGCGCAAGCAGGCCCTTCTGGGCGACGCGATGGAGGCGGTGATTGCCGCCGTTTATCTCGACGCCGGGTTCGAGGCGGCGCGCGAGATGATCGTGCGGCTCTGGGGCGAACGCATTGGCGCGGTCGAAGAGGATGCGCGCGACGCCAAGACCGCGCTGCAGGAATGGGCACAGGCGCGCAAGATGCCGCCTCCGGTCTATTCCGAAGTCGCCCGTGACGGCCCGGACCACGCGCCCGAGTTCACAATCGAAGCCAAGCTCGAAAACGGCGAATCCGCCCGCGCCAAGGCCAATTCCAAACGCGCGGCCGAACAGGATGCGGCCCGCGCCCTCTTGGATCGCATCGGCGGCTGATCCCTTCTCTGTTTCAGAAAACCTCGGGGGAGTTTGAGGGGGCTGGCCCCCTCATTCCGCATGGACCCGCACAAGCGGGGCCATGCTCCCCAAGCGCGCGCCAGCGCACCGCAGGATCGCGCACGGGCTGGCGCAGAGCGCGACCATTCGCTAGGGGATGGGCGGGGATTGCGCGGAGGATGCTCTTGACCTCGACACGTCACGACAGCGGACAGACTTGCCGCAGGGGTCAGGAATGACGCCGAATACGCGCGGCGCGGTGTTCATGGTTCTGTCCATGTGCGCCTTTGCGGGCGAGGACGCGTTTCTAAAATACGCGTTTCAGGATGTGCCGCGCGGCATGGCCTTTACGCTTTTCGGCCTCATCGCCATGACGATCTGCGCCGTGCTGTCGATGCGCGCGGGCGAAACCGTGCTTCCAAGAAGCTTCCTGTCGCGCGGGCTCCTGATCCGCTCGGGCGTCGAACTGGTCGGGCGGCTGTTCTACACCTTGTCCCTCGCCTTCGTCTCGCTCTCGCTCACGGCGGTGATCCTGCAGGCGACTCCACTGGTCGTCACGCTCGGCGCGGCGCTTCTGTTTTCGGAAAAGGTCGGGCCACGCCGCTGGATCGCCATGCTCATCGGCTTCGCAGGGGTCATTCTGATCCTGCGCCCGACGCCCGAGATGTTCGATCCGCTCGTGATCTTCGCGGTCATCGGCATGCTGGGCTTCGCGGGCCGCGACCTCGCAACCCGCGCGAGCCCGCCGCATGTGTCGGGTCGGCAGCTCGGCACGCTCGGTTTCATCGTCGTGACCACGGCGGGTCTTATCATCTGGGCTTTCGATCCGCGCCTTCCGCAGGGGGCCAGCGTGACGGCTTGGGGCGCGATCGTCGTCGCCGCCTGTTTCGGCACGCTCGCCTACAATGCCCTGACGACCGCTATGCGCTCGGGCGAGATCGGCGTCGTCGCACCGTTCCGCTATTCACGACTGCTCGTGGCGCTGGTCATCGGTTACTTCGCTTTCGGAGAACGCCCAGATGCCATCACGCTGCTCGGCGGCGCGCTGATCGTCGCCACGGGGCTTTTCACCCTGTTGCGCACGGGTCGCAGCGCACAAGCCGTGTGACACTGCGCCCCATGACCCCGGCGACGAAGAGGATCATAACGCAGGCATGACCAGCGATCCGAACACCCAGCCCCCTGTCGTCACGGCCGAAGATATCGACCGGCTGATCCCGGCCTTCTATGCCCGTCTGCGTGCGCATGAAGTGCTCGGTCCGATCTTCGCGCGCGCGATTACGCCCGAGTATGGGCCGGAGTGGCAGGCGCATGAGGAAAAGGTGGCGGGATTCTGGCGGGCAGCGCTTCAGATCGACCGGAGCTTTCGGGGCAGCCCGATGCAGGCCCATGTCACCAATGGCGAGGTGCGACCGGAGCATTTCCCGCTCTGGCTCGACACCTTCCACGCCACGGCCCGCGATGTGCTCCCTGCCGACAAGGCGGCGCATATGTCGGCCATCGCGGACCGGATCGGACAGGGCCTGCGCTGGGGGCTCGAAGGCGTGCTGGAGCGGCAGAACGCCTCCGGCCCGCCCAAGCTGCGTTAGGCTTTGTAAAGCCGCACCGGCGGTGTGTCGGCGCGTTTGATCTCGCCTTTGAACTCTAGGTCGAGCTGCACGCATTTCAGCCACCAGCCCGATTTGGCCCCACCCGGAAACAGGTCCTGATCCAGATGCGGTTTGAGCGCCTCCTGCGCGTCCGCCACTTTCAGGCCGGGCGCGTCGGATGGCAGCACCTTCATCAGCGCCTGTTTCATGTCTTCGTATTTCGTCCGGTCCACCCGCGTGATGTGATCCGGCGAGTTGACGTTGCGCACTTCGATCTTGTCGTCGCTCATCCCGGAGCCTCCTTCGCCCAGTCGATTTTCGGCGTGCGAAATCCCATCGCGACCCACGCGCCCAATAGCTTCAGCATGAACCCCGGCGTATGCGTCTTGGGGTTCGGCACATCGGTGGGGAGGACGATACCCTCCGGCAGATCCTTGGTCATGGTCCGGCACTCGAGCGCCCCGCGTGCGGCCTCGGGCAGACGTGCGGCGTAGATGCTGAGCCAGTGACCTTTCTCGAACTCCAGATACATCGGCGCACCGCAACAGGTCGCGACCACCCGGCGCGTGGCGCTGTCCGGCTTCAGACGTCGCGCTTCGAGTGATCCGCTGCCGGAGGCCAGTCGCACCCGGTCCTTGCGCACCATAACGTAGGGAGTCGTGAAATGCGCCGTCAGCACATCGCCGAACGCCTGCCCCGCGGTCTGGCAAGAGGTGCAGCCGCATTCGGTGACCATGATCGGCGTTCCTGTGATCTCGATCCGCACCTTTCCGCAGGTGCAGGTAGCGTCGGGCATGCGGCTCTCCTGATTCCTTAATCAAACCATACCGTCTAGTTTGATTAAGGCATAGCCCTCGGTATAGAAGTCAGTATGACGACGATCCGCCGCACCAAGTCACACGAGAAAATCCTCGCCGCCGCCGAGGATATTTTCCTCGCCCAAGGCTATCACGGGACGGCGATGGATGCCGTGACCGAGGCGGCGGGCGTGTCGAAACAGACGGTCTATGTGCATTTCTCGTCGAAAGAGGCGCTCTTCCGCGCTGTCATCGCCCATATGACCGGCGGAGCGGTCGCCGCCCATCGCGCGCGGGTGGGCGATTTCGCAGGTGAGGTTCCGGTTGCGCGATTCCTCGAAGACTATGCGCGTGAGCAATTGTCGATCGTCCTCACCCCCCGCCTGATGGCGCTGAGACGTCTGGTGATCGGCGAGGCCAACCGCTTTCCCGATCTCGGGCGGCATCTGTTCGACACTGGGCCGGGTGCATCGCTCGAACGACTCACGCTGGCGATGTCGGGCTATGCGGCGCAAGGCGAGCTGAAGATCGGCGATCCGGGCGCGGCTGCGAGCCTGTTCAACTGGATGGTGATGGGCGGTCCCACTGCCGAAATCATGCACTTGGGCGACGCGGCGATCCCCTCGCCCGACTGGTGTCGCGCCCATGCGGCGGAGTGTACGCGCGTGTTCCTTGCCGCTTACGCCCTCTAGCGCGAGACGCAGAAAGGGTCTATGGCCCCTGCCATGACCACACATGCCGGATTTGTCGCCCTTATCGGCGAGCCCAACGCGGGCAAATCGACCCTGACGAATTATCTCGTCGGGGCGAAGGTTTCTATCGTGACCCACAAGGTCCAGACGACGCGCGCGCGTATTCGCGGCGTGGCACTGGAGGGCGACAGCCAGATCGTGCTGGTCGACACCCCCGGCCTGTTCAAACCGCGCAGGCGGCTGGACCGCGCGATGGTCGCGGCCGCCTGGGGTGGCGCTGCGGATGCGGATGTCATCGTTCTGCTGATCGAGGCGCATCGGGGGGTCACCAAGGGCGTCGAGACGATCCTCGACCACCTGCCGGACGTGGCGCGCAAGCGGCCCGTGGCGCTGGCGATCAACAAGATCGACAAGGTGTCGTCGGACGTTCTGCTCGGCCTCACGCAGCAGATGAACGAACGCTTCCCCTTCGTCGAGACCTTCATGATCTCGGCGGAAAAGGGCTATGGCGTCGCCGATCTCAAGACGTGGCTCGCAGGCAGAATGCCGGAAAGCCCGTGGCTTTACCCCGAAGATCAGATCGCCGACCTGCCGATGCGCATGATCGCCGCCGAGATGACGCGCGAAAAGCTGACACTGCGCCTGCATCAGGAACTGCCCTACCAGCTCACCGTCGAGACCGAGCATTGGGAAGAGCGCCAGGATGGCTCGGCCCGTGTCGATCAGGTGGTCTATGTCGCCCGTGACGGTCACAAGGGCATCGTGCTGGGCAAGAAAGGCGAGACCATCAAGGCGGTCAGTCAAGCCGCGCGCGCCGATCTGGAAGAGTTCATGGGTCGCAAGATCCACCTGTTCCTGCAGGTGAAGGTGCGCCCGAACTGGCTGGAAGAATCCGAGCGCTACTCCGAGATGGGGCTGGATTTCAAAGACGGGAACGCATGAGCCGTCTTGCGACCGGCATCTGGGTTTCCGCGTACCTCGCCCGGCTTCAGGCCGAAGGCATTTCCACCTATGTCGTCGCCAAGGGCGATGCGACTGCCGGGGCGGTGCTGGTCAAGCTCGCCACGATGGACGGGCAGGCACAGGCGTTTCAGCGCAGCGTCGATCTGATGACGGGCGAGCGCAAGTGGATGGTGCTGGCCGAGGGTGACGAGCGCAACGTCGACGAGTCGGTCCGCAAACAGCGTTCCTTCGACCCGGACCTCTGGGTGATCGAGGTCGAGGATGCGCGCGGGCGGCATATGCTGGACGCGCTGGGGCTCGACTGATCCCGGTCAGGCCGCGTGGGCGAGATCGGCGAAGGTTTCCCCCGCACAGCCCACGAGCGCGAGCGCCTCTTCCTCGTCGCGCGCAATCTGAATGCTGATCAGGCTCGCCCGTTCGAGCACCTGATCGAGCAGACGGGCAATGACGAAGGCCTTTTCCGAACTGACGAGGACCACGCTTTTGACCGGTTTGTCGAACTGTCGCAGGTTGCGCATGACCTGCATCACAACCTGAACGATCTCGCGAAAGCTGGCGTCGACTTCGATGACGCGCCGTGCATCGGTCAGCATGGTGAAATGCGGATTGAAATCCGGCATCTGGACATAGTCGAGAAAGGCTTGATGTCCGATACGGACATTCACCTGACCGCTGAACCGGAAAAATGCGATCCGGCGGTCCGGGTGGATCTTAATGGAATAACTCAACGCGTGGCCCCCCGTGAGTGCGGTGGATTCTGCAGGATTGGAAAACAATGACTGGTTAGTGTTCTATTAGTAACCCCCTTGAGGGCATATTAACCAGTCATTCCACATCTCCAATACATCTTTCGGATGGGTCCGCGTCATCGGCTCGACCCCGCCGGTTTTGCCGGGGTCGAGCGTTTTTATTCCGACGAGCCGTTATTCCGCTGCGTCAAGCGACCAGCCGCCGATGGCCTTCACCTCGGTGAAGTCCTCGATGCCCCAGACGCCGCCTTCGCGCCCGTTGCCCGACTGTTTCATGCCGCCGAAAGGCGCCCCTGCGCCGCGCGAGTTGCCGTTCATTTCGACCATGCCCGAGCGCACCTTGAGAGCAACGCGGTTCGCCTTGGCCCCGTCCTGCGTCTGGACGTAGTTGGTCAGGCCATAGATCGTGTCGTTCGCGATGTTGATCGCGTCCTCTTCAGTGTCGAACGGGATCATCGTCATGACCGGGCCGAAGATTTCCTCGCGCGCGATGGTCATGTCGTTGGTCACGTCGGCAAAGATTGTCGGCTTGACGAAGAAGCCGCGGTTCATGCCGTCCGGGCGACCAAGGCCGCCTGCGACGAGGCGCGCGCCTTCGTCGATGCCGGTCTGGATCAGGCCTTGGATCTTGTTCCACTGGGCTTCGTTCACCACGGGGCCGATGTGGCGCCCTTCCTGATGCGCGTCACCGACGGCGACCTTGTTGGCCGCTTCGGCTGCCGCTTCGACCGCTTGGTCATAGATATCACGCTGGACGAGCATCCGCGACGGGGCGTTACAGCTCTGCCCGGTGTTGTTCATCATGTGCATGACGCCGCGCTTTACGGCTTTTTCGTCGGCATCGGCGAAGACGATGTTCGCGCCTTTGCCGCCAAGCTCCAGATGCACCTTTTTCAGCGACTTCGCGGCGTTCTGCGAGATCGCGATACCGGCGCGGGTCGAACCGGTGAAGCTGACCATGTCGACGTCCGGGTGGCCGGTGAGCGCGTTGCCAGTCACGGCACCGTCGCCGTTGACGAGGTTGAAGACGCCCTTGGGGAACCCGGCCTCATGCAGACATTCGGCAAAGACCATCGCGTCGAGCGGGCTTTCCTCGGACGGTTTCAACACCATCGTACAACCCGCGATGGCCGCCGCGATGACCTTGAGCGAAATCTGGTTCATCGGCCAGTTCCACGGGGTGATCAGGGCGCAGACGCCAACGGCCTCATGCACGATCATCGTGTCGGGCGCATGTTCGCCCAGCGGTTTGATCCAGTCGAATTCCTTGGCGGCCTTGATGAAGGCCTTGGTGTGGGCATAGCCCGCGCCCCACTGCGACGAGCGCGACAGGTCGAGCGGCGCGCCCATTGCCATCGTGATCGCCTGCGCGATGTCCTCGGACCGCGACTTGTAGATGTCGAGGAACTTCTCGACCAGCGCGATGCGCTCTTCGACCGGCGTCATCATCCAGTCGGGAAAGGCCGCCTTGGCCGCCGCGACGGCCTTGTCCACGTCCGCCTCGCCCGCAAGCGAGATGACCGCACAGGCCTCTTCGGTCGACGGGTCGATCACATCGTGATCGCGTGCCTCGGTCGGAGCGACCCATTCGCCGTTGATGTAGAATTCGCGTTTATCGAGCATGATGCACTCCCATCTCAGATTTGCGCGCACTCTGTCACTGCGGCGACGAACGCACAAGCGCGCCTGTTCCAAGCGACGCAGGGGCACGAGAACCTCGGCGAGAACAGCGATCCAAGAACCATCTCGATTCAGGGCGGACAATCTGCCACAACCTCTTCAAGCGGAACGCCTGCGACTTACATGTGATCCAAGAACAACATTGAGAGAGGAGGCCCTTATGGGACTGCGCATTAACGACGAAATCCCGAACCTCACGGTCAACACCGATCAGGGTGAGATCACGCTGCACGACTGGATCGGCGACAGCTACGCCGTCCTGTTCTCGCACCCCAAGGACTTTACCCCGGTCTGCACCACCGAATTCGGCGCGGTGGCCCAGCTGTCCGACGAATGGGAAAAACGCGGCGTCAAAGTGCTCGGCATCTCGGTCGACGGGGTCGAAGAGCATAAGAAGTGGAAGGGCGACATCGAAAAGGTCGGCGGCGCCAAGGCCGGTTTCCCGATCGTGGCCGATAACGGGCTGGAAATGGCGAAAGCCTTCGACATGCTTCCGGCGGAAGCCTACCTCCCCGATGGTCGCACGCCGGCCCACACCGCGACCGTGCGTTCGGTGTTCATCATCGGGCCGGACAAGAAGCTTCGCCTGACGATGACCTACCCGATGTCCGTGGGCCGCAACTTTGCCGAGGTTCTGCGCGCGCTGGATGGCGTGATGAAGACCGACGGTGCGCCGCTCGCCACGCCCGCGAACTGGGTGCCGGGCGAAGACGTGATCGTCGCGCTGTCCGTGTCGGACGACGACGCCAAGGCGAAATACGGCGAGGTGGATTTCAAACTGCCTTACCTGCGCACGATTAAAGACCCGGCCTGATCGCGCCGGACCTGATGTTTCGATCGACCCCGGCCTCAGCGCCGGGGTCTTTCTTTATCCTCCCGTGGTGTTCGCCTTTGAACCTGAGCTTTCGCAGACTGACCGACATCGACCCCGCAGACATCACGGCGCATATGTCGGACCCGCGCGTGGCCGAGCATATGCCGCTTCTGATCGGTGGCTGGAGTGGCGAGAAGACCGAGGCTTTCGTCGCGGCGAAGGAAGCCACCTGGGCGCGTGATGGGCTGGGCCATTGGGGGTTCGTGGTCGAGGGCGAATACGTCGGCTGGGGCGGGTTTCAGAAAGAGGGGGACGAGTGGGATTTCGGCCTCGTCCTGCGACCCGATCGCTTCGGCCTTGGCCTGCCCATCGCGCGCGCTTGCTTGGGCCGGGCAGCGCATGATCCGCGCATTCCATTCGTGACCTTTCTCCTCCCACCGAGTCGCACGCGGGTTGCGGCCCTGCGCCGTCTCGGCGCGGTCGAGATCGACCCGATCACCTATGACGGCGAAGCCTTCCGCAAGTTCCGGCTCGACACGCCTGCGCCCAGCGCCTGACCTGCGCGGCGGTGCGCCCTGCCCTCAACAGGGTTTCCCTTTGCCTGCGCGATGCCCTAATCCGGTGACATGACCGAACTCGATTTCTTCGCCGTATGTCCTCCGGGGCTGGAGCCGCAACTGGCCGCCGAATGCGCGGCCCTCGGCTTCAAGCGCGGCAAGCCCGAGCCGGGTGGCATCACGCTCAAGGGCGACTGGTCAGAGGTCTGGCGCGCGAACCTCGAACTGCGCGGGGCCACACGGGTGCTGGTGCGGCTGGGGAGTTTTCCGGCGTTCCATCTGGCGCAACTCGACAAGCGGGCACACAAGTTTCCGTGGCGCGACACGCTGGAGCCGCATGTGCCGGTGAAGGTCGAGGTCGCGACCAACCGCAAATCCAAGATCTACCATGCGGGGGCAGCCGCCGAACGGATCGAAAAGGCGGTCGCATCGGTGATGGACGCGCCGATCAGCCCGGACGCCGAGGTCGCGATCAAAGTGCGCATCGACCGCGACCTGGTGACGATCAGTGTCGATACCTCGGGCGAGAGCCTGCACAAACGCGGCCACAAGGTCGCGACCGGCAAGGCGCCGATCCGCGAAACGCTCGCCGCGCTTCTCTTGCGGGCCTGCGGCTATGACGGGACGCAGACGGTGGTGGACCCGATGTGCGGATCGGGCACGTTTCTGTTGGAGGCGGCCGAGGTCGCGGCGGACCTGCAACCGGGCCGCGACCGCGAGTTCGCGTTCCAAAGCCTCGCCACCTTCGACCCGGATGGCTTCGCCACGCTGGTGCGGTCCGGGTCGGGACCGGTGCCCGCCCAGCGGTTTTACGGATATGACCGCGATCAGGGGGCCATCGCGGGTGCCGCGCGCAATGCCGAGGCATCGGGCGTGGCCGAGCTGTGCCAATTCGCCTGCCAGCCCTTGTCAGACCTGACCCCGCCCGAGGGTGAGCCGGGCCTCGTCATCCTGAACCCGCCCTATGGCGCGCGGATCGGCAATAAAGGGCAGCTCTATGCGCTCTACGGCACCTTGGGTCGGGTGCTGGCCGAGCGGTTCCGGGGCTGGCGCGTCGGGATCGTCACCTCGGACAATGCGCTTGCCCACGCGACCGGGTTCGACCTGTCATCCGGGCCGGTGATCGACAATGGCGGGATCAAGGTAAAGCTCTATCAGGCCGACCTCACTCGGCCATGATCCGGGCGATTTCCGGGGCGACCTCGCGTTGCGCCGCCTGCATCATCGGGGCGAGTTCCGCCGAATACAACGTTGTGAACATCGGCATCTTCTGCATCACCGATGCCCCATGCTCGGATTGGTAGAATTCGACGAGCGCCTCGAGTTCCTCTGCCGTGAACATGTCGGTCAGACGGTCCACCATGACGGCCTCCATCATCGGGCGCAGCGCCGTCATCTCGCGTGCGAGCAGGTCGCCGATCCGATCCATCTGGTCGCTCGACACGTCGACCGAGAGCGGCACGTTCAGCCGGAACTGGTTGGCGAGGTGAAGTGGCGAAAGCGCATCATCCCACATCGCCTGAACCTGCGGCAGGGTCGCGTAATCCTCGGCCAGATCGCGGAGGTCACGCGACAATGCCGGGGCCGCGGCAAGGATGAGGGTCGAAAGCAAAAGCATACGCATCTGAGAACACCTTTGAGTAGGAACAGGCTCAGTCTGGCGCGGCTTCGGCCACCTGCCAAGACTTGCGGACCCGTTTCAGGCGTCGCAGTCTCACGAAAAGGGGGAGTGTTGCATGCATCGCATCTGTATGGCCGGAGCGACCGGGTTGAGCGGCGGGACCATCGCCGCAGCTTTCGCAGCGGACGATCGGTTCGAACTGGTGGCCTGCGTCGCCCGGTCGAGCGCCGGCGAGACGATCCACGGCGCGCCCTGTTTCGCCACGGTCGCGGATGCGCTGGAGGCGGTCGAATTCGACGCACTGGTCGATTACACGCAGCCCGATGTGGTGTTCGATCACACGATGCAGGCCATCGCAGCCGGGCGGCGCGTGGTGATCGGCACCTCGGGGCTGACCGCTGCCGATTACGCCAAGATCGACGCGGCCGCGCGGGCGGCTGGTGTCGGTGTGGTCGCCTCGGGCAATTTCGCCCTGACGGCCGCCCTCATGACCCGGTTCTCGCTGATGGCGGCCGAGTACCTCGACTGGTTCGAGATCATCGACTACTCCCGCCCGAAAAAGACCGACGCCCCGACCGGAACCGCGCGCGAACTGGCCGAGCGGATGGGCGACATCAAGCAGCCCGCCTATGAGGTGGACCCGGCGACCGTCAAAGGCGAGCCGGGCTTGCGCGGCGGGACCGTGAACGGCGTTCAGGTCCATTCGATCCGGATGCCCAGCTATTCGGCGACGGTGACGAGCACCTTTGCAGCAGGCAATTCGCGACTGACCATCACCCACGATGCCGACAGCCATTCGGCCGATATTCTGGTGCCCGGAACGCTCCTCGCCGCGCAGAAGGTGGGCGAGATCACCGGCCTTCTGCGCGGGTTGGACAACCTGCTTTAGGCGCGGTTCGTCGCCACGGTGAACAGGAAGATCAGCATCGAGGCCAGCGTCAGGAACGAGCCGACGATGGCGAGGATTTCCCCCTTTTCACTGATCGCCAGAGCGATTCCGGGGATCATCAGCACGACCCCGGCCAGCGCCACGACGTAATGGATGCGTGCGAGCCCCTTTTCCGCCGCACCCGGCACGCCGTGATAATACAGCCCGAACAGTCCCAGCGATGCCCAGCCGACGAGGTTGAGATGCGCGTGTGCCCCGGCCATCCCGTGATCGCCGGAGGCCGACATCTGGATGCCCCAGATCATGCCCAGCGTCACGCAGATCACTGCGGTGACGAAAAATGCGAATGCGATACCCTTCATGTCCCTACTCCTCCCTATGAGTGGCCTTGGATGGCCGTGAAGTGAGGATATACTAGCGCAGAATCTCACTTACCCAGCTACGGAAATCGTGCGCCGTTAACCGAAGTTCTAGAAACCGGGCGACGTCTCCGTTCATAAACCGCACCTTAACCGAGGGGGCACTACACCTGATCCCGGGTGAAAAGAGAGGTGTGGTGGGATGAGTGCGCAAGCCAATGCGCCCATCATAAAGAAGGTCAAGAAAGTCAGTGGCGAGGGGCACCACGGCGGGGCGTGGAAAGTCGCCATTTTCAGTTCCTTCAGTCGTTCGGCGCAGATTTCACGCCTGGTTAGAGGTCCGCCCGCTCAGGGCAGGTTCCAGAGCCATTCTGACCTCTGCGGACGCCGGTCTCCGATGTCGGTTTCCGGTCCGCGCCACCCCCTCAGGATGCGCGAGCAATCTGAAGCGGGAGTGCTAAAAGAACAGTGAACATGTCTGAGGCGATTGCGTCAGATTTTAGACGAAAGCAGGGTAGTTTTCGGGCATCAGGCGCGTTTACTGAAGTCGGTCGACCGACTTCCCAGACGCGCGCGCTGGCCTTCGCGATCGTATGTCGACAGCTCGCCGCCGGTCCCACGCAACGCGATCAATTTGTCCTGGACGGCTTTGAAACCGCGGGCGGATGCTTCGAGCAAGGCGTTGTTTCGCTCAGCTTTCTTCATGAGCGCCTCGATCCGCGTGCGTTGGAACCGGGCGCGCCCAACACGGGACAAAAGGCGTTCTTTTTCCGAGAACAGCGCTTGTACACCGAGGATGTCACCTTTGAGGATCAAGGCCTTCTCACGATCTAAAAGGGCGTCGAGCGCCCCGAGCGCCCCCGATCCGTCAAACAGTCCCATCGGCGCGCTCCTTCATCGCTTCGAAAAGGGTTTCGGCCAAACCGATTCCACCGGCTTTGACCATCTCCCTCGCCTGTTCCAGACGCAGGAAGGACGCGAATTGTTCCTCGCCCGCCCCCCCACCGAACGTCTCGGATGTCTCGCCCAACCCGGCAGATTTCAGCATTTCGGCGAGAAAATTCGCCTCCATCTCTTGCGCGGCCTCTCGCAACTTATCGTCCCGAGATACCTGCGCGGCTTGGGGCGCGTTTGGGCTCGTTGGTGGCGTAACCGGGGTCATCTAAGAATCCGTCGAATTGTGGACATTTCCAAAGAGGATGCCTGCGAGCGGTAAAGATTCGGTAATTTCTGTGCGTGAAGATGCGTGCACTCGGCGACAGAATTCCCGGAGCGATCATGGACGTCACGCAACTTGCCCCCATTGCCCCGAAATCGGGGCGGGCCTTACCGAACGCCGGCAACGGGCCGGATGAAACGGGGTTTTCGGAGACGTTCGACGAGGTCACGGCGCGGGGCACCGGGGCGCAGGCTTCGAAGGATGATCCGAATGGTGGCGAGGCCACGGAAACGCCAGAGACGTCGGACAAGGAGATGAGCGATCTCTTGGCTATGCCGACCGAAGGAACGCCCAAGCTCGCTGTGGAGCGTAAGGTGCCAGAAACAAAGCGCTACGCGTTTCTCCCCGAGCTGAAATTGGTTGCCGACGCCAACAGAGAACCGAAAGGCGAAGAAGTCCTCTTGCCGGAAGAGACGCTTGGCGCCGCACAGGTCAAAGGACCTGACCGCGCTGTTCTTCGAGCGACGGAGCCAATGGAAGAGGCCACACCGCCGGGCGCCCTCGTGGAAATGGCGAAAACGTCAGTCCCAACGGCGCAAGCAGCCGAAGCGGATCGCGCTCGTCTCACGCCGGCGCCTCAAATTGAGGCCGTCCCAAAGCGCGGTGAAACCGACACCCAGTCGGACAATCCGTTACCCATGGGGCGTCAGGCAACCGACCCGCAGCGCACCGTGGCTGCGACGGCGCAGCCTGTCCTCACCGCTTCGATCGATCCGATTCCGGACGCACCTGCAAAAGGCCCCGTTTTCGGCACCGTAGATGAGGCCGTAATGGCAGATGGAGACGCGTTAGACCTTGCCAAGACGACTACCGAACGGCGCGAGGTGCCGCAGGTTTCAGACCCGGTGAGGGCGCCGATCTTGGCCGAAGCGACGCGACCTTCGGCGCCTCGGGAAAATGAAAAGGCGTCACGCGAGGCCCCGAACATCGCAGAGGATCTCCCGTCTGAGGTGGATATCGTCGAGACCACTCCCGACGCACCCTCAACCGAAACCACCCAAGCGCCGAAACCTCCGACCACAACGGTCGCGCCGCCAGTGACACCGGTCTTGGTCCCCGATCCGGCGGTCCTGCAGACCGATGCTGGGGTCGATCCGATGAGCGTGGAAGTTTCCGGAAGCGACCCGATCCGCAGTGACGCCGCGCGAAGTGTGGGCGTAGCTCCACAGATATTCCATCGCCCCGAGACGCCGCGGATGATCGCGCAGCAGGTGGCCGACGTGATCAGGACAACGCGGGACGGGACGCTCGAAGTGACTTTGCGGCCCGAGGAACTCGGGCGTCTCAGTCTGACCTTCAACGGGGATGGGTCGACCCTGTCCGTGTCCTTGTCCGCAGACCGCCCCGAGACGCTCGATCTGCTCAGGCGCAACCTGACGCTATTGGAGCAGGATCTGCGCGATTTGGGTTACAGCGCTCTGAACTTTGCCTTCGAAGGCGGTGACGGGCAAGGCAAGGACACCGAAGCGCCGCCCGACCCGCGCGCAGAGCCCAGATCGCTTCAGGTCACGGAAACCGCACAAGACCTGATCAGCCCGAGCCCCACCAACGCGACCGGTGGCGGGATCGATCTGCGCCTTTGAAAGCAGGAAAGGACAAGGAATGGAAATTTCGCAAACCTCCACCAACGTCTCTTATGGCGGCTCTGCCGCGGCGGCCAATGCCCCGCAAGACAATGCCAAGAGCGCGATCTCTTCGGATTTCGAGACGTTCCTGAAGATGCTCACGGTCCAGATGGAAAATCAGGACCCACTCAACCCGATCGAAAGCTCGGACTACGCCGTGCAGCTCGCGACCTTTTCGGGGGTCGAGCAACAGGTCCAGACGAACGATCTACTCAAAGCGCTGCAGACGCAACTCGGCGTCATGTCCATGTCCGATCTCGCGGGCTGGGTCGGGATGGAGGCGCGGGCCGGGGTTTCGGCTCATTTCGAGATGGAGCCGATCACCGTCACGCCCAATCCGCCAACCGGTGCGACCCAGACCTTCATGGTCGTAAAGAACGCGGCCGGGTCGATTGTCGACCGTGTCGAATTCCAACCCAGCGCCGAGACCGTGCAGTGGGCGGGGCTGGACGAGGGCGGCAAGTTGTTCCCAAAGGGCGATTACAGCTTCACTTTGCAGAGCTTCAACACCCAAGGTCTGATGTCCGAGGAACCGATGTCGGTCTATGCCAAAGTGGTCGAGGCTCGGGTTGTGTCGGGGCAGACGATCCTGATCCTCGACAGCGGCGACGAGATTCCGGCGGCCGAGGTCGAGGCGCTGCGCCAGCCACAGGGGTAGAACAGGCTGGCACATCGGCGCGGGCCGCGATAATCGGACCCCGATCAAACGGAGGCTCCGATGTTCACGACCACGCTCATATCCGCACCCGGCAAGGCGCAACTCGATCCGGCGCTGGTCGAGGCTCTCATGAGCGCATGGGGCGGGACCGAAGCACGCTGGCTTGCCCCCGACGAGGCCGCCGAATTCGATATGCCCACGGTACCGGATACTCGCTGGTCGTCTTGGGAAGAGCTTCAGGCCCTCGGTGTCGACCTCGTCGTTCAACCGACGGAAGGGCGTCGGAAGAAAATGCTGCTGGCCGACATGGACAGCACGATGATCCAGCAGGAATGCATCGACGAACTTGCGGACGAGGCCGGGGTCGGCCCGCGTGTGGCCGACATCACCGCGCGGGCGATGAACGGCGAGCTGGATTTCGAGGGTGCGCTTCGTGAGCGTGTCGGGCTTTTGGCCGGACTGCCCGCGAGCGTCATCGACAAGGTTCTGGCCGAGCGGATAACTTTCATGCCCGGCGGTCGCGAACTGGTCGCGACGATGCGCGCGGATGGCGGTTATGCGGCGCTCGTCTCGGGCGGGTTCACCGCGTTTACCGCCAAGGTCGCCGCCGATCTGGGTTTCGACGAGAACCGGGCCAATACGCTGGGAATCGAGGGCGGCAAACTGAATGGTCAGGTCATCGATCCCATCCTCGGACGCGCTGCCAAAGTAGCGGCTCTGGAAGAGATCACGGCCCGGCTCGGGCTGGTTCCCGCCGATGTGATCGCCGTTGGCGACGGGGCCAACGACCTCGGCATGCTCGGCCTTGCCGGGTCGGGCGTCGCGCTCCATGCCAAGCCGTCGGTTGCGGCCCAGTGTGACATCCGGGTGAATCACGGCGACCTCACCGCACTCCTGTATTTGCAGGGCTACGCGAAATCCGACTTCGCGACCGCCTGATCGCGGTTCGAAAGACGCCCGCCCGGACGATTCGCAACTCACGTCTCGACACGCCGGTTCACGAGCCTGCCATCCCGAGGAAAACGCGCGGTTTTCCGCCAACGGGGCTTTCAAAAACCGGCAAAAACCCGTTATGGTGACGCCACTAGGTTGAAACGGGTGCCCGCGCCGTGAAACACCCCCGAAGAGGGATGGAGCAAAGGGCCCATGAGGCAGAGCAGCTGGAGGCTGTGTTAGACATGACATCACGCATCGCACGGGGTCTGTGCATCGCCGCGCTGTCGCTGACTGCGACCGGCGCCGCTGTGGCACAGGAAAGCACAAACCGGGTCGCCGCCAACACGGATTGGAGCGTCTTCGTCGAAGGCGATCCGCAGGAGTGTTGGAGCGTTTCCAAACCCAAACAGACGGTAAACACGAAAGACGGTCGGTCGGTCGCCGTGCGCCGGGGAGACATTCTTTTGTTCGTCTCCTACCGCTCGGGCAACGGTACGGGTGAGGTGAGCTTCACCGGGGGTTATCCCTTTGCCGACGGCTCGACCGTGACGCTTGCGATCGGCGACAATGAGTTTCAATTGTTCACCGATGGTGAATGGGCCTGGTCGGCGAGCCCCGAGGATGACACCCGGATCGTAAATGCGATGAAGGGTGGCGCGAATGCCGTGCTCGTCGGCAACTCGGCGCGCGGCACCCGGACCGAGGATACCTTCTCGCTCATGGGCTTCACCGCTGCGGTCGACGATGCGGGACAGCGCTGCCAGTAAGCCGCTCGACTGCATGACAATCCGCGCCCCGGACCGGTTCCGGGGCGTTTTCTTTTGAATTCGTGGTATGATCGCCTATATGGGGCGCAATTCCACAGGAGCGCGACACATGACGGCCACGGCACCGATCACGCAGGACGTAATGACCATCCCCCGCAAGGATGCGACCCTCGGCAAGCCCAACCTTGTCGGGCTGACCCGCGACGGGCTGCGCGAGGCCCTGATTGCGGCTGGTACGCCGGAAAAGCAGGCCAAGATGCGCGCCGGTCAGGTCTGGCAGTGGATTTACCAGAAGGGCGTGCGCGACTTCGCGGACATGACGAACCTGTCCAAGGATTACCGCGCGCTGCTGGAGCAGCATTTCGAGATCCGCGTGCCCGAGATGGTGTCAAAGCAGGTCTCGACCGACGGGACGCGCAAGTATCTTGTCCGGATCGCGGGCGGCCACGAGGTCGAGGTGGTCTATATCCCCGAAGAGGATCGCGGGACGCTGTGCGTGTCGTCTCAGGTAGGCTGCACTCTGACCTGTTCTTTCTGTCACACGGGCACGCAAAAGCTGGTGCGTAACCTGACCGCGGGCGAGATCGTGGGCCAGATCATGATGGCGCGTGACGACCTCGACGATTGGGTCCCTGCGGGCAAGGGCATGGGCGAACGCCCGCGCCTCGTGTCGAACATCGTGCTGATGGGCATGGGCGAGCCGCTGTACAATTTCGACGCCGTGCGGGACGCGATGAAGATTGCGATGGATGGCGAAGGCATTTCGCTGTCGCGCCGCCGCATCACACTGTCGACCTCGGGCGTCGTCCCTGAGATTGCAAGGGCGGGCGAAGAGATCGGCTGCATGCTCGCCATCAGCTTTCACGCCACGACCGACGAAACCCGCGACAAGCTGGTGCCGATCAACAAGAAGTGGAACATCGAAAAGCTGCTCGGCGCGCTGAAGGAGTATCCGAAGCTGTCGAATTCTGAGCGGATCACGTTCGAGTACGTGATGCTGGACGGTGTGAACGACAGTGACGAAGATGCACGGCGGCTCATCAGGTTGATCGAGGGCATTCCGGCGAAGATCAACCTGATCCCGTTTAACGAATGGCCCGGCGCGCCGTACAAGCGGTCGTCGAACAACCGCATTCGCGCCTTTGCGAACATCATCTATCAGGCGGGCTATGCTTCGCCGATCCGCACGCCGCGCGGTGAAGACATCATGGCCGCCTGTGGTCAGTTGAAGTCCGAGACTGAGCGTGCGCGCAAATCCAAGGCGGAAATCTCGCGCGAAGCTGGGCTGTAATTTCGGCCCCTCGCGCGTAGCATTAACCTTTTGCCCCAACCGAATGACATCAAAGCACTGATATCGGTCAGTTTTTCTTGCACCACAATACTAGAATACTAGGATTCTAGGATTCTAGGATTCTAGGATTCTAGTATTGTGGCCGGAGCGCACAAGCAGCCATTTCTAGCATTCGTGCGTCTTAGGTGAACGTCCCCGTCACGCGCCCAAGCAACATGAATGCACGGGCGGTTCGTGTGTCGGACAAGCGCGCGATGTCTTCGTCGCTCGCCGTTTCTTCGAACTCGAGAAACACATCGTCGAAGCGGCGCAGGAAATGGTGCGCGGCATCGCGAAACACCGGGTCGCTCTTCATGCGCCCTGCCGTCAGCGCCAGCGAGGACCGGTCGCGGATACCGCCCAGCGCGGCGACCTCGCGCCCACGATTGCCTTGGGCGAAGCGGCGCCAAATCTCGGGCCGCGCCCGGTCGGGGCGCAGATCGTCCATGTAGATGCCATCTTGGCTGAGCAGCGTCAGAACGTCCTGCGCGGCGGTGACGAGACCTGCGACCTTGCGATCCTTGAGCGCCCGGCGAAGCGCGGCGAACCCCTCTTCATCCTCGGCGTTCTCAGGAAAATGCAGCGCTTTGATCATGTCGTCGCGCTCGAGCGGCGGGGCGGTGTCGGCGGCCTGCGGCTCCAACGCCAGCGAAGGCTGCTCTTCGAGCACCTGCTGAACCGGCGCAGGTCGCGGGATCTCGGCCTCGGCACGAACCAGATTGCGCGTGGTCGAAAAGGTCGTCAGCGCCTGTTCGGTTTCCTTCTGCGCCTGTTCGAGCCGCGCAATCTTGGCTTCGACCTCGGGGTTCCGCTCAGCATGCTGCGCGTGGGACTGGGTGAGGTAGCTGTGGCGCATCGCGTCGATGGTCGACTGCAGCCGCACCGTTTCCTCGCGCATGATCCGGGCCGAGCGTGCGGCCGAGGCGGCGAGCCAAATGACGGCCACCGGCAGGAACACCGCGAGCAAGGTCAGGATGAACCCACCTGCCCCGGTTCCGGAGAACTCGTTCCCCATGACGATGAAGTAGATCGCGGACCCGGCGAGCCAGACACAACACAGAACCGCCGCCAAAAGCTCGGACGGCACGATGCCGCGCCTCGTGCGGCGTCCGAAGATGCCCATGTCGAGCGCTTCCTCGTTCTGCTCAGCCATCGCTTTCCCGGCAGGTTGCGTTACTGCGTCTGTCACAGGGTCAGATATACTCGATCTCGAGGATTTCGTAAGACTTCTCACCGCCCGGCGTGCGGACTTCGACCGTGTCGCCCTCTTCCTTGCCGATGAGGGCGCGGGCCAGCGGCGACTTGATGTTGAGCTTGCCTTTTTCGAGGTCCGCCTCGGGCTCGCCCACGATCTGGTAGGTCTTTTCCTCGTCCGTATCCTCGTCGACGAGCTTGACGGTCGCCGAGAATTTGATGGCGCCAGACAGCTTGGCCGGGTCGATGACTTCGGCTAGCCCGATGACACTCTCAAGCTCTTTCACGCGCCCTTCGATGAAGCTCTGCTTTTCGCGGGCGGCATGATATTCGGCGTTCTCGGACAGGTCGCCATGTTCGCGGGCTTCGGAAATGGCCGCGATGACGGCGGGACGTTCCACCGATTTCAGTTTTTTCAATTCGTCGTTCAGCGCGGTGTAGCCCGCGCGGGTCAGCAGGATCTTTTCCATGAGTGCCTTGTCGTCGTCGTCTTCGGGTCTCACATGAAGCATGACGGGCAAGGCCGCCAGTGCTCAGAAGGCTTGCCCAACACAAAAGCAATCGCGCCTGATTTGCAACGGCATAGTTCGCGTCCGGGGAGTGCCGCGGCGCGGCAAATGACGCGGTGTAGCGATTGACCGCCAAAGGCCGGACCGCTACCAAGGCGCAACTTTATTTCGTGGAGGGAGCCACTTATGGCGGAAATCGAACGCGAAGCAATGGAGGTCGACGTCGTGATCGTCGGGGCCGGCCCTGCCGGTCTTTCGGCCGCCATTCGCCTCAAGCAGCTGGACGAAGACCTGATGGTCGTCGTTCTCGAAAAAGGCTCGGAAGTGGGCGCACATATCCTTTCGGGTGCGGTGCTGGACCCCTCGGGTCTGGATGCCCTGATCCCGGACTGGAAGGAAAAGGGCGCGCCGCTGAACGTGCCGGTGAAGAAGGACAACTTCTACATCTTCGGTGAAGGCGGGCAGATGAAGATCCCGAACTTCCTGATGCCGCCCCTGATGAACAACCACGGCAACTATATCGTCTCGATGGGCAACGTCTGCCGCTGGATGGCCGAACAGGCCGAGGCGCTGGGTGTCGAGGTCTATCCCGGCATGGCCGCCTCCGAGCTGGTCTATGACGAAAACGGCGCCGTCAAAGGCGTGGTCGCGGGCGAGTTCGGCAAGAACCCCGACGGCACGCCGGGCGACGGTTACGAGCCGGGGATGGAGCTTCTGGCGAAATACACCATCATTTCCGAAGGCGTGCGCGGGTCGCTCGCCAAGGAGCTCATCGCCAAGTACGACCTCGCCAAGGACTCCGACGTGCCGAAGTTCGGCATCGGGATGAAGGAAATCTGGGAGGTGAACCCGGAGAACCACAACGAAGGCGAAGTCACGCACTCGCTCGGCTGGCCGCTCGGGTTCAAGAACGGCGGTGGTTCGTTCCTGTATCACATCGACAATAACCAAGTTTACGTCGGCTACATCGTCGACCTGAACTACAAGAACCCCTACCTGTCGCCCTATCAGGAGTTCCAGCGCTTCAAGCACCATCCGCGCGTGAAGCAGGTTCTCGAGGGCGGCAAGCGCGTGGCCTATGGCGCGCGCGCCGTGACCAAGGGTGGGTTCCAGTCGATCCCCGACACCGCGTTTCCCGGTGGCGTGATCGCGGGCTGTTCCGCCGGTCTCGTGAACCTGCCGCGCATCACGGGCAACCACAACGCGATGCATTCGGGCCGTCAGGCCGCCGAAGCCGCCTATGAGGCGATCAAGGCGGGCCGTTCGGGCGATACGCTCAGCGAATACGATGGCGCGCTCAAGGCGGGCCCGGTCGGCAAAGACCTCAAGCGCGTGCGCAACGTCGCCCCGCTCAATGCCCGCTTCGGCCCCGCCGGTGGCATGGCGCTGGGTGGCTTCGACATGTGGTTCCAGACCCTGTTCGGCGGCTTCTCGCTGTTCGGGACGCTCAAGCACGGCAAGTCCGACGCGCAGGCGACCGAGAAGGCCGACAAGCACAAGCCGATCGACTATCCGAAACCCGATGGCGTCCTCAGCTTCGACCGGCTCACCAACGTGAGCTTCTCGAACACCAACCATGAGGAAAGCCAGCCCTGCCACCTGCAGCTCAAGGACCCGTCGATCCCGATCGACGTGAACCTGCCGCAGTTCGCAGAACCTGCGCAGCGCTATTGTCCGGCGGGCGTCTACGAGGTCGTCGAAGGCGACAATGGGCCGAAGTTCCAGATCAACTTCCAGAACTGCGTCCACTGCAAGACCTGCGACATCAAGGACCCGTCCCAGAACATCAACTGGACGGTGCCTCAGGGCGGCGACGGGCCGAACTACCCGAATATGTAACCTTTGCGTGGGTGGGCCGCGATCTGCGGCCCGCCTGCATTGAACACCGTGGGGCGCACGGTTAGGATTCCCGAATACCCTACGAGGAGAGGTGTCCTTTGCCCCGACTGTTCAAAACGGCCCGCGCCCTTGGAGTCGCGTCCCTGCTCGCCCTAACGACCGCGCCCGTGATGGCGCAATCCGCCGACGGTTTCACCGGCGCCTACCTCGCCGCGCGTTCGGCAGATGCGAACGCCGATTTCGAGGCGCTCGTCGAATACGGCGCACGGGCCTTGGCGCAGCGGCCCGACAATCCCGGCATCATCGAAGGCCTTCTGGTGGCGCATCTGGGCCTTGGCCAGATCGAAGAAGCCGTGCCGGTTGCCCGCCGTCTCGTGGGTCTGTCCGAAGGCAATGAGCTGGGTCAAATCGTTCTGCTGGGCGATGCGATGGGCCGCGAAGATTGGGATGCGGTCGAAGAGACCATGAACGGCGGCTTCTCGGTCGGCGGTCTCATGGACCCCCTGATCCTCGCATGGACCGCCATTGGCGACGGCCGCATGTCCCGCGCGCTCGAGATTTTCGAAGAGCTGTCGCAGGATGAGGTGGCGCGTCAGGTGTCGGCCTTTCAAAAGGCACAGGCGCTTGCCTATGTCGGCGACTTCGAGGGCGCGGCGAACATCCTGTCGGGCGAGGACGGCATCGACCTCACCCTGAACCGCTCCGGCATCATCGCCTATGCGCAGATTCTCAGCCAGCTTGAGCGGAACGAGGACGCGATTGCGCTCCTCGACGAACAGCTTCCGAACACCGGCGACGAGGAAATCGCCATGTTGCGGGCCGAGCTGGAAAGCGGGGCGACCGTCGAGTTCGATGCGATCACCACGCCCAAGGACGGGCTGTCGGCGCTGTTTTACAACGTGGCCGAAGTGCTCGCGAACGATGCAAGCCCCAGCCTCGTCCTGATCTACGCGCGTCTGTCGCAGTATCTCGACCCGGACAATGTGGGCGCGACGCTGCTTTGCGCCGCGGTGTTCGAGAACATGCAGAACCACGAGATGGCCGTGAAAACCTACGACCAGATCGACCCGGATAGCCGCGCCTATGTGCAGGCCATGATGGGCAAGGCGAGCGCGCTGCGCCGGTCGGAACGCCCTGACGAAGGGGTCGACACGCTCACCCAGCTGGCAGACCGGTTCGGCGACCTCGCCCCGGTTCACGTGGCGCTTGGCGATGCCTATCGCTACGAAGAGGCCTGGCCCGAAGCTATCGACGCCTATGACCGCGCGATCTCGCTCTACACCGAAGAGGTGTCGGCACAATGGGCCGTCTATTTCGCCCGTGGGATCGTGAACGAGCGTGGCGGCAACTGGGAAAACGCCGAGCGCGACTTCCGCAAGGCGCTGGAGCTTGAGCCCGATCAGCCGTCGGTCCTGAACTACCTCGGCTACTCGATGGTCGAGAAGCAGGAGAACCTCGACGAGGCGCTCGGCATGATCGAAAAGGCCGTCGAACAGCGCCCGAACGAGGGTTACATCGTCGACAGTCTCGGCTGGGTCTACTACCGCCTCGCCCGCTACGAAGAAGCCGTACCGCAGATGGAAAAGGCCGTGTCGCTCATGCCGGTGGACCCGGTGGTGAACGATCACCTCGGCGACGTCTACTGGGCCGTCGGACGCACGCGTGAGGCCGAATTCCAGTGGCGCCGCGCCCTGAGTTTCATCACCGACGAGACGAACCTCGAAGAGGTGAAGCCCGACCGCATCCGCCGCAAGCTGGAGGTCGGTTTGGACACCGTGCTGGAAGAGGAAGGCGGCGAGCCGATCCTCAGGCAGGAGAGCGCCGCTGCTAACTAAGGTCTTCGCACCGGCCAAGGTGAACCTGACGCTGCACGTGACCGGGCAGCGCAAGGATGGTTACCACCTGCTCGACAGCCTCGTGGCCTTCGCTGATGTGGGCGACCGGGTCACGGTCATGGCTGCCGATGAGATGTCGCTCGACGTGACCGGACCGATGGCCGAAGGCGTGCCGACCGACGCCAGCAATCTGGTCTGGCGGGCCGCCGCTCTGTTCGACACACCGGTCGCGATCACCCTGTCCAAACACCTGCCGGCGGCGGCCGGCATCGGCGGTGGGTCGTCCGATGCCGCCGCGACGTTGTTGGCGCTGTCCGACCTGACCGGCGAACGCCGGTTGCCTGAGGGCACGGCCACGCTCGGCGCCGATGTTCGCGTCTGTCTGATGCGTCAGGCCGCGCGCATGTCAGGGATCGGCGAGGTGGTGGAGCCGGTCGGCGCCCTGCCCCCGCTCCATGCGGTTCTGGCCAACCCGCGTGTCGAGGTGCCGACACCGGCCGTGTTCAAAGCGCTCACGTCAAAGACCAACGCCCCGATGCCGCGCAAACTGCCGAAGTGGCAGGGGGCCGCGCAGTTGATCGACTGGCTCGCCGCGCAGCGCAACGATCTGGAGCCTCCGGCGATGGATGCCGCACCGATGATCACCGAGGTCCTCAGCACGCTCTCGGCCCTGCCCGAGGCGCGCCTTGCCCGCATGTCGGGGTCGGGTGCTACATGTTTTGCATTGTTCGTCAGTCGCGACGCCGCCCAAGCGGCTGCCGCGCAGCTTGCGGCCGATCACCCGGACTGGTGGGTCACGCCCGCGACGCTCACCTGATTTCGAGCAAGACCTTGTTGGCCGTGCCGTAATGGCCAAGCCCCGGATACTCGATCACCTCGGGCTCGACACCCAGCGCTGCAACCAGAGCATTGACCATCGCACGCGGCACCCAGGAATCCGCGGCCCCGATGTGGATGGTCACCGGCACCGTGACGCGCGGCAGCACATCGCGCCAATCCGTGACATAGGCGGCAAGCTCGTCACGATAAGCGGCGCGCGCCTGTAGTAGCGCGGATCGCCACGCCACGATCAGACCATCCATAATGTCCGGGTCGACGAGCAGGGCCTTGTCATGCACCGGCGCGCCACGAAACAGGCTTTCCAGAAAGGATTGCGGCATGATCCGAATCGCGCTCGCCTGTCCGAAGACGAAGCCCTTGAACGGAAACCCACCACGCCGCGCGGCTTCGAACACCGGCCGCCCCGCCATGTCGGGTAGAAACGTGCCCAGCTGAAGTGGCGCGGCGGGCGCGATGAGGACAAGCTCGCGCACCACGTTCGGATAGTCGGCCGCGAGGCGGAGCGCCGACATCGCGCCGAGTGAGAAAGCCACCACGCGATGCGGACCATTGGGTGCGAGCGCGTTGGCGACAGCATCCAGACGGGCCGCATACGAGCCGCCGCCGGTGTGCATTCTGTCGATGGCGGTGAGCTGAGATCCCGGCCCAAGTGCGTCGAGTTCGGCGGGCCCGCCCGGCAGGCCGTGGAAGTAAACGCCTGCGACCGACATGTCAGTTCAGCCGCGCCACCACGTAATCGGCAATGTCGCGAAGCATGTCGCGGATCGGATGCTCCGGCAGGTCCACGAGGCACGCTTTGGCACGCGCCGACCAATCGAGCGCGGCCGCCCGCGTCTCTTCGAGCGCGCCATGAGCCGTCATCAGCTCCAGCGCGTGTTCGAGGTCGCCGTCCCGCTGATCATTCTTTTCCAGCGTCCGTTTCCAGAACGCCCGCTCATCCTCATCCGCGCGCGCAATGGCCTTGATGATCGGCAGCGTGAGTTTGCGCTCGCGGAAATCGTCGCCGATGTTCTTGCCGGTCGCGTCGCCGCCCCAGAAATCGAGCAGATCGTCGACCACCTGAAACGCGATGCCCAGCGCATCGCCATAGTCGTGCAGCGCCTTGATCCGCTCCTCGGACACGCCGGCGAGGATACCGCCGACTTCGGTCGCAGCAGCAAAGAGCGCGGCGGTCTTACCTCGCACCACTTTGAAATACGTGTCCTCGGTCGTCGTCAGATCCTGCGCGGCGGTGAGTTGGAGCACTTCGCCCTCGGTGATCGTGGCCGACGCGTTCGACAGCACTTGCAACACCCGCAGCGAATCCGCCTCGGTCATCAGCTGGAACGACCGCGCGAACAGGTAGTCGCCCACCAGAACGCTCGACTTGTTGTCCCACAACAGGTTCGCGGTGGGGCGCCCGCGCCGCTGACCGCTTTCGTCCACCACGTCGTCATGCAGAAGCGTCGCCGTGTGGATGAACTCGACCGCCGTGGCGAGGTGGACGTGATGACCGCCCTCGTAGCCACAGAGCCGCGCCGAAGCGAGCGTCAGCATCGGGCGTAGGCGTTTGCCACCAGCATCCACGAGATGCGCGGTAACCTCAGGTATCCGGGGCGCGTGTTCCGACGCCATACGGGCGCGAATCATTTCGTCGACCAGAGACAAATCGTCCTTAAGATGGGCTGCGAGTCGTTCGTGGGGCTTGTGAGATTTCTGGTCCAGCACGTTTCGTCTTTCTTCATGCCGCCCGGACGATGGCCTCGACATCCGGTCGATTTCAGTCCTAAGTCCATTGTATGAAAGAGCTTCTTCGCACGACGGACCCGACCATCATCGCCTTTGCGAGCGCCCTTTTGTCCGGCGAAGGTATAGCGGCCTTTCCGATGGACGTCCATATGAGCACCCTTGAGGGATCAATAGGTATTTTACCTCGTCGCCTTATGGTGCGGGCCGATGACTATGTCCGCGCGCGCCGCGTGCTGACCGACAACGGTATCGAGCTCGAGGAGAAATGAGTATGGGGTTTGCCCGACAACTTGTGACCGAGGACAAATTCCTCGGGGGCCAGCTTGTATTGATGCAGCCGCGTGACGGCTACCGTGCGGGTGTAGACCCGGTTTTTCTGGCTGCTTCCATCGCGGCGCATACCGGCGAAAGCGTTCTCGATCTCGGATGTGGCGCAGGGGCGGCCGGGCTTTGTCTGGCCACGCGGGTGCCGGGAATACGGCTCGTCGGCGTCGAACGACAGTCGGATTATGCTGATCTTGCTCGGAAAAATTCGTTCGACAACGACATCGACATGGAGGTGGTCGAGGCCGACATCACCGATCTTCCCCCCGAGGTTAAGGAAGAGAGCTTCGACCATGTCATTATGAACCCGCCCTATCATCTGCGCGAGCGTTCGACGACATCCGACGACGCGGGGCGTGCCGCGGCGCTCTTTGAGGATACGCCGCTCGCCGCATGGATCGACGTGGGCACCCGGCGGCTGAAACATCGCGGCTACATGACCATCATCCAGAAGGCCGAGCGCCTGCCTGAGATCCTGCGAGGGTTCGACGAGCGCATGGGAAGTGTTCTGGTCAAGCCGCTCCTGCCCCGCGACGGGCGGGCCGCCGTGCTGATCCTCGTTCAGGCGCGCAAGGGCGGACGCGGTGAATTTCGACTCGCCTCCCCCCTCATTCTGCATGACGGGGCCGAACATGTGGGCGACTCGGAATCCTATCGGCGTGAGGTTTCGGCGATTCTGCGCGATGGCGCGGCGCTTCCGCTCTGGTAGTGATTTCCCAATCGCCTTGATATTTTCTGACCAAATCGAACCTGTATCTTTGGCATTTGTTTGCCAACGTGGCAGGTTTTGAAACGTTTTGATGACAGAAACCCAGTTCTGTGGTCCACTTTCAGTACCCATCACCATATAGGAGGACCCCATGGATTTGAGTGCACGCTTGAAGGAACTCCGTCGCAAACATGAAGCTCTGGCCGTACAGGTCGAAGCCGCTCAGCGCAGCCCAAGCACCCCGAACACTGAAATCAGCTCCTTGAAGAAACAAAAGCTCATGCTGAAGGACGAGATCGAACGTCTCGCCACCACCTGAGCCAATGGTTACCGCGCCGGTGAACGCCCGGCGCGGGCCGCCAGAAATGCCCCGAACGTGATAAGCGCCGCTGCAAGGATCAGCACAGGGCTGGCTTGCGCAACGCCGAATGCGATCAGCACGAATGTGGACAGCAAAGGCGCGGCATAGCTCGCCGTGCCGAGAAGTTGGATGTTGCCCCGTTTCACGCCCACGTCCCACGTGTAAAACGCCAATCCGACCGGGCCGAGCCCGAGGGCGACAACCGACGCCCAGCCCACCGCGGTGTCGGGCCACATGGTCTGTTCGACGAACAGATGCGCCACGGCTGACAGGGCTGCGGTCGCCACGCAGAACACCGCGACCGTATCGGTCGGCATCGCGCCCAAGCGGCGGGACAGAACCGAATAACTCGACCACGTCAGCGCGCAGAGCACCGCAAAGATGTAGCCCGGCAGCGCCTCGGCGCTGAACCCGCCGCCACCGCGTGAGAGCAGAAGGGCCGCGCCCGCGAAACTGACGAACGCGCCGACGATGTGGCCCGAGCGCAACCGTTCACCCGGCAGGAGCCCGGAAAACAGCACGATCAGAAGCGGCCAGAGATAGGCGATCAGACCTGCTTCGGCGGCCGGTGCGAGCCTCAGCGCACTGAAGTAGAAGAAGTGGTAGCCGAAAAGCCCCGCAGTCCCAAAGGTATAGACCGTCCACGGCACTGCGCGCAGTCGCGCCCAACCGCCTGTCGCAGTCACCCAGATCAGCCCGATCGCCCCGCCGATGGCAAAACAGATCGCATTCAACTGAAGCGGAGGCACTGGCGCTGTACCCACCGTGAACAGCGCCAGAAGCGCCCAGAGCAGGACAGCGGAAAAGCCGATCAGGGTCGCGCGGGATTCGGTCATCCGCCCCGTCTGCCACGAAAAAACCGGCCCCGAAAGGCCGGTTTCCTCTCCTCCCAGAGAAGGCGCGTCAGACGAAAAACTGAGCGCCGTTCGCGGAAATCGTCGAGCCGTTGATGAAGCCCGCATCGTCGGATGCGAGGAAGACCACGCACCGCGCGATCTCTTCCGGTTCGCCAAGGCGACCGGCCGGGATCTGTGCGACGACTTTCTCGAGCGCGGCCTCGGGCATGGCGCGGACCATATCGGTCCCGATGTAGCCCGGGCAGATCGCGTTCGCGGTGATCCCCGCACGCGCACCTTCCTGTGCGAGCGATTTGACGATGCCGAGATCGCCCGCCTTGGTCGCGGCATAGTTCACCTGACCGAACTGGCCCTTCTGGCCGTTGATCGACGAAATGACGATCACGCGCCCGAACTTGCGCTCGCGCATGCCCGGCCAAACCGGATGCACGGTGTTGAACACGCCGGTCAGGTTGGTGTCGATCACCTGCTGCCATTGTTCAGGCTGCATCTTATGGAATGGTGCATCGCGGGTGATGCCCGCGTTGGCGACGATCACGTCGATCGGGCCCAGATCAGCCTCGACCTGCTCAAGCCCCGCTTTCGACTCGGCATAATCGGCCACGTTCCATTTGTAGGTCTTGATGCCGGTCTCTTTGGTGAACGCCGCTGCGGCTTCGTCGTTGCCCGCGTAGGTCGCCGCGACCTCGTACCCTGCTGCTTTCAAACCCTTTGAAATGGCCTCGCCGATCCCGCGCGATCCACCTGTTACAAGTGCGACTCGTCCCATGAGCTCTCCTCCAATTATCTTTCAGTCCGGTAACTCTGTTACTCAATGCGCCAAGTGGGCGCAACAATATTACTCAAGATTTGGCCAGAAACTTTTCCGCATCGGCCTCACCCAAGGCCCATGTATCGCGCAATTTTTGCGGATCTGTGAAATCGATTTTGTCCGCAGGCGTTTCTTCGCTCGGCCAGACGTAAACCCGCCCCTCAACATCCGGGAGCGTCTTGTAGGGGCGGGTCAGCAGAACCAACGTCTCGCCTTCGTTCGGCTCGGGCATGGGGGCCTGGTCGGCCATTCCGCCGTCGACCACGCGTTTGTCGTTCCAAAGCGGCGGCTCGAACACCGGCGGGATAACAGCAGCCGCGTTGACGAGTTCCACCAGCTTGCCAGTGCGCGCGGCACCGTTCGCGTCGATCAGGTCGGCCGTCAGCCCCATCTTCTCGGCCCAGTTGAAATGCGGGGAATTGATCGTGTGAAGTTCGGCTTCATAGGCCAGCGCCAATGCCGTGCCGGTCAGGGTCGGCAGACCGGTATCCGGCGGGTGTCCGATGAGGATCTGAAACGTCGGGCCGTCAGCGATGGCTTTCGCCGCCGCATCGTCGATCACGCGGTCGACCACGGAACAGTAAAGCTGCTGATGCGGCGTGATGCCATCTTTGTCGGCGGCGAACAGGTCGATGTTCGTGTCGCGCTTCTCAAAGGCGGCACACATTTCCTCAAGCAATGTATGCTCGCGCCCTGACAGCCATGCCGCACCGGCCAACGCGCCGCCGCTCACCCCGGTTACGCGTTCGGGTGAGAACGTAATGCCGCCCTCGGCCAGCCGTGTCATGAAGCCGCCCTGCCAGAAACAGCGAAGGCCGCCGCCGGAAAAGACGAGTTGCGCGGGGTTATGCGGTAGGTCTGTCATGATATGAAAACGGGCCCTCGCGGGCCCGGTTCCATGTCTTTTTCCTTACGGACGTTCGAGGCACATGGCCACGCCCATGCCGCCACCGATGCAAAGCGTGGCGAGGCCTTTTTTGGCGTCGCGCCGCTGCATCTCGAACAGCAGCGTGTTCAGGATGCGCGCACCGGATGCGCCGATCGGGTGGCCGATGGCGATGGCGCCGCCGTTCACGTTCACGATCGACGGGTCCCAATCCATGTCCTTGTTCACGGCGCAGGCCTGTGCCGCGAAGGCCTCGTTGGCTTCTACGAGGTCGAGGTCCGAAGCTTTCCAACCGGCTTTTTCCAGCGCCTTGCGCGACGCATAGATCGGGCCGACGCCCATGATCGACGGGTCGAGACCGGCGGTCGCGTAGGACGCGATGCGGGCGAGCGGCTGGATTCCACGCTTCTCGGCGTCATCCGCCGACATGACCAGCACACCGGCCGCGCCGTCGTTGATGCCCGAGGCGTTGGCGGCGGTCACGGACCCGTCCTTGGTGAAGGCCGGGCGCAGTTTCTGCATCGCATCCATCGTGGCGCCGTGGCGGATGTACTCGTCCTGATCGACGGTGATCTCGCCCTTGCGGGTCTTGACGATGAAGGGGACGATCTCGTCGGCGAACTTGCCGGCCTTCTGCGCGGCTTCGGCCTTGTTCTGGCTGGCGACGGCGAATTCGTCCTGCATGTCGCGGGTGATCTGCCACTGCTCGGCCACGTTCTCGGCGGTCTGACCCATGTGATAGCCGTTGAAGGCATCCCACAGACCGTCCTTGATCATCGAGTCGATGAACTTCATGTCGCCCATCTTGTGACCGGCGCGCAGGTGCGCGACGTGGGGGCTGAGGCTCATGTTTTCCTGCCCGCCTGCCGCAACGATGTCGGCATCGCCAAGCTGGACGTGCTGGGCGGCGAGCGCCACGGCGCGCAGGCCCGACCCGCAGACCTGGTTGATGCCCCATGCGGCGGCTTCTTTCGGAAGACCTGCGTTGATGTGGGCCTGACGGGCCGGGTTCTGACCCTGACCGCCGGTCAGGACCTGACCGAGGATCGTCTCGCTCACTTCGGATTTGTCGATCCCGGCGCGGGCGACCAGCGCCTCGAGCACCGTGGCGCCAAGGTCATGGGCAGGGGTGTTCGCGAACGAGCCATTGAAGCTGCCGACCGGGGTGCGTGCAGCCGAAGCGATTACGACATTCGTCATGGTATGTCCTCTCCAGGTCAAATCCGGCTTGTGCCGGTACATGGGGTTCGCGGACGCAAATCGTTCAAAAACACGATTCTCCTCGCCGCATCCGCGTCGGAGGAAGCATTATGCCGCAGAGCAGAATGAATCAAGGAATGTCGTGACGTAACGTCACGCCCGTCGGTTTTGTCGCAGGTCGTCCTGCTTCCACCACGGGCGCACCGTGGGCGCGCCGAAAAAGTAGCCCTGAAGGAAGTCACAGCCGTTGTCGGCCATGAATTGCGCGTCTTCGAGCGACTCGACACTTTCGGCCACGGTCATCATGTCGAAGTGCTGTGCAACCGACAGCATCGCCTGTGCAATCACTTGATTATCCGGGCTGTTCGCGATCCCGCGAATGAACGCGCCATCAATCTTGAGGATGTCGAAATAGAAATCGCGCAGGTAACGGAAGGCGGTGTAGCCCGCGCCGAAATCGTCGAGCGCGAAGGAAATCCCCTCGGCCTGCATCTCGGACATGAAAACCTGCACGAGATCCGGCATGACGATGGCGGTTCGTTCGGTGATCTCGAGGATCAGGCGTTCGCCGAGGGTCGGATCGCGTTCGAGCCCCTGTTTCAGGACGGTCTTCCAGCGCGGATAGCCGATGGAGCGGGCGGACATGTTGATGGAGAGGCGCAGCGAAGGCTCCTCCTCCAGCGCGGTGAGGCCAAGTTCCAATGCGAGGCAGTCGATGATCCGCCCAAGTTCCTGAGTTTCCACGACGTCGATGAAATCCTTGGCTGGGATGATCCGGCCAGTCTGGTCGACCACGCGGATCAGCCCCTCATAAAACGCGACCGTATCCGGCGACTGCGCACGCATGATCGGCTGATAGGCGAGCATGACCTGTTTCGACTGCACCGCGCGGCGCACCATCGCCATCGTATCGCGATCCCTCTGCTGGATCGCGATGGTCAGGGGGCTGGACAGGACGACATCCGGATCGACCGGTTCGAGTGGATCTTGAAAGCGCATCTTTTCCTCACAGGCCAATGCCTCGCCACCATTGCGCCGGACCTGCTAAGAAGCAGTAAAATTTCAGATTCGAGGTAAATGGCGATGGGCGACAGGTGCAGCTGGTGCGGGGACGATCCGCTTTACGTGGCCTATCACGACACCGAATGGGGCGTGCCGGAATATGACGGGCGCGCCTTGTGGGAAAAGCTCATCCTCGACGGGTTTCAGGCTGGGCTCAGCTGGATCACGATCCTGCGCAAACGCGACAGTTTCCGCGCGGCGTTCGAAGGGTTCGACCCTGCTGTGATCGCACGTTGGGGCGAGCCGGAGGTGGGGCGGCTGTTAACCAACGAGGGCATTATCCGCCATCGCGGCAAGATCGAAGCGACCATCGGGAACGCGCAGGCCTATCTCGACATGGGCGGCGCGGAGGCATTCGCGGATCGGATGTGGGGCTATGTCGGGGGCACGCCACTGGTGAACGATTTCGCGTCCATGTCCGAGGTTCCGGCCTCGACCCCGCTTTCGAAGCAGATGTCCAAGGACCTCAAGAAAGCCGGGTTCCGGTTCTGCGGGCCCACCATCGTTTACGCGTGGATGCAGGCCTGCGGGCTGGTGAACGACCATATCCAAGGGTGTCCTGCTCGGCGCGTCTGATGTTTCGGACCGGAGAGATTCAAAAACTCGCTTCGGGTTTGAAGTCGCTTGGAATTGCGTCTCGTCCGTCGAGAACCAGATCGGCCATCACCTGCCCCACCATCGGGGCGATGCCGAAGCCGATCTTGAAGCCACCATTCGCGATGAACTGCCCCGGCTTGTCGGGCCATGCCCCCAGCATCGGGGCGCGGGTGCGGGCGCGCGGTCGCAGGCCCGCCCAGCGTTCGAGCACGGGGGCATCCGCCAGCGCAGGCACGGCGGCGCGGGCGCGGGCGATGACGGTATCGAGTTGGTCGTCGGTGGTGTCGGGCGCATCGAACTCCCGCTCGGTGGTCGACCCGATTGCTGTGGTGCCATCGGCATGGGGCACGACGTGGACGGTGTCGGCAAAAATCTGCGGCAGTTCGCGGGCGTCGAAATCCAAGAGCGCCGCCTGCCCTTTCACCGGCACGCCGACCATGCGGCCCCGTTCGGCGGTCAGCGCCTCGAGCCCGGCAGCCCCCGTGGCCCAGACCACCGCGCCCTCGTCTGACGCCTCGGACGCGAGCGTGCCGCCCAGCGCCTGCACGGCGGCGGCCAATGAGGCGCAGGCCCGACGCGGGAACATCCGGGCGGTGAGCGTGTCGTGGATCAGCTTGCCGGTGGGGGTGAGCGGCGCCCAGTCACCCGTGGCCTCCACGATCTCCCAGACATAGCGCCCTTGCCACAGGTCGCGCGCGGTTTCGGCGCGGACTTGGGCCAGCGCGAGCGTATGGTCGTCGGCGATAGGTTGAAGCCTGCCGGTGCGGGCGTAAGACGAGGGCACACCGCCCGCCTCTTCGACCCCGCGCCAAAAGGCGTCGCCCATGTCGAGGGCCGCGAACTGAAACGCCTTCTTCGGGTTCCAGTTTTCCGGCACATGCGGGGCGAGCGCGCCGACGATGCCGCCAGAGGCCCCGCCTCCCACGCCGTTCGGATCGACCACGCGCACCCGCGCGCCGCGCATGGCGCAGGCATAGGCGACCGAGAGGCCAAAGGCCCCGGCCCCGCGCACGGTCACGTCCACCATTGCCAAGTCAGATGCCCTCCGTCATGGATCGTCGCACGCACTGATAGGGGATTGGCCGCTCATGAGCCAGCGCGCGACACTGGAATGGCGAGACGGGGCGATCCCGGTTTCGACCCGTTTCGATGATCCCTATTTCTCAATCGCGAACGGGCTGGAGGAAACCCGGCACGTCTTTCTCGACGGAAACGGCCTGCCCGAACGCTGCGTGCCTGGGTTCCACATTGCCGAGCTTGGCTTCGGCACCGGGCTGAACATGTTGGCGATGGTTCTGGCCCTGCGCGACAGCAACGTGCCGATCCGCTTCACCTCGTTCGAGGCCTTTCCGATGAGCGGCGGCGACATCGCCCGCGCGCTCGACGCCTTTCCCGAGGCGCGGACCGTGGCGGACCCGTTCCTTGCCGTCTGGGACGAAGGCATCCGGCTCTTCACCGTCGGCCCTGTCACCGTCGAGGTGATTGAGGGCGATGCGCGTGACACGCTCCCGGCGTGGAAGGGCGTGGCAGACGCTTGGTTCCTTGACGGTTTCTCACCCGCGAAGAACCCCGAACTGTGGTCGCCCGACCTGATGGCCGAGGTCTGGCGCCATACGGCACCGCGGGGGACGGCGGCGACCTATACCGCCGCGGGCTTTGTGCGGCGGGGCCTTGCGGACGCCGGGTTCGAAGTGACGCGCCAACCGGGCTTCGGACACAAGCGCCACATGACCGTGGCGCGGAAAGGCGACTGATGGCGGTTCAGAACATCCGGCTCGGCATCTTCCTGATGCTCGGCGCGGTCTTTACCTTCGCGGTGCAGGACGGCGTGTCGCGCCTGCTGGCCGACAAATACAACGTCTATCTGATCGTGATGATCCGCTACTGGTTCTTCGCGCTCTTCGTCACCGTCATGGCCGCGCGCAGTGCCGGGGGACTGCGCCGCGCGATCGCCACCAGCCAGCCGTTCCTGCAGTCCTTTCGAGGTGTGATCCTAATCGTCGAAGTGCTCGTCACGATCTATGCCTTCGTCCTGCTGGGCCTGATCCCGACCCATGCGATCTTTGCCTCATACCCGCTGATGATCGCGGCCCTGTCCGGCCCGATCCTCGGGGAAACTGTCGGCCCCCGCCGCTGGGCGGCCATTGGCGTGGGTTTCGTCGGCATTCTTGTAATCCTGCAACCAGGCTTCGCCGTCTTCGCGCCCGAGGCGCTGATCGCGGTGGCCGCCGCGCTCCTCTTCGCGGTCTACGGCCTCGCCACGCGCTATGCCGCACGTAAGGACAGCGCGCAGACCTCGTTCTTCTGGACCGGTATCGCGGGCGTCGTCGCCATCACGGCAGTGGGCGTGTTTCATTGGGAGCCGATGGAACGGCCCGATTGGATCTGGATGGGGATGCTCTGCATCACAGGGGCGCTCGGGCATTTCCTGCTGATCAAATGCTACGAGGTGGCCGAGGCGAGCGCGGTGCAGCCCTTTGCCTATTTCCAGCTCGTCTTCGTGTCGATCATCGCGATCCTGTTCTTCGGCGAGTCCATCGAACTGCATGTCGCGATCGGCGCCGTCATCGTAGTCAGCGCCGGGCTGTTCACCGCATGGCGCGAGCGCCAGAAGGGCCGCAAGGTCAGCGGCGCTTCAGCAATTCGGTGAAGTTCAGCTCGCCCACCTCGCCGGTCAGCCGCGCCTCGTAAATCGGGAGCGTTTCGGTCACCCGCATCACGTAGGTCTGGGTTTCCTCGAAGGGAATCATCTCGATCCAGTCGATCACGTCGACATCCGCATCGCGCGGGTCGCCCCGATCCTCGGACCAGTTGTAGGCCCGACCCAGCCCGGCGTTATAGGCGACCGCGATCAGAACGGGGTTGTTCCCGAACCGCTCCATCAACCACTTGAGGTATTCCGAGCCGAGACGCGCGTTGTATTCCATATCGGTGGTCAGCTTGGCGGGCTCGTAGTCGATGTTCAGCCGGTTCGCCATGTCGCGCGCCGTGCCGGGCATGAGCTGCATCAGACCGAGCGCGCCCGCATGCGAGCGGACCGTATGGTTGAACTCGCTCTCACGCCGCGAGATCGCCATTTCCAGCGCGCGAGGAACGTCCGGGTTGCCGCTGCCGATGTCCGGTGTCGGGAAATAGGCGCGTTCGAGCACCTTTTCGAAATTCACCGAATGCTTGGCGATCTTGAGCATGACGTAAGGCAGGCCCACGTCCTCGGCCCAGTCCGCAAGCTGGCCGGTCTCGGTCCGGTCCAACCGTTCGGAGAGATGCACAACGAAGCGTTGGGTCAGGTAGTACTCGTCCAGCTTCGCCGTGAGCCGAGCAGCCTCCATGATCGGGGTACCCCAGAAGCTCGCCTCATCGTAGTCCGGGAACTCCTCGGTCCCGGCAAGTTTCGGGTCCATCGGGAGCCCGGCTTTCTCCGCCGCCAAAAGACCGTAGAACGCCGTCTGATGCTCGCCACCGACGGCATAGGCCGCGTTCGCCTCTTCCTCGCGCCCGAGCGCCTCTAAAGCGCGGCCTTCCCAGTATTTGCCCCGGCTCAGGCTGATGGGCGTTTCCACGGTTTCGGTAAAGGCTTCGAAGTGGCCCAAAGCGGCTTCGGCATCGTCCAGCATGCGCAGGGCGACAAAACCCGCGATCCAGTCGTTGTCCTGACGGTCCCAGACCGCTTCGGTGATGTAATGGTTGGCGGCGAGGTCATAGGCCATCTGCGCCTCGCCCTCGCGCATCTTTTCGCGCGCGAACCGGCGGCGTTCGTCGCCCCACATCAGCGGGCGACCCAGCGCCTCGGCCGAGGTGGAGCGCTCCAGCACCATCTCGATCGCGTCATCGATACGGCCCTTTCTGAGCCGCCACAGCATCCGCTCATAGGCCAGCCCCGGATCGTCCTGAAGCGCCTCGGGGATCTTTTCGATCATGGTGTCGACGCCCGGCTCGCTGTTGCGCAGTCCGATGCGGGCGCGTGCGAGGATTTGCTGGTCGGTCGACACCCGCGCCATATGCCGCTCGGCCTGTTCGGTCAGACCCATCCACAACAGATGGTCCATCCGCTCCCAATGATAATCGGCCAGCGTCTGCGGCCAGTCGTGCATGAACTGGTCTTCCTGCGACTGCCCGAGCGACATGGTCGTCCAGGCACGGCGCGCCTCGGCCTGCGCCTCTTCCTTGTAGCCCGCTTCCCACAAGCCGCGCGCATAACGGATCGCGCCTGTGCCCGATTGCGGCTTCACGTCCTGAAAGAAGGTGAGCACATCCTGTATCAGCGCATCGCGCGGAATCGAGCTTTCGGTGCGTTCACGCAGAAGATCCTCGCCCGGCCAGTCGGGATGGCGGCTCAGAAACTCGACACTTTCAGCAAATGTCCCGCGCCCGGCCCGCAGCCGGTTCCATTCGATGATGTCGCGCGGCAGGGCACCCGGTGGGCCTGCGGCATCCAGCGCCTCGTCCCACTTGCCCTCACGCATGAGAGACAGACCCTCCTTCAACGCGGAGACGTCAGCAGCATCCTGCGCATGGGCAGGCGCGGACAGCACCACGAGAACCAGGGACAAACAACGGAAAAGGCGGGCGAAAATAGGGGCTCGTCTGATCATGTCCGAATACCTATCCCGCCAAATCATTCTCGCAACACACATTCTTGGCATTTCCGCCAAGTGCGGCTAGTTTCCGCCGCGTTTTACCGGGGCACGACTCATGCCCCACCCACGGATGATGATAACAACAGGAGCGTGACATGCTGAAAGGTTCGATTCCGGCCCTTGTGACGCCGTTCAAGGACGGCAAGGTGGATGTCGATGCGCTCAAACGTCTTGTGGACTGGCACATCGAACAGGGCTCGCACGGGCTGGTGCCTGTCGGGACGACCGGCGAAAGCCCCACGCTTCTGCACGAAGAGCACCTGATGGTGGTCGATGAAGTCGTGAAAGCAGTCGATGGGCGGATCAAGGTGATCGCCGGTACCGGCTCGAACAACACGGTCGAGGCGCTGCATTTCACCGAACACGCGAAAAAAGCCGGGGCCGACGCCGCGCTTGTCGTGACGCCCTACTACAACAAGCCGACGCAGACCGGGTTGATCGCCCATTTCCTCGCGGTTGCCGATGTCGGTCTGCCGATCATCATCTACAACATCCCGGGTCGTTCGGCCGTCGACATGACGCCCGCGACGATGGCCGAGCTTGCCAAGCACGAGATGATCGTCGGCGTGAAGGATGCCACCGGCGATCTGGCCCGCGTGGCGTGGCAGCGTGACCTTTGCGGCAAGGATTTCATCCAGCTTTCGGGCGAGGATGCCACGGCGGTCGGGTTCAATTCGATGGGCGGTGTCGGCTGCATCTCGGTCACCGCGAACGTGGCCCCGAAGCTTTGCGCCGAAATGCAGAATGCAACGCTCGCGGGCGACTATGCCACCGCGCTCGAAATTTCCGACCGGCTGATGCCGCTGCACCGCGCGGTGTTCATGGAACCGGGCGTGTCTGGCGCCAAATACGGCATGTCCAAGCTCGGTCTCATCGAAGAGGACGTGCGCCTGCCGCTCATGGCCCTGTCGGATGAGACCAAGGCGGCGATGGACAGCGCCATGCGCCACGCCGGACTTTTGAACTGAGCCTTTTCGGAGGGGTCCCTGGGACCTATATGGGGACCCCATGGCCAGCAAAGACGACAACAAGAACTACAAGGTAATCGCCGAGAACCGAAAGGCCCGGCACGAATACGCGATCGAGGACGACCTCGAGGTGGGCATCGTGCTGGAAGGGTCCGAGGTGAAAAGCCTACGTGTGAACTCCGCCAATATCGCCGAAAGCTATGCGGCGGTGGAGAATGGCGAGCTGTGGCTGGTGAACGGCTACATTGCGCCCTACGAGCAGGCCAAGACCTTTGGCCACGAAGAGCGTCGGCGGCGTAAACTGCTGTGTTCAAAGAAAGAACTGGCGCGTTTGTGGAACGACACCCAGCGCAAGGGCATGACCATCGTGCCGCTGGTGCTTTACTTCAACCATCGCGGCATCGCGAAGATGAAGATCGGCATCGCCAAGGGTAAGAAGATCCACGACAAGCGCGCGGACAGTGCCAAGAAGGACTGGAACCGCCAGAAGCAGCGGTTGCTCAAGCATCAGGGCTGATTACTTCGGCGCGACCGGCACCCAGATTTCGTAAAGCATCTTGCCGTCTTCGGGGCTCGCGTCGTCCGGATAGCACTCGAACACCGAGCCTTCACGCTGAACCACGTCCGACTTCGGCAGCCATTCCGAGAAAATCGCATCGAATCGGGCGGGCAGCTCTGCAATTGGCGTGCGCTGCGAAAAGACGACATAGTCGCCTTCGACGAGGTGCATCTCGCAAGCGCCCTCGGGCAGATCCTCGGCCTCTTCGACCTCGATCCCGACCCCATAGCGGAACGAACCGTCGGGCTTGGCGCTCATCGAAACCCCGTAAAGCACATCCGAAACCCGGTGCTTGATCCCGTCCTGGATCGCGAAATACCGCTGGTAGAGCTTTGGAATCTCGGTGCGCGTCTCAAGTGTGAAATCGTCCGCCAGACCGATAATCAGCTTCGCACGCGACTCGACGAGGGCGGCGTTCGGCAATGTGACCATGGGCACCTCCTGCCCTCGACGGTAGCGCGGGTCGTGCCTGAGCAAAACCCCTCGCGGTTCGCGTGCTGCAATTGACTGTGACCGGGCGATTCCCCTGTCGGCGTATGTTTGCGCTCGCACCCAAAACTGACGCGACGCCATGCGCTCACAAATCGTCGAAACGCGGCGTCGCAGCGCAACTTTTGGTCGCTTTGGCATTGTGACGCCCCCGAAATCCCCGTTAAACCATGCCCCAGACAACTGCCCCACGGGGCGCAAAGGGAGATAACGCTCATGAAGGTTCTCGTGCCTGTGAAGCGCGTGATCGACTACAACGTGAAGGCGAAGGTTAAGTCCGACGGCTCCGGTGTCGATCTTGCGAACGTTAAGATGTCGATGAACCCGTTCGACGAGATTGCCGTGGAAGAGG
>JAYZLL010000080.1:0-116644 GCA_036154315.1 Pseudomonadota bacterium
GCGACCTTCGCCTTGAACTCGGGCGCGTGCTGTTTCCGTTTCGACATCTCTGATCTCCTTCTCGTCGAAGATCAGCAGACTGCAAATCGTAGCTTATGTCAGTGTCCGAATTTCGGGGGGTAGCTCAGACTGACTGGCCAAAAGGCGCCTTCCGTATCGGGCAGGCATCTCAGGAGATGTCCAGCGTCCGGCGACCATGATTGACGATAGGTCACAGCCGAGCTTCAGCGCGTCCTGTACGCCGCCAACGCGGGTGCTGTGGGCCGACACATCCTCGCGGCCAGTACACCGCTTGATGATCCGAGAAATCGTTGCTGCGTCCAAAGGGCTGACTTTCGCGTTCGCTTGGGACTTGGTGAAAAGAGGGTCCGAATGCTTCAAGCTGGCGAGTTCGACCCACGCTTTAGCTGCCTCAGTTCCCCGCTTCGAGAGAAACGCGTATGCGCCTTCTCCAAACTGGTCCGTCTTGGAACGGGCAATACAGAGCAGGCTCGTCCCATCCTCCTGAGGACAGATGTCCTGAACGCGAAGTGCGACGAGTTTCGACGCGCGGCACCAGCTGTCCGTCGCGACCCAAAGGACTGCTTTGTCTCTGACTTCGATCCTTGAAGTGCCGAGTCCGTCTATTGCGTGCATCAACTCCTTTTTCCCTAAAGGAGGGGCTTGGCGGTGACCTGCGCCGTATCTGCGCTTCACGGCTTTCAGGGCCAACTCAACTAGTCGATGCTGGCAAGGTGGCGCGAGAAAACGCGCCCGGTGCATCTCATTAATTGCCCAAAGACGAGTCTCAATGGTAGACGCCCTGATCTTCCCGCCCATGTCATCTACGTAAGCAGCAATGACAGAAGGATGGACCGGGGGTTCGCTTTCGAATGAGTTGGCCGAACACCAGTCCGGAACATTTTGATGATCTGCACATAGTTCCTGCGGGTGCTTGGCGCGAAGGCTTCGACGGAGCGGCGCTCGTACTCAGCGATAAGTTCGGCGCGTGACGAAATCGTCGTCTTCAGCAGCCGAATGACTGTTTCGTCTCGTTCGGTTTGAAGTTGCTCCCGAGCAGTCATGGAATCGCCCCCTAACCGCCATCCTACGCGTAATGTGCCGGACCATACATGCGTATCGACAGAGTTCAGTCCGGGTCTTGCGAGCGACGAAGCCATGGCAGCGTACTCGGCCCTGCCTCGTGAACGGCAAAGAGGGCGTTCTTCTGGTTTAGTCCCATACGCATGATAATACGTTTGGAGGGCGTAGGTTGAACGCAAAAAGAAGCAGAGATGGACGGAGCGCCCAAAGCACCAAAATCTGTCCATGCGCTGTAGAGAAAAGGCACCAAGCGTTCGCCGCTATTCCTCATCCTTCATTCAAAGTGGTCTTCCTCGAACTGTCTCAGCGCATGCGAAAGCTCGCGCAACTCCTTGCGTCTCGCCTTCATCTTTTTGGTATGGAGACCACTCTTTATAGCGTTCTTGTTGCCGGTGGGGGCCCCAACGCCTTTCGAGCCCCCATGCATCCGGCAGCGTCTTTTGCCTTGAACCGCGGGCGCCTGACACATCCCGCCGGATCGTGTTCTTGCGCCACATCGAGCACTGCTCATCATAGGCCCGACGTTTCGAATGTGAGTGCCTTTCACCACCTGACTGGACATTGACTTACCTATCTCCATGCGGCGCGACGACTAATTGGCTCGTTTCGGAGCGGTGCGACTACGCGGAGGCGGCATTCCATCTGAGGAATCGTCAGCTCCACCGCGATGTGCTTCAACGTGGCCGACAACTGCCTGCCCACCGCTGTTCACTGTCACGTGCTCAACCGTCACTTTCTGCTGGCCACCTTCGCGAAGTTTCTTGAAGCCAGCGACCTGTTTGCTCAACAATGCGGCTTGTTTGGTCTGCATATTCAACAACTCAATTCTGAGCTCAGGATTCGTGTCGGGCGACGCAATGTCTCGTGCAACGCTTTCAAACTGTTGAGTAAGGATAACAATCATTCTGACGAGCGTTACCTCGCTGGCATTGCTAGGCGCATAAGATTCATACATCTCAATAGCATTTGCCATGCGATGCGCATGTTCGGCTTCGTTTTCGCCAGGGACATGTGGAAGGCTTAGAAGAAGCGAAAGCGTTCTCGACCGAGCTGTGTCTGCCCCCGAAACTCCCTCAACTGCATTGGTATTGATTAGCTTGGTGTAGGCCGGACGCTCTTGCGCGCCGTCGATTTTCTTGGGGAGGGACAATGCGCTCTCCTTATAGAGACTGAAACCCTCACCTACCACACGTCGATCACAAGGGCAATGTTCTGAAACTACTGTGCAAGGGGTTGTTTTTAGAAAAAGAACTACCCCCTACCGATCTGGTCAAGATGCAAAGATGAGCTTGGCAATAAGACCCAAATGCCCCTCAACGAAAAAAAATCAGGCCCCCCCTCTATTCAGTCTGGGACTTGTGGCCGTGGACAGGCCGAGGGCTTTGCGATGCTATTCGGAATAGCGCTGCGCAGATGCACGCATTGCGTCGGGGTGGTTGAATAGACCCATGAGCAGCTCCTTGAACGGCTGTGCGGACGGCGTTCGGCTGAACCCGCGCATTCGATGGGTCTGTTTTTGGGGGAAGGATCGTTAGGGCGGCGGAAATAGACCGTCCCGGAGCGGTTAACGCCGCTCAGAAGTCGACGGCGAGGCCCTTTTTCTCCCAATCGCCGTAGCGCACGGGTTCCGGACCGTCGCGTCCGCCAAGCTCGGTCGGCAGTTGCGTGTCGGCAGCCTTTTTCCGGCGCTCTTCGGCCTCGGCCAGCGCCCGGATAGCGGCGGGGGGCAGATCGCGTTGGGTCTCGTCACTCATGGCAGGCTTCCTTGTCTCGCGCCTTTGATATAGGCCGTCGCCACCGATTTGGCAAAGGAGGCCGCATGGCCGGTGATCCCAATCTGCCCCGCCGCGTGGCGCTGGACCTCATGGGCGACGTGATGGAGCACGGACGGCTTCTGCCCGAGGTTCTGCCGCGCCGTCTGGAAAAGCTCGCGCCCGAGGATCGCGCGCGCGCGCAACGGCTCGTCGCGACCGCGTTTCGGGTGATGGACCGCGCCGACCGCGTGCTCGGCCCGCACCTGCGCAAGCGTCCGCCTTTGCGCATCCACAACATCCTGCGCCTGTCCGTGGCCGAAATGTGCGAGTTGGGCGCGGCCCCGCATGGCGTGGTGAACACGGCGGTCGAACTTGCACGCGCCGACAAGAAGACCGCCGGGATGGCGGGGCTGGTCAACGCGATCCTGCGTAAGGTCGAACCCGAAGGCTGGGCCGCGCTGCCCACGCCGCGCTTGCCCAAGTGGCTGCGCAAACCCCTGACGGATGATTACGGCAAAGACACCGTAGCGGCGATGGAGACGGCGTTCTACGCCGGTGCGCCGCTCGACCTGACGCCCAAGGGCGATGCAGAGGCGCTCGCGCAGGCGCTTGGTGGCACGGTGCTGCCCACGGGGTCGGTACGGGTGACGGGGGCCGGACAGGTCTCGACCCTGCCGGGGTTCGCCGAGGGCGATTGGTGGGTGCAGGACGCGGCAGCCGCGCTCCCCGCCCGCATCTTGAACGCACGGGCCGGCGAGCGGGTGCTCGATCTTTGCGCCGCACCTGGCGGCAAGACGATGCAACTTGCCGCTGCCGGGGCCGAGGTCACCGCCGTCGATATCTCGGAGAACCGCATGGCGCGGGTGGGCGAGAACCTCGCCCGTTGTGGTCTGTCCGCCGACCTCATCACGATGGACGCGCTGGAATACGAGGGCGGGCCGTTCGATGCGATCCTGCTTGACGCGCCCTGCACGGCCACCGGGACGATCCGGCGCCACCCTGACTTGCCTTATGCCAAGGACGGCAGCGATTTTCCCGGCCTGTTCGAGCTTCAGGAACACCTGATCGACCGCGCGCTGGGAATGCTGAAGCCCGGCGGGCGACTGGTCTATTGCACCTGTAGCCTGCTGATCGACGAGGGCGAGGAGCAGGTGCGCGACGCGCTCGGGCGGCATGAGGGGCTGACGGTCGACGCGTCCGCGCTCGACCGACCCGGCATCGACGCTGACTGGCGCACCGACGAGGGTGGGTTGCGCCTGCGCCCGGATTACTGGGCTGACAGGGGCGGGATGGACGGGTTCTACATCGCCTGCCTCGTTAAGACATGACTCGCGCCCGCCTGACCTGTAGAGTGCGGCCAGAACCCGGCAAGGGTCGGCATCTGAGGTAAGGCAAGGCGACGTTGGCCAAGGATTTTCCCATGACCAGCCGCAGAACGCGGTGGCTCAACCGTTGGCACGCCCGGCGGGCGGCCCGCGCGAAGCCGGCCACGGGATTCACGTCGCAGCCCGAACCGCGCACCATCGGCAGTTTCGCCAAGGGGCGGCAGATGGTGGCAGGCAACTTCCTGTTCGCAGGTCACCTCGTCCAATCCCCCGCTGACAGCATCTGGGCGATCACGCCGCCATCCGACGATTTCGAAGCCGCGCTTCAGGGGTTCGGCTGGATGGACGATCTGGCTGCCGTGGGTGATCGCGAGGCGCGGGCACGCGCGCAGTACTGGACGATGGACTGGATCGAGCGCTACGGGCGTGGCACCGGGCCCGGCTGGGTGCCGGACGTGGCGGGGCGCAGGCTGATCCGTTGGATAAACCATGCCTTCCTGATCCTCAACGGCCAGGACAGCGAAGCATCGCAACGCTTTCATCGATCTCTCGGCCAACAGGCGATTTTCCTGTCGAATCGCTGGCAGGGCACGTCGCCCGGCCTGCCGCGGTTCGAGGCGCTGACGGGGCTGATCTACGCGGGCCTGTCGCTGACCGGGATGGAGTATCTGACCAACCCCGCGATGCAGGCGCTCGCCCGTGAATGCGACAGTCAGATCGACGCGGCGGGAGGCATCCCCACGCGAAACCCCGAGGAACTGCTCGAGGTCTTTACGCTTCTCAATTGGGCGGCGCTTGCGATCCGCGAATCCGACCTGACGCCCAAGCCCGGCCACCAGACGGCCATCGAACGCATCGCGCCCACCTTGCGGGCGCTGCGCCATGCGGACGGTGGGCTTGCCCGTTATCACGGCGGCGGACGCGGGGCCGAGGGGCGGTTGGATCAGGCGCTTGCCACATCCGGCGTGCGCGGCGGGCCGACCGAGGGTCCGGCGATGGGTTTTGCCCGGCTGTCTGCCGGCCGCACCTCGGTCATCGTCGATGCGGACAAGCCGCCGATCGGCGCGGCCTCATGGAATGCCCATGCCTCTACCCTCGCGATCGAGATCACGTCGGGCCGCCGCCCTCTGATCGTCAACTGCGGCACCGGTCGGCAGTTCGGCGAGGATTGGGGCAAGGCGGGGCGCGCGACCCCGTCCCATTCCGTGTTGGGGCTGACCGGCGTGTCGTCCTCGCGCCTCGGCGAGGTCGAGAGCACCCCCTATGGCCCCCGCGCCCGGATGGTCGAGGTGCCGAACGAGGTCGAAGCGCGCAAGATCGGGGATGCCGACATGATCGGCCTCGTCGGCGGGCACGACGGCTACCAGCCGCGCTTCGGGCTCGCCTATATCCGGCGTCTGGAGCTGGCCGTCGATGGGCGCACCATCGCGGGAGAGGAGACCCTCGCCGCCGTGTCCGAGGCCGAACAGGCCACCTTTGGCCGCGCGCTCGAACGTGAGGGCGAGAAGGGCATTCCCTACAACATCCGATTCCATCTGCACCCGGACGTCGATGCGACCATCGACCTTGGCGGCACGGCGGTGTCGATGGCGCTCAAATCCGGGGAAATCTGGGTGTTTCGCTATGACGGAGCGGCAAAACTGTCGCTCGAACCCTCGGTCTACCTCGAAAAGAACCGTTTGAAGCCCCGTGCGTCGAAACAAGTGGTTCTATCCGGCGCAGCAATAGACTATGCGACGCGCATCCGCTGGTCCCTCGCCAAGGCGCAGGACACGCCCATCGGCGTGCGCGATCTGGTGCGGGACGAGGCGGACGAGCTGCCAGACTGACCCAAGGGACACCACATGACCGACCTTTCCCCCGTGCGCCGCGCGCTGATTTCCGTTTCCGACAAGACCGGGCTGGTCGATCTGGGCAAGGCGCTGGAGGGGATGGGGATCGAGATCCTGTCCACCGGCGGTTCCGCCAAGGCGCTCCGCGATGCGGGCGTCGCCGTCAAGGACGTCTCCGAGGTCACTGAGTTTCCCGAGATGATGGACGGCCGCGTCAAAACGCTGCACCCGATGGTTCACGGCGGCCTGCTGGCGCTGCGCGACAACGACGACCACGTCGCCGCGATGACCGAGCACGGGATCAGTGCCATCGACCTGCTGGTCGTGAACCTCTACCCGTTCGAGGCCGCTCTGGCCCGGGGCGCGGATTACGACGAGATGATCGAGAACATCGACATCGGCGGCCCGGCCATGATCCGCGCGGCGGCCAAGAACCACGGTTTCGTCACCACCATCGTGGATGTCGAGGATTACGGCGCGCTGCTGGACGAGTTGAAAGCCAATGACGGCGCCACGACCTATGCCTTCCGCCAGCGTCAGGCGCAGATCGCCTATGCCCGCACCGGGGCTTACGACGCCGCCGTGTCCGGCTGGATGGCGGGCGCGATTGGCGAGGCATCGCCGCGCCGCCGTGTGGTCGCGGGCGAGCTGAAGCAGGTGATGCGCTACGGCGAGAACCCGCATCAGGACGCGGCGTTCTATGTCGACGGTTCGGCCCGCGAAGGCGTGGCGACCGCCGTGCAGCATCAGGGCAAGGAGCTGTCCTACAACAACATCAACGACACCGACGCCGCGTTCGAACTGGTGGCGGAATTCGACCCCGCCGATGGCCCCGCCGTTGCGGTCATCAAGCATGCCAACCCCTCGGGCGTGGCGCGTGGCGCGACGCTTCTGGATGCCTACAAAAAGGCATTCGATTGCGACCGCACCTCGGCCTTTGGTGGCATCGTCGCGCTGAACCAGCCGCTCGACGCCGACACGGCGCGCGAGATCACTCAGATCTTCACCGAGGTCGTCATCGCCCCCGGCGCCTCGGACGAGGCGAAAGAGATCTTCGCGGCCAAGAAGAACCTGCGCCTCTTGACCACCGCCGGTCTTCCCGATCCGCTGACGGGCAGTCAGACGATCCGTCAGGTCGCGGGCGGCTATCTGTTCCAGAACAAGGACAACGGGCATATCGGTCTGGACGACCTCAAGGTCGTGACCAAGAAAGCACCGACCGACGAGCAGCTCAAAGACCTGCTGTTCGCGTGGAAAGTGGCCAAGCACGTCAAATCGAACGCCATCGTCTATGTCAAAGACGGCGCGACCGTGGGCGTGGGCGCGGGCCAGATGAGCCGTCTGGACAGCTCGACCATCGCTGCCACGAAAGCGGGCCGGATGGCCGCTGAACTGGGCCTCGCCGACAGCCCCGCCATCGGCTCGGCCGTTGCGTCGGACGCGTTCTTCCCGTTCCCTGACGGCCTGCTCGAAGCCGCAGCAGCGGGCGCGACCTGTGTGATCCAGCCGGGTGGGTCGATGCGCGACGACGAGGTCATCAAGGCAGCGGATGAGGCTGGTCTCGCGATGGTGTTCACCGGCATGCGGCACTTCCGTCACTGATGCGCGCTCTGTCGATCACCGCGCTCATCGTCTTCGTCCTCGATCAGGTGACGAAGTACTGGGTCGTGCAGCGCATGAACCTGAAAGAGGTGGGGGCCATCGACGTCTGGCCCCCCTTCCTCAACTACCGCATGGCGTGGAACGAGGGCGTGAACTTCGGCCTCTTCGCCTCGTCGCAGGATACGATGCGCTGGATTCTGATCGGCGTGGCGCTTGCGATCTGTGCGGGTGTGCTGTGGTGGGTGCATCGGGATGCGATGCGGCTCTCGGCCCGGATCGCGGCTGGCATCCTTGTCGGCGGTGCGCTGGGCAACGTGATCGACCGCGTGGTTTACGGGGCCGTGGCGGATTTCCTCAACATGTCCTGTTGCGGATTTACCAACCCCTATTCCTTCAATGTCGCTGATATTGCAGTGTTTGCCGGGGCCATCGGTCTGATCCTGCTGGCCGACAAACCGGCCAACAAAAAGGCCCCGTGACGGGGCCTGCAACTTGGTTTAAAGAAGTCGAAACGGGTGTTGGAGGCATAGATGCGGGTTCTGGCCACGAAATTCGGACTAGCCCTTGTGGGTCTCGGGCTGCTGGCAGCCTGTTCCGACGACGGCAATCCTGATCTGATGAACATCCGGACCTCGACCCCGGACGAGTTTTCGATCCTGCCGAACAAGCCTCTCGAACAGCCTGAGGATTACGACGCGCTGCCTGCCCCGACGCCGGGTCAGACCAACCGCGCCGATGCGACCCCGACCGCCGATGCCGTCGCCGCGCTCGGCGGAAACCCTGACGCGCTGACCTCGGATCGTGCGAATGGTGGTGAGGGCACGCTTCTCGCTCATGCCGGGCGCTACGGCTCGAACCCGAACATCCGCACGGTTCTGGCCGAAGAAGACCTCGAATATCGCCGCGAAAACAACGGCCGTCTGCTTGAGCGTCTGTTCAACGTGAACGTTTATTACGACAGCTACGGCCAGCAGTCGCTCGACCAGCAGCTCGAGCTCGACCGCGTGCGCAACCGCGGGGTGTGGACCCCGTCGGCCCCGCCCGATCCCGAGCGGTTCGACTGATCGACACGCAACGGCGGACCCTTCGGGGTCCGTTTTTCGTTATGCGGTCCCGCCCCGTAATCTGGCTGTAATCGAATTCACACCACCGTCATGCGGGGTTGCCCCCGTCGCCCCACCGGCTAACTCTGTCTTTGGAACGGAGGACTTCTGATGACGCGACTTCTCTCGGCCTGTTTCGCCCTGATGGCGACGGCTCTTCCCGCAGCGGCGCAGGATGTGACCGACTACACCCTCGACAACGGAATGGAGGTCGTGGTCATCGAAGATCATCGGGCCCCGGTCGTGGTTCACATGGTCTGGTATCGCGCAGGCGCGGCGGACGAAGACCCCGGTGTGTCTGGGATCGCGCATTTCCTCGAACACCTGCTCTTCAAGGCGACCGACGACATGGAGGCGGGTGAGCTCAGCCGCGTGGTGGCCGAGAACGGCGGGTCGGACAACGCTTTCACCAGTCAGGACTATACCGCTTATTTCCAGCGTGTCGCCGCCGACCGGCTCGACCTGATGATGACGATGGAAGCGGACCGGATGCGTGATCTGCAACTGTCCGAAGACGACATCGCGACCGAGCGTGACGTGATCCTCGAAGAACGCGCGATGCGCACCGACAATTCCCCCGGCGCGCTTCTGAACGAACAGATGACCGCCGCGCTTTATCAGAACCATCCCTACGGCATTCCGGTCATCGGCTGGCGTCACGAGATGGAAGAACTCGGGCTCGAAGACGCGATGGCCTATTACCGGAAGTACTACGCGCCCAACAACGCGATCCTCGTGGTCGCGGGCGATGTGGAGCCCGAGGACGTGCGCGCGATGGCCGAAGAGCACTACGGCCCGCTTGAGCCGACCGAAGGGCTTGAGCCGCGCGCGCGGCCGATGGAGCCTGTGCCGCTCGCCGAGCGCCGCATCACGCTTGAGGACCCCCGCGTGAGCCAGCCCTATGTGGTACGGATTTATCTGGCCCCCGAGCGCAATCCGGACGATCAGGCCGAGGCTGCTGCGCTCGTCTATCTCTCGGAAATCCTAGGCGGGAACTCTGCGACCTCAGTTTTCGGTCGCGCACTCGAGTTCGACCAGAACATCGCGGTGTCGACCTTTGCGGGCTACAGCGCGCTGAACCTCGACGTCTCGTCCATGCGGATCGGAGTCGTCCCGGCGCAAGGCGTGTCGCTGGCCGAAGCCGAGGCGGCGATGGATGCGACCCTCGCCGACTTTATGGAAAACGGCATCGACCCGGAGCAGTTCGAGCGCATCAAGACCCGCATTCGGGCGAGCGATATCTATGCGCAGGATTCGATGCAGGGGCTCGCCAACCGCTATGGCTCGGCGCTGACCAGCGGCCTGACCATCGAAGACGTCAAAGCCTGGCCCGAGGTGCTGCAATCCGTGACACCGGACGATGTCATGGCTGCCGCCGAAAAGGTTCTTCAGAAATCTCACGCCGTGACCGGCTGGCTGACCGGCCCGAGCACGACCGAAACCGACGCGGAGGCCCTGCAATGATCCGTCTCGCCATCGCCCTGTTCCTGATCGCCGCCGTGCCTGCCAAGGCGCAGGTGCCCATTCAGGAGGTCACGTCGCCCGGAGGCATCTCGGCCTGGCTGGTCGAAGAGCATTCGATCCCCTTCGTGGCGCTTGAAATCCGGTTCCGGGGCGGCACATCGCTCGACCTGCCCGGCAAACGCGGGGCCACCAACCTCATGTCCGGCCTGCTCGAAGAGGGCGCGGCGGACTTGGACAGCCGGGGCTTTGCCGAGGCCAAGGAAGACCTTGCCACCTCGATCGGCTTTGATGTTTACGGCGATGTCCTGACGGTGTCGTCGCGGTTCCTGACCGAGAATATGGACGCCTCCGTCGACCTTGTGCGCGCTGCGCTGGTCGAGCCGACGTTCGAGGATGTGGCGATCGAGCGTGTGCGCGGTCAGGTTCTGTCCTACATCAACTCGCGCCAGACCGACCCGGATGAACTTGCGGGCGATGCGATCAATGCCGCAGCTTACGGCGACCACCCCTATGGCAGCTTCGATGGCGGCACGATGGACAGCGTCGCGGCGCTGACCCGCGACGATATCGTGACGGCTTGGGGAAACGCCATTGCCCGTGATCGGGTCTATGTCTCCGCCGTTGGCGACATCACGCCCGAGCAACTGGGCGAGGTGATCGACACCATCCTTGGCGACATGCGCGAAGAGGGCGGTGAATTCCCCGGCCCCGCGCCGTTCGCGGCAACCCCCGGCATTTCGGTGACACCCTTCGACACGCCGCAATCGGTGGCCCGCTTCGCCCAACCCGGCATGAAGATCGACGACCCCGACTTTTTCGCGGCCTACATCGTCAACACGATCATGGGCGGCGCGAACTTTGAAAACCGTCTGTTTGACGAAGTGCGCGAGAAACGCGGTCTGACCTATGGCATCGGCACCTACCTGTCCGACAGCGACTATTCCGAAGTGCTGGGCGGAAGCTTTTCGTCCCAAAACGGCGTGATGGCCGAGGCCGTGTCGGTCGTGCAGGACGAATGGGCCAAGATGGCCGAGGACGGCATCACCGAGCAGGAACTGGCAGACGCCAAGAAGTACCTGACCGGCGCCTATCCGCTGCGCTTCGACGGCAATGCCAACATCGCCAACATCCTGACCTCGATGCAGATGGACGGTTATCCGATCGACTACCCGGAAACCCGGAACGAAAAGGTCATGGCGGTCACCTTGGACGAGGCGAACCGCGTCGCGGCCGAGCTTTTCCAGCCGGACAACCTGCGCTTTGTCGTGGTCGGGCAGCCAGAAGGGCTCGAGCCGACGGTGAACTGACAAATCGGGGCCCGTTGACGACGTTCAGTCGATGGGTCCCATCCCCTGCGCTTCGATCCGGGCGACGTTGGCTTTCATACGTGCGACCTCATCGCTCGTGTGGCCCGTCCATTCAGCCACCTCCCCAACGATGCGAAGGCCATCGCGGGACCGATAGGATCGCGTGATATTGCCCGGATACTTCTTGTCCGTAAGGTTGGGATCGTCCTCGTAAGGGCCGGTCGGCTCGACCACGAAAATGCGCTGAGGTCCGTTGCCTCTCGCAAGTTCCGCGCCCCACATGGCAGCTTCCAACGTGGCCGAGAAATAGACCCACGACAATGCGGCTCCCGATCCGAAGTTGGATGGCTTCCCGGCGACGATCAGATCGCCCACCGTCAGGTCGGCCTTGGTTCCGTGATACCAGATGACGGGGGGTGGCGTATTGGTTTCGGTCATCGCTGGCGCTCCTTTTTCCGGAAGTCAAAGAACGCGCAATCGCGGTTTCACGCCAGACTTGAACAAAATTCGTTTGTCGCCAGATATGTACAAAGACCGCAGGAAGGGCGCGAGCTTCCGCGCTTCCCACTTCCAGAATCGCGGCGCGGCATGCTAGGTCTGGTGTCATGCCCGACGACGCCCCCAAGATAAGCCGGCCAGCCATACGCCAGCTCGATGACGCTGCAATCAACAGGATTGCGGCGGGCGAAGTCGTGGAACGGCCCGCGTCAGCGGTGAAGGAGCTGGTCGAGAACGCAATCGACGCCGGATCGACCCGGATCGACGTGGCCTATGCCGATGGCGGCAAGACGCTGATCCGCGTCACCGACGATGGCTGCGGCATCCCGGCCGAGGATCTGCCGCTTGCCATGTCGCGGCATGCGACCTCCAAGATCGACGGCTCCGACCTGCTCGACATTCACACCTTCGGTTTCCGGGGCGAGGCGCTGCCGTCGCTCGGTGCGGTCGGGCGGCTTACGATCGCATCGCGCTGCGACGGGGCTGCGGCCAGTCTGCGGGTCGTCGGCGGTCAGATGGAGCCAGTGAAGCCCGCCGCCCTGTCGCGCGGCACCGTGGTCGAATTGCGCGATCTGTTCTTTGCCACGCCTGCGCGGCTCAAGTTCCTGCGCACCGACCGGGCCGAGGCGCAGGCGATCACCGACGTGGTCAAGCGCCTTGCGATGGCCGAACCGCATATCGGCTTTACCCTGCGCGACGTCTCTGGCGGCGGCGAGGGCCGCGTGACCTTCCGTGCCGCGCCCGAAAACGGCGATCTGTTCGACGCGCTCCATGCCCGTCTGGGCGGTGTGCTGGGCCGCGACTTTGCCGAGAACGCCGTGCCGCTCGACGCGCTGCGCGAGGGCTTCCGGCTGACGGGATACGCGGCGCTCCCGACCTATTCCCGTGGTGCGGCGGTGGCGCAGTTCCTGTTCGTCAACGGCCGCCCTGTACGGGACAAGCTACTGATCGGGGCGCTGCGCGGCGCCTATGCCGATTTCCTGTCGCGCGACCGTCACCCGGCGGCGGCGCTGTTCGTGACCTGCGATCCGCGACTGGTCGACGTGAACGTGCATCCGGCGAAATCCGAGGTGCGCTTTCGCGAACCTGGTCTCGTGCGCGGCCTGATCGTTACGACGATCCGCCACGCGCTGGCCGAGGCCGGGCACCGCGCCTCCTCCACCGTCGCCCAATCCACGCTCGGCGCCATGCGGCCCGAGCCCACGCACGCCCGTGTGTATCAGATGGACAGACCGTCCCAAGTCGTCCTGCACACGGCACGCGAAGCCCAGTCCCCAATGGGCTTCGCGGAAACACCCTCGGCCCGGTTCGACCCTATCGTCGAGCCCGAGCCCGAGCCGATGCCCGATGCGCCCGCCACGCCCCGTGCCGAGGCGCTGCCGCTGGGTGCCGCCCGCGCGCAGGTGCATGAGAACTACATCGTCGCCCAGACCGAGGACGGCATGGTGATCGTCGATCAGCACGCCGCGCATGAACGGCTGGTCTATGAAAAGCTCAAGCGCCAGATGGCCGAGAACGGTGTCGCCGCGCAGGCCCTCCTGATCCCCGAGATCGTCGATCTGTCCGAGGGCGATGCGTCGATGCTTCTGGGTCTCGCAGACGACCTCGCGCGTCTTGGACTCGTCATCGAACCCTTCGGCGGTGGCGCCATTGCCGTGCGCGAGACACCCGCGATCCTCGGTCAGGTCAACGCCGAGGCGATGATCCGCGACATCCTAGACGAACTGGCGGATCTTGGGCAGAGCCAGACCTTGCAGGCCCGGATCGAAGCGGTTCTGTCGCGTGTCGCTTGTCACGGGTCGATCCGTTCCGGGCGCTGGATGCGGCCCGAAGAGATGAACGCGCTTCTGCGCGAGATGGAGGCGACGCCGCATTCCGGTCAGTGCAACCACGGGCGGCCCACCTACGTCGAACTCAAGCTGGCGGATATCGAGCGGCTCTTCGGGCGCACATGATCCAGATCGGTGACACGACCCTCGACCTGTCTGACCCGCTCATCCTTCTGGCCCTCGTGGCGGGGGCGGTTCTGCTCCTGCTCGTCCTGCTGATCCTCGTGGTGCTCGCCCGCACCGGGCGCGCCTCGGCCACCAATGCCGAGCTGGCGCGCCAGTTGGGGGGCATCGGTCAGGCCGTGCAGGTGCTGGGGCAGGGGCAGGATCAGCTGTCTGGCGGGCTGCGCACCGTGTCGGACGCGCAGGCCAATGCACAGGCGCGCATGATCCAGACGATGGAGACGCGGCTTGCCGACGTGCAGCGCCAGATGCAGGACCGGTTGCACGAGAATGCGATGCGGTCGGCCCGTGCGCTGTCGGAGCTGCATGAACGGATGAACGAGACGCTCACCGGCTCGACCGTCAAGACCACCAAGTCGCTGACCGAGTTGCAGGAACGGCTCGCCACCATCGACAAGGCGCAGGCGAATATCGAAAAGCTGTCGGGCGATGTGCTGAGCCTTCAGGACATTCTGTCCAACAAGCAGACGCGCGGGGCGTTTGGGGAAATCCAACTGAACGATATCGTGTCCAAGGCGCTGCCGTCGGACAGCTATTCGTTTCAGCATACGCTCACGAACGGGCGGCGAGCAGACTGTCTGATCCACCTGCCGAACCCGCCGGGGCCGATCGTCATCGACTCGAAATTCCCGCTCGAAGCCTATGAGGCGCTGCGCCGGGCCGCGACGCAGGCCGAGGCCGCCGAAGCCGGGCGGCAGATGAAAACGGCGGTGCGCGCGCATATCAAGGCGATATCCGAGAAGTATATCATCGAGGGCGAGACGGCGGATGGCGCACTCATGTTCCTGCCGTCCGAAGCGGTCTATGCCGAGCTTCACGCCAACTTCGCCGATGTGGTGCGCGCGGGGTTCAACGCCCGCGTCTGGATCGTCTCGCCCACCACCTGCATGGCGACGCTGAACACGATGCGCGCCATCCTGAAAGATGCCCGGATGCGCGAACAGGCGGGGGCGATCCGCAAAGAACTGCACATGCTCTCGGCGGATGTGGGCCGGTTGGGCGACCGTGTCGAGAACCTCGACCGGCATTTCCATCAGGCGTCCAAGGACATAGCCGACATCAAGATTTCTGCGGAAAAGGCCGGCAATCGCGCCAAGCGGCTCGACAATTTCGACTTCGAAGAACTGGCGCCCGAGGCCGACCCGACCAACGTGGTGCGTCTGCCCGACAGCTGATCCCTTGTCGCGCGCCTGCTTTCGCCCCTAAATGAAGGGACAGAAACGAACAGGTCAGACATGCTTGAAATCAGCCCCTCCCGCATCGCCCGCATCTGCATTCAGGCGCGTGAACGGCCCCAGACGGACCGGATCATCCGGGGCTATATCGCGGACCTGAACACCGACGAACAGGCAAGCCTCGTCGCCGTCATGTGGATCGGGCGCGAGACGTTCGAAGCCAAAGAGCTCGAGGAAGCGATCCAGACCGCCAAGGCCGAAGCGTCTGCGCCGACCGAGGATTACCTGATGGGCGAGACGATGCTGGCCGATTACCTCGAAGCCGGGCTCGAGGCGCTGGGCTACGACGTCGAGGATCTGGAAGACGACCACATGAAGTGACCGGCGCGGACCTTAGATAAAGGTCTGCGCGTATTGACGGTCGGGGTCGGCGAGGTGCGGCACCGCGTTGAACTGCGTCAGCGTCAGCCCCGCGCCCACCGGGTGCAGCTGATGCACCGAGCTGTTCATGATGGTCAGCGCCAGCCGCGCCATCGAGTTGAGTTGGAGCCCCATCGCCACCTTGATCGCCATCGAAATCCAGCCGCCCGAGGTGCAGACCAGCGCTGGACCGTCGCCCGCCGCGATCTCGTGCAGCACATCGTCCACCCGGTCCTCGAACTGGGCATAGGTTTCCAGCGTGTCCTTGATCTGCCCTTCGCGCCATGCGGTGAAGACGAGGGGCAGATGTTCGATGAACTCCTCGCGCCCCACGGGCGGCTTGATGCCCAGTTGCGCGTGCATCTTGGCAGACAGATCGAAATAGGCGACCTCGTTCAGCCGGGCGTCCTGAATGGGCTCGGGAAAGCCCATCGACTGTGCGGTTTCGCGATGCCGGATCAGGGTGCCGGAATAAACCCGCTCGAACCGCTCGCCGATGCTACCGAAATAGCTGCCCAGCCATTCCGTCTGCTGCCAGCCGAGATCCGACAGCTTGTCGTAGCCGTGTTCGTCGTTCGACGCCGAATTGGCCTGCCCGTGCCGGACCAGCGTGACCTGTGCCATCGTCTTCCTCTATCTGATTGCAGGGGTGCTAACCCGAAGATGTGACAGGGAAAAGACCTAGCGCCACGTGACGTCGCCCAGAAAGATGTATCCGGCGCCGTAAATCGTCTTGATGAGCTTGGGGTTCTTGGGGTCCTCACCCAGTTTCGTGCGCAGGCGCGAGATGCGCACATCCATCGCGCGGTCAAAACTTTCGCCCGCCGCGCCACCAAGGCTTTCCTGCATATGCGCGCGGGTGATGAGCCGTTTGGGCGCCTCGAGGAACAGACGCAGCACTTCGCCCTCGGCATGCGAGAAACCGACCTCGGCGCCTTCGGCATTCTCCAGCATGTAGCGGTCGAAATGCGCGGTCCAGCCAGCGAAGCTTGCGGTGTTCGACTGACCGGGGCGGGTGGCTTTGCCGTCGCGCACGCGGGCGCGCACGCGGGCGACGACCTCGGCCAGTTCGAAGGGTTTGATGATGTAGTCGTCTGCGCCCAGTTCCAGCCCCGTCACCCGGTCCTGCACCTGCGCGCGGCCCGAGATGATGATGATCGCCGCGCCTGATTCCAGCGCCAGCCGATGCACCAGCGTCAGCCCGTCACGGTCCGGCAGCCCCAAATCGACGAGGCAGACGTCAGGCGCGGTTTTGCGCAGCGCCGCCTCGAACTCGGTCGCGCGCCCGAACCCAGCGGTGCGAAACCCCGCATCCTGCAAAGCGTCCGACAGCATCTGCCGGATCTCGGGCTCGTCATCGAGGATCGCCACCATCGGTGCGCTCATTCCGCCGCCTCCCGGTCAAGACTTTCGGTCAGAAACGCCGACAACTGGCCGCGCGTAAACGGTTTGCTCAGCACCGGGCGGCCCGTGCGCCGGGCATCGTTCGCAGGCAGCGACGACATGAGCAGTACGGGCGCGTCCATGCGTCCGGCCAGCGTGTCGCCGGTGACCGCGCCGCCCAGCATGATGTCCGACAGCACCACGTCGATCTCTTCGATCCCGCCGAGGTCCAGCGCCTCTTCGCCCGAGACCGCTTCGATCACCTGATGGCCGAGCGCGACCAGCATGCCGCGCACGTCGGCGCGAATGTCCTCCTGATCCTCGACCAGCAGAACGAGCTTTGGCGTGCCTGCGACCTGCGCGGGTTTGAGCGGCAGGCGGATCGTGACCCGCGCACCTTTCGGCCCGTTGCCCAGCCGCACATGTCCGCCGGACATCTTGGCATGGTCATAGACCATCGCGAGGCCAAGCCCCGAGCCCTCGCCGCCCTTGGTCGTGAAGAACGCGTCAAGCGCATGGTCGAGCGCCTTGTCGCTGAACCCCGGCCCGGTATCCGTGACCTCGAATTCGATCCACGTGCCACCCACCGCGCGGGCGCGCACGTCGATCCGACCACCCGCCGCCTCGATCGCATCCCGCGCATTCAGCACGAGGTTCAGGAGCGCATCCTGCGTCGCACCGATATCCAGAAGGACCGGATGATCCAGCCCGTCCGCCTGCGTCGTCAGGGTGATCCCGTCCGGCAGGGTCGCACGCCCCAAAGTCTCGATCTCGGCCAGAAGCCCGGCGACCTCGACCGGTTCAGGGCGCACCTCGCGCGCCCCGGTCATCGACGAGATACGGTCGAGTATCGCACCGCCACGCCGCGCCGCGCCCGTCGTCGCCTCGACCAACGCGCGGGCCTCGTCCGGCAGGTCCATCTGCCCGAGCCGCGCCTGCATACCCAGAATGATCGTCAAGAGGTTCGAGAAATCATGCGCCATGCCCGAGGTGAGTTGCGCCGCCAGTTCGCGCTTGCGCGTCTGGGTCAGTGCAGCGCGCGCCTGCGCCTCTTCGGTCACGTCCATCGACAGCACGTAGATGCCGGTCACGTCGCCCGCCTCGTCCACATCCGGGGTAAAGGCGACGCGGATGCGCCGCGCCGCCCCCTCATGCGCGAATTCGAGCACGCTGGCCTCGCCCGCGAAGGCGCGTTCCAGATTGGGCGTGATCCGCTCGAACGCCTCGTCCCCCAGAGCTTCGTGGACCGGCAGGCCGACCAGATCGCGTGGGGTCGAGGGCAGGATATTGGCGAGTTGCCGGTTGGAATAGGAATAGCGCCAGTCCCGGTCGATCCGCGCGATGTGGGCTGGCATCATCTCGGCCGTGACCCGCGCCCGGCTTTCCATTTCGGTCAGCTGATGCTTGGTTTCCTGCAAGGCCGCGTTGGTCGCGGCGAGAGCGCGGTTGGTCTGTGACAGTTCCTCGGCATGGGCGAGCAGCTGGTCCGACAACTCCTCGGACCGCGAGCGCAGCAACTGTTCCTGCCGCTTGATCGCTGTGATGTCGGTATAAACGGTGACCCAGCCCCCTTGGGCCAGCGGCGAACCCTCGACCGAGACCATGCGCCCATCGGCCCGCTCCCGCTCCATGTAATGCGGCTCGAACGCCAGCGCCTGCTCGACCTTGTCGCGCACAAAGGCGTCGTGGTCGGCCACCTCGCCGTATTCGCCGCGTTCGGTGAGGAACCGGATCACATCCTCGAAATGCGCGCCGCGTGTCACCAGATGGTCGGGCAGGGCGAACATGGTCTGGAACGTGCGGTTCCCGACGACAAAGCGCAGATCGCTGTCATAGATCGACAGCGCCTGCTGAATCAGGTTCAGCCCGGCCTGCGTCAGCGCGGCGATATCGTTGTACTTGCTCTCCAGCATCCATCCTCCCCCTCCCTCGCTAGCACCGTGCCGACCGGTCGGGAAGCCCTTGGTTTCGCACCCGCAGCACCTGCAACAATTCGATACATTCTGGAAAAACTGGGGAAATGTTTGACGTGGAACTCTGCTTGGCAAGACTATTGCGTGTCGCCCTCGGGTGACGCGGAACGCCGGTCGGGGAGGACCGGTGTGGGAGGAGACAATTTGGCACAGGATCAAACCGCAACCCGCGGTCTGTCCTCCATTCCGGCGCTTCTGGCCCGGAATGCGAAGGCGTTCGGCGGTCGTCCCGCCTATCGTGAAAAAGAGTTCGGCATCTGGCAGACGTGGAGCTGGGCCGACACCGCCGAGGAAATCGACGCGCTGGCGATGGGCCTCATCGCGCTCGGGATCGAGCCGGGCGATCATGTCGCCATCATCGGCCGCAACCGCCCCGCGCATTACTGGTCGATGGTCGCCGCGCAGAAATGCGGAGCCGTGCCCGTCCCACTTTATCAGGACAGCGTGGCCGAAGAGATGGATTACGTCCTCGACCACTGTGGCGCCCGCTTCGTGATCTGCGGCGATCAGGAACAGGTCGACAAGGTGATCGAGGTGAAGGACCGCGTGCCGAAGATCGAGCACGTGATCTACGTCGACAAGCGGGGCATGCGCAAATACGACCATACGCACCTGAACTGGTTCGACGACGTGCAGGCCGAGGGTCGCTCGGGCCATTCCCGGCTCGAACCGATCATGCGGGAACGGTCTGAGAAACTGGACTACAATTCCACCTGCGTGATGCTTTATACCTCGGGGACCACCGGCAAGCCTAAGGGCGTGGTGCTGTCCAACCGCAACGTCATCGAAAGCGCCAAGAACTCCGCCGAGTTCGACAATCTCGGACCGGGCGAAGACATTCTGGCCTATCTCCCGATGGCCTGGGTCGGCGATTTCATCTTTTCGCTGGGGCAGGCCTACTGGACCGGGTTCTGCGTCAACTGTCCCGAAAGCGAGGACACGATGATGACCGACCTGCGTGAGATCGGGCCGACCTATTTCTTCGCCCCGCCGCGCGTGTTCGAGAACCTGCTGACCACCGTGATGATCCGGATGGAAGACGCCACGCGGATGAAAAAGCGGCTCTTCGACCGATACATGAAAGTGGCGCGTCGGGTCGGCCCCGCGATCCTCGACGGCAAGCCGGTGTCGGGGGCGGACCGCTTTTCCTACTGGCTCGGCAACCTCCTGATCTTCGGTCCGCTCAAGAACACGCTCGGGTTCTCTCGCGTGCGGGTCGGTTACACGGCGGGCGAGGCGATCGGGCCCGAGATCTTCGACTTCTACCGCTCGCTCGGGATCAACCTGAAACAGCTCTACGGCCAGACCGAGGCGACGGTGTTCATCACCGTGCAGCCCGACGGCGAAGTGCGGCCCGACACGGTCGGCGTGCCCGCGCCGGGGGTCGAATTGCGCATCGACGACAATGGCGAGGTCTACTACCGCAGCCCCGGCACTTTCGTGGAGTATTACAACAACCCCGAAAGCACCGCCTCGACCAAGGATCCCGAGGGCTGGGTCGCGACCGGGGACGCCGGGTTCATCGAACCGGACACCGGGCATCTTCGGATCATCGACCGCGCCAAGGACGTGGGCAAGATGGCAGACGGGTCGATGTTCGCGCCCAAATATGTCGAGAACAAACTGAAGTTCTATCCCAACATCCTCGAAGCCGTTGTCTTTGGCGCGGGGCGTGAGATGTGTACGGCCTTCATCAACATCGACCTCAACGCGGTCGGCAACTGGGCCGAGCGCAACAACATCTCATACGCTTCCTATCAGGAACTCGCGAACCATCCGCAGGTGCTCGACACGATCCAGAGCCATGTGGAGGAGGTGAATGCCTCGGTCGCCGAGGACGAGATGCTTTCGGGCTGCCAGATCCACCGCTTCCTCGTCCTGCACAAGGAACTCGACGCCGACGATGGCGAGATGACCCGCACTCGCAAAGTCCGGCGCAACGTCATCACCGACAAGTTCGGCGACCTGGTCGAAGCGCTCTATTCCGGCAAGTCCGAGCAGTACACCGAGACCGAGGTGACGTATGAGGACGGCCGCAAGGGCAAGATCAAGGCGACGCTGCAAATCCGCGACGCCAAGGTCGTGCCGAGCACCCCCAGACAGGGGATCGCGGCGGAATGATGCTTTCATCTTGCCAGAAATACTCATGCCGCGCGGGCCTGCCGAAGGCGGGACCGTGCAAACCATGTGCGCGCGTCAGCGCGCTCGATTTGGGAGGGGCCGCATGAATGACATGAGCCCGGACAGCTACGTGACACCGGATGGCCGCACCATCGGCGGCGTGGTCATGGAGATGAAGAACATCACCCTGCGCTTCGGCGGCGTGGTCGCGATCAAGGACATTTCCTTCGACATCCGCGAGGGCGAGATCCGCGCCATCATTGGCCCGAACGGCGCTGGCAAATCCTCGATGCTGAACGTGATCTCAGGCTTCTACGTGCCGCAGGAGGGAGAGGTCTGGTTTCGCGGTAAACCGCGCCCGCAGATGAAGCCCTATCAGGTCGCCTCGCAGGGGATCGCCCGCACGTTCCAGAATATCGCGCTCTTCGACGGGATGAGCGTGCTCGACAACATCATGACCGGGCGTCTCACGATGATGAAGACGGGGATGTTCAGTCAGGCGTTGTGGTTCGGCCGCGCCGAGCGCGAAGAAACGCATCACCGCGAACAGGTCGAAAAGATCATCGACTTTCTCGAGATTCAGAACATCCGTAAGACTCCGGTGGGGCGTCTGCCCTATGGCCTGAAAAAGCGGGTGGAGCTTGCCCGCGCGCTGGCCGCCGAGCCGAAGCTTCTGCTGCTCGATGAGCCGATGGCGGGCATGAACGTCGAAGAGAAAGAGGATATGAGCCGCTTCATCCTCGACGTGAACGATGAATTCGGGACGACCATTGCGCTCATCGAACACGATATGGGCGTGGTCATGGACCTGTCGGACCGCGTCGTCGTGATGGATTACGGCAAGAAGATCGGCGACGGCACACCGGACGAGGTGCGCAACAATCAGGCGGTGATCGACGCCTATCTGGGGGTCGCCCATGACTGACGCGATGCTCTTCACCTCGCTCAGAGGCTCTTCGCAACATTCGGGCAAGGACGGCGCCGCGCGCTGTGCCAGCCGCTTCGGGACGGGAGGAACCCATGCCTGATCAGCTTCTCTTCGCGATGGAGGTCACGCTCAACGGCCTCATGGCCGGGGTGCTCTATGCGCTCGTCGCGCTGGGCTTCGTGCTCATCTTCAAGGCGTCGGGCATCTTCAACTATGCCCAAGGCGTCATGGCACTCTTCGCTGCCCTTACGCTCGTCGGCATTCAGGACGGGCAGGTGCCGTTCAGCCACCTGATCAACGCGATCTTCGGGACCGATCTGCACCACTTCGGCTGGCACGTCCCCGCGATCCTCGCGATCCTGCTGACCGCCGCCGTCATGGTCGCCTTTGCATGGATCGTCGAGCGTTACGTGCTGCGTCACCTCGTGAACCAGCCGGGCATCATCCTGTTCATGGCCACCATCGGTCTGGCCTATTTCATGGAGGGGTTCGGCGACATGATGTGGGGCTCCGACATCAAGAAACTCGACGTCGGCCTGCCGCAGGGCATCAACTTCGCCATCGACGACACCACGTTCAACTGGTTCGGCTACGGCTTCTTCATCGACAACCTCGACATCTCGGCGACCATCGTGGCGGTGATCCTCGTGATCGCGCTCACCGTGTTCTCGCAATACTCGAAACAGGGCCGGGCGCTCCGCGCTGTGGCCGACGACCATCAGGCCGCGCTGTCGGTCGGCATTTCGCTGCGCTTCATCTGGGTGCTGGTCTGGTCGATCGCGGGCTTCGTCGCCCTCGTCGCGGGCATCATGTGGGGGTCCAAGTCGGGCGTGCAGTTCTCGCTGTCGCTCATCGCACTCAAGGCGTTGCCGGTCCTCATGCTGGGCGGCTTCACTTCGATCCCCGGCGCCATCGTCGGCGGGCTGATCATCGGGGTCGGCGAGAAACTGTTCGAGTTCCTGATCGGCCCGCTCGTGGGCGGCGCGACCGAGAACTGGTTCGCCTATGTCCTCGCCCTCCTATTCCTCGTCTTCCGGCCCCAAGGGCTGTTTGGCGAGAAGATCATCGAGAGGGTGTGAGGGATGACCAAGCTTATCGCCATTGCAAACGTCATCGCGTGGTCCGGCTTCTGGGCTTTCGGCTACCTCGCCCTGTCGGCGCCGTCGAACGCTGGCAACCAGACGGTGATTGCGCTGATCCTCGCGGCCCTTGGGGCTGGCATCGGCCTCGTCTGCTGGTTTCAACTCGTGCGCCATACGGAGGCGACGGGTTACGCCAGACCTGCGAACCGCGTGCCTGAACATCTCAAGACCGAAGAAGGGATCGCCTGATGCTTTATCGCGAGGCCGGAGACTTTAAAACCTCCTACCGGGACGACAGCCAGACCTTCCCGATCAAGTTCGACCGGGTCGCCTATTACGTGCTGATCGCCGTTGCGCTGCTGGTCGTGCCCTTCGTCATCAACGATTACTGGGCGAACGCGGTGCTCCTGCCGTTCCTGATCTACGCCATCGCGGCGCTGGGTCTGAATGTGCTGACGGGGTACGCCGGGCAGGTGTCGCTCGGCACCGGTGGTTTCATGGCGGTGGGCGCCTATGCCTGCTACAAGCTGATGACTGCCTTCCCGGACGTGAACATCTTTTTCCACGTCATCATCGCGGGGGCGATCACGGCGCTGGTGGGGGTGCTCTTCGGCTTGCCGTCGCTTCGGATCAAGGGCTTTTACCTCGCCGTCGCCACGCTCGCGGCGCAGTTCTTTCTGGTCTGGCTCTTCAACCGGGTGCCGTGGTTCTACAACTACTCCGCCTCTGGCCAGATTTCCGCGCCCGAGCGCGCGGTGTTCGGGATCAAAGTGACGGGGCCCGAGACCGAGGCCTGGGCCACCTACCTCTTCTGTCTCGCCTTCGTGTTCATCTCGGCCTGGATCGTGCGCAACCTCACGCGTGGGTCGACGGGCCGGAAATGGATGGCGATCCGCGACATGGACATCGCCGCCGAGATCATCGGGGTGAACCCGCTGCGTGCCAAGCTTTCGGCCTTTGCCGTGTCGTCGTTCTTCGTGGGCGTCGCGGGCGCTCTGTTCTTTTCGGTCTATCTCGGCGCGGTCGAGGTGGGCGAGGCGTTCGGCATCCAGAAATCGTTCCTCGTCCTCTTCATGATCATCATCGGCGGGCTGGGGTCGATCTTCGGCAGTTTCGCGGGCGCAGCCTTCATGGTGCTGATGCCAGTCCTGCTCAAGAACTCGCTCGTCGGCGGGCTGGGATGGCCCACGGACCTCGCCGCGCATCTCGAATTCATGATCGTCGGCGGGCTCATCCTGTTCTTCCTGATCGTGGAGCCCCACGGGCTCGCCGCGCTGTGGCGGACGATGAAAGAGAAACTCAGACTCTGGCCCTTCCCGCACTAGGGCGGGGTCCAACGATAAGCGGGGCGGGAACCCCGAACGACAACCATCGGACCAACCAAGGGAGGAGACACCCGATGAAAATGAAACTGGCAACACTTGCGCTCGGTGCCGCGATTGCGGCGACCCCGGCGCTCGCCGAGCTGACCTTTACGGCCCTGAGCTATCGGACCGGTCCTTATGCCGCCAACGGCATCCCGTTCGCGGACGGATATGAGGACTACTTCACGCTTCTCAACGAGCGTGACGGTGGCATCGGCGGCGAGATGGTCGAGCTTCTGGAATGCGAAACCGGCTACAACACCGAAAAGGGTGTGGAATGCTACGAGTCCACCAAGGGCTCCGGCGCGCTGGTCTATCAGCCGCTGTCGACCGGCATCACCTATCAGTTGATCCCCAAGGCGACCGCCGATGGTATCCCGGTTCACTCGATGGGCTACGGCCGGACCTCGGCCAAGAACGGCGAAGTGTTCAACTGGATATTCAACTACCCGGCCAACTACTGGGACGGTGCCTCGGTCGCGATCAAGTACCTGATGGAGGAGAACGGCGGGTCGCTCGAAGGCAAGAAGATCGCGCTCGTTTATCACAACTCCGCCTACGGGAAGGAGCCGATCCGCACGCTCGAAGAGCTGTCGGCCAAGCATGGCTATGAACTCGTCACGCTTCCGGTCGACCACCCGGGTCAGGAGCAGAAGTCGCAGTGGCTGCAAATCCGCCGCGACAAGCCTGACTTTGTCTTGATGTGGGGCTGGGGCGTCATGAACCAGGTCGCCATTCAGGAAGCGGTGAACATCCGCTATCCGATGGAGAACTTCATCGGCATCTGGTGGTCCGGTTCGGAAAACGACGTGCTCCCGGCGGGCGAAGGTGCCAACGGCTACAAGGCGCTGACCTTCCACAACGTGGGCATGGATTACCCGGTCTTCGACGACATCCAGCAATACGTTGTGGATGCGGGCAAGGCTGCGGGCGCTGGCGACCAGATCGGCACCGCGCTGTACAACCGGGGTCTCTATGCCGCGATGCTCGCCGCCGAGGCGGCCAAGACGGCGCAAGAGATGCACGGCACCACGACCCTCACCCCCGCGCAGATGCGTGACGGGATGGAGAACCTCGAGATCACCGAGACCAAGATGGCTGAACTCGGCCTGCCGAACTTCGGCCCGGAATTCTCGGTGTCCTGCCAGAACCACGGTGGCGAAGGCTATGCCGCCGTCGCCCAGTGGGATGCGGCAGCGGGTGAGTGGAGCCTTGTCACCGACTACATGCAGTCGGATCAGGACGTGCTCCAGCCGCTGATCGCCGAGGACTCGTCGGCTTACGCCACCGAGGCCAGCATCGAAGCGGGCTGCATGTAAGAGCCTCCCTTCCTCGGCCCGCATGTCCCGCGGGCCGGGGACCCAGACGAACAGACGGATAACGCCATGCTCGACGCCCAGCCGACCCAGACCGAGACGGTCCTACAGGTCAACAATATCGAGGTGATCTACAACCACGTGATCCTCGTCCTGAAGGGCGTGAGCCTTTCGGTGCCCAAGGGTGGCATCACCGCGCTGCTCGGCGGCAACGGGGCGGGCAAGACCACGACGCTCAAAGCGATCTCGAACCTTCTGCGCTCGGAGCGTGGCGAGGTGACCAAGGGCTCGATCATGTATCGCGGTGAAAAGGTGCAGGATCTGTCGCCCGCCGATCTCGTGACCAAAGGCGTCATTCAGGTGATGGAGGGGCGGCATTGCTTCGAACACCTGACGGTCGAGGAAAACCTTCTTACCGGCGCCTATACCCGCCGCGCGGGCCGGGGCGACATCGATGCCGATCTCAACATGGTCTACGATTACTTCCCGCGCCTCAAGGAACGCCGCAAATCGCAGGCGGGCTATACCTCGGGCGGTGAGCAACAGATGGTCGCCATCGGTCGCGCCCTCATGTCTCGGCCCGAAACGATCCTTCTGGACGAGCCGTCGATGGGCCTCGCCCCGCAGCTCGTCGAACAGATTTTCGAGATCGTGAAAAACCTGAACGAAAACGAGGGCTACACCTTCCTGCTCGCCGAACAGAACACCAACGTGGCGCTGCGCTATGCGCATTACGGCTACATCCTCGAAAGCGGGCGGATCGTGATGGACGGGCCAGCGGATGCGCTGCGCGAGAACCCGGACGTCAAGGAATTCTACCTCGGCATGTCGGACGAGGGGCGCAAATCCTTCCGCGACGTGCGCTCCTATCGCCGGCGGAAACGCTGGCTGTCGTAATGACTTATCTCAGCGCGAACATACCATCCGGTCGGGCAGGGTCACTGCTCCGCCATCTCCGCCTTCATCTCGGCGATGCGCGCCAGAGCCTCGTCACGGGTGTTGCGGATGTTGGGGCGGAACTGCTGGCTTTCGGCGCGCATACGGATCGTTTCCTCGGTTTCCGAACCGGGGGCGTAGCGGACCGAGCCCATCGACCAGCGCTCGTTCAGCAGCTTGCCGCGCCGCGCATAGGCGACCCACGCCTCCTCAAAGATGCGGCAGCCGTCGTAATTGATGAGAAAGAACCAGCGCACGGCGGTCTCTTCGAGCCGCGCCTCGATATGATCGTAGAACGCGTTCACGTCGCCGGAGTGGTGAAAGACGAAGTTCGAGAAATCGACGTTCATGATCTCCCGCGCCCCGTCGAACGAGATACGCTTGGCGAAATCCGCCTCCGAATAGCCGACCTTATGCGCCACCTTTGTGCGCCGCCTCGAGGGCAGGGTGGCCAGCCGCGCCAGCGCCGCCTCACGGTCGGCGAACAGGTTCGGGTCGAAGGCTTCGGTTTCGGCCGTGCGCTCGATCTGGCGGCGGGTCTCGTCGCTCATGTCCACGCGCACGGTGCCCATGCTGTGGCCGAGGTTCAGCGCCTTGCCGCGCTTGTGGTGGGTGTACCACGCGTCGCTGTCGATGCGGAAACCCGAGTAGTTGATCAGAAAGAACCAAAGTTCCTCGCCGGACTGCGCCAGAGCCGCCTCGATCGCATCGTAAAGCGCGTTCACTTCGCCCGAGGTTTCGAGCCTCAGACCCGTCAGATCGATTTCCGCCACCTGCCGGTCGTCGTCCAATGTCACACGGTGCAAATACCTGTCCGGCATATAAGTTTCTCCAGAATTACTTATCAGCTTACCCAACGTAAATTTGGTGATCCTGTCTACCGTATACCGTTGTATGCGGGGATTGGGCGGATTGCCGCAGACCCCAGAACGTACCGGTAAAGAGGCCCCGCCATGTCCGACTTCTTCGATGACCTCGAAACCCGCTCGGCGGACGCGCGCGCCGACGATATCGCCCGCGCTCTGCCGCGCCAGATCGCCCGGGCGCAGGCGCTGCCGGGATACGGTGAAAGCCTCAGGGGCGTCGATCCCGCGACCATCACGAGTGTCGAGGCGCTGGCGAGCCTCCCGGTGCTGCGCAAGTCCGAGATCGGGAAATCCCAAGCGGTGTCCAGCCCGCTGGGCGGCTATGCGGCGAAAAAGACGCATGAGTATGGTCACATCTTCCAAAGCCCCGGCCCGATCTATGAGCCGGGCGGGGTGGGCGATGACTGGTGGCGGATTGGGCGATTCCTGAATGCTGCCGGGATCGGAAAGGGCGACATCGTGCAGAACTGTTTCTCTTACCATCTGACGCCCGCCGGGATGATCTTTGAGAACGGCGCGCGTGCGGTCGGGGCCGCCGTGGTGCCCGCCGGGGTTGGACAGACCGAGTTGCAGGTGCGGGCCGCCGCCGACATCGGCACCACCGCTTATGCGGGCACGCCGGATTACCTCAAGATCATCCTCGACAAGGTCGACGAGATGGGTGTGACGCTGGGCATCACCAAGGCCGCCGTCGGGGGCGGGGCGTTGTTCCCGTCGCTGCGTCAGGAATACGCGGATCGCGGCATCGCCTGCCTTCAGAACTATGCCACCGCCGATCTGGGCAACATCGCCTATGAGAGCCCGGCAATGGAGGGGATGATCGTGGACGAGGGCGTGATCGTCGAGATCGTGCGCCCCGGCACCGGCGACCCCGTGGCCCCCGGCGAAGTGGGCGAAGTGGTCGTCACCACCTTCAACGCGGATTATCCGCTTATCCGTTTCGCGACCGGCGATCTGTCGGCGGTGTTGGAGGGGGTCAGCCCCTGTGGACGCACCAACCTGCGGATCAAGGGCTGGATGGGCCGGGCCGATCAGACGACCAAGATCAAGGGCATGTTCGTCCGACCCGAACAGGTCGCGGATTTCGTCGCCAAGCACCCCGAGATCGCCAAGGCGCGGGTCGTGGCCAGCCGCGAGGGCGAGGCGGACGTGATGACGGTGCAGGTCGAATCGTCGGGCGGCGACGCCGATGCCTATAGCCGGACCATCGCGGACGTCCTGAAACTCAGGGGTAAGGTCGAGATCGTCGCGCCGGGCGCATTGCCCAACGATGGCAAGGTGATCGACGACATCCGCAGCTACGACTGAGCGCCGTGAGCGGCGGATCACCGCCGGAACATATCCCATAACGACCCGTTGATATTGGATAACGGGGCGGGACGGCACAGGTTTGCGTCAATCGCGACCCTGACCAATGGGAGGTTCCATGCGACAGAAACCATTCGCCGCGCTGGCGACTAGCTTTGCAGTTCTGGCCACCGTGCCGCAGATCGCCGCTGCCGATGCGGCGCTCATCATCGTGCAATCCGAATACGAAAACCTGCCTGATGTGTCAGGCGCCGCGCAGGCCGTGACCCTGGCCCAGCGGCTCGAGGACAGCGGGTTCACCGTGACCTCGTCGCTCGATCAGGAAAGCGACGATGTGCGTGACGCGGTGCAGGAGTTCCGCGAGGACGCCGAAGACGGCGAGCGCGTGCTCGTCTATCTCGCGGGCCACATGGTCGGCGGGCCGCGCGACAGCTACCTGCTGACCCATGAAGCCGACCGCCCCAACGCCGTGTCCGTGGCGGGCGAGGCGCTGGCGATCGGCCCTATCCTCGACGTGCTGGCCGAGTTTCAGGGCCAGTCGATCCTGATGGCCGCACCCTCGGGGGACGATGTCGCGGGCACCGGACTGTCGGACGAGTTCGATCTTGAGGCGCCGCAGGGCGTGACCATCCTGACCGGTCCCGTCGACCGGATCATCCGCCTCGCGAACGAGGTCGTGCTGGTGCCGGGCCTGCCGCTTGGCGAAGGTCTCGACGGTGGGCCGGGCGGGGTGAGCGCCAGCGGCTTTGTCTCGGACGTGGTGCCTTTCCTGCCTGCAGGTGACAGTGGCCGCGTCGTGATCGAGCGCACCGAACAGTCGCCCGACGACGCCTTTTGGGTGGTCGCGCGGACGATGGACGACGAAGAGGGCTATTCGCTCTACCTCGAATACTTCCCCGAAGGCCTCCACAACCAAGAAGCCCGCGCCGCGCTGCGCCAGCTTGAGGACAATCAGGTCAATCAGGACGAAGCCGCCGAGGCTGCGCTGAACCTCAATCAGGCCGCGCGCCGTCAGGTTCAGCGCAACCTCGCGCTGCTGGATCACGACCCGCGCGGGATCGACGGCATCTTTGGCCCAGCCACCCGTGCCGCGATCCGGTCCTATCAATCGGCGAACGGCTATAGCGTCACCGGCTATCTCAGTCGTGACATGCTTACGCGGATGACCGCACAGGCCGACGAACGCGCCGCCCAGTTGGAGCGTGAGGCCGCCGAGCGTCAGGCGCGGCAGGAACGCGAAGACCGGCGGTATTGGAACCAGATCGGGCAGGGTCAGGACGAGGCCGGGCTGCGCGCCTATCTCGACCGTTACCCGGACGGTCTGTTCTCGGAGGTCGCGCAGGATCGTCTCGACGACATCGAAGCTGCGAATCGGGCCGAGGCCGAAGCCGACGAGCGCGATTTCTGGGATCGCGTGCGCAACGAGGATATGCCGGACAGCTACCGCGCCTATCTCGATCGCTATCCGAACGGACTTTTCGTGCAGGAGGCGCAGGCACGCCTGTCGCAGTTCTCCCAGAACCAGCAGAACCAACAGGAAATGGCCGCCGCCGAGCGCGAAGAGCAGGTGGTCGCCGGGAACCGGGTGACGCGGCTTCTGGTCGAGAATCGTCTGGTCAGCCTCGGCTTCGACGATCTCGAGGTCGACGGGGTGTTCGGCCCCGGCACGCGCCGCGAAATCCGCCGCTTCCAAAGCTCGCGCGACCTACCGGTCACGGGTTACGTGACGCAGGCGACGATGGTGCGGCTGTTGGCCGCGTTCTGAGACACGATCCTTGTGGCCCGCCGCCAATCGGTGCGCGGGTCACGGGGAGTGAAAGTCGGACAAAAGAAAAGGGCCGTCGGATTTCTCCGACGGCCCTATCGCAATACTGAGCTTACCGATCAGCCCTGACGGGCCTTGAAGCGGCGCTGGGTCTTGTTGATCACGTAGACGCGGCCTTTACGGCGCACGACGCGGCAATCCCGGTGCCGGTTCTTCAGCGAGCGGAGCGAGTTGCGGACTTTCATGGCCCTTCTCCTCATTCGCGGCGCTGGTCGCGCCTTTGTGTTTATGCCTCGCGGCCGAGGCGGTTCATGGTGGGCGATACTGGGATCGAACCAGTGACCCCTTCGATGTCAACGAAGTGCTCTACCGCTGAGCTAATCGCCCTGAATTTCCTGTCCGGGCGCTAACCCAAACAAACAGACGCGGGAAAGCCCGCGTCGGTTCGCGTGTCTATAAAAGGAGTCGAACCACTGTGCAAGGGGCTTTTGGCAGGCTTCGTAATCGGTCTATGTTGGCGCATCAGGAGAGAAAATGAGTCCCTCGCATAGCGTCGAATATCCCAGCCTGAGATCTACCTCGGCCATATTTGCCTCGCCTCATTCAGGGCGGGACTACGGTTGGGGGTTCCTGCGTCGCACGGTGCTCGATTCGCGCACGATCCGGTCCTCCGAAGATGCTTTCGTCGATGATTTGTTCGCCTCTGCGCCCTCGCACGGCGCGCCGCTTCTGACGCTGAACGTGCCGCGCGCCTTCGTCGACGTGAACCGCGGGGCAGAAGAGCTCGACCCGGCGCTCATTCGTGGGGTCGAGAAGGGCACGCACAACCCGCGCGTCGCCTCGGGTCTCGGGGTGATTCCCCGCGTGGTCGCGGGTGGTCGTCAGATTTACCGTGGCAAGATTCCTCTGGCCGAAGCCGAAGCGCGGCTCAGGTCGCATTGGCACCCGTACCACGCGCGGCTCAAGACGCTGGTGAACGAGTCGCATCGCCTGTTCGGTCAGGCGATCCTGATCGACTGCCATTCCATGCCGCACGAAGCCATCGACAGCCTGTGCCGGGGCCGCCGCGAGAAGCCCGAGATCGTGCTGGGCGACCGGTTCGGGGCCAGCGCCGGGGGCGAGATCGTGGATGAGATCGAACTCGCGTTCCGGGATGAGGGGTTCAAGGTCGGGCGCAACACGCCCTTCGCGGGCGCCTTTACGACGCAGCATTACGGCCGCCCGTCGCGCGGACAACACGCGATCCAGATCGAGATCGACCGTTCGCTCTACATGAACGAGGCCAAGCTGGTCCCGAACGGCAACTTCACCAGCATGCGCGAGTCGCTCGACCGGGTGATTGCGCGGATTGCCGAGGTCGGGCGTCCGCAGGACCTCCCGCTCGCCGCCGAATAGTCAGCGCGACAGTTCGCCGCGCCATTTCTGAAGCGCGCGGTTCAGCTTATCGGAGCGATAGGAATATTCGCTGTCCATGAGCGCCCACGCCTGAGCCTTTTCGCCCTGCTCGGCGAGTTTCGCAATCTTCCCGGCACTGACGTGGAAATCGGCATGAAGGCGGCGCGTGACCTGATAGGGTTTGCGTGCTTTCGTCCCGGCATCGAGCGTCTGACCATACAGCCACTGACCAAAGGCGCAGCGGTCGTCGCAGGCGATCGCGTCGGCCCCCTGTTCGCATTGGCCGATGTTGATCGCGTTGGACAGCTTGTGTTTCCACTGTGCATGGGCCGTCAGCGCCGCGTCGATCTCGCGGATGAGGTGGTCGTTGTTCATGTGGTCTCCAATCCCAATGCGCGTCGGCGCGACTTGGCTTGGGATCGATACAATTTTCAAGAAATTGGCGGGACCACGGTTAACGGATTGCGCGACCCTTGAGGATCGCGCCGTCCCCGAACTTGGCCCGGATCGCATCGGTTGCTTTCTCCGCCGCCCGACGCTGCGCGGCCTGCGGGTCGAGCAGATCGCCCGCCGTATCCGCGCCATCGGCCCCGGAAATCTCGGAAATTCCCACGCCGATCAGCCGGAACGGCCCCTTGTTCGCGACGGTGTCAAACAGGCTGCGGGCGGTGCGATAGATACGATCCGCGCTTTGCGTGGTGTCGTGCAGGCTCGTGCGTTTGGTGATCAGCTTGAAGTCGGCGCGCTTGAGTTTCAGTGTCACCACCCGCCCCGCGCGCCCTTTTGCCTTGGCGCGGTCCGCGACCTTTTCCGACAGCCGCCACAGATGCCCGTCGAGCAGATCGGGGTCGGAGGTGTCCTCGAAAAACGTGGTTTCGTTCGAGATCGACTTCACCGGCGCATTGGCCGAGATGCGGCGAAAATCCTCGCCGCGTGCTAGATGCCAGAGCCGCTCGCCCATCCCCCCGAACCGCTCCACCAGCGCCTGTTTGTCCCAGCGCAGAAGGTCGGTGAACGTCCTGATCCCCGCCCGGTCGAGCGAGGCTTGCGCGGCATCCCCCACGCCCCAGATCATCCGCACGGGTTTACCGGCGAGGAAACTCATCGTCTCGGCCTTACCGATCACCGAAAACCCGCGCGGTTTGTCCAGATCGCTGGCCACCTTGGCCAGAAACTTGTTGTGGCTGAGGCCGATGGAGCCGGTCAGGCCCAACTCGTCCTCCATCCGTTTGACCAGCCGGGCGAGCATGACGGCGGGCGGGGCGTGGTGCAGCCGTTCGGTTCCGGTCATGTCGAGGAATGCCTCGTCCAGCGACAGGGGTTCTATCCCCGGCGTCAGCTCGTCCATCATCGCGCGGATCTGCTTGGACACGGCGGCGTAATGCGATCCGCGCGGCTTGATGACGACCGCGTCGGGGCACAGCTCCAGCGCCTTGAACATCGGCATGGCCGAGCGCACGCCCCGGATGCGCGCCACATAGCAGGCGGTCGAGACGACCCCCCGCTTGCCGCCGCCGATGATGACGGGCTTGCCCGCAAGGCTCGGGTCGTCGCGTTTCTCGACGCTCGCATAGAAGGCGTCGCAATCCATGTGGGCGATGGACAGATCGAACAGCTCCGGGTGCGACAGCACGCGCGGCGACCGGCACGCGGGGCAACGGGTCCCCTCGTCAAACGTCGTCAGGCAGGATCGGCACAAGGCGGGCATGGCCGCAGTCTACACCCGCGCGCGCACCCGTGCGACGGCAATCATGCCGAGACCGGCGAGCCAGAAGGCGATGCACAGCCCGATGCAGTAGACGAGGATCTGACTTGCCGGGAACCGGGACAGGTCGACAAAGAAATACGGATAGACGCCATCGAAAGCGCCGCGCAGCAGGGCATAGGCCAGATAGATGGCCGGATAGGCGAGCCAGAGGATGGCCAGCCGCCACGGAAACGCGATGTGACGCGCAAAGACGAGCCACCAAAGCGCTGTCAGGATGGGCGTGAAGGTGTGGGAGCCGTGATCGGTCCAGAACGCCAGCCCGCTCTTGCCATATGTGGCGAGCAGCCCGTGATAGACCACCATGACGATCAGGATCCAAAGCGTGATGCCTGCGGTCCAGCGTGGCTCGGCCCGCCGCCCGCTCAGGGTCATCCATGTGAACGTCGCGGCGACCATGATGCCGGTGATGATGGTGAAGTAGCGCAGGCGCGCCCAGATCGTGCCGACGGCGGTATCCTCCGGCCCGTAGCCGAGGATGAATTGCCCGATGAGCGATGCGCAGGCGATGACCGCCACGACGGCGGCACCGATGCGGGCGGCTGGGGTCATTTCAGAACCCGTCCAAGACCCACGAAGACCAGCCCGCCGATGAAGAATGCGACCGTCAGCCCCACCGCGTTTACCGCCACCTGACCGGGGGTGAGCACGTTGAGGTCGATGAACGGATAGGGGTAGGTCTGGGTGAAGATGCCCCGGATCAGCGCATAGATCACATAGATCAACGGCCAGCCGAGCCAGCGCACCGCATCCATCACGCCCAGCCCGTCCTTCGGCGCGAACACAAGCCAGAAGGCGAGAGTCAGGATCGGCGTCACCGTGTGAAGCCCCTGATCGGCGCGCAGGGCGAGCCCCTGAGGCTCCCATATACTGGCGAGGAGCGCGTGATAGACCACGCCGACAATGGCAATCCAGAGCGTCACGCCCGCCAGCCAGCCGGGCGACAACATCCGCCCGGTCAGTGCCATGCGCGCGAAGGTCGCGAACACGATGAGGTTCGTCAGGATGGTGAAGTAGCCGAGGATGACCCAGAGCGTGGCCCCGGCGCTGCCGGTGAGGTCGTGGGACACGATGACCTGAAGCCACAGCGCCACGGCGGCGGCGATGGCGATCACGAATGCGCTGAGGCGGGCAGGGGCTGTCATGCCGCCATGAGGGCTGAAACCTTGCCTCAACGCAAGCCCTTGCGTGTCACCCGCCGCCGCGCAGAATGTCCGGCATGGAGTGGCGGGATCAGGGCACGCTGTTGAGCGTGCGCAAGCATGGCGAAACCTCGGTCATCATCGAGGTGTTCACGGCCGAGCATGGCCGCCACGCGGGCGTGGTCCGGGGCGGTGTGTCGCGCAAGATCGCCCCGATCCTGCAACCGGGATCGCAACTCGACGTGGTCTGGCGCGCGCGGCTCGAAGAACACATCGGGGCCTTCACCGTCGAGCCGGTGAAAAGCCGTGCGGCGGCGATCATGGGGGACCGCAACGCGCTTGCCGGTCTGAACGCCATCACCGCTCTCTTGTCCTTCGCTTTGCCCGAGCGCGAAGCGCATCCGCAGCTTTACGCCCGCAGCATCGCCATGCTCGACCTGTTGGCCGAAACGCCGGCTTGGCCGGTGGGCTATCTGCAATGGGAACGCGCGCTGTTGGAGGATCTTGGCTATGGCCTCGACCTGACCGCCTGCGCCGTGACCGGCGGGGCCGAGGATCTGGCCTATGTCTCGCCCAAGACAGGCCGGGCCGTGAGCGCCGAGGGGGCGGGGGAGTGGGCCGACCGACTACTGCCGCTGCCGCAGGAGCTTTTGGGGATCGTCACAGGCGATCTGGCGGGGATACCGGACGGGCTGCGCACCACCGGGCATTTCCTGACCCACGGGCTGGCCCATGCGCTGGGCGACAAACCCCTGCCCGAGGCGCGGGCGCGGCTGGTTGACCGTCTGTCGCGGCGTCAGGCGTCCTGAAGCGCGAGCATCGCGGCGGTCAGGGTGGACAGCGCATCGGTATTGTCCTGCCCATCGGTCGCCGAAAGCGTGCCCATGCCGATATAGGCGCCGTAGATGATGCGCGCGAACTCGGGATTGGTCAGGCCCAACTGCTTCAGCGTGGCGCTGAGATAGGCGATCCGCTTAGTGTCGATCTCTTCGATCGCGTCCGCAACTTCGGTGTCCGACTGCGCCCAGGCGCGAATCGCAGGCTCCAATGCTGCACCGCCGAAAGATCCGGCGTCGGATGAGGCGATCTCATTGATGCGGTAAAGCCGCTGGCTGGGCGTGCCGCCCGCGTCGACCGCAGCGGTCAAAGCACCGATCACGCTCGTCTGCCAATGGTGGAGCATCTTGGTCTTGAAATCAGGGAGGTCTTTGAAATGCCAATAAAAACTGCCCTTCGTGGTCCCAAGGTCGCGCGAAAGCGGCTCGGCCTTGAGCGAATCTGGCCCCTTTGTCACGAGGGCGCGAAACCCGGCAGCGATCCAGTCATTGGCGGTCAGGCGTGGCTTCGTAGGCATGTCGAATATCCATACTGCAACGTGTTCAGCTTACTTCGCACCTGCAGCATTTTCAATGTTTTCGGACTGCGCCTGCCTGTTGTGACCCTGTTTTTGCCGACCGGGTGACATTCCTGCCCGTCTGTTGGGCAAAAGTCATTGTACAAAACGGATAACGCGCCGGACCGGCGCGCTACCCTGTGTTTCAACGATACCCTCGGTCGGGTTCAACGAAAGATCGGCAGCCCGACCTGAGTCGACCCGGCCTCGGTCGCACCCGGTGCGACGGCGCCCGCAGAACTGGTCAGCGCCGCACGGATCAGCGCCGGACGGTCCGCCATCGTCGGGGCGAAAACGCGGGTCGCGCCATTGTCGACGGCAGCGAGGCTGGCGTCGTACCATTCGCGGGCGAGGTCCATGCGCTTGGTCGCGCCGATGCCCTGCCGCAGGTGGTGGCCGATGAGCTCGCCGAATGCGCCCTCGCCAAGCACCACCAGCAACAGGCCCGAGCCGAGGGCCATGCCCATGTCGTCGGTCTGGTAGCCGTGGCCAAGGCAGATATGCGCGGCGGTCGAAAGCTGCGCCGGGTCCTGTCCGCTGTCGAGGATGAAGGTCGAGACCTGCTGCACCACCTCGGTGCGCGGCTTGATCGACAGGCCGGATACGATTTCGCCCATCGCGGTCCCATAGGCGCCGCAGATCTGCGCGATCTGATCCGGCGACACGCCCTGCATGCCGAGCGCTGTCTGCGCCCCCGCCTCGATCGAATAGGTCCGGGCAAGGCAGAACTGCTCGTTCAGCACGAGGTTCGCATCGACGATCTTGTCGATCGTTGTGAAGCCGCCGTTGGCATTGGTCAGTAGCGTCACGCGCCCGCAATGGTTCGATAACGAATCCGCGTTACTTGCCTGCCCAAAGACCTGAAGCCCGGCCCCTCCGGTCGAGGCGAGCGTGGTGCCCGTTCCCGGTGTAGCCGCCGGGGCGGTCGTCTGGCCCGCGCCCGCCATCACGGTGCAGGACCCGCCGATACAGTTGAAATCATTCGTGGTCGGGTTGGCGATCAGCAGGTCGTTGCGGCGATACCCGTCCGGGGTCGACACGAAGACCAGCGATTTGCACTGGTTCGCATTGCACCAGAAGCTCGACCCGGCAAAGGCCGTGTCGATGATGTAATCGGTGTTCCCGTCCCCGTTCATGTCGCCCAGCTGGATGAAACCCGAGCGCTGCAGCAGTTGCTCCGCCGACGGGTCGGAGCTTTCCGCGATCTCGTCGATGGCATCGGACACTTCCATCGGTAGGCCCGCATAGCCGCCCGACGATCCGACACGCGTGCCGGTCATCGTCTTGTATTGCTCGGCGAGCAGCGCCTTGGCCCCATCCGAGCTGCGCGAGATCGTCTTCATCACATCCGGCGCACCGGTCTGGGCGCGCGTATGCGCGGAGGTCAGCACATTCCGCTCGATCTCGGTCAGCTGGCCCGTGGCGGGCGCCCCGAGATAGGCCTGATAGCTCGAAATCGCGCGGCGGCTGTTCGGCCCCAGCGCCCCATCGGGCGTACCGGCGGGAAAGCCGAAATAGTTCAGCGCGGTCTGCACCTGTCGGTTCTGCTCCCGCGCCGCGCTGTAGCCGGAGTTGGAGTAGGTCCGAGTGCGGGGCGCGTTGGAGTTTGCGATGGCCCCGCCGATGATCCCGCCCACGACGGCGCCGAAAATTTCGGCTTGGGCGAGAACGGGCGTGGCTGAGGTGGCGAGCAGCGCGCTGGCTGCCAAAGACAGAATCGACTTGCGCAGTTTCATGAATGTCCCCCGGAAAAATAAATGATCTAACTGGTACAAGGATAGGTGCGGGCATCCGTACTCTGTCAACGCATAAAGCCGCGCGGGCGCAGTTCAGGGGCAAAAAAGCCTCAACGGTTATTCTAAAGACTATAGGCGCGGGCGCCGGGACCCGTCAGAGGCCGAGCACGTCCATCATGTCGTAGGCGCCGGGCTTCTGCCCGATGCCCCAGAGCGCAGCCTTGAGCGCGCCGCGCGCAAAAATCGCACGGTCGGTGGCCACGTGGCGCAGGATGATGCGTTCGCCCGGCCCGGCAAAGATCACGTCATGCTCACCGACGATGTCGCCGCCCCGGATCGCCGAAAACCCGATGTGCCCCTCTTCGCGCGCGCCGGTGATCCCGTCGCGGCCCCGGTCGGCCACATCCGTCAGGCGCACGCCCCGACCCTCGGCAGCAGCTTCTCCAAGCATGAGCGCGGTGCCCGAGGGCGCATCGACCTTGTGCTTGTGGTGTGCCTCGACGATCTCGATATCGAATTCGACGTCGAGCGCGCGGGCCACGGTTTCGGTCAGCTTGGTCAAGAGGTTCACGCCGAAGCTCATATTGCCCGCCCGTATCACCACGGCATGACGCGCGGCGGCGTCGAGCTTGCCGATGTCGTCCTCGTCCAGCCCGGTCGTCCCGATGACGTGGACGGCGCGCGCCTGCGCCGCGATCTCGGCCAGCGGGATGGTGGCGGCAGGGGCGGTGAAGTCGATCACGGCCTGCGCCTTGGACATGGCTTCGAGCGCGTCGTCGGTCACGATGACGCCCAGCTCGGCCCCGCCCATCGCGGTCCCGATATCCTGACCGACCCAGTCGTGCCCCTGACGTTCCAGCGCACCGACCAGACGGCAGGCCGGGCTTTCGGACACCAGTTTGACGAGCATCTGACCCATCCGCCCCGACGCCCCGTTCACCACGATACCCGGCAATTCGCTCATCTGACCCTCCGTCGTTCGGCCTTCGTCCTAGTGCCTGTTGCGCGAACACGCAATCGGCACTACATCGCGGCCATGTCGAAGAACCGATTCAACGAAGGCACGGGCCCGTCCCAGCGCCAGCTGCGCGTGGGCGAACTCATCCGCCGCACCCTGTCCGACGTGCTGATGCGCGGTGAGATCCACGACCCGGACCTCAACCGCCTGTCGATCACGGTGGGCGAGGTGCGCACGTCGCCCGACCTGAGGATCGCGACGGCCTATGTCATGCCGCTCGGCGGCAAGAATGCCGACGAGGCGATCAAGGCGCTGGCCCGCAACAAGCATGAGCTGCGCCGCTTCATCGGAAAAGTGACAAACCTCAAGTTCACGCCGGACCTGCGCTTCGTCATCGACGAGACCTTCGACCAGATGGATGCGACCCGCCGCCTGTTCTCGGACGAGACGGTGCAGCGCGACATCAACGCAGGCGACGAGGAAGAATAATGGGACGCCGCAAGAAGGGGCGCGACGTTCACGGCTGGCTGGTCGTGGACAAGCCGGCCGGTCTTTCCTCGAACGCCGTGGTGAACAAAGTGCGCTGGGCATTCGACGCGAAAAAGGCGGGCCATGCTGGCACGCTGGACCCCGAGGCGACAGGCGTTCTCGCCGTAGCGCTGGGCGAGGCGACCAAGACCGTGCCCTATATCACCGACGCGCTGAAGGCTTACCGATTTACCGTGCGTCTGGGGCAGGCGACAAATACAGACGACGCCGAGGGCGAAGTAATCGCCGAAAGCAAGACGCGGCCCTCGGATGACCAGATCACCCAAGCGCTCGCGCCCCTGACCGGTGACATCATGCAGGTGCCCCCCAAGTTCTCGGCGGTGAAGATCGACGGTCAGCGCGCCTATAAACTCGCCCGCGACGGCGAAGAGGTCGAGATCGAGGCCCGCCCGCTCTTCGTCGAAGAACTGAAGCTGGTCGACCGTCCCGACACCGATCACGTCACGCTCGAAATGACCTGCGGCAAGGGCGGCTACGTGCGCGCCATCGCCCGCGATCTGGGTGAGGCGCTCGGTTGCTACGGTCATGTCCGCGAGCTGCGCCGCATTTGGTCCGGCCCCTTCGTGGCGGAAGAAGGCGTGAGCATGGAGCGGATCGAGGAACTCGCGAAAACCGAAGAGATCGACGCGCTCCTCATCCCGTTGTCCGAGGGCCTGACCTCGCTGCCCGAGCTGAAATGCACCGCTGAGGGCGCGACCCGACTGCGCCACGGCAACCCCGGGATGGTGCTCGCGTCCGACGTCGACTACGGCGACGAGGCCTGGGCGTCCTACGATGGTGAACCGGTCGCGGTCGGCATCTACAAGGCGGGCGAGTTGCACCCAAGCCGGGTGTTCAACCTCTGACCGGGCAGGGGGGCGCTGCCCCCCTCGTCTCATTCGCGGGGCGAATGAGCCTCACCCCCCGAAGTATTTTCGGAACAGTGAAGACAAAGGGCTGTACCGGAGGATCGGAGTCCACCTCCCGGCTTAGGACCGGGAGGCTTCACCGTTCACGGTCATCGGCTCTTCAGCCTGTACCGTGCTCGCACGATCGCACGTTAACCTTAACAAGGCGTGAATGCGCTTCATCGTTCTCCAAATACTTCGGGGGGCAGGGGGCGTTCGCCCCGCGAACGACCCCATGGGGGGCTGGCCCCCCATCTCGGCGGACGCGCCCCGCGCGGCGAAATGGCTATGCGATGATCTTGAGCACCGGGTCGGTCTGCTCCGGCGCGTCACCGATGCGATAGGCGGCTCGGACCTGCCGCTCCGCCGCGTCGAGCGCGTCCTCGGTGCGCGCGTAGATCGTGCAGAGTGGCGTGCCCACCCGCACGGTCTGGCCAAGGTCGATCATGCCGGTGATGCCGACCGCCGGGTCGATCTTATCCGCCGACCGCCTGCGCCCGCCGCCGAGTTCCACGACCGCGAGCCCGATGCCCCGCGTGTCGATCTCGCTGATATGACCTTCGACCGGCGCGTCCACGTCGCGGCTTAGCGGCGCTTTGGGCAGGTGTTTCTCATAGCGTTCGATAAAATCGGTAGGCCCGCCGAGCCCCGCGACCATCTTGCCGAAGACGTCCGCCGCGCGCCCGTCCTCCAAAGCGGCGCGCGCCACGGAAAACCCTGTGTCACGGTCGGGGGCCAGCCCGGCGATCGCCAGCATCTCGCCCGCCAGCGCCAGCGTCACCCATTCGAGCCGCACGTCGCGATGCACATCGGTCAGGAACTCGACCGCGTTCCTCACCTCGACCGCGTTCCCCGCATCGCGCGCGAGCGGCTGGTCCATCGCGGTCAGCAGCGCGTGACACGGCACCCCTGCCGCGGTCGAGACCCGAGCGATGCTCCGCGCCAGATCCTCGGACTGCGCATAGGTGGGCATGAAGGCGCCGTTGCCGGTCTTCACATCCATCACCAGCGCGTCGAGCCCGGCGGCCAGTTTCTTGGACAGGATAGACGCGGTGATCAGCGGGATCGATTCGACCGTCGCGGTCACGTCGCGGATGCCGTAGAACCGCTTGTCGGCGGGCGCGATGGTGCCGGTCTGGCCGATGATGGCGCAGCCCACCTCGCGCACCACGCGACGGAAAGTGTCGTTGTCGGGCGTCGCGGAATAGCCCGGGATCGCCTCCATCTTGTCGAGGGTGCCGCCGGTGTGCCCCAGCCCGCGTCCCGAGATCATCGGCACATAGCCCCCGCAGGCCGCCACGATCGGCGCCAGCATGAGCGAGACGTTGTCGCCCACGCCGCCCGTCGAATGCTTGTCCACGACCGGGCCCGGCAGGTCCCAGCGCAACACATCGCCAGAATCGCGCATGGCGAGTGTCAGGGCCGCGGCCTCGTCCGCTTCCATCCCTTGAAAATAGACCGCCATGCCGAAGGCGCCCACCTGTTCGTCCGAGGCCGAGCCATCGGTGATGCCAGCGACCAGCGCGGCGATCTCGGCCTCGTCCAGCTTGGAGCCGTCGCGTTTTTTGCGGATGATTTCGGATATCAACATGGAGCTCACCTTGACCCATTGGTCAAATTCCGCAAGCGCGACTTGAGTTCCGGCGCGCGTCGGGCAAAAACCGCCGCATGATCACGCGAGAACATACCAAAGGCGATGCCCCGTCGGTGGCCGTCTACTCCGATTGCGAACGCTACCGCTACACGCTCACCCGCGTCTGGGACGCGGCGGGCAAACGCGCACTCTTCATCATGCTGAACCCGTCGACTGCGACCGAGGTGCAGAACGACCCGACCGTGGAGCGTTGCGAGCGGCGCGCCCGCGCGCTGGGTTTCGGCAGTTTTCGGGTGCTCAACATCTTTGCCTGGCGTGACACCGACCCTCGCGCGATGCGCCGCGCCGACGACCCGGTGGGGCCTGAGAACGACGCGGCGATCGTCGAAAGCACGGACTGGGCCGATCAGGTGATCTGCGCCTGGGGCACCCATGGCGAACACCTCGACCGTGGCGCGCAGGTCGAGGCGCTGCTGCGTGCGACCGGCAAGCCGCTCTATCATCTGGGTCTGTCCAAGGCGGGCCACCCGAAACACCCGCTCTACATCGCCTACACCCAGCAGCCTGAACTCTGGACATAGAAAAGGCCGCCGAAACGGCAGCCTCTTCACTGTTCCCAAAAATACTTCGGGGGGTGTGGGGGGCTGGCCCCCCACTTGGGTCGCCCGCCGGAGCGGGCGAAACCTCAGACCGCGAAGCGCAGCCCGGCCACGTTCTGGAACATGCCCGTATCGGTCAGCGCCTTGCGCACGTTCGACGGCACTTCCGCATCGACGTAGAGGAGCGCGATGGCGTCGCCGCCCTGCTGGTTCCGACCCAAGGTGAAGTTGGCGATGTTCACGCCCATCTCGCCCAGCGTGCGGCCTAGCGTGCCGATGATGCCCGGCACATCCTTGTTGGTCGTGTAGAGCATGTGTTCGCCGATCTCGGCGTCGATGGTGATGCCTTTGATCTGGATGAACCGCGGCTTGCCGTCCGAGAACACCGTGCCCGCGATGGAGCGTTCGCGTTTGTCGGTCTTGACCACGATCTTGATGTAGCCGTCGAACACGCCGGTTTTGTCCTGCGTGGTGGTGGACGACTTGATGCCGCGATCCTTCGCGATGATCGGAGCCGAGACCATGTTGATGTCGGCATTCTGCGGCTTCATGAGACCGGCCAGAACCGCGCAATCCAGCGCTTTGACGTTCATCTTCGACGCGACACCGTCGAGCGTGACGTTGATTTCTTTGATCGGCTCTTCGGTCATCTGACCGATGAAAGCGCCAAGGTGCTCGGCAAGCTTGATCCACGGGCCCATGACCTTGGCTTCTTCCGCCGTCACCGACGGCATGTTCAGCGCGTTGGTCACGGCGCCGGTCAGCAGGTAGTCCGAGATCTGCTCGGCCACTTGCAGCGCCACGTTCTCCTGCGCTTCGGTGGTCGACGCGCCGAGGTGCGGGGTGCAGACCACGTTCGGCAGACCGAAAAGCGGGCTTTCCTTGGCAGGTTCGACCTCGAACACGTCGAACGCGGCACCGGCGACATGACCCGACTTGATCGCATCGGCCAGAGCGGCCTCATCCACCAGACCACCACGGGCACAGTTGATGATGCGCACGCCTTTCTTGGTCTTGGCGATGTTCTCGGCGTTCAGGATGCCACGGGTCTTGTCGGTCAGCGGCACGTGCAGGGTGATAAAGTCGGCGCGCGACAAGAGCTCGTCCAGCTCGACCTTTTCGATGCCCAGCTTGTCGGCACGTTCCTGGCTCAGGAACGGGTCGAAGGCGATAACCTTCATGCGCAGACCCTTGGCGCGGTCGGCGGCGATCGAACCGATGTTGCCGCAGCCGATGACGCCCAGCGTCTTGGCGGTCAGTTCGACCCCCATGAACTTGGATTTCTCCCACTTGCCGGCCTGGGTGGAGGCGTCGGCTTCGGGAATCTGGCGCGCAACCGCGAACATCATCGCGATGGCATGCTCGGCGGTGGTGATCGAGTTGCCGAAGGGCGTGTTCATCACGATCACGCCTTTCTGAGACGCGGCGGGAATGTCGACGTTATCGACACCGATCCCGGCGCGGGCGACGACCTTCAGGTCACCGGCGGCGTCGAGCACCTCTTGCGTGACCTTGGTGGCCGAGCGGATGGCAAGGCCTTCGTAGCCGCCGTCGCGCAGTTTCGCGATCAGGGCGTCTTTGTCCTTGCCGAGTTTGGGTTCGAAGTCGACCTCGACGCCGCGATCACGAAAAATCTGGACGGCGGATTCAGAGAGGGCGTCGGAGACGAGAACTTTGGGAGCCATTTTTCTGGTCCTTTGGTTTGGAATGGGGATGCGCTCGTCGGCGGGCGGTTCTGCGAGGTGGCCGGGCGGGCCGACGAGCGTATTGTCTTACTGAGCTTCGATCTCGGCGTTGAACGCCCAGTCGAGCCACGGCATCAGAGCTTCGATGTCCGAGGTTTCGACCGTGCCGCCGCACCAGATACGCAGGCCAGCGGGCGCGTCGCGATAGGCACCGATGTCGAGCGCCACGCCTTCGGCTTCCAGCCGTTTGGCCACGGCCTTGGCGAACACCGCACCGTCCTTGATCCGGTCGTCGGTGAACTTCAGGCACACGCTCGTGTTCGACTGCGTTTCCGCGTCGTCGGCGAGGTTGGCGATCCAGTCGTGCGACGCGCAGAAGTCGTGGATGACCTTGGCGTTGGCATCGGCGCGGGCGATCAGGCCCTTGAGCCCGCCCACGGATTTCGCCCAATCGAGCGCGACGAGGTAATCCTCGACCGCCAGCATCGACGGGGTGTTGATCGTCTCGCCGACGAAAATACCGTCGATCAGCTTGCCGCCTTTGGTCATGCGAAAGATCTTCGGCAGCGGCCAGGCGGGGGTGTAGCTTTCCAGACGCTCGACGGCGCGCGGGGAGAGCACGATCATGCCGTGGGCCGCTTCGCCGCCCAGAACCTTCTGCCACGAGAAGGTCGTCACATCGAGCTTGTCCCACGGCAGGTCCATCGCGAAGGCGGCCGAAGTCGCGTCGCAGATAGTGATGCCTTCGCGGTCGTCCGCGATCCAGTCGCCGTTCGGCACCCGCACGCCCGAGGTCGTGCCGTTCCAGGTGAACACGACGTCGGTCGCGAAATCGACCGAGGCGAGATCGGGAAGCTGGCCGTAATCGGCGGTCATGACGGTGGCGTCGAGCTTGAGCTGTTTGGCCACGTCTGTAACCCAGCCGGAGCCGAAGCTTTCCCAGGCGAGCATGGTCACGCCGCGCGCTCCCAGCATCGACCACATGGCCATCTCGACGGCGCCGGTGTCCGACGCGGGCACGATGCCGATTTTGTAGTCGGCGGGAATGCCAAGGATCTCACGCGTCGTTTCGATCGCGGCCTTGAGCTTGGCCTTGCCGATCGCGGCACGGTGCGAACGCCCGAGGGCGGCATCGTTCAGCTTGTCGAGGGTGAAAGTCGGAATCTTGGCGCAGGGGCCAGAAGAGAAGCGCGGATTGGCCGGGCGCTGAGCCGGCGTTTGGGCGTTGGTCATGGTATCCTTCCAGATATTCGCTCCGCGTTGGGGCGGAGTGTCCCGCCGACGCATCTACGTCCGCCTTGAGCGGTGCACAAGATGGAAAATCGCTCGGATACGACCATTTGGTGAGGCAGGGCGACGCGGATTGGAGCGGATCGGAAACCTGCGCCCCGGTTCAGGGCGCCGGGGCCGGTTCAGGGGTCCGTCCCCGGTTCAGTTCTGGCTGTGGAGCCGTGCCTCGGCGGCTTCGAGGTCTTCGGGTGTGTTCACGTTCGCAAACCCCGCATCCTCGAACAGGGCGCTGACTGCGTCCTTTTCCTCAGTGAAATCAGTGACCTTGCGCGTTCCGGTCTGGATCGACCCGCGCAACGCATTGGCCAGTTGCGTGTACCAAAGCCCCGCCACAGGTTCGACACCGGACGAGGTTTCGGCAAGCACGATCGGTGCGCGAGAGGTGATCTGAGCCTGTATCAGCCGCTGGACGAAATCCGTCGGCAGGAATGGCGTGTCGGTCGGCACGGTCACCACCCAGTCCGAACGCAGCGTGCGCGCCCAGTCCATTGCGGCCAGAATCCCCGCGAGCGGACCGGGTTGGTCGTCGATGCTGTCGGTGAGAATCGGGTGCGGCGTCGTGAAAACCGACGGATCGCCGTTCGAGTTGATCGCAAGGCGCGAGACCTGAGGTTCGAGCCGCTCGATCACATGCGACACCATCGGGCGCCCGGCGAGCGCGATCCGGGCCTTGTCCTGCCCGCCCATGCGTCGTGACCGGCCGCCGGCCAGCACCACACCGGGTGGAATATGTTCGTCGTCACTCATCGGAGAAAGGTGGGGTACTGCGGTCTGTTGCGCAAGGTCCGGGTTGCAAGCCCTGCATTCGCGCATTAGCGGTAGTCTGGGAGGTCTGGTATGCAAGAAGGCGTAAGGAAGTATACAAAGAGCGCGCAGTACTTCGAGGGGCTGCGCTACGGCCTGCCGTTTCTCTTGATGGTCATGCCCTTCTCGATCCTGTTCGGGGTGGTCGCCACCGAAGCAGGGCTCGACCTCGTGCAGACGATGGTGATGACGACGCTCGTCGTTGCGGGCGCGTCGCAATTCGCAGCGATCCAGCAGATGGTCGACAACGCACCCGTTGTCATGGTGCTCGCCACCTCGCTCGCCGTGAATATGCGCATGGCGATGTACTCCGCGGCTTTGGTGCCCCATTTCGGCAAGGCGAAGCTTTGGCAGCGTGCCCTCGTCGCCTATTTGCTCGTCGATCAGTCCGCCGCCGTTGCGGGCGAGAAGTATGAGGCCGAGCCTGATCTGCCGATCCCGCTCAAGCTCGCCTACCTCATGGGCGTGCTGACCCCGATCGTGCCGATGTGGTTCCTGTTCACCCTGATCGGCGCACTTGTCGGCAGCTCGATTCCCGACGGCTTCGGCATCGACTTTGCCGTGCCCCTGACCTTCATTGCGCTCTTTGCCCCGATGCTGAAAACGCTCGCCCATGTCGCGGCGGCGGCGACGTCGGTGATCCTCGCGCTCCTGTTCGCCTTCATCCCCTACGGTCTCGGCCTGATCTTCGCGGCGCTGGCCGCGATGGCCGCAGGCTCGCTGGTCGAGGTCTGGATGTCGAAAAGGGCCGCACCATGATTACCCTGCCTGATAGCACCATCTGGCTTGTCATCGCCCTTCTGGGGGTCGGGACGTTCCTGATCCGATTCTCGTTCCTCGGTCTCATCGGGGATCGCGAGCTTCCGCCCTGGGTCTTGCGCGCGCTGCGCTACACGCCGGTCGCCGTTCTGCCCGGCCTCGTCGCACCTCTGGTTCTATGGCCCGCCGCCACGGGGGGTGAGCCGGACCTCGCCCGTCTCGTCACCGCTGGCGTGACGCTCGTTGTCGGCATGATCACCCGCAACCTCGTGGCCGGTATCCTCAGCGGGGCCGCGACGTTCTATTTCATGCTCTGGCTGGTGGGTTAGCGGATCGGTTCGATCAGCGCATTCTGCATCGTGCAGTCGCGCCGGGTATCGGGGGCACAGACGCGCGGCTCCAGATCCTTGGTCAGACAGATCCGCGCCTCCTGAATGTGGCTGTCGCGGCAGGTGACGGTGATCATGTCCGGCTCCCAGTCGGGATTGACCTGCAGAAACGCCTCTTCGATCAGGCTCGCGGGGATCGAAAAGGTCCGGTCGATCTTGCGCAGAACCTCAGGCTTTTCGACTGAGGCGAAGGCGTCGCGGGCGAGGTCGTAATAAGCGCCTGCCTCGAGCCCCGAACATACGCCGTGCTTTTTCCACTGATACCACGCCGCACCGCCCGCGCCGAAAATGTCGGCCTGTGCCGCCGTCATCTGCCGCGAGGGCGCGCGCGCGGCAGTCGGGCAATAGGCGGGCCAGCCGACCTCATACTGTGGCCACAGCCCATGAACGACCCAGCCAAAATCCTGATCGCATTGTTCCGAGTTGCGCGCATCGCCTTCGAGTTTGCACCAATTGGGCGACCATGAAAGCGCCAGCACGTAATAGTCGAAATCCCCGGCCCGCTCACCGTCGGCGCGGGCGGGGAGGGCGAATAGGCCCGCAAGCAGGATCAGGATCAGGGCACGCATTCACTCTTTCCTCAGACGTTTGCCCGCACTATAAGGCAACCAAGTTTCCCGACAACGGTAGCCCAGCCTGCGACAGGCGCCCCTTTCCGGGGAGTGGTACCGGCGTATCTAAAGGAGAGTCGCTATGGACAAACCGATCATGGCCAAAGCCACCGCCGTTTGGCTGGTGGACAACACGACGATCAGCTTCAAGCAGATCGCCGACTTCTGCGGTCTGCACGAATTGGAAGTGCAGGGCATCGCCGACGGCGAAGTCGCGCAGGGCGTGAAGGGCTTTGACCCGATCTCGAACAACCAGCTCACGCAGGAAGAGATCGACAAAGCCGAGCAGAGCCCGCTGCACAAGCTCAAGCTCAAGTATAACGCTGCCGCCGTGGGCGAGGAAAAGCGCCGTGGCCCGCGCTATACGCCGCTGTCCAAGCGTCAGGACCGTCCGAACTCGATCCTGTGGCTCGTGAAATTCCACCCGGAACTGACCGACGCCCAGATCGCCAAGCTGGTCGGCACCACCAAACCGACGATCCAGTCGATCCGCGAGCGCACGCACTGGAACATCCAGCAGATGGAACCGATCGACCCGGTCGCGCTGGGTCTGTGTAAACAGTCCGAACTCGATGCCGCCGTGCAAAAGGCCGCCAAGAAGAAAGCCGCCGAGGGCGAGGCGATGTCGGATGACGACCGCCGCAAGCTCCTGTCGACCGAGCAGAGCCTTGGCATGGACCCCGAGCCCAAGATGCCGACCGCGATCGAGGGTCTCGAGACCTTCACGCTCTCCGGCAACGACAATGATGACGAAGACGACAAGCGCAACGCGCCGGTCGACGCCGACAGCTTCTTTAACCTGCCGGACAACGACGACGACGAGGATGAAGACGACGATCACCGCTGATCGCCGCCAATACCGACACGAAAAGCCCCCCACCGATGGTGCGGGGGCTTTTCTTTTGCTGGGTCGCAGCTAGCATCCGATCACTAAATTTTCCGGAGTGATTTACATGCGTCGATTCGCCTTTGCCCTTTTTGCCACCCTCGCCCCGCTCCCTGCCGTTGCGGATGGATGCGACGAGTTGTGGTTCATCCGAAACCTCCACTTCGACCGTGCCGGATACTGCTTCGGCTCGACGCTCGGGCAGAACATCTTCGACAACGCCGATTGCACGGGCAAAGACGTCAGCTTCAGCGAAGAGGTCCGCCGCAGCATCGCGCAGATGAAAGAGATGGAGCGCTTGCACGGCTGCTCGATCAACACCGACGGTGAGCGTATCGACATGTATTACGACTACATGCTGCGCGCGCTCGAGGATCTGCCGGTGCCTTCGGAATTCGGATCGGCCTGCATCGGCTGGGCCGGGCCCGACGTTCCCCTGCTCGCCGGCCACCGCGCCGGGGCCGCGCAGATCGGCACCCTGCGTCGCGGCATGGACGTTATGTGGGATTACGAGCATTTCGGTCCGTCGGGCTGGCAGGTGATCTCGCTCTACGATGGCTCCGACCGTGTGGGCATCGGCTGGGTGCAAGGCGGCATCGACGAGCGTCAGTGCGGCCAGCTCGCAGGCTAACGCAACTCCACCTGCGCGCGGGCCGAACGTCCGTCGGCGTCGATCACCGAAAGCGTGACATGGCCGGGGCCGGGCAGGTCGAGCATCGTCTCGCGCGCATGGCTGGCCACCCGGACCGGCGCACCGTTGGCAAGCACGGTAAAGGGCGGGCGACCGTCCCTGATCTTGACCGCGAGCGGCATGCCGCCAGTCTCGACCGTTGCGCCATCGGGGGGGAAGGCCAGTTCCGGCTGACCCTTGGGCGCGGCGAAGACGGCCCCGCGCGGTTTGAATTCGCGCAGGGGCAGGGGCAGGGCGGCATGGCTCAGCATCAGCGTGCCGGGCGGCGGCGGGCCGAGTGGTTCGATCTGCGGGGTCACGCGGCTGAACGCCTCGAACAGGATCGGTGCTGCCATATCGGCACCAAAGGCGCCCGGCACCGGTGTCCCGTCAGGCCGCCCCATCCAGACCGTCACCACATAGCGCCCGTCGAAGCCCACGGCCCACGTGTCGCGATGGCCGTATGAGGTCCCGGTCTTATAGGCGAGGCGCAGGCGCGGCGCGTTGGGCGGGGGCGGCACCGACGACAGGATATGTGCGACCTGCCACGCGGCCTCCGGCGTCACCAGGCGCGCGGGCACGGCGCGCGGGGTGTCGGGGCGGTGGCGCAGGGTCGTGACCTGACCAGCATTCGCGAGCGAGGCGTAAAGCGCCGTCAGCCCCTCGGGCGTGACCCCCAGACCACCCAGAGCGATGGCCAGACCGGGCGCGCCACCGGGCAGTCGGGGATCGGTGCCCGCCGTCTCCAGCGCCGCATAGACCCGCGCCGGGCCGATCTCGGAGGCCAGCGCGACCACGGGGATGTTCAAGGACAGGCGCAGCGCCTCGGCCACCGTCACCGGGCCGCGATAGGCGCCATCGAAATTCTCAGGCGCATAGGCCCCAAAGGCGATGGGCGCGTCGTCGATCAGAGTTTCGGGATGGGCGAGGCCATCGTCAAAGGCCATCGCGTAGATGAGCGGTTTCAGCGTCGATCCCGGCGAGCGGTGGGCGACGGTCATATCGACGAACCCCTGCCGATCCGTCGGCGCATAGCCTGCCGACCCGACGCTCGCGAGCACTTCGCCGCTCACATGATCCGCCACCACCATCGCAATCGACAGCCGCCCCGCACCATGATCCGCCACCGCCCGCGCGGCGAGTGTTTCGAGCCGCGCTTGAAGGTCGACATCCAGCGTCGTGGTGAGCCGCCCGTCCGGTCCCGGCCCCTCGCGCCGCGCGCGGTCGGCCAGATGCGGGGCAAGCGCAGGCATGTCGCGGCGCACGCGCGGCACCGGATCGCGCCGCGCCGTATCGGCCAGATCGGCGGTGAGCACGCCCTGCCGTTCCATCCGGTCGATCACGCGGTCGCGGGCGGCCAGCGCGGCCTCGCGGTGGCGATCCGGGCGGCGGGTCTCGGGCGACTGGGGCAGGGCGACCAGCAGTGCGGCCTCGGCGGGGGTCAGCCGTCGCGGCTCCTTCCCGAACCACGTGCGGGTGGCGGCGCGGATGCCCTCGGTGTTGCCGCCATAGGGCGCGCGGTCGAGGTAGAGCGCGAGGATCTCGTCCTTCGTAAGCCGCCGCTCCAGCGCCAGCGCCAGTCGGATCTGTCGCAGTTTGCCCGAAACGGTCCCGGTCGGCCCATCCTCCAGCAGACGCGCAGTCTGCATGGTCAGCGTCGACGCGCCCGAGACGACACCGCCATTCACCAGCGCCTGCCCCAAGGCGCGCGTCATGGCGACCCCGTCGACACCCTTGTGCCGATAGAACCGCTTATCCTCATAGGCGACGAGCATTTTCAGGAACAGCGGATCGACCGGCGCGCCCTCAAGCCCCATGCGCCAGCGACCATCCGCAACCGTATAGGCGCGCAGAAGCTGCCCGTCCCGGTCCAGAACCTCGTCCGACACTTCGACCGTGAGCGTGGGCACCTCGGTCCGGTCGACCCAGTCGTCCAGCGCATCGCGCCCCGCCGCCGTACCCCAGAGCGCGACGGCGAAGGTCAGTCCACCGATCAGGGTGGCGCGACGTGTCACTCGATCACCACCGTCCCGGTCTCACCCGTCGCGCGGAAGTCGGGGCGATACATATCCTCGACCGAGACGGCGGGGTGATGGAACGCGCCCGGCGTCACCGCCCGCACGATATAGGCGAGGCGGAAGGGCCGGTCCGACTGCCAATCGACAGCGGCGAGGAAACGGTCCTGCCGGAACTCGCTGTTCTCCAGATCGCTGGTCAGTTGCAGCCAGTCGAGCGCCTTGATGTCGCCGCCCCGGATCAGGTTCGGGTTGTCGATCTCGAACCCGGCGGGCAGCGGATCGGACACCATGAGGCGCCCGTCCGAATAGCCCTGCGGCGTGACGGTCACGACCGTGACCAGCCGCTCGCCCTGCGTGACGGACGAAACGTCCACCGGCTCGCCTTCCATCGAGTAATACTGACGCCCGATCGTATAGCCGTTCGAGGTCGGCGGTTCTGGCTGGGTCGGCACGCCAAAGGCGGTAAGCGTGATGTCCACCGGCCCGTCACCCGTGTTCTCGACCGTCCACGGACGCGACAGTGATACCGGGTTCATCACCTCGACCATCGGCCCGGTCATCGGCTCGCCGTTCAGCACCAGCCCCGCGTTGGCGCTGTCTTCGAGCAGCGCATTGGCGGCAAGCAACGACCATGTCGCCTCTTGCGTCGACCAATAGCGGTCGCCCTGTGCGATCCGGTTGACCAGCGCGTCGCGGTCCACGGCCTGTGATCCGGCCTCGACGGCCAGCGTCAGGACGGCAGCAGCATCGCGCAGATCGGTGCCGTAATCCGCCCGCCAGATCTGCCCCTCGGGTTCCGGCTCGGCCATCAGGTCGGCGGCCTGCGCGAACATCCGGTCGGCGCGGGTCGGGTCGCCATAGGCGGCCAGCGCCGCACCCAATTGCGCGGCGGCGAGAGGTCCGTCGAAATCGGCGGCTTTCACGTCGGCGTAGTAGCGCAGATCACCCATCGCCGCCGCTCCCTCACGCGCCAGCACGTAAAGCGCATAGGCAAGGTCTTCGCCCCCATCCTCGAAATCCGGGTAGTAGTTCACCCGGTTCCTCAGGTTGTCCATCGCCGCGCGGAACGCGGTGTCCGGCACGGCGTAGCCCTGCGCGCGGGCGCGGGAGAGGAAGTCCGACACGAAGCTGTCGAGCCACATATCGCCACTGTCCGGCCGCCACAGCCCGAAGCTGCCCGACGACGACTGGTTCGACAGGATCGCTTCGATCGCCTCGTTCACGCGCTGGGGCAGGTCGTCACGATCCTCGAGCCCCATCGCCTCGGCCACACCACCCATGTAGAGCAGCGGCAGCGCCCGACTGGTCTGCTGTTCGGTGCAGCCATAGGGGTAGCGGTCAAGCCGGTCGAGCAGTCCGGGCGCGTCGATCTTGGCAAGCGGCCCGGCGGCGATGGTGGCGCGGGCCGAGGCCAGCGTCAGACCGTCGAACACGTCCTGCGTGAAGGTAAAGGTATCCCCGGGGGCGAGCGTAAAGCGGTTCTGGCGCACCACTTCAGGGTCGAGCGTTTCGACCGGGATGGTCAGCGTCTTGGTCAGCTCCTCACCCGACGGGGTTTTCAGCACCAGAGCGATCTGGTGGATGCCTTCGGACACGGCGGCGATAGGCACGGACACCCGCGCCGTCTCGCCCTCGCCCAGCGTGATGTCGTCGGCCAGAACGCCGCCGCCGATCTGTAGCCCGGCCGAGGTCGCGGTGACGGTCACGTCGCCGGTCGGCCCGCTGGCATGGGTGAGTTCGAGCAGCATGCGCGCCTCGTCCCCCGGCGCCATGAAGCGCGGGACCGAGGCGGTCATCACCACGGGGTCACGCACCAGGACATCGCCGCCCGCCTGACCCACGCCGGTCTCGGACCACGCGACCGCCATCAGGCGGACCGAGCCGTTGAACTCCGGCAGGTCGATGGTGGCGGTGGCGCGGCCATCGACCACTTCGAGCGGGCCGAAGAACTGCGCCATCAACTCTTCCGTCGGGGGCGGGGCCTGCATCCGCATCGACGCGGCGGCATCACCCCCGGACCGGATTTCCCCCATCTGGCCGGTCATGCCGTCGATGAGATTGCCGTAAAGGTCACGAATACCCATGCCGAGCCTGCGCTGGCCGAAATAGTGATCTTCGGGGTCCGGGTCCTCGAATGACGTAAGGTTCAGGATACCCTGATCGACGGCGGCGAGCGTGACATAAGCCGTCTCGCCATCGCGGGTGCCGTCCACCGTCACCGCAACCTCCATCGGTCCGCGCGGCTTGGCGGTCTCCGGCGCGTCCAAACCCACGCTCAGGCGATGGTCTCCCGGATCGACGCTGGCATGCGCCAGCCCCAGCGCGCGGGTCGGATTGCGCCCCTCGGCTTCGTCCAGCGGCTGGATCAGCGAGGCGGTGACATAGGCGCCCGCGCCCCACTCCTCGGTCACGGGCAGGGAAACGGTCGTCTCCCCGTCCACCTCGACCGCCTCCATGTGAATGAGCCGGTTTGAGACGACCGTGACCAGCGCCGTGCCGGGATTGCGCGGCAGGATGCGCAGGGTCGCGGTGTCGCCGGGCGCATAGCCTTCGGCGTCCAAAGACATCTCCAACATATCCGGCGTTTCGGACACGTCGGCAGGCACATACCAGCCCGCGTAGAAATCCATCGACGAGGCGAGGTAGGCGCCGGACGTGCGGCTCACCACGATCTCGTAGCGGCCCCATTCGACCTGCGCGGACACCTCCACCGGATCGTCGCCCAACGTGGCGGTCCCGGTCGCGACCTGTTCGCGGGTCGTCACGGGCTCCCAGTCCCAATAGCCGTCCGAGGAATACCACTGATAGCGCGTTCGCACCCGGTTCACGGCCCACGTCACCTCCATCGCCTTGCCCGCAAGATCGGGGCCGAGGCCGATGAGGTCGAAGGTCGCGGTGGAATTCTCGGACACGTCCCCGTCGAACCCCGGCTTGATGCCGATGAGGTCGGTGGCAGGCGTCACGGCAAGGCTCGCCTGACGCTCCACCGGGCGCCCCGAGCCTTCCTTGACCCGCACCGTCACGGTGGCGTTCAGGGGCCGCCCCGGTGCGTCGATCTCGGGGAAGCTGAGGGTGGTCTGCGCCAGCCCGGCCTCGTCCGTGGTGCCCGAGGGGACCGAGCCGTATTGCGGATAAAGCTCATCCTCCCACATCCCGAAGCGGTAGCCGGGGAAGGTCTCAAGGCTGTCCGCAGCGGTCAGGCGAATGTCGCCCTCATAGTCCAGATCGGCCCCCGGCGCGCCAAACAGATAACGCGCGTCGATGCCCAGCGTGGGCGAGCTGTCGGCGCTGACCGGCCCGGTGGGCAGGCTCAGATCGAAATCGATGCGTTCCGGCAGGAAATCCTCGACCAGGAGCGTGGTGGAGGCGAGCGCCGGTTCCTCGGTGTCGGTGTAGACGTCCAACCGCCACGTCCCACGCGGGGCCGCGCCCGAGACGGGCAGGGCATAGACATGCCCGCCCGCACCCGCGCCGTCCGACACCTGACGGGAATATTCCACCCCATCGGGGCGCGTCAGGATCGCGGTCAGCGGCAGACCGGGGATCGCCTCGGCCACCCCGTCACGGGCAAGCGCGGTGGCGTTGATCGTCTCGCCCGCGCGGTAGGCCCCCCGGTCGGTCGTGAGGAACACGTCGATGGGCGGGGCGGCGGGATTGCCCTCGACCCCGCGATCCGACAGATCGAACTCCGGCCCGCGCAGGGACAGATAGACAAGGTCGCTGTCGCCCTGTTCGGCCACGATCAGCGCGGGCGCGGCAGAGCCCTGACCCATCGTCATCGCGGCGGGGAACTGCGCATAGCCCATCGCATCGGTGGTCGCCGATCCGATCACCTCGTTCGCGTTCGAGACGAGCTCGACCCTCATCCCTTCCATCGCGTCTGCCGAGGTGAGCGAGCGGGCAAAGACATGCAGCCCATCCGCGCCCCACATTGACGTAAGGCCAATGTCCGAGATCACGAACCACTGGGTCGCGGGCGGCGTGTCATAGGGGTCTTCCCCTTCGATGCTGGCCTGCAGCGCATAGACCCCCGGCTCCATATTCGCGATCGCCTCGCCGATGGGCAGGCGGGTGGTGACATCGGTGTTGAGTTCGCTGGCCACACTGGCCGCGCCTTCCCACACCACGGTCGCCATCTCGTCTTCGAGATAGCTCGACATCCACGGGTCGATGGAATTGCCGAGGATATTCTCCTGCATCGTGCGCACGAGGTTGCGGTCCGACACCTTCATCAGTTTCAAAGCCAGCGCATCGGTATTGACCGCGATCACGGGAAGCCCGGCATCCTCGGTGCGTGGCAAAACGTAAGCCTTGCCGGGGAACACGACCGAGGGCGAGCGGTCGCGCACGTAATGCGTGACCTGCACCGGCGCGCGCAGCGCCTCGCCATTGGCCGCAGGAAGGCCGGAGCGCAGGGTCAGCGTATAGCGCTGCCCGTGGTCCACACCGGCGACGCAAAGCTGGCTCCCCGATGCACTGACGGCGAGGCCCGAGGTCTCGGACTGCACGAAATCGGAATAGTCCTGCCCGGTTTCGACCAGCGGCTCCGAAAAGGTGGCGCAGATGCGCGGCTGGGCGGCATCCGACTGCACTTCGGTGTCCGTCACGCGAAACCCATACAGCCCCACGGCCCGGTCGATGGCGGCAGAGGTATCGTCGCGCGGGCTCAGCTCCTGTGCCAGACGCAGCGCCGGGATCATCTCGCGCCCCCGGTCGAGCTGTTCCAGAACCTCGGCCATAATGATCAGCGCATTGGCGCGGGCCGCCGGGTTCGACAGGCGCGCATAGGCGGCGATGGACCCCTCGAACGCCTGCTGCATCAGCCGCCGACGTTCGCTGTTCTCGGTGGTCACGTTCGCGGCGGCATAGGTCAGGCGCGCATACTCCAGCCAGTCGCCCCCGGCGCCGCTCACCACCGTGGCGGCCCCCATGTTGCGATAGGCATTGACGAAATTCCCCTCGCGCTCGGCGTCAAGTGCCATGCGGCTCAGGTCCTCGGCGGTCCAGCCCCCGGCGACGTGATCGTTGGAAATCCAGCGGGCTTTCTGTGCGGCCGCCGTGATGTCGTAGGGGCGTAGGAACGTCATGAGTTCCGCTTCCCGCTCCGCCGCGGCGGCGAGGACTGCTTGCGGCTCATTGATGATCTCACCGGAAAACGCGCCGGTGTATTCGGTCTGGTCAGAGAACGAGGACTTTAGGAAGCACGAAGAATTGCGCGTGTTGAAAGTGAACGCGCGGCACTGATTGTCGCCCAGACAGGCGGATTCGCAGCTTTCGAGTGAGGTGTCGAAGATCGATTGCAGGTCCGAGCCAAAGAAATCGACGTCACGGTGGAGGACGAACCTTCGGTCAGGGACAAGGTCCTGCGCCATTGTTTGTGCTGAAAAACTTAAGAAAATTGCGATAAAAAAGAAAAGCTTCCGCATGACAGTGTCCTCCTGTGCGCCGTCATGTTGCCATGAGGGCCCCGAAGCTGACAACGATTCCTCCTGCCGACCCGTCCCCCGTTAAGCCAGCGTTCACCTTGTTGGGCGATGCTCGCAGCACTGACGACGATGGGAGAGCATGATGGCGCAGGATGATCTTTTGACCGGCGAACGCCGCGCGCGGATGGCGGCGGAACGTCTGCTCGCGCAGAAAGAGGCGGAGTTGAACGAAGCCAATCGCATGCTCTCGCGCCACGCCCGGACCTTGTCCGAGGATCTGGTGGAAACGCGGGAAGAGGTGGTCGAGGTGCGCGAGGATCTGGAACGCAAGACGGTCGAGGTCGACATCGCCAAGCGGCGGCTCTGGACCTCGATCGAAACCGTGCAGGACGGCTTCGCTGTTTTTGATTCCGAAAGCCGTCTGGTGATCGCGAACCCCGCCTACTACGCGCCGTTCGACGGTCTGGAATGCATTCGCCCCGGCGCGCACTACGAAGAAATCGTCGAGGCGGCTTTGTCCGAGGGTGTCGTGGACATCGGCGAGCGCACGGCCCCCGAATGGCGCGACTGGATGCTCGAACGCTGGGCGTCCGAGGCGCCAGAACCGCGACAGATCAGGCTCTGGAACGGCGCCTATGTGCGGCTCGTCGACCGGCGCGCGCCGGGGGGCGATACCGTGTCGATGGCGATGGACGTGACGCAGGCGATCCGGCGCCAGCAAACCCTGCGCGCCGCTCGCGAACGGGCCGATGCCGCGAACCGAGCCAAGTCCGCTTTCCTCGCCAACATGAGCCACGAAATCCGCACGCCGATGAACGGTGTCGTGGGCATGGCCGACCTTCTGGCCGAACACGATCTGGACGAAGAGATGATGAGTTATGTCGACACGATCCGCTCGTCCGGTCGTGCGCTGCTGACCATCATCAACGACGTGCTGGATTACTCCAAAATCGAGGCGTCGAAGCTCGAGCTGCATGTCGAGCCCTTCGATCTGGAACAGACCATCCTCGACGTGATCGCGCTGGTCATGCCGTCGATCCGCGAAAAGGGGCTCAAGATCATGCTCGACTACGACATGTTCCTGCCGACCCGGTACGAGGGCGACCCGGTGCGGGTGCGTCAGATCCTGACCAACCTCATCGGCAACGCGGTCAAGTTCACGGCCAAAGGCCATGTGCTCGTCCGCGTGATCGGCATGCCGGAACGGGACGAGGCGCGCCAGCGTGTTCACGTCACGGTCGAGGATACCGGCGTCGGCATTCCAGACGAGATGCAGGCCCATGTTTTCGGCGAGTTCAATCAGGTCGAGGACGGTCGCAACCGCCAGTTCGAGGGCACCGGGCTTGGCCTTACCATCACCCGCCAGCTGGTCTCACTGATGGAGGGCGAGATCTGGGTCGAAAGCGAACCGGGGGTCGGGTCGTGCTTCGGGTTCGCCATTTCGCTCCCCACAGCGGCGGAAGAGGTTCTGCCGGACGCGCCGCACTGGATCGCCGCCGCCCTGCTCGTCATGCCCGATGACCTCAACCGTTCGATCCTCGCCAAGCGGCTGATCGCGCTGGGCATCGAGGTGACCGAGAGCGAGACGGTCGAAGCGGGGCAGGGGCTATCGTCGGGTGTCGATGTGATCTTCGTGGACCAGAAACTGATCCGTGCCGATATGGCCGAGATGTGCGCCAACGCGCCCGCGCCGGTCATCACCGTGTCGGACCCGCTGGCGGGCGATCTGGCCTGTAACGAAGAGCGCATCCTGCAACGCCCGCATTCCCGCCCCGCGCTCATGGCGCAACTCGCGGCGCTCCCGGAGCCGCAGCTTCCGGGCTTTCGGTCGATCCGCTCGGTGGTCGAGGAAAACCTGTTCGTGGGTGATGATCCGGAGGACGACGAGCCGGACCTGCCCGAGGGCAATCTGTTCGGTCTATCCGAGCCCGAGGGTGCTGCGCTTTCACCCGTGACCACCCCGCGCCGCATGCGTGTGCTGGTCGCCGAGGACAACAAGACCAACCGTTTCGTGTTCTCGAAACTGGTCAAAGCCTGCGATATCGACCTGACCTTCGCCGAGAACGGGTTCGAGGCCGTGGACGAGTTTGAGGGGCAGCAGCCCGACCTCATCTTCATGGACATCTCAATGCCCGGCATGGACGGCAAAGAGGCGACGCGCAAAATCCGCGCGCTGGAGGCCGAGCACGGCCTGCCGCACACCCGGATCGTGGCGCTGACCGCCCATGCGATGACCGGCGATGGCGAGGAAATCATGGCGCACGGGCTGGACGCACACCTGACCAAGCCCTTCCCCAAGGCCGACATTCTGGCTGAGATCGTCGCGAATTGCCCGGCGGATGCGCTGCCCGCGCTGCCCGATGCGGATCAGGCTCAGGCGGCGTCCTGATCGACCTCGCCGCGCACGAAAACCGGACGGTCCGGAGCGCTCATCGCGGGCTGGTATTCATAGCCGCCAAGGTTGAAATCGGCCAATGCGGCCGGATCGGTCACGCGGTTCTCGCAAATAAACCGCGCCATCGCGCCGCGCGCCTGTTTGGCAAAGAAACTCACGATCTTAGGTTCGCCATTCTTGGTCTCATAGAACGACGGCGTCACCACTCGCAGCTTCAGCGCGGGGCGGTCGGCGGCGGTGAAATACTCGACCGAGGCACAGTTGACGAGGGTATCGGTTCCGATCTCGTCGGCCTCTTCAACCAGCCGCTTGGCGATCCGGTCACCCCAGAAATCGTAAAGCGATTTGCCGCGCCGGGTCTTGAGCCGCGTGCCCATCTCCAGCCGATGCGGCGCGATCAGGTCACGCGGACGCAAAAGGCCATAAAGCCCCGACAGGATGCGCAGATGCCCCTGCGCATACTCCATCGCATCGGCGTCGAGTGAGGCCGCGTCGAACCCGGTGTAGGTGTCACCCGCGAACATCTCGATCGCCTGTTTCTCACCCTCGCCGGAGCCGAACTGCTTGAACCGATCCGCGTTCAGCTTTCCGAGCGCCTGCGAGATGTGCATCAGCTCTTCCAGCTTCTTGGGCTGCTTCAGCACGGCGGTTTTCGCGAGCTTCGCGGTTTCTTCGGCGAATACAGGCGTGGTGCCACCGGCAGAGACGGCCTCGGTTTCGTCGAGGCGCTTGGCGGGGGAAACGGTGATGAGCATCAGAACCTCTCGTGAATGAGCGACAGGAAGGCCGAGCCGAACCGGTCGATCCGGGCTGTGTCCATACCCTTGATACGGGCGAGATCGTCTTCGGATGACGGGCGCCGCTCGGCGATCTGCTTGATCTGGCCGGGGGTCAGCGACAGGGGTTTGGCGAACCCGTCGATCCCACGATAAAGATCGCGCGCCGCTTCGGCCAGCCGGTCGTAGAGCACGCCGCTTTCCGACCCGGCAAGCTTGCGGCGCGACGGATGCATCGCTTCGGCTTCGCCCGCGATGACCGACAGGAAATCGTCGCCGTAACGCTCCAGCTTCTTGGCGCCAATGCCCGAAATGCCCGCCATGTCATCCAAAGTCTGGGGCCGGGTCTCGGCCATTTCGATGAGCGTCCGGTCGGTAAAGACGACATAGGCCGGCACCCGCTGCGCCTCGGCCAGCGCGCGGCGCTTGGCCTTGAGCGCGGACAGAAGCGGCGCGTCCTCTTCAGATACCAGCGCCTTGACGGCGGGCCGGGCTTTGGACTTCGACACCGTATCGCGGCGCAGCGTCACCTCGGCCTCGCCCTTGAGCACCGGATGCGCCGCTTCGGTCACACGCAGCGCGCCGTGGCGTTCGGGATCGGGGCGCACGAAGTCGAGCCCCATCATCTGGCGAAACAGCGCCTGCCACTGGCCGCGCGTCATGTCGCGCCCCACGGCGAAGGTGGGCAGGTCCTGATGACCGCGCTGTTTGACCTTGTCGGTCTCGTTGCCCAAGAGAATGTCGATCAGGTGCCCCGCGCCAAAGCTTTCGCCGGTGCGCAGGGCCGCCGACAGCGCCTTCATCACCGGGACGGTCGCGTCGAAGGTCTCGGGCGGCTTGTCGCAGTTGTCGCAATGGCCGCAGGGCTCGGCCTCTTCCCCAAAATACCCCAAAAGCCGCTGGCGACGACAGCCATGCGCCTCGGCCAGACCCAAGAGCGCGTTCAGCCGCGCGTGGTCGGCGGCGCGCCGTTCGGGCGGGGCCAGCCCCTCGTCGATCTGGGTGCGGCGCAGGCGGATGTCGTCGGGGCCATAAAGCGTCAGCGTCTCGGCCGCCGCCCCATCCCGGCCCGCGCGCCCGATCTCCTGATAATAGGACTCGATGGATTTCGGCAGGTCGGCGTGGGCGACCCAGCGGATGTCCGGCTTGTCGATCCCCATGCCGAAGGCGACCGTCGCGACCACGATCAGCCCGTCCTCGGTCTGGAACTGCCGCTCGACCTCGCGCCGCCGGTCGGGGTCGAGCCCGGCGTGATAGGCGACGGCTTCGTGCCCCGCACCGCGAAGCGCCTCGGCCAGCGTTTCGGATTTGGCGCGCGTGGCGGTGTAGACGATGCCAGACAGCCCTTTGCGCGGCTCGGCGAAGTCGAGGATCTGACCGCGCGGGCCATCCTTGACCGCAAAGGCCAGATGGATGTTCGGGCGGTCGAAGCCGCGCAGGAAACTCCGCGGTGCTTGGCCTGCGAACAGCTTGGTGACGATCTCGGCCCGCGTCTCTTCATCGGCGGTGGCGGTAAAGGCTGCGAGCGGCACGCCGAGCGCGGATTTCAGATCCCCGATGCGCAGATAGTCGGGGCGGAAATCGTGGCCCCACTGGCTTACGCAATGCGCCTCGTCCACCGCGATGAGCTGCACGCCCGCGCGTTTGAGCAGGTTCACCGTGCCACCCGAGGCGAGCCGTTCGGGCGCCATATAGAGCAGCTTCAGCCGACCCTCGGACATCGCCCGAAAGACTTCGTCTGTCTCTTCTTCGGTGTTGCCGGAGGTCAGAGCGCCCGCTTCGACCCCCACGGCGCGCAGCGCGCGGACCTGATCGCGCATCAGGGCGATGAGGGGGGAGATGACGACGGTCACGCCATCGCGCAAGAGCGCGGGCAGTTGATAGCAGAGAGATTTGCCGCCCCCGGTGGGCATGATGGCGAGCGTGTCCTCGCCCGCCGTCACTGCCGACACGATCTCATCCTGACCCGGCCTGAAGGCGTCGAAGCCAAAGACGGATTTCAGGAGGTCGAGGTCACGGGGCATGCGCCGGGTTTAGCGGGTCGGCCCCACCCGGCACAAGTGGTTGAATGACGGATCAGTAGAACTGGTACATGTTGTTCTGAATGACCGTGCGCAGCGCGAACAGCGCGAGCAGAACGATCACCGGCGACAGGTCGAGCCCGCCCATATCCGGCAGCACCCGGCGGATGCGCGAATAGACCGGATCTGTGAGCCGGTTCAGCCCGTACCAGAGCTGCGCGACGAACCGCTGCCCGAGGTTCAGAACCTGAAAGTTGATCAGCCACGACATGATGATGTGAACGATTACGATGAACCAGATCACATTCAGGATGGCGAGCAGGATTTGCATTATCGAAAGCATGGGCGGTCCGTTCGTTGTCCGCCCACTGACCTAGGGGCACCAAGGCCCGAGCGCAAGTGTGACGCTCGGGAACGGTTGACGCGGGCACTTCGCAGGCGCAGCAAACGGGCCAAAGGAGCCGACCCATGTATCCCTTCGTCCGCCTCGCCAAGGAAATCATCAAGTCCCGCAAACAGTCGCCGCTCGGGATCGACGGCGTCCATGTTAGCCACCACATCTGCTGGCCCTGGGACCTAGACATGTTCCTCGAGTTGAACAACGGGCGCACGCTGACGCTCTTCGATCTCGGCCGGGTGCCGTTTGGCATCCGCACGGGGCTGTTCAAGACCTCGCGCGAGCAGGGCTGGGGCGGGGCGGTGGCCGGGGCGAGCGTGATGTACCGCCGCCGGGTCAAGGTGTTCGACAGGATCGAATTGCGCACGCGTCTCATAGGGTGGGACAAGCGGTTCACCTACATCGAGCAATCGATGTGGACCCGTGGAATCTGCGCCAACCACATCCTCGTGCGCACCGCCACGACCGACAAGAACGGGATCGTCACGACCGATCGCGTGCTGACGGCGATGGGGATGCCCGAACTGGAGTCCCCGCCGTTACCAAATTGGGTATCGGGGTGGATCGAGGCCGATACGCACCGGCCCTGGCCACCCCATTTCTGAGGGTTCCCTAGCGTAAGCCACTTGCTTCTAAGGTATAAGTCCGGTCATACAGTTAACCATAACATGGTGGGAGGGCAGTATGGCCACCGGGGACAGGAAACGCATATGGGGCTGGTACTGGTTCGACTGGGCGAGCCAACCTTACCATACGGTGTTGTTGACCTTCATCTACGGTCCGTTCTTCGCAACGGTCGCCGCAGCATTCTTTGTGTCGTCGGGCCTGTCCGAGACGGCAGCGGACGCGCGGGCGCAGACCGTCTGGTCGATGTGCCTGACCATCACCGGCCTGATCATCGGGTTCGGCGGGCCGATCCTCGGCGCGCTGGCCGATACCGCAGGCCGCCGCCGCCCGTGGATCTATTTTTTCACGCTGCTCTACGTCATCGGCGCATGGTCCCTGTGGTACACCGACCCCGAAGGCGGCAACATGTGGGCCATGCTGTTTGCCTTCGGCGTCGGCTTCATCGGTGCCGAATTCGCGCTGGTCTTTATCAACGGCCAACTTCCGGGGCTTGTCGAAGATAGCGAGGTCGGCCAGACCTCGGGCTCCGGTTTCGCTTTCGGCTATCTCGGCGGCATCGCAGCCCTCATCATCATGCTGGCACTCTTTGCCGAGAACGATACCGGCAAGACCCTGATCGGGATCGAACCCGCCTTTGGCCTGCTCGACGGCTCGACCCGCGAGGGCACGCGCTTTGTCGGACCCTTCGTTGCCGTATGGTTCATCGTCTTCATGATCCCTTACTTCCTTTGGGTCCACGAAAACGACACGCCGCGCCGCAAGCACTCGATCTCCAAGGCGCTGAGCGGATTGAGCAACTCGATCCGCGCGCTCAAGAACCGCAAATCGCTTTTGAATTTCCTGCTCTCGTCGATGTTCTACCGTGACGCGCTCAATGGCCTTTACGGTTTCGGCGGCGTCTACGCGACGCTCGTGCTCGACTGGCAGGTGACCTCCATCGGCATCTTCGGGATCATCTCGGCCATCGCCGCCGCCTTGTTCTCATGGTTGGGCGGCAAGGTCGACTCTTCGGTCGGGCCCAAGCCCGTCATCTACGGCGCAATCATCGCGCTGATCCTCGTGATCGTGACCATTGTGGGTATGGACCGGGATTCGGTCTTTGGCATCCAGCTCGCCGAAGGTTCCAACCTGCCCGACATGATCATGTTCGGCGCAGGTGTCGTGATTGGCGGCATGGGCGGCACGCTTCAGGCGGCGTCCCGCTCGCTCATGGTGCGCCACGCGGACCCGGCATCGCCCACCGAATACTTCGGACTTTATGGCCTTTCGGGGCGCGCTACCGCGTTCATCGCTCCCGCGCTCATCGGGCTGTTCACTACGGTCTCCGGATCGGCGCGTATCGGCGTATCCCCTCTTATCCTGCTCTTCCTTCTCGGCCTCGTTCTGCTAGTCTGGGTGCAACCGGATGGAGAGGAGTTCACCACCCCATGATCCGCCGCATTCCCCGTGCGATCTTTGCGACCGTCGCGCTGACGGCCGCCCTTGCCGCCTGTTCCGCCGACAATCGTCCGGTGAGCGGCAAAGCCCCGCCCGCAAGCGAGTACGATCTGACCGCGGCGCGCGAGATCATCTCGACCGCGAACGAGCCGGCCAAGCAGCTTTTCGGGCACAAGACCGGCCCGTCGAGCCAGACGCCCGCCGCGTGGGGCGGCTATTCGCGCGGCTGTCTTGCCGGTGGCACGCAGTTGGCCGAAACCGGGCCGACGTGGCAGGCGATGCGCCTGTCGCGCAACCGCAACTGGGGCCACCCGGAACTCATCGACTTCGTGCAGGATCTCAGCGTCAAGGCCGCCCGCCAGCCGGGCTGGGCCGGGATCTACGTGGGTGACATGAGCCAGCCGCGCGGCGGCCCCATGCTGACCGGGCATGCCAGCCACCAGATCGGGCTCGACGCCGACATCTGGATGCTGCCGCCCTCGCGGCTCGACCTCAGCCGCACCGAGCGTGAGAACCTGTCGTCGATCTCGACCCGCCGTGCTAACGGCGCCTACGTGAACGACAACTGGACCCCGCAGCACCATCAGGTGCTCAAGGCCGCGGCGAGCGACCCGCGCGTCGCCCGTATCTTTGTGTTCCCGGGCGCCAAGGTTCAGATGTGCAATGACGAGACGGGCGACCGCTCGTACCTGCGCAAGATCCGCCCGTGGTATGGTCACCATTATCATTTTCATGTGCGCCTCAGCTGCCCTCCGGGCATGACGGGCTGCACAAATCAGGATCCGCCGCCACCGGGTGACGGATGTGACGACGCCCGTCAGTGGGTCGCCAACATCCTCAGCCCGCCGCCACCGGACCCGAACGCGCCTGCCCCGCAGCCGCGCCGTGAAATCCGCCTCGCGGATCTGCCTCAGCAATGCGCCGCCGTCTTGCAGTCGCAGTAACCGCCCTCGCGCTGGCGCCCTCCGCCATCGCCCAATCGCCGCAGCCCGCCCAATTCGCCTCCAGCACGCTCTGGTCGATTGCGGACGAGTCCTTCGGCGGGTGGTCGGGGCTCGAGGTCGACCCGGACGGGGTCGGCTTCGTCACCGTGTCGGACCGGGGGCTGATCGTCTCGGGGCGGCTCCTGCGCAACCAGCGTGGTTGGCTGATCGGAACCGAGACCGGGCCGATCCTGAACCTCACCCACACCGACGGCGACCCGCTGCCGCGCTACTGGGACGACAGCGAAGGCCTCGCCATCTCGCCCGATGGCCGGGTCTATGTGTCGTTCGAGGCCGAGCACCGGATCAACGAATACAACGACGCCGCCGTGGACCGCGCCGTGGAACTGCCCCGCGCCGACGAATTCGCCGATCTCCAGAACAACTCGTCGCTGGAGGCACTCGCGATCGACGCCGACGGCGCGCTCTACACGCTGCCCGAACGCTCCGGCGAGTTGACGCGCCCCTTCCCGGTCTACCGCTACCGTGACGGTGAATGGACCACCCCCTTCTCGATCCCGCGCCGGGGCGATTTTCTGGCCGTGGGCGCCGACATCGGCCCCGATGGCCGCTTCTACCTGCTCGAACGCCGCCTCTCGTCCTCGCAACTGGGTTTCGCCACCCGCGTGCGCCGCTTCGATCTGGGCGAAGACACGCTGGATGGCGAGATCACCCTGCTTGAGACGCAGCCGCGCACCCATGACAACCTCGAAGGCATCGCGGTCTGGCAGGACGAACTGGGCGACATGCGCATCGTCATGATCTCGGACGACAACCACCGCTTTTTCCAGAAGAACGAGATCGTCGAGTACATCGTGCCGGGCGACCTGCCGCCGCCCGCGGACACCGTCACCGACGAAACCCTTGATCCGGACGACGAGAACCTGTAGGCCCCGCCCGTCCTGCATCAGCAGGGCCATGTCTCCGACCACCATGTCAAAACGGATCAAACACATGACCCGCATTCTTCCCGGCATTCTTGCCATGGCCGCCGTCGTGGTGGCCTCGAACATCCTCGTTCAGTTCCTCTTGGGTGACTGGCTCACCTGGGGGGCCTTCACCTATCCTATCGCGTTCCTCGTGACCGATGTGATGAACCGCGTCTACGGCGTGCAGGCCGCGCGCCGCGTCGTCTTCGTGGGCTTCCTCGTCGGCATCCTCTGTTCGCTGATCGGCAGCCAGATCATGCTGCAGGGCGACGGATATGAATTCGCCGCCGTAAGCCTGCGCGTGGCCGTCGGCTCCGGCATCGCGTTCCTCACTGCCCAATTGTTGGACGTGGCCATCTTTGATCGCCTGCGCGGCGGTCGCTGGTGGCGCGCGCCCTTGGCCTCAACCCTCGTCGGGTCGGCGGTCGATACGGTGCTGTTCTTCGGCATCGCCTTTTCGGCCTCCATCGGCGTTTTCTTCAGTGAAAACGCGAACTTGGAGACGTCCTGGGCGACCGAAGCCGTCCCATTCCTGGGCCTCGGCGGCGTGGTCCCGCTCTGGGTCAGCCTCGCCTTCGCGGACTGGCTTGTCAAACTTTCGCTCGCTTTGGTGGCACTTGTGCCGTTTCGTGTGCTTGTCGCGAAACTTTCACCAAATCCTGCGTAAAAAATGTTGACCCATACCAGATATGTGGCACCCTTTTCTTATCGTTATTCAACTCGAGGAAAGGAGGTGTCCATGTCTAGAGAATTCACGGAGAGAGGTGCCGGGACAAAGTAGAAGCGCCCAACCGGGGCAGCCCTCGGTTGGTAGCGGGCTAGGCTGACATTGTCTAACCGGCCCCACCTCCAGACTTCTCGAAGGGCCACCCCAGCGGTGGCCCTTTTCGCATTGCAGGGAACTCCCCCGGTGGGGGACTGATTGTAAGACCATGATCCGCGTAAACGACCAGATCACCATTCAGGACTGGGAACTGACCGAAAGCTTCGTGCGCGCCTCGGGGCCGGGCGGTCAGAACGTGAACAAGGTGTCCACGGCGGTCGAACTGCGGTTCGAGGCGGAACGCTCGCCGCACCTGCCAGACCCCGTGAAACGGCGGCTCAGGCGGCTGGCCGGGCGACGCTGGACGACCGACGGCGCGCTGATCGTCTTCGTGCAGGACACAAGGTCACAGGCGCGCAACCGGGAGTTGGCCGAGGAGCGGCTGGCGGAGATGATCCGCAAAGCCTGCGAGAAACCGAAGCGCCGCATCCCGACGAAGGTCTCGTCCAACCAGAAGCGCAAGCGCGTGGACGCGAAGAAGAAGCGCGGGGAAGTGAAGGCGCTCAGGGGGAAAGTGGAAGAGTGAGACGCTGAATCCTGTAGCCGGAGCAATACCGATACTTAACTCCTCTCCAATGCCGCGAATATTGCGAAAAACAAACGGTTCCGTCTATAGTTCATGACGAGAGACGGTTATCGGAGAAAGAAATTGCGTTACCGTAGATTCGAAATTGAAAATTTCAAGGGCATAAAAAGTGCGGTATTTGATTTTGGCGAGAACGGAGATGCGAGGATTTTCACTCTCGTCGGACTCAACGAAGGTGGAAAGACAACGGTCCTAGAAGCTATGCACGCATTTAAGCCTGACGTGGACGCCGGCACAGTTGTCGGTGGTTTCAAAAACACATTCGTGGCTTTGAGGCAGGCTGTTCCGAGATCAAGAATCGCCGATTTTTCCGGTAAGGTGTCAGTTACAGCGACGGTCGAGCTAAATGAGGGCGATATAGAAACAATCACTGAGGATTTTAATGAGCTTGGAATCGAGCTTGAGGTTGGATGCATTGATACGGTATTTAGATTTGAGAGGTACGTGAGTTTCAAGTCAGGCGATCCGGTTCGAAACTTGTATAGCTTGGATCAAAAACGCATCAGGGTGAGGACGGGGAAGCAACGAAAGTTTCGAGCCTTGAACAAGGAGGAGATTGAGTATTGCAGAGATATCTTCTACCACAGAATACCATCAATTGCCTACTTTCCTACGTTCGTCTTTGATTTCCCTGAAAAGATCTTTCTTTCGAAGAGAGATGGTGACGCAAAGAACGAGTTTTATAGGAAGTTGTTTCAAGACATCCTCGACTATGGGGGTCGTGGGTACAAGATCGAAAGTCACATCGTGAAGCGTGTGCAGAAACCCGACTATGTTGGTGTCTGGGCAGTGTTCTTTTCCCTATTTGGGTCGGGCGGAGAGCGGGATCAAATTACCCAAGTTGTCGATCATGCGGCTAGCGTAGTCACTAAGGTAGTGTATAAGAAGTGGACGGAAATATTTGGAGAAAGTGTAGGTAATAAAGAGATATCGATAGACTGGGAGCTAGAGGAAGGTCTCAAAGAGCGGGACGAGAAGGGCCGAGAAGTCGACGCGGACGTGCATGATATATTTGTTCGCTTCCGGGTCAAAGATGGTGTTGACAGATTCCCCGTAGAAACTAGATCTCTCGGATTTCGATGGTTCTTTTCTTTTTTGCTTTTCACGCAGTTTCGAGCGGGCAGAGAAGGAGCTGGACCGATCGTGTTTTTGCTGGACGAACCTGCCTCAAATCTTCATGCGTCGGCGCAGCAAAAGTTACTTGAAAGTTTTCCGGAGATTGCTCGGAAGCCGCACGCACTGGTTTATTCTACGCATAGCCACTACCTGATTGAGCCAAAATGGCTAGAGCAGGCATACATCGTACAGAACAGTGCGAGCAACGAGAGCGCAAGAATCATAGATGATTCTGTTTTTGACGACGCTACCGTTAATATTAAGGTGGAGAAATACAAGTCATTTGTTAACAACGACTCAGCGGCTATTAGCTATTTTCAGCCAATAGCTGATAGACTTCGCGTCGTGCCGTCAAAGTTCGACATGATTGAGCCGGGATTAATAGTTGAAGGGAAATCAGATTACTATTTGCTAGAGTATTTTAACACAATGTATTTCTCGGGTGATATTAGGATATATCCCGCGTTGGGCGCGGGGACATTATCCTCCATAGTTGCGTTGCTTAAGGGTTGGGGTAAACCTGTAAGGATTGTTTTAGACTCGGATCGGAAGGGGCGTGAGGAGATAGAAAGATACAAACAGCTTTTTGTTCTGGGTGATGGAGAAATAAGGGAGCTATCTGAATTTTTTCCCGGCTCATTGGAAATTGAGGAAATTCTTTCACCCGAAGATAAGAAGGAACTTTCTTCCTATTTGGGGAAGGACGGGAAATGCAGCAAGAAGGACATTTCGAGAGCCTTTCAAGAAGCTTTGGCGGGGGGCGCAAAGTTGCGGATCAATTCAGGCACAATTAGCCGGGTCAAAGGCGGACTGGCAAAAGCAAAGGCATTTGTTGATGCCAGTTAAACCACAACCTCCCGCTCAACCTGCTCCCCAACCCCGAACACCCGCTTATACCGGGCCACCTCGTCCTCCGGACCCATCGCCTTCGCCGGGTTGTCCGAGAGCTTCACCGTGGGCCGCCCCTCGGCGGCGACGGCCTTGCACACCAATGAGAACGGCGCCAGCGCGTCCCCAGCCGCCAGCCCGCGAAAGTCGTTCGTCAGCAGCGTCCCCCAGCCGAAACTCACCCTCACGCGACCAGAAAACAGCCCGTGCAGCCGCTCGATCTCCTCCACATCCAGCCCGTCGGAAAAGATCACCATCTTCTCGGCTGGGTCCTCGCCCCGCGCCTGCCACCAGCGGATCGCCGTCTCGGCCCCCTCCACCGGGTCGCCGGAATCGACGCGGATGCCCGTCCACCCGGCCAGCCAGTCGGGCGCGTTGTCCAGAAACCCGCGGGTCCCGTAGGTGTCGGGCAGGATGATGCGCAGGTTCCCCGAATGCTCCTCATGCCAGTCCGCCAGCACGTCATAGGGCGCGCGGGCCAGCGCAGCGTCATCCTCCGCCAGCGCCGCCGTCACCATCGGCAGTTCATGCGCATTGGTCCCGATCGCCTCAAGATCGCGGTTCTTGGCGATCAGGCAGTTGGACGTGCCGACAAACGCCGGGCCAAGCCGCTCCACCATCGCCTGCACCGCCCAGTCCTGCCAAAGAAAGCTGTGCCGCCGCCGGGTGCCGAAATCGGCGAGCTTCAGGCCGGGCAGGCCCCGCAGACGCTCGGCCTTTTCCCACAGCCGGGTCATGGCGCGGGCATAAAGCACCTCCAACTCGAACCGCGCCATGTCGCGCAACACGGCACGGGAGCGCAGTTCCATGAGGACGGCGAGGGCCGGGATTTCCCAAAGCATGACCTCGGGCCACGCCCCCTCGAACGTCAGCTCGTACTGATCGCCCACACGGGCGAGGTGGTAGGGCGGCAGGCGCAGCCCCTCGAACCACTCCATGAACTCCGGGCGAAACATCTGGCGCTGACCGTAGAACGTGTTGCCGCGCATCCATGTGCTCTCGCCGCGTGTGAGGGATAGCGTGCGGATATGATCCAACTGCTCGCGCAACTCCCCCTCGTCGATCAGGGTGGCGAGCGGCACCTCGGTGGCCCGGTTGATCAGCTGAAACGTGACCTGCGTGTCCGGGTGGTTGCGGTGAACCGACTGACACATCAGGAGCTTGTAGAAATCGGTGTCGATCAGCGACCGGACGATCGGATCGATCTTCCAGGTGTGATTGTAGACGCGTGAGGCAATGTCGACCATGCTTCGCATGTGAGCCGGGGCGGCGGGGGAATTCAAGCATGAAGGCGGTTGTGATGCGCGGCTACGGCGCGGGCGCCTTCCGGGTGGAGGAGGTGGCGGAACCTATGGTCCGACCCGGCGAGGTCCGCGTGCGGGTCATGGCCTGCGGTGCCAACGCATCGGACTGGGAATTCGCGACCGGCAAACCGCTCTATGGCCGACTGGCACGCACGTTCATGCGGGTGCGGATCGCCGGCTCCGACGTCGCAGGCGTGGTCGACACGGTGGGCGAGGGGGTCACGCGTTTCGCGCCCGGCGACCGGGTCGTCGCCGACACGTTTGAGCGGTTCGGGGGCTTTGCCGAGCTTTGCGTCGACAAAGCCGAGCGATGGGTGCGTGTCCCAGACGAGATGGCGTTCACGACCGCCGCAGCCCTCCCCCAATCCGGCGCCATCGCCCTCACCGCCTTCGATGGCACGCTCAAGCCCGGCGACACCGTCCTTGTCAACGGCGGCGGTGGCGGCGCAGGTCCGCTGGCGATCCAGACCGCGAAACGCGCCGGGGCCGAGGTCTGGGCGGTCGACAACGCGGCCAAGCTGGCCGTCATGCAGGCGGCGGGCGCGGATCACACGCTCGATTACCGCCAGACCGACTTCACAACGCTCCCCACTCGCTTCGACTATATCCTCGACCTCATCGCGACCCGCCCCTTACGCCAAGTGGCGAGATCCCTCACACCCACCGGCACCTACCGCCTCGTTGGTGGCGCGACCCCCCTCATCATCGCAGGCGCGCTCCCCCCAAAACGCACCGGGCTCCTGATGGTGCGGCAGGGCCCCGACCTCACGCGCCGCATGATCGACCTCGTCGCCACCGGTGCGATAACGCCCCATATCGGCGCAACCGCTTCGCTCGACGACGCCCCCGCCGCGCTCGCCCGCATGGGGGCGGGCGAGATCCCAGGAAAACTCGTCATCACCCCCTGATCTTCTCTGTTTCCGGAAACCTCGGAGGGGAGACGGTGCTTTGCCCCGCAAAGCATCGTCTGGGGAGGCTGGCCTCCCCAACCGTGGCGGCCTGCCGCAAGGCAGGACGGCGCAAAACCCGTGCGCGCAGCGCGCCGTCTAAAAACGCACAGGCTCGTGAGGCGCGAGGGCTTCGCAAAGTCTTAGCTCGCACCCTATATGCTTGCTATGCTGCGGTGCAGCGATAAGGAGCCTGACGATGGACGGAACCACGATCAATGCGGTGAAGGTGGATGTGGCGCTTCAGGGTGGCGGCGCGCATGGTGCGTTCACCTGGGGTGTCCTAGACCGGCTGCTCGCCGATGAGACGATCGACATCACCGCGATCTCCGGCGCCTCTGCCGGGGCGATGAACGCGGTGGTCGCCGCCTCGGGTCTCGCCATCGGCGGGCGTGAGGGCGCGCGGCGCTCGCTGACCTCGTTCTGGGAGGCCGTGAACAAAGGCGCGCGCCAGCTTGCCCCGTTCATCGCGCTCTTCGACGAATTCCCGAAATGGACCTCGGCGACGGCATCTTGGCTCAACCTGCTTTCCGGTGCCCAGCTTTCGCTGACGCCACATCCGTCGAATGGGCGCCCGGCGCAGATGCTGCTCGAAGAGATCGTGCGCGACCACGTGGATTTCGACGCGCTGAAACGCGCCCATGCCCCGCGCATCTTCATCTCCGCCACCAACGCCCGCTCCGGCGCGGCGCGCATCTTTCGCAACGACGACGTGACGCTCGACGCGATCATCGCCTCCGCCTGCCTGCCGCTGGCTTTTCCGGCGGTCGAGATTGACGGTGAGGATTACTGGGACGGGGGCTATTCCGCCAACCCGCCGCTCGTCCAACTCGTGCAGGAGAGCCTCAACAACGACCTCGTTCTGGTCACGGTGAACCCGATCAGCCGCACCCGCACGCCATCGTCACCGGACAAGATCCCGGACCGGATCTCCGAACTCACCTTCAACCAGACCCTGACCAAGGACATCCGCGCCATCGCGATGCTCAAGGCCGAACTCGATGGCAGGCCCCCGGTCTGCGGCGTGCCGTTCATTCAGTCCATCGCCAATCTGCGCCTGCATGAAATCCAGAATGAGCTGGCGATGCGGGAATTCGACCCCAAGTCCAAGATGTTCCCGTCGTGGGCGCTGCTCACCGACCTCCACAGCCTCGGGTCCGAAACCGCTGAGGCGTGGCTAGGCGCGAACCGGGGATCGCTCGGGGTGACCAGCACCGCCCAGCTCGAAGAGCGTTATCTCTGACGCACCCGGCTCAGTCCGGGCGACGTGCGAGCCGCACCCCGTGCTGGACCATGTTCCCAAGCGCCGTGTCGAGCGATCCGTCCGCGTCGATGGCGCGGCAGAAATCCATCCGCACCGTCACCTCGAACCCCAGACGCGCGGCGTCCATCGCGGACCATGCCACGCAGAAATCCGTGGCCAGACCCACGAAAGTCAGATGCGTCGCACCCCGGTTGCGCAGATACCCCTCAAGCCCCGTCGGCGTGCGCCGGTCGTTCTCGAAGAACGCCGAATAGCTGTCGATCTCGGGCCGGAACCCCTTGCGGATGATAAGGTCGGCGGGCTCGGTCATCAGGTCTTCGTGAAACGCGGCGCCATCGGTGCCTTGAATGCAGTGATCGGGCCAAAGCACCTGCGGCCCGTACGCCATCTCAACCGTCTCCATCGGCGCTTTGCCGGGATGGGTCGAGGCAAAGGAGGAATGGCCCGCCGGGTGCCAGTCCTGCGTAAAAACCCGGATCGGAAAGTCGCGGATCAGCCGGTTGATACCCGGCACGATCTCATCCCCGCCTGCGACCGCAAGCGCGCCGCCGGGGCAGAAATCGTTCTGAACGTCGATGACGATAAGCGCTTCTGTCATGGTCTCACCCATTGAACCGTGCCGTGATGCGCCGCCCGGCGCGCGAGAAATCGACCCGCCACCAGCGCGACCCGCTGGCGACGATGGCCTCGAACTCAGCAGGCGAGGGCACGCTGATCTGGTTGACCGCATGGATCACGTCGCCGCGTTGGAACCCGGTGCGCTGCGCCGCCCCTTCGGCCTTGATGACGACGACGCCCTGCGCATCCATCGGCTGCCCCAGATCGCGCGCGATGCTCGGCGACAGGGGCGACAGGGTCAGGCCTTGGAACGGGCCGGGCGCGGATACGGTGGTCAGCGCCGCCTCGATCCCGCGCGGGGCCGCGACCAGCGTGACGCGCGCGGTGTGATAGCCCTCGTCGTTCAGGTAGCGGACCGAGACCTTTTCCCCCATCGGATAGGTCGCGAGGCGGAAATCGAGCTCGGCGGCCGCGTTCACCGGCAGATCCTCGACGGCGACGATCACGTCTCCCGTGCCGAGTCCCGCCTTGGCGAACGGGCTTTCCTCGGCAATCGAGCGGATCAGCACCCCCATCGGCAGGTCGAGACCCAGCGCACCGGCGAGCGAGGCATCGACCACCTGCACCTCGACCCCGGACCACGGGCGCTCGAACCGGTCCTTGCCTTCTGCGGCCTGCGCGACGACCTGTTTCACGAGGTTCGCGGGGATCGCGAAACCGATGCCGTTCGACCCGCCCGAGCGGGTGACGATCTGCGTGTTGATGCCCACGATGTCGCCGTTCATATCGACCAGCGCACCGCCGGAGTTGCCGGGGTTGATCGGCGCGTCGGTCTGGATGAAATAGCGCCCGCCCTGCATCAGCGCGCCGCCGCCCTGACCGGTGCGCGCCAGACCCGAAATGATACCCGAGGACACCGTCTGACCGACGCCGAAGGGGTTCCCGATGGCGAGCACCAGATCACCCACCGCAAGCGCGTCGGAATCCGCGAAGTCGAGCGCGGGCAGGTCCGGTGCATTCTCGAGCCGGATGATGGCGAGGTCGGCGGCCTCGTCCGCCAGAACCAGCGTGCCCGCATACTCCCGCCGGTCGGCGAGTACGACCTGAATGTCGGTCGCGTTGCCCACGACGTGGTAGTTCGACACCACCAGCCCGTCGCCCACGATCACGCCGGAGCCGAGCGAGTTCTGCTGGCTGGGCGGGATCTCGAAGTCTCTGAAAAACTGCGAGAAAAATGGATCGTCGGCAAAGGGGTTGCGCCGTTCGACGACCCGTGAGGCATAGATGTTCACGACCGCCGGGGCGGCGTGTTCGACCACCGGGGCGAAAGACATCTGCATCTGCCCGCGAGAGGTGGGCACCTCAGCACCTGCTGGCAGGGCGAACGGGAGTAGGGCGAGGCACAGGGCGAGACTGCGGATCATGGGGTCCTCCGTGTTGCTTTCGATGTGGCTCAGCGCTCGCGCAAATTCAAGACAATGCACCGATCCGGCCCAAATCCCGCCCCATTCAGGGATGAGATTCAGGGCAACCACTGCTGCCACCCCGGAAATCGTAAGATGACCCACGAAACCTACGAATACACCCTGACCACCGCCAAGGGCTTTCTGCTCATGGTGATCTGCGGCCTGATCACGGTCTGGGCCGCCTATATGGCGGTGTCGCATCACGGCAGCCTCGATCTGGGTGCCGTGACCTTTGGTCCGCAGGGGGCGACTTTCGCCTATGGTGTGCTCGGCCTCGTGACCGGCTGGGTGACCTTCGACGAGGTGCGCAACTGGATGAAACCGTCCGAGCAAAAAGCGCCCATCGTGCTGGACAGCGAGGCGATCTCGGCCCCGGCCCAACCCGACAACCCCGCCGTTCTGCGTCTGACCTACAAGGGCATCTCGGACATCAAGACGCGCTCGGTCTCGGGCACCCGCGTGATCGAAATCCGCCATATGGACGGCAACCTCACCATTTCCGGCTCGGCCTTGGGCAGCCGCGAGGCGTTCGACAGCCTGCTGCAATCGCTTCAAGCCCGCGTGGCGCTGACCCGTGGCTATCGCTACTGAAGGCGTCTTTGCCCACTGTAATGCTTGATCGAAACCGGCGCCGGGCGTAAGCCCCGCGCCATGTTCACCGTCTGCGCCCTTTATCACTTCACGCCGTTCGACGACCCCGCCGCCATCAAGGGGCCGCTGGCGAAGTTCTGCTGCGCGCGGGGGATCACCGGATCGCTGCTCCTCGCGCGCGAGGGGATCAACGGCACGGTCGCAGGCGATGAGGTCGCGATCCGCGAACTCATCGCCTATATCGACGCCCTGCCGGGGTGCGCCGGGTTCGACTACAAGCTGTCGACCGCCGCCGAGCAGCCGTTCGGACGCATGAAGGTGCGACTGAAGCGCGAGATCGTGACAATGGGCCAGCCCGACGTCGACCCGCGCGCTTCGGTCGGGCACTACGTCGCCCCCACCGACTGGAACGCGCTCATCAGCCAGCCGGACGTGGCCGTCATCGACACCCGCAACGATTACGAGGTCGCCATCGGCACCTTCGACTGCGCGGTCGACCCAGAGACCGCGAGCTTCCGCGACTTTCCAGCGTGGTGGGAGGCGAACAAGGATCGCTTCCACAACAAGCGGATCGCGATGTTCTGCACCGGGGGTATCCGCTGCGAGAAATCGACCAACTACCTGATCGGGCAGGGGGTCGAGGACGTGTTCCACCTCAAGGGCGGTATCCTCAAGTATCTCGAAGAGGTGCCCGAGGACGAAAGCCTCTGGCACGGCGAATGCTTCGTGTTCGACGGGCGGGTGAGCGTGGGTCACGGTCTGGTCGAGGGTCCGCACGAGATGTGCCACGCCTGCCGCCGCCCGATCCTGCCCGAAGACAAAGACCGGCCGGAGTATGAGGCGGGCGTGTCCTGTCATCACTGCATCGACGAGTATGATGACGAGCGCCGCGAACGGTTCCGGGAACGGCAGCGGCAGATCGCACTCTCCAAGGCGCGCGGCGAAAAGCACATGGGCCCGCGTTAAGGGTTTCGTCGCGGGCTGACGCCCGCGCCGACCCGTGCGAGGGGCGCTGCCCCTCGCGCTCCCCGAGGTTTCTTGAAACAGAGAAGGAGGACGCGCGCGTTGCTTTTGGTGGCGCCGTCGAGGCTAATGGTCTGGTTATATGTCAATTGCTTTGAGGGGATAGGATGCGGAACATAGGTGCCGTACTTTTTGTGGCGGTGTCGGCGACGCTGGCGGTCGGAGCAGCGCAGGCGCAGGACTGGGAGACGATGGAAACCATCGGCGGCGCCTGGGATACCGCTTGGGGCGAAACCTGGGTCTATCAGAACGGCCCGCGCTACGACGGCAACTACACCGACGACAACGGCCACTTCTGGCTCGAATTCACCGACCATGTGTTCGAAGGCTACTGGGCCGAAGACCTGTCGGATGTGCGCTGCGACGTGGAATACATGGGGTCCTGGTACTGGGGGCGGCTCGAACTGTCGGACAGCGACCATTTCCCCGGTTTCCTGATGCGTTGGAGCTATTGCCGCGCCCCGGTGGATCGGATGTGGGCGTTCTATGAGCGTCTGCCGGATGGGTTGTGAGGCCGTTAACCCCGTAGCCTCTGACCCAACGATTGCGTGGGGTCATGAAACCTTGTGTTGTGGTCGCGCCGTTCCTTTCCTACGTGTTGGCGTGAGAAAAAAGGAGTTCCCATGCGCTATGTCCACACGATGGTCCGGGTGACCGACCTCGAAGAAAGCCTCGATTTCTGGTGCAACAAGGTCGGGATGGTCGAAATCCGCCGCACCGACGTGCCCGAGGGCAAGTTCACGCTCGTCTTTCTGGCCGCGCCCAAGGACAAGGAAAGCGCCGAGGCGACGACCGCGCCCGAGCTCGAGCTGACCTACAACTGGGACAGCGACGAGACCTACAAGACCGGGCGAAGCTGGGGCCATCTGGCCTATAAGGTCGATGACATCTACGGCTTCTGTCAGAAGCTGATGGATGCCGGTGTGACGATTAACCGCCCACCGCGTGATGGTCGCATGGCCTTCTTTAAATCGCCTGATAATATTTCTGTGGAACTGATTCAGGACGGCCCCGCGCTTGAGAAGAAAGAGCCGTGGGCGTCGATGGAAAACACGGGAGACTGGTAGGAGGATACATGTCCCGACGTTTGCAAGATCTGGTACGACTGAACGCCCGCGACCGGCGCGGGATCGCCCCTGTGGGTGAGGCTGACGGGGTCTCGCCCGCCTCGTTCGCGGCGCATCAGCCCGCCGATCTCAGGGCCGAGACCGAGAGCGTGCTGGGCACGCTGCCCAACGGTCTTGCCGACAGGATCCTCGCGCGGTTCGACCCGGGCCGGGTCATACCCGGCTCATTCGGGACGGACCGTGACATCCTGTTCTTCGTCCATGTGCCGATGACGGCGGGCAATGCGGTGGTCGGCACGCTCAAGGGTGTGTTCGACCGCACGCGCGAGATCGGGGCCAATGCGCTCAAGGGTGATCTCAAGGCCGAATGGCAGGCCGCGCTCGACGCGCGGGATGCGGCTTCGGGTCGTCTGCGTCAGGCGCTCGCCGGGCCGCTCAGGTTCAAACGTCTGTCCGAGGTGGTGAAGGGCGCGAACGAGGTTCAGTTCGCAAGCTTCATCCGCAACCCGGCGGATCGGCTGTTCTCCGACTACGTGGCGCAGACGTCGCCCGAGAACCCGGATCACGCGGCGTTCCTCGAAGAATTCCCGACATTCGAGGCTTATGTCGACGGCGCGCCCGCGAACCCGCAGCTTGCGCAACTGGTGGGCAAGGCGGGCAATCTGCCCGAGATGCTCGAACGTCTGGTGTCGACCTATTCCTTCATCGGGGTCAGCGAACATGTCGCCGCGTCGCTGGAGCATTTCCGGCGGTCGCATAACCTGCCCGCGCTCAGTGACATTTCCGAACGCGCGGCGGGGCAGGCGGCGAAGCTGACGCCCGCGCTGCGGTCGCGCATCTGCAAGCGGCACATGGGCGACTGGCTGGTGTTTTCGCTGGTCGAGCCTGCGATGGCCGGGTTCGAGCAGCGTCTCGCGGCGGTGGCTTACCCTGAGCGTTCGCCGCGGTCCTGAACCCGGCGTTCGGCGACACCGACGAGCCAGACGACGGTCAGGGCGGGCAGGGTGACCATCAGGGCGAGCGCCCAGAGCCCCAGACCGCAGGCCAGACCGACCGAGGCGGCGAGCCACAGGCTCGCCCCCGTGGTCAGGCCCTGCACCTTGCCCCCTGAAAACACGATCATTCCGGCGGCGAGGAACGCGACCCCGGCGGTCACCGCCTCGATCACGCGGATCGGGTCATAGCGCGCGCCATCGCCCCAGGCGTCGCCGCGGTTCATGAGCTCGAGCGTGAGGATGCAATAGACGGCGGCGGCGAGACCCACGAGCATGTGGGTGCGCAGCCCGGCGGGGCGATTCTTCCGCTCGCGTTCAAATCCGATCAAGCCACACAGGGCCATCGCGCCGCCAAGGCGGATGGCAAGAATGCCCAGAGGGAGGAACGTGGTGGTGGAGAATTCCTGAGCGAGTGTTTCCAGCATGGCAGGGTAACGGCGCGGGCCGAGCCCCGGTTCCCGGTGATGAATCGCTCATTTTCAGAAGTTACGGATTTTTCGGAACAAATCTGCTCACAGACGCGTTAAGGTTTCATCGAATCTTGTGCAAATAACAGGGAATGTAGGAGACACTCATGAAAGGCCCAATTCTTGCCGTAGCCGCCGCCTCGGCACTTTTCCTCGCCGGGTGCGAGACCCAGAACCAGACGACCGCGACGGCCGTCGGTGCCGCGACCGGCGCTGCCATCGGTGGTCTGACGACCGGCTCCGTGGCTGGCACGGCAATCGGCGCTGCGACCGGTGCTGCTGCCGGTAACCTCATCGGCCGCGCTTCCGACCAGAATGGCTGTCTCTACCGTGACAGCGCTGGCAACCAGTACCGCGCTGCCTGCCCGAGCTGATTTCGGCTCCGATACGGACAAAAGAAAAGCCCCGCAATCTGCGGGGCTTTTCGCGTTCTGGTGGGGCGGATCAGGCGGCGTTGAGCCAGTCGTCGATCTCGCGCTTGACCTCTTCTTTCGACTTGCCATAGCGCTCTTGCAGAATGCCTTCGAGCTTGGTGCGGTCGCCGTTGATCACGTCGAGGTCGTCATTGGTGAGCTCGCCCCAGTGGGACTGTGCATCGCCTTTGATCTGCTTCCATTTGCCTTCAATCTGGTCCCAGTTCATAGGGAACTCCTTTCGTTGCAGCATGCAGACGAAACGCTCGATCTCGGCTATCGGTTCCGCATCTTGAACGGCGGGTGGGTGTGGTCAGAGGGTATGATTTCCGCATCGAAACCGTGAATCGGGAACTCGATCACGACAGTGTAATCGGTCTCGGTCCGCTCGCGCGTGACCTTGGCCTCCATCTGCCCCACGAAGGCGCGCACCAGTTGTTCGCCCAGACCGGTCGAGACCTCGTCGAGGTCTTCCCGCGGCTCGGGCGGCAGCGTGTTGCGCACGGTCGCGATCCCGCGGTTGGTGCCCGCAGGACAGTCGAGCCGCACCTCCAGCACCGGGGTGTCGCCCTTCGTATGGGTCCCCATATGCTTGAGCGCATTCGTCACCAGCTCCGAGACGGCCAGCGACAGCGGCACGGCCTGATCCGGGTAGACCTCGCAATCGTCGTAGGACCCCACCAGCTTCACATCGGTCGCATCGCCGGTCTGCGCCGACTTCACCATCTGCGCCACGATGGTCTGGAGCAGTTCGCCCGCCCGCACCCTCTCGGCCGTCGAGGTCTCGTACAGGTTCTGATGAACCCGCGCGATCGACATGACGCGCTGCTGAATGTCGCCCAGAGCCGATTTGATCGCAGGCGTGCGCGCCTTGCGGATCTTCATGCCCAGGATCGACACGATGAGCTGCAGGTTGTTCTTCACCCGGTGGTGGACTTCCTTCAGCAACACCGTGCGCTGGTGGATCGTGTCGTAAAGCTCGGCCTCGTCATGCAGGATGTTCTCGGCCAGCCGCATCCAGGTCTCTTCCATGTCGCGAATCTCGGTCGGAAGTCGGCGATCCACCGTCGGTTCGACCAGTTTGCGCGAGCGCATGAATTGCAGCATCCGGGCCCGCAGGTTGCGGGTCGGTTTGATGACCATCCGCTGCACGGCGTAGAACGCGACCAGCAGGCTGACGAGCCACATGAGCAACGGGAAGAGCATCGAGGTGCCGAAGCTCATGCCGTTGGCCACGGTGTTGTTGCGGTACTGCCAGCTCCCCAGTGCGTAGACCTGCCCCTGCACGATGGGCACGAGGGCAAAGACCCGGCGCTGACCGTCAGAATTTTCCGCGATGAACGCGGTCTCGGTCCCGCCGGCAAGCGCCCTCAGCGAACGGTTCGCGGGCAGGTTCGTGGTCATGTTGGTCGCGTCCGAGGACGAGGTCAGCACTTCGCCATCGCCGTTGAAGGTGATGAGGTCGAGCGGACGGTTCGCCACATCTTCGTTCACGGGCGTCGGCGAGGTCAGTTGGCGGTGGGGCAGCGAGGCGACGACATAGCCGTCGTAATCGCCGCCACTGATGACCGGCAGCGAAACCACGATCACAGCCTTGTTGCTGATCGAACCGTTGAGCGCGAATTTCACGCGCGGGCCGGGATTGTCGACGAACTCCTTGTGCAGCGCGCGCTCCGACACATTGCGCCCCATCGCATCAGAGCCGCACAGCACCTCGCCGTTGCGGTTGACGTAGCCGATAAACGCTAGCTCCGGGCTGTCGCGCAGCAGCGCCGACATCGGTTCCTCGCAGGGAAAGCCCGCCTCGCGCAGCACGGGGATCATCGTGACGACAGTCTTGGCCACGCCGGTCGCAGTTCTGATCGCCGCTTCCTGTTCGGCGGCGGCGTCAGAGGTGAGAGCCAAAAGCGTGTCTGCCAGATCGCGGTCGGCGCGATCCAGCAGTTGGTAGGTGGTAGCAACGGAAATGAGGCCAACGGGCAGGAGCGCGATGGCAAGGAGCCCGGCGATCCTGAAGGTTAGCGACCGGCTCCGTTCCCGGAACGTATTTATCAAAGACCGGTCTTCCTCACTTGCATGCCGGAATTCAGCACGGCCATCGTTGCACTGTCGGTGAGTTCGAGCCCGTCGTCGTCACTCAGTTCCAAAAGTTCGGCCAGCCGGGCACGGCCCCGGTTGATCCGGCTCTTGATCGTCCCGATGGCGACGCCACAGGTGTCGGCGGCTTCCTCATAGGACATGCCCGAGGCCCCGACGAGGATCAGCGCCTCGCGCTGTTCGACCGGCAGTTGCGCGAACACCTTTTCAAAGTCGGCCAGCGCCAGCCGCCCGTCGTGATGCGGCTTTTCCGACAGCGTGCTCGCCATCGCGCCATCCACATCCTCGATCTCGCGCTTCTTTTTGCGCAGGTCCGAGTAGAAGGTGTTGCGAAGAATGGTGAAGAGCCAGGCGCGCAGGTTGGTGCCGGGCTTGAATTTGTCGAAATTCTTCCACGCCTTCACGATCGTGTCCTGCACGAGATCGTCGGCGGCGGCAGAGTTGCGGGTCAGGCTGGCGGCAAAGGCGCGCATGGCCGGAAGGTGTTCGACCACCGCTTCGCGCGGGTCGATGGGCGTCGCATCATTTGCCATGTGCGGACCCCTGATCGTCCTGTTCCCTCAGCTGTGCCAGAAGTTCCATGAACTTGTCCGGCACGTCCTCTTCCAACTTGCTTTGAAAGACTTTGCGGAGATTCTGGTCGATCTTTTGGTCCCACTCGTCCTTATCGTCCTTGGTCATCGTCGTCCGTGTCCCATCGTTTCTTATCTGCCTCGACTGCACACACTTTTTTTGCCGTCTTCGGGAACCAAACCCCAATCGTGACGTTTTGTTCCCGACGAATGCGAAAAAAATGGGGAAATAAACAGGGATGGATGGGATGCCCGACTCCGATACAGAATTTCTCTCGGTGAAGATTGCTGCGCTGCTGCCCTACCTGCGGCGCTACTCGCGTGCACTGACGGGAAGCCAGAAGACAGGCGACACCTACGCCGCCGCGACGCTTGAGGCGTTGCTCGAGGACCGCTCGGTCTTTGACCTAGGTTTCGACCACAAAGTCGCGCTGTTCCGCGCCTTTCACCAGATCTGGGCCAGCTCCGGCTCGCCGGTGGAAGCGGCGGAAGAGGGCATTCATGCCCGTGCGCAGCGCCATCTGGCCAAGCTAACCACCAACACCCGCGAGGCGCTGCTCCTCTACACCGTGGAAGAGTTTCCGACCTCCGACATCGCCAAGATCATGGACATCGACGAAGACGAGGTGAACCACTTGATCGGGATTGCACGGCGCGAGATGGAAGACAGCGTCAAAGGCCGCATCCTCGTGATCGAGGACGAGGCGATCATCGCGATGGATCTTCAGGACATCGTGGCCGACATGGGCCATGCGATCACCGGCGTTGCCCGGACCGAACGCGGCGCCGTCGATCTCGCCGGGAAAGAAACCCCGGACCTGATCCTGTCGGACATTCAGCTCGCCGACGGCTCGTCCGGTATCGACGCGGTGAACGCGATCCTGAAAAGCGCAGGGGACATTCCGGTGATCTTCATCACCGCGTTCCCCGAGCGCCTTCTGACCGGCGAACGGCCCGAACCGGCCTTCGTCATCACGAAACCCTATTCCGAGGATCAGGTGCGTTCGGCTGTAAGCCAGGCGATGTTCTTTGCCTCGACCGAGACACTGGAAACCTGATCCAGTCCCACTAAAGGTGCGAAGCGGCGTTCCCTTCCCTCGGGAGCGCCGTTTCTTTTTTGGGGCCTGCCTGTTTCGCGCCCCGGTGCGACCCGTTACTGTCCGACCCATTCTCGGTGCGGGGTCAGGTCATGTCTTTTGGGATCAGAACGATTGTCGCCGCGGTGCTGGCCGCCGCCCTTGCCGGGGGCGCGAGCGCCGCGCCAGAGCTTCGGATCGAGTGGGAAATCACCAACCGTTTCAGCCCGTTTGAGGCGCTGAGCCTGCCAACATCCGTGTTTCAGGAATATCGCCTGCAGGATGAGGACGGCGGTTTCGACGGCTGGCACGAACGGCTCGACCGCAGGCCCGGCGGCTTTCGCTCGCCCTATGCCGACGCGTTCCGCACCGGCGCGCCGATCCATTGGGACCCCGTGCGCCAGCTCCATTCGCCCCGCGTCACCCGCTTCGTAAAGGCCGAGCGCGACCCGGGCACCACCGTATCGGCGCGCTTCCGGCTCACCCTGCCGGAAGGTGCCCAAGACACCTTGCCCGAGGGCGCGCTGTGCCTGTGGGAAGGCGAAGTGGTCCAGCCCTGCGATGCCCCTTTCGACACCCGCGTACCGCTCCGGGGCAGTTTCGTCGATGTCGAGGTGGCGGGCGAAAAGATCATCCGCTGGATCAAGCCCGAGCATATGGTCATCGTCGGGGTCGGCGATTCCTATTCCTCGGGCGAGGGCAACCCGGACGTTCCGGCCCAGTGGAAACCGCTCAGGTTCCCGAACGTGAACAACATCGGCTGGCTGGCCGAGCGGCGCAGTCAGTTCCTCGAACCCGGTCCCGCGCGGCGCTGGGTCGACGATACCTGTCACCGCAGCTTCTTTTCCTATCAGAGCCTCACCGCGCTTCGCCTCGCCTCCGAGGACCCGCATCGGTTCGTGTCCTTCCTGCATTACTCCTGCAGCGGGGCCGAGATTTTCGACGGCCTCCTGTTCCCGCAGCACCGCGTGATCGAAGAGGGGCGCAACGGCCCGGTCTGGCTGCATTATGCGCAGGTCAACGCGGCGGTGCAGGACCTCTGCGCCGGGCCGCTCGCCCAGAACGCCGGTCACCGTTCGCATCCCGACTATTTCCCCGTGACGCTTGCCGAAACACGCGGCATCGACCTGTCGACGTTCGAAAGACGTTTCCGCGGGTCCGAACTTGCCCCCGAGGGGCGGACCGAGCGTTGGCTTCGGCAGGCGCGGGAGTCGGGCGGGGTCAGTCGCTCCTATCCGCATGACGGGCTGATGTGGTGCCCCGATCTGCGCAAACCCGACCATGTGTTCCTGTCCATCGGCGGCAACGACGTCGCGTTCGGCGAGATGGTGCGCTATTACATCCTCCCCGTCGATTACGAGGACAACTGGCTCAAATCGCTGGCCGCCCCGGCGGTCTGCCCGCCGATCCCCTATCAGGCCGACCTCAGCACCCATTGGAACGCGTTCCAACGCTGCGAAAAGCTGCGCCGCTCGAACGGCTACGACGCGCTCGACCTCGTCACCGGGCGCTATGAGAACGGCCTCAGGGTCGGTGGCATCGACCAGCGGTTCGCGCTGGCCGTCTGGGTGCTGGGCCACCGGCTCAAGGTGCCGACCGAGGCGATCTCGATGGCGCAATACCCCGACCCGATGCGTACCGTTCCTGCGGTCACACCAGCCTGCCAACGGCTGCGCGACATCGACCACGTGGTCTACGGGGCGCGCGACGACAGCTATGACGACCGCAGTGCGTGGAACGGGATCGACGAGGCGACGCGCGTGATCTCATGGAACAAGCAGTGGGAATACGTGGTGACTCAGGACGAGGCCTATAAGGCGCTCAGCTTCTTCGACACCTTCCGGGCGCAACTGGCGGCGACGGCGCAGGCCCTTGGGATGAGCTTCGTCTGCGACACCCGCGATGCCTTCGTCGGTCATGGCTGGTGGACGGGCGAGCATCTGGCGATGCCGCATCTCGTGCCCGAGGGAACGCCGGGTCACTGGAATATCGAGGATCTCGACCCCTACGGTTACCGCGTGGCGGGCCGGGCGATCCGCACGGCGAACGACAGCGTTCTGATCCAGCCCAGCATCGTGCGCGAACCGACGCGCAACACGTCTGTGTCCGGCACGTTCCACCCAAATTTCTTCGGGCATCGTCTGGTGGCTGAGGGGTTTTACGACGCTCTCTTCGCGGGCGATCCTGCGGCGAACGACTGAGCGTCAGGCAAAAAAATGGGGCGCACGAGGTACGGCGGCGCCCCATTTTCTTTCAAGTCGTCAGCTTACACGCGCCGGCCACGCACCGCACGAGCGATGAGTGCCACCACGAACAGCACGAGGAACACGAAGAACAGAATCTGCGCGATCCCGGCCGAAGCCGAAGCGATACCACCAAAGCCGAACACGGCAGCGATGATGGCGATAACGAGGAATGTGAGAGCCCAACCGAGCATAACGAAACCTCCTTCTTTCAAGTTGTTACAGGGTGCGTCGTCTGACGCGTATCATTGAGTTTGAAACTGAAAGCCGGATCGGAAAGTTCCGCAAAAAGAATCCCTTGGCCGTGGAACTGTGCCCTTGCGGGCGCGTTGACCCTCCGAATGGACAGACACCCACAAGGAGTTTTCCCAATGGCCACCGCCGCACAGACCTCGAACGGAAAAGCAATGGACAGCCACGTCAAAGACCTCGAAGCGCAGATTGCGTCGCTCAAGACCGACGTCTCCTCGCTGACCGCCACCCTCAAAGACCTGACCACCACCGCTGGCGCCGAAGCCAAGTACCGCGCCTCGTCCACCGCCAAGAAAGCGCGGGCGCAGGGTGAAAAGGCTTACCACGACGCGCAGGACGCCACCGTGGCGGCCTATCGCAACGCCGAAAACCAAGTGCGTGAGAACCCGGCCGCTGCCGTGGGGATCGCCGCTGGCGTCGGCTTCGTCATCGGGCTGTTCCTGGCCCGCAAATGATCGCGGCCCTCGAATACCGACTACGGCTTGCCGTTCGTCGCACCATGTTCGGTGTGGCGAGCGGCATCCTGCTGTTCGTGGGGGTCGCCTTCCTCGCCGTCGCCGCGTGGATCGGGCTGCGCGCCTTTCTCGAGCCGCTGGACCTCGCCCTGATCTTTGGCGGTGTGTTCGTCGGTCTCGGCCTCATCATGCTGGCGATGACGCGCACGAGCCGCGCCAAGATTTCGATGGCGCCCAGCGTAAACGCGCCGATGTCGACGGTCGCGCCGATGGCAGGGATCGCCGCTGCGGGCACGCTCGGCTCGGCCTTCATCCAAGGCATCACCGCCGGGATGGCCGCACGCAAGACAGCGGCGACGCCGACCCCGCCGCCGCCCGGCTACGATCCGGCCTATGAGCCGCATCCCCACGACCTGCATCACTGACACGGGCGGCTGGCACATCAGCCGCCTTCGGTGATTGCATCGCCTGAGACCAGAAAAGGGCCCGAAGCGCACCAGCCGCTCCGGGCCCTTCCTTTTGCGCGAACCGCAGCCCCCGCGCCCGCAATCGTTCGCGAAGTCCGGTTGACACCCGCCGGTTCCGGGCGTTTGTCCCGCGCACCGGCAAAGGCCGATTAAAGAGCCGAAAAGAGGATCAGGACTTGAACACGACATACGATTTCACGGGCAAGGTCGCCTTCGTCACCGGCGCCGGATCGGGCCTCGGGCGCGCGACCGCGCTCGCTTTCGTCGAGGCTGGCGCGCGCGTGGCCCTCGTCGATCTCAACCGCGCAACGCTGGACGGCGTCTTGGCGGATGTGCAGGCCAAAGGCGGGCAGGCGCTGGCCTTGGAATGCGACGTCGCCGACGATGCGCAGGTCGAGCGCGCGGTGCGCGAGACGGTCGACACCTTCGGGCGGCTCGATTTCGCCTTCAACAATGCCGGGGTGGAGCCGACCGGCCTCCCGCTCGCCGACATCCCGACCGAGACATGGACCCGCAACCTGTCGATCAACCTCGGCGGCGTGTTCAACTGCATGAAGCATCAGATCCCGGCGATGCAAAAGGTCGGCGGCGGCTCCATCGTGAACACCTCGTCCGGCGCGGGCGTGCGGGGCTTTCCGGGCCACGCGATCTATTGCGCGTCGAAATTCGGGGTGATCGGGCTGACCAAATCCGCAGCGCTCGACTATGCGGATCAGGGCATTCGCGTGAACGCCATCTGCCCCGGCATCATCGAGACCGAGATGATCGACCGCGTCGCCGCCGCGCGCGAGGGCGGCATGGCCAGCCTGATCGCCGCCGAACCCATCGGGCGTCTGGGTAAGCCCCAAGAGATTGCGGGCACCGTCCTGTGGCTGTGCTCCGACGCCGGGGCCTTCACCGTCGGGGCGGCCATCGTCGTGGATGGTGGGCAAACGATCTGATCTCGGCCAAAAGAAAACAGCTCCCGGGGAAGTCCTCGGGAGCCGTCCTTTTGTGGGGCCGTGTTCGGCGCGACCTATAGCGGCTCGCGCACCACGTACACGCTCGCCTTGGTGTGGCGCACGACGCGTGCCGCGTTGGGTCCCAAGAGGTAATCCGACAGGTCGGGGTCATGGGCACCCAGCACGATCAGATCGGCCTCGTCCTTTTCGGCGGCCTTCAGGATTTCCTGATACGCCTTGCCGACCGCGACCACGTGGCGGCAGGTCTTGTTGACCTCTTCCCCCAGCACCTTGCCGACCTCGTCGCACAACAGCGCATGCGCATGTTCGACCGCCTTCTCGGTGTGGTCCTGATTGAAATACCCGCCCACCACGGGCCGACCGTAATCCGGCACGACCGTGATGACGTCGAGTTGCGCGCCCTCGGCCTCGGCGATCTTCTGCGCGCGCCTGAGCACGGCCGCCTCGGCTTCGGGTCGGTTGATGTCGATGGCACAGAGCACGGTCTTTATGGTCATGCCGGCACTCCTTCGCGGGTGGTGGGTGCCGCTTGGGCGCGGCGGGATTGCAGGAAGGCGATGAGCGCCATGAGCGCCAGCGCCGGGATGAACATAAGCTCTTTCGGAAGCTGATCCGCCGGGGCTTGCACCGCCGAGATCGTCACCGGCTCGTCGCCGTAGAAGTCGAAGGATGCCAGACGGTCCGACAGTTCGGTGCCGAACATCGGCTCTTCGAGGATGACCTGATCGCCCTCGGGCATCAGCATCAGACCCCATTCGTCAAGCCGCGCCTGCGCGCCCTCGACCTCGGGGACGGTGAGCACCACGGTCAGGTCCTTCATCTCCAGCGTGTCGAAGTCGGGGCCCGAGATCACCACCCGCAGGTCACGGCCCGCAGGCGCCTGGTCCAGCCGCTGCTCCAACGCGGTCGGCTCGACCTCGTCATAAGGCGGCTGGATCTGGTCCATGAAGAAGCCGGGGCGGAACAGGGCGAAGGCGATCAGAAGCATCGCAACCGTCTCCCAGATCCGGTTCTTGGTGAGGAACCAGCCCATCGTCGCGGCGGTGAAGATCAGGATACCGATGGTGGCCACGATGAACACGATGATCCCCTGCACCCACGTCACGTCGATCAGCAAAAGATCGGTGTTGAAGATGAACACGAAGGGCAGGGCCACGGTGCGCAAGGAATAGAAGAACGCGGTGAAGCCCGTCTTGATCGCATCGCCCCCCGACACGGCGGCGGCCGCGAAACTCGCCAGCCCCACAGGTGGTGTCACATCCGCCATGATCCCGAAGTAGAAGACGAAGAGGTGAACGGCGATGAGTGGCACGACGAGGCCCGATTGCGCGCCAAGCTCCACCACCACGGCGACCATCAGCGACGAGACGACGATGTAGTTCGCGGTGGTCGGCAGACCCATCCCGAGGATCAGCGACAGGATCGCCACGAAGATCAGCATCAGGATCAGGTTGCCGCCCGACAGGAACTCGACAAAATCCGCCATCACCTGACCGATGCCGGTCAGCGACACGGTGCCGACGATGATCCCGGCGGTGGCGGTGGCAAGACCGATCCCGATCATGTTGCGCGCGCCGTCGATCATGCCTGCTACAAGGTCGACGAGCCCGTCCTTGAGCTTGCCGATCGCATTCTCCTCGCCCCGGAACATCGCCTTGAGCGTTTTCTGGGTCAGCAGAATCGCGAACAGCAGGAACGTGGCCCAGAACGCCGACAGACCCGGCGACTTGCGTTCGATCATGAGGAAATAGACCAGCACGATGATCGGCAGCAGGTAGTAAAGGCCCGATTTGTAGATGCTCGGGATATGCGGAAGCTCGACGTTCTCCGAGTTCGGATCGTCGGGCTCAAGGTCCGGCACGCTCGAGGCGAGGTAGATGAGACCCACATAGACGAGGCCCAGAAGCGCGGCGAGGATCCAGCCCGACCCGGTCGGCACCATCGAAGTGACGAGGCGCACGGGGAACTGCGTCACGTAGCACAGGACAGCGAAGCCCGCGAAGAACAGGAACATGCCCAGCACGGTGCGCCACAGCTTGACGACCTTGTCGCCGAGCGTCGGCATCCGGTTCTTCACCGCTTCGAGGTGAACGATATAGACCAGCGCGATGTACGAGATGATCGCGGGCAGGAAGGCGTGGGTGATGACTTCGACGTAGCTGATGCCGACATACTCGACCATCAGGAACGCGGCCGCGCCCATGACCGGCGGCATGATCTGACCGTTCACCGAGGATGCGACCTCGACCGAGCCTGCCTTTTCGGATGAGAAGCCCACCCGCTTCATCAGCGGGATGGTGAAGGTGCCGGTGGTCACGACGTTGGCGATGGACGAGCCCGAGATCAGGCCGGTGGCCGCCGAGCCCACGACCGCCGCCTTGGCCGGGCCGCCGCGCAGGTGGCCAAGTGCCCCGAAGGCCATCTTGATGAAGTAGTTCCCCGCGCCAGCCTTATCGAGCAGCGCACCGAAGAGGACGAAGAGGAACACGAAGCGGGTCGAAACGCCCAGCGCGATGCCGAACACGCCCTCGGACGTGATCCACATATGCGACATGGCCTTGCGCAAGGACGCGCCCGCCCAGCGGATCTGGTCCGGTACGGCGTCGGCAGAGCCGAAGAAAACGTAGGCGAGGAAGACAAGCGCCAGAACGACCATCACCGGGCCCAGCGTGCGATAGGCGGCGATGAACAGCAGGGCGAGACCGGCAAGCGCCGCAAGCGCGTCGGTCTGGTCTGCAAGCCCGCCGTTGCCGACGATTTTGTCGTAGAAGAAATAGCCGTACAGCGCGAGCGCCGCGCCCCCGATCGCCAGCACCCAGTCGTACCAAGGCACCCTGTGCTTGGGCGCCGACTTGAACAGCGGATAGGCCATCGCGGACAGGAAGATCGCGAAGGCGAGGTGGATCTGGCGCGAGTTGTTGATCGCGTCGGATGGCAGGATATAGGGCGCCCAGGGCGAGGCCAGCAGGACCTGAAAGATCGACCAGATCAGCGCCACGGCGGCGATGAAAATGCCGAGATTGCCGGGAACCGCCCGCGCGCCACTGTCAGAGGCGGCGACGAGTTCCTGAAGCTCCTGTTCGTTGAGTGCTCGGTTTTCCCTGTCGGACATAATCCCTCCGTCCCGGCCGTTTCGGCGCGAAAGTCATTGATTGTTATGAAGGGGGAGGGCGGCGGACCGCCCTCCGATAATCGTATGATGGGGGAAGGTTACTCCATCCAACCCATTTCGGTGTAATACTTCTGCGCACCGGCATGGAGCGGCGCGGACAGACCGGCCGAGGCCATCTCTTCCGGCACGAGGTTCGCGAACGCCGGGTGCAGGCCTTTGAAGTCCTCGAAGTTCTCGAACACCGATTTCACGACGGTATAGACCGCGTCTTCGGACACGGCGTCCGACGAGACGAACGTTGCGCCGACGCCAAACGTCATCACGTCCTCATCGTTGCCGCGATACATGCCGCCCGGAATTGTGGCGGTGCGGTAGAACGGGAATTCCTCGACCAGCGCGTCGACGGCTTCGCCGGATACTTCGACGATGACCGAGTCACAGGCGGTGGTGGCTTCCTGGATAGAACCCGACGGGTGGCCGACAGTATAGACCATCGCGTCGATCTGGTTGTCGCAGAGCGCGGCGGACTGTTCGGCGGCCTTGAGCTCGGAGGCGAGGGCGAAGTCGTCCATCGTCCAGCCCATTTCCTCCATCAGCACTTCCATCGTGGCGCGCTGGCCCGAGCCGGGGTTGCCGATGTTCACGCGCTTGCCCTTGAGGTCTTCGAAGGTGGTGATACCTGCGTCTGCGCGAGCGACGACGGTGAAGGGCTCCGGGTGGACTGAGAACACGGCGCGCAGGCCCTCAAAGGCTTCGCCCTCGAACTGCTCGACGCCGTTATAGGCGTTGTACTGGATGTCGGACTGGGCGACGCCGAACTCCAGCTCGCCTTCCTTGATCGTGTTCACGTTGTAAACCGAACCCCCGGTCGACTCGACCGAGCAGCGGATGCCGTGGTCACGGCGGCCCTTGTTCACCAGACGGCAGATCGCGCCGCCGGTCGGGTAATAAACGCCGGTGACGCCGCCCGTGCCGATGGTGATGAACGTCTCTTCCTGCGCATGGGCCGGGGCCGTCAGGGTCATGGCGGCCAGAGCCGCGAAACCGAGTTTGATAGGATGTGTCATTGGGTTCTCCCGTTTGGTTGACTTGGTTTTGGTTGGCGTCACAGACCCACCACTTCGCCCAGGGCGATGTTGGTGGTCTCGACATCCGCGATCCGGTCGGTCGCGGCTGGTCCTGCGCGTTGCGCGATCATGGCCATCAGTGTCTCCACAAAGAACATGGTCGCCACGTAGGACGAAAAGAAATTCGGGCTTTCGGTCGGCACCACGACCCGCGCCGAGGCATGGCGCAGCGCCGGGCAGGCATGGGTGTCGGTCACGACGAGGACATAGACGCCCCGTTTCTGCGCGAACTCCGCCGCCCGGATCGAGGTGGTCGAAAACGGCGGTTTGGTGAACACGACGAGCGCGTCTTCGGGGCCGAGGTCTGACAACGCCGCGCCGACCGAGCCGCCCATCCGTCCCGCAGGCATCCAGCCCGCGCCAAGAAAGTGGCCCATATAGGCCGCGTATTCCGCAACGGCGGTCGAGCCAAGCCCGCCCAGCGTCACCACCCGGCGCGCACCGTGCAGCTTGTCGGCGATGGCATCGAAACGCGCCGCGTCGATCTCGTCCACCAGCCGGTCGATGTTGCCGACGCAGGCATCGCGGTTGCGCTGGACCAGATGCTCCTGCGCCTGGGTCGTCTGCAGCGCGCCCGCGCGGGCGGCAAAGCTCGACTGCCGCCGCTCCAGTCGCCGCCGCATGCCTTCGCGCAGCTCTTCGAAATTCTCATAGTCCAGCGCCTTGGCGAGCCGGGTGAAGGTGGCCGGCGCAAGACCCGAGTGATCGGCTACGGCGCGCAGCGACCGGGTGGCGGTGTCCAGAGGGTTCGCGGCGATATAATCGCCCGCTTCGCGCAGCCGCGCCGAAAGCGCGTTGTAGTTCGAGGCAAGTCTTTCCTCAAAACTGTTCGGCACGAACGCGGACCCCCAAAGTTCGATTGAAATACATCCGACTCGGACCGTTTCATCTGTTTCATATCTTGTCAACGCATGATCCATCTGTTTCATGCTGAAAGGGTTCAATCGACCGAGTCGGTCTTGGAGTCTCAGGCCATGAGCCACGTTTTTCATCGTTCCGCCAAACAAACGCCCCCCGTCGCGATCCGGGGTGAGGGGGCTTATATCTTTGATAAGGCAGGAAAACCCTACCTCGACGGGTCCGGCGGCGCGGCCGTGTCCTGTCTGGGTCACTCCGATCCCGACGTGATCGCGGCGATCAAGGCGCAGGCCGAGGCGATTCCCTTCGCCCACACCGGGTTCTTCACCTCCGAACCGGCGGAGCGACTGGCGGACCGCCTGATCGCCCATGCGCCCGAGGGGCTCGATAAGGTCTATTTCGTCTCCGGCGGGTCCGAGGCGGTCGAGGCCGCCCTCAAGATGGCCCGGCAGTATTTCGTCGAGATCGGCGAGGAAAGCCGGGGGCGTTTCATCGCCCGTCGGCAAAGCTATCACGGCAACACGCTGGGCGCGCTGGGCACCGGCGGCAATGCGTGGCGGCGTGCGCAGTTCCAGCCGCTCATGGTCGAGACCAGCCATATCGCCCCCTGCTACGCCTATCGCGGGCAGGAAGACGGCGAGGACCTCGTCACCTACGGCCAGCGCGTCGCGGACGAGTTAGAGGCCGAGCTTCTGCGCGTCGGCCCCGAAACCGTCATCGGCTTTATCGCCGAGCCGGTCGTGGGTGCGACGATGGGTGCGGTGCCTGCGGTGCCCGGCTATTTCAAACGTATCCGCGAGATCTGCGATCGCTACGGCATCCTCATGATCCTCGACGAGGTCATGTGCGGCATGGGCCGGACCGGCACGCTTTTCGCCTGCGAACAGGACGGGGTGTCGCCCGACATCGTGACCATCGCCAAGGGTCTGGGCGCGGGCTACCAGCCGATTGGCGCGACGCTCTGCACCGCCCGTATATTCGAGGCGTTCGAGAACGGCTCGGGCTTTTTTCAGCACGGTCACACCTACATCGGCCACCCGATGGCCACGGCGGCGGCGGATGTGGTCGTGACCAAGCTGACCGACGGCGGCATGGCCGCGCGCGCGGCGGATATGGGCGAGAAGCTGGGGGCGGCACTGGTCGAGGCGTTCGGCCAGCATCCCCACATCGGCGACATCCGCGGGCGCGGCATGTTCCGGGGTCTCGAAATCGTCGCGGATCGTGAGACCAAGACACCCTTCGACCCGGCGCTCGGCATCAACAAAAAGGTCAAGGCCGCCGCCTTCGAGGCCGGTCTCATCTGCTACCCGATGGGCGGCACCATCGACGGGGTGCAGGGCGACCACGTTCTGCTCGCGCCGCCCTTCATCCTGACCGACGACCAGCTGGGTGAGTTGATCGACAAGCTGGGTCAGGCGTTCGGGGCGGTACTGTGAGCCTCCCATCCCTCATGGTCGCGCCCAACGGGGCCAACAAGACCAAGACCGATCATCCCGCCGTCCCCCTGACGCTCCATGAGGTGACGGAAACCGCCCGTGCCTGCGTGGCGGCAGGGGCGGATGGGCTGCACCTTCACCTGCGCGACATCGAGGGCGGGCATCTGTTGGACAGCGGTGCCTACCGCGAGGCGCTGGAGCATCTGGCGGCCGAACTCCCCGCGCTTCCTGTGCAGATCACGACCGAGGCGGGCGGGCGCTATGATCCCGGCCACCAGAAATACGTGGCGCTGCATTCCGGGGCGCGGCTGGTGTCGGCGGCGTGGCGCGAGATCACGCGGGACGAGGGCGCGCCCTCGTTCTACGCCTATGCGGCCGAACGCGGGATCGCCGTGCAGCACATCCTCTACGACGTGGCCGACGCCGAAGGCCTCGCCGCGACCCTGCCCGAGGGTCTGTTGCGCGACCCCGCGCTCCAACTGATCTTCGTGCTCGGGCGCTATGTCGACGGGCAGGTGTCGAAACCCGCGATGCTCAAGCCGTTCACCGACTGGATGAAACGCGAGCGGCTGGAGCCCGACTGGATGCTCTGCGCCTTCGGTCAGGGCGAAACCGACTGTCTGCGCGCCGCGCATAAGGCGGGTGGCAAGTGCCGTGTGGGGTTCGAGAACTCGCTGGTGAACAAGGATGGGACTGTCGCGCGGGATAACGCGGAACGGGTGGCCGAGGTCGTTTCGGTTCTTCGCTAGATCGTTGCGGCACCTGCACGGAATCAAGGCCGAAGGCCGCCCTGCGAGCGGTCATGCCGGAGGCATGCTTTCAGCATGACCCGTCCCGGCGGGCTGGCGCTTTGTGGACGTTCGGACGACGATTGAGGTCGTCCGATCTTGGCTGGCATTAAGGGGCGACCATAAACGTTTAAAGCGCCACCCCACGGGCAGGCGCTCGCCCGGCTCACCGCCAACGAAAAAGGGGCGCGCCGCAGCACGCCCCTTCCTCATCTCTTTGGCTCAAAGATCAGCCGACGATACCGTTCAGTGTCGCAGACGGGCGCATCACCGCCGAGGTCTTCGCTTCGTCCGTGTGGTAATAGCCACCCAGATCGACCGCTTCGCCCTGACCGGCCATCAACTCGTCGAGGATCGTCGCTTCATTCTCGACCATCGCCGCAGCGACCGGCTGGAAATGCGCGGCAAGCTCGGCGTCGGTGTCCTGTGCCGCCAGCGCCTCGGCCCAGTAGCGGGCGAACCAGTAATGCGAGGTGCGGTTGTCCGGCTGGCCGACCTTGCGCTCCGGCGAGTTGCCGTTTTCCAGCACCTTCTGCGTGGCGTCGTCCACCGCGTCGCCCAGCACCTGCGCCTTGGCGTTGCCACGCGCATCGGCGAGGAACTTGAGGCTTTCACCCAGCGCACAGAACTCACCCAGCGAGTCCCAGCGCAGGTGGTTCTCTTCCACCAGCTGCTGCACGTGCTTGGGGGCCGAGCCGCCCGCGCCGGTTTCGAACAGGCCGCCGCCGTTCATCAGCTTCACGATCGACAGCATCTTGGCCGAGGTGCCAAGCTCGAGGATCGGGAACAGGTCGGTGAGGTAGTCACGCAGCACGTTGCCGGTGATCGTCACGCAATCCTCGCCCGCAACCATCGTCTCCAGCGTGAAACGGGTGGCTTCGCGCGGGGCCATGATCGGAATGTCGATCCCGGCCTCTTTCAGCGCGGGCTCGACGTATTTGATGAGCTCGGCGTCATGCGCACGGTTCGCATCCAGCCAGAACGCGGCCTTGCCGGTCGCTTTCGTGCGGTCGATGCCCAGCTGGATCCAGTCGAGGATCGGCGCTTTCTTGGCGGTGGCCGAGCGCCAGATGTCGCCCTCGTTCACCGCGTGCTCGTGCAGGATGTCACCACTGTCCAGAACGATGCGCACCTTGCCCGAGGCCGGGATTTCGAAGGTGGTCGGGTGCGAGCCGTATTCTTCGGCCTTCTGCGCCATCAGGCCCACGTTCGACACGGCACCACAGGTGGTGACGTCGAGTTTGCCGTTCTCTTTGAAGTATTCGATCGTCTCGTCATAGACCGGCGCATAGCAGTTGTCGGGGATGCAGCACTTGGTCGGCGCGGCTTTCCCGTCCGGGCCCCAGCCGATGCCGCCCGCGCGGATCACGGCGGGCATGGAGGCGTCGATGATGACGTCCGAGGACACGTGCAGGTTGGTGATGCCGCGGTCGCTGTCGACCATGTACATCGGGGGCTGCTTGTCCATCACGGCCTTGAGGTCGGCCTTGAGCGTCTCGTCGCCCTCGATCTTCGATTCCAGCGCGCCGATCCCGGAATTCGGGTTCCAACCCAGCTCCTTCAGCTTCTCGCCGTGCTTGGAGATGAACTCTTCCAGATAGATCGCGACGAAGTGGCCAAAGATGATCGGGTCCGAGACCTTCATCATCGTCGCCTTGAGGTGGACCGAGAACAGAACGCCCGGCTCCATGCTGCCCAACTCGGCGCGGATGAAATCGCGCAGGGTGGCGGCCGACATGAAGGTCGCGTCGACCACGGTGCCTTCTTCGTATTTCAGCCCGTCTTTCAGGGTGCGGCTGTTGCCGTCATCGGCGAGGAACACGATCTTGGCGCCACCGGCCTGTGCGGCGGTGATGGTGGCCGACTTTTCGTTCGCGAAGAAATCGTTGCCGGGCATCGAGGCCACGGTGGTCTTGGAATCCTTGGCCCAGTCGCCCATCGAATGCGGGTTGGCCTTGGCGTAGTTCTTGACGGCTTTGGCCGCGCGGCGGTCCGAGTTGCCTTCGCGAAGAACCGGGTTCACGGCCGAACCTTTGACGGCGTCATAGCGCGCCTTGATGTCCTTCTCGGCGTCGGTCGACGGCTCATAGGGATAGTCGGGCAGTTTGTAGCCCTGACCCTGAAGCTCCTTGATCGCGGCGTCGAGCTGCGGCTGGCTGGCCGAGATGTTCGGCAGCTTGATGACGTTGGCGCCCGGCTGCTTCACGATCTCACCCAGAACGGCGAGGTCGTCCTCGACCTTCTGCTCATCCGTCAGCACGTCCGGGAACTGAGACAGCACCCGACCGGCGAGCGAGATGTTGCGGATCGCCACGTCGATATCCGCCGCCTGTGCGAACGACCGGATGATGGGGAGGAGCGAATGGCTCGCCAGTTCCGGGGCTTCGTCAACCTGCGTATAGATGATGTCGGGGGTATCGCTGTTTGCCATGATGGGCTCTCCGCTGGATCAAGATGCCGCGGGGAGAGAATCCGCCCCGCGTGGGGTTGGGTTCCGGGTAATTCACGGGCGCTCACAAGTCAATGTGTGCGACGGTATACCGAACGCTTCCGGCGATTTTCGGAACTGAGACAGCCGTGACGCCGCGTTCTCGCAGGAATTTGAGCAAATTCCCGCAGGCTTTCGCGGCGTAAGGCTTGCATCACCTTGCCGCACATCTAGTCCCCGCTAGAGTTGACCGATCGGAAAAAGATCGGGCCGCGCCAAGGCGCGCCGACAGACCATCACCGCAACAGGGAGATTTGAGACATGAAACATATGAGCAAATTGGCATTGGCGACGCTGTTGTCGTCGACGATGCTGACCGGCGTGGCCATCGCCGAAAGCCATGTGCCCGAGGGCGTCACCCTCGCCGAGGACCAGACCTTCACCTATCGCCAGCTCGACGAGTTCTCGTCGCTCGACCCGCAGATCGTCGAAGACGTCGACGGCTCCGACGTGGTGCGCGACCTGTTCGAGGGCCTGATGAATCAGGATGCCGAGGGCAACCTCGTGCCGGGTGTCGCCACGGGGTACGAGGCCTCCGAGGACAAGATGACCTACACCTTCACCCTGCGTGAGGATGCCAAGTGGTCGAACGGCGATCCGGTGACGGCGGGCGATTTCGTCTATGCGTGGCGCCGTGCGGCGGACCCGGAAACCGCGTCACCCTACCAGTGGTTCATGGAACTCATGTCGATCGAAAACGCGGCTGAAATCGTGGCAGGCGAGGCTGACCCTGAGACGCTCGGCGTCACTGCCGTCGACGACTACACGCTCGTGGTCAAACTGACCGCGCCGCTGCCCTATTTCCCGCAGATGACCACCCATTCCACGACCTTCCCGTCGCCGCAGGCGGTGATCGAGGAATTCGGCGCCGACTGGACCAAGCCCGAGAACATGGTGTCGAACGGCGCCTATGTGCTTGAGGAGCATCTGCCGGGCGAACGCTCGGTGCGCGTGCGCAATGAAATGTACTGGGACAACGCCAACACGATTATCGACCGTGTCGTCGCGCTGGTCATCAACGACGAGAACGTGGCGCTGACCCGTTACCTCGCCGATGAACTCGACCGCACCGACATTCCCGCCGGTCAGTATCCGCGCCTGTCCGAGGAATACCCGGACGAGGCGGTGAGCTTCCCGCGTCTGTGCAACTACTACTACACCTTCAACGTGTCGGACTCCGGCCCCGAGGCCTTCAAGGACGTCAACGTGCGCAAGGCGCTGGCGCTCGCCGTAGACCGCGACATCATCGCCGAAAAGGTCATGCAGGGCGGTCAGCCCCCGGCCTATACCTTTACCCCGGCTGCCGTGGCGGGTTTCGAACCTCCGGCGCTCGACTGGGCCGGCATGGATCAGGCCGAGCGTGACCAGATGGCCAAAGACCTCTTGGCCGAGGCAGGCTACGGCCCCGACAACCCGCTGTCGTTCGAGATGGTCTACAACACCTCCGACGCGCATGAAAAAGTCGCGGTGGCGCTGAGCCAACTTTGGAAGCAGAAACTCGGTGTCGAAGCCACGCTCGCCAACATGGAATGGAAAGTCTTCCTCGAAGAGCGCGGCAACCAGAACTTCGAAATGGCTCGCGGCGCATGGTGCGGCGACTACAACGAAGCCTCGACCTTCCTCGACCTGCTCGATAGCGCCTCCGGCTACAACGACGGCAAGTATTCGAACGAACGGGTCGACGAGCTGCTGGAACAGGCCAAGACCTCGGACGACACCGGCCCGCTTTATGCCGAAGTCGAACAGATCCTCTACGACGAGATGCCGGTGATCCCGATCTACCACTACGCCGGTGTCTACATGCTCGACGGCGACCTTGGCGGCTGGCCCGTCGATAACGTCGAGCAGAACTGGTACTCGAAAGATCTCTATAAGATCGTCGAGTAACACCCGCTTTCACATCGTTGAAACGCACGCGCTCCGGCTGGTCCGGGGCGCGTGACCCATTTTCCAAGAGGGTGGCCCGTGGTTTCCTACATCATCCGGCGTCTGCTGATCGCGATCCCCACGATCCTGATCCTGATCGTCGCCTCGTTCTTCCTGATCCAATACGCGCCCGGCGGCCCGTTCACGTCCGAACGTCCGCTGCCGCCCGCCGTCCTCGCCAATCTCGAGGCGCGCTACGGGCTGGATCAGCCGCTGTGGAAACAGCTCTGGGACTACCTCACCAACATCGTGCTGCACTTCGATTTCGGCCCGTCCTTCAAGTTCAAGGACCGGGACGTGAACGACATCATCGCGCAGGGCTTCCCGATCTCGCTGACCTACGGCTCGCTTGCCTTCATCGCGGCCACGGTGGTGGGCGTGGGCCTCGGTGTCGCCGCCGCGATCCGGCATAATTCGTGGATCGACTACGCCGCCGTCAGCATGGGCATCGGCGCGCAGGCGCTGCCCAACTTCATCATGGGCCCGATCCTGATCCTCGTCTTTACGCTCTGGCTCGGCTGGTTGCCCGGTGGCGGCTGGAACGGCGGTCAGTGGCAATACCTCATCATGCCGGTCATCGCGCTTTCGACCTCCTACATGGGCAACATCGCGCGGCTCACACGCTCGTCCATGCTCGAAGTGCTGAACTCCAACTTCATCCGCACGGCGCGGGCCAAGGGCCTGCCGACCCGCACGGTGATCTGGCGTCACGCGATGAAGCCGACGCTTCTGCCGGTGGTCAGCTACTTGGGCCCCGTTTTCGTCTACGTGCTCACCGGCTCGGTCTTCGTCGATCTCTACTTCTCGACCGGCGGTCTTGGCGCCGCCTATGTGGGGTCCGCGCTCACCCGCGATTACGCCGTGCTTCTGGGGGTCACGATCCTCTACGGCACGCTCACGGTGCTCGTGAACCTTCTCACCGACCTCGCTTATGCGTGGTTCGATCCCAAGATCCGTTACTGAGGGGACGCCAATGGTTTTCGGAAGCTCTCAACGCGCCGCCGCCGTGGCGGACGACTTCACCGACCAGATCCCCGTCAAGGGACGGTCGCTCCTGAAAGACGCGCAGATCCGGTTCGTGCAGAACAAGGCGGCGATGGCCAGTGTCGTGGTGCTCGCCCTGATCGTGCTCTTCGTCATCATCGGGCCGCTCTTCGCCCAGTGGTCGAACGAGGAAATCGACTGGGACCGTATGGGCAACATCGCGGCCGAGGGCGCACCGTCGATCGCGAACGGCCATTACTTCGGTCTCGATGAACTGGGCCGCGACCTTTATTCGCGGGTCATTCAGGCCACGCGCACCTCGCTCCTCGTCGGCCTGATCGGCGCGCTCACCGCGCTCATCATCGGCACGACCTACGGCCTCGTCGCCGGTTACGTGGGTGGCCGCGTGGACAGCGCCATGATGCGCTTCGTCGATATTCTGCTGGCGATCCCGCTCACCCTCGTCATCATCCTGCTTCTGGTCATCGCCGGGCGCTCGTTCTTTATGCTTTTCGTGTCGCTGGGCGCGGTTGGCTGGCTGACCATGAGCCGGATCGTGCGCGCCCAGACCCTGTCCCTCAAGACCCGCGAATTTATCGAGGCCGCGCGCGCCTCGGGCGTGTCCGAGGTGCAGATCATGATCCGTCACATCCTGCCGAACCTGATCGGCGTGGTGATCGTCTATGCCTCGCTCCTCGTGCCCGAGATGATCCTGACCGAAAGCTTCATCTCGTTCCTCGGGCTGGGCATTTCCGAGCCCTACACATCGCTGGGCAAGCTGATCGCCGAGGGGGCCGGGACGATGGCCTATGGCACCACGTGGCAGCTGCTTTATCCGCTCTTTTTCTACGTCGCGATCATCATCACCATGTTCTTCATCGGTGACGGGTTGCGCGATGCACTCGACCCAAAGGACCGCTGATATGACCGTGTTGTCCGCCCGCGACCTGCACGTTTCCTTCTCGACCCCGGACGGCGATGTTCAAGCTGTCAACGGTGTGTCTTTCGACATCCAGGCCGGCGAATGCTTGGGCATCGTCGGTGAATCCGGCTCCGGCAAATCGCAAAGCTTCATGGCCGCGATGGGCCTCTTGCCGCCCAACGGGCGCGCCACTGGGTCGGTGACGTTTCAGGGGAGCGAAATCCTGAACCTTCCCGTCGCCAAACTGAACAAGCTGCGCGGCTCGGACGTCGGCATGATCTTTCAGGATCCGCTCACCGCGCTCACCCCGCACCTCAAGGTCGGCGACCAGATGGCCGAGGTGCTCAAGGTCCACAAGGGCCTGTCCGGTGCCGCCGCCCGCCGCGCCTGTCTCGACTGGCTGAACCGGGTGCAGATCCCCGAGGCCGAGCGCCGGATGGATCAGTACCCCCACGAACTCTCCGGCGGCATGCGCCAGCGCGTGATGATCGCGCAGGCAATGCTCTGCGAACCCAAGCTCCTGATCGCGGACGAGCCGACAACCGCGCTCGACGTGACCGTGCAGGCCGAAATCCTCGACCTTATGCACGAGCTGCAGACCCAGTCGGGCACCGCCATCGCGCTCATCACCCACGACATGGGCGTGGTCGCGCGGATGTGCGACCGGATCGAGGTGATGAAGCTGGGCGAATACGTGGAATCCGGCGACGTGCATCAGGTGTTCAACGCGCCCAAGCACGACTACACCCGCAAACTGCTCGACGCGATGCCGCGCATCGACGACGCAGGCGCGCCCGAGGGGACGTCGGCGGATGCCGAACCGCTCCTCTCTGCCGACGACATTCAGGTCCACTTCCCGATCCGCGTCAAAGGCGGCGTGTTCGGGCGCACCATTCCGCTCAAGGCGGTGAACGGCGTGACCTTCGACCTCGCCAAGGGCGAAACGCTGGGCGTCGTGGGGGAAAGCGGCTGTGGCAAGTCCACGCTGGCGCGCGCCGTTCTGCGCCTGATCGAACCCACCGGCGGGTCGGTGTCGTGGCTGGGCGCGTCCTTCACCGATCTCGACAAGCGCGCGCTCACCAAACAGCGCCGCGACATGCAGCTGGTGTTCCAAGACCCGCTCGCCTCGCTCGACCCGCGCATGACGATTTCCGACAGTATCGCCGAGCCGCTCAAGACCTTCCGCCCCGAACTGAACAAGTCCCAGCGCAAGGAAGAAGTGCTGGCGATGATGGACCGCGTCGGGCTGGACCGTGCCATGTTTAACCGCTACCCGCATGAGCTGTCCGGCGGCCAGAACCAGCGCGTCGGCATCGCCCGCGCCATGATCAACAAGCCCAAGCTGATCATCTGTGACGAAGCCGTGTCGGCGCTCGACGTGTCCATTCAGGCCCAGATCGTGCGGCTTTTGAAAGATCTGCAGGCCGAGTTCGGCATGTCGATGATCTTCATCAGCCACGACCTGTCTGTGGTGCGCGCGATCTCGAACCGGATCATGGTGCTTTATCTGGGGCGGATCGTGGAACTCGCCGACGCGGGCACGGTGGTCGAGGACCCGGTGCATCCCTACACCAAGGCGCTCATCTCGGCGGTCCCGATCCCGGACCCGGACCTCGAGCGCACGCGGGAGCGAATCCGCATCCCCGGCGAACTGCCCTCACCGCTCGACCCCAAGGCCGCGCTCCGGTTCCTGCCCTCGAAACTGCGCGACGGGGCGGCGGATTACACCCCCCGGCTCGAACAGGTCGCGCCCGGTCATTGGGTGGCCGAGCACGACCCGCTGGAGGTCATTCTGGCCGCCGACCCGATGGTCAGCGACGCGGTGGTCGCGCCGGTTCACTGACCCGATACGTCGCCCCATTGATCGTGCGGCCAAGGCCCGATAGTGGGGCGTCGGAATACCCTGAATCACCTGAACGCCGGAACCGCCTGCCACCTGACGTGGTTGGCGGAACAGGCCTTTCTCGCACCCCGACCCGATAGGATCTGTCCATGCGCCTGAACATCGACGTCACCATGCACTACGGTTTCGCACAGGCGAATACCGTGTTCCTCGCGCTGGAGGCTGCGCATACCGACGGGCAGGAGATCGCAGAGGAGTGGATCACCTTCGGCGATGCCACCATCGACCGGATCGATGGCGATTCCGGGGTCGGCCAGCGCGTCTGGGCGCGGGTGCCGGGAAATGAGATGTATCTGACCTATCAGGCCAAGGTGGACATCCTGCGCAAGAACGTGCCGCTCGACACCTTGTCCGCCGTCCCGATCCACCAGCTTCCCTCCGACGTCGCGCCCTATCTGCGCCCGTCGCGCTATGTGCAGTCGGACAAGTTCGTGGCCTTCGTGAACAAACGCTTCGCCGATGTGAGCGGCGGGGCCAAGGTCGCCGCGATCCGCGACTGGATCGAACACAACCTGTCCTACGTGCCCGGAAGCTCGGACGCCGACACCAACGTGCTCGAAACCTTCGCGGGCCGTCAGGGCGTCTGCCGCGACTACGCCCACCTGATCTGCGCAATGGTCCGCGCCGCCCAGATCCCGGCCCGCATGGTCGCCGCCTACGGCCCCGACGTGACCCCGCAGGATTTCCACGCCGTCGCCGAAGTCTGGCTCGACGGCGCATGGCACCTCGTCGACCCGACCGGCATGGGCACGCCCGACACGCTGGCCAAGATTGCCGTCGGGCGCGACGCCTATGACATCGCCTTCATGGAGTCGCAGGCGCCCGCGAACCTGATCTATCAGGCGGTGTCGGTGGTGCGGGGCTGACCCCGCACAAAAAAGACCCCCCGGCTCATCACCGGGGGGCCTCAGTCTATGCCTGACGTTCTTGTTGGAACTTTGGAGTGTCAGGCAATGCCTTACGCTACCTCACGCAGCGGAACTTTTTTTTCCTGTTCGACCAGCGCGCGGTGGAGGACCTTGATGGCCTCGTCCGCCTCGTCGCGCGGCATCAGGAACTGGACGTCCACGTTGCGCGGCGTCGCGTGGGCTGCAATCACGTCGAGCCCGGCTTCGTCCAGCGCGGCAAGCCCACGGCCCAGCACCGACTGCTTGCGCAGGTCACGGCCGATGGCCGACACGATGCACTGGCTGCGGATCTTGACCTCGGCCTGCGGGAAGCGTTCCTGAACGTCGGCTTCCACGCGCTTCACGGCCTTGAGCGAGCCTTTGACGTAGTGCGTGATCGTGTTCGCGTTCGATGTCTTGGACACGATCCAGACCTTATGACGCTTGAGCGCCTCCAGAATGGTCGTGTCGTAGCCCTTCACGCCCACCATGTCCTGTTCGAACACCTCGATCGAGATCACGTCCAGCCCGGTCACGATCTCGACTCCCGGCGTGTCGCCGCGGCTGTCGTCGATCAGGGTGCCCGGATCGTCCGGCTCGAAAGCGTTGGTCACGCGCAGCGGCACATCGGCCTGACGCAGCATCTTGGCTGCCGAGGGGTGGATCGCCTCCATCCCGAGGTTCGACAGCTGGTCGGCCACGTCATAGTTGGTGTGACCCAGCTTGCGCACATTGTCTTCGCCGACAAGGTTCGGGTCAGCGGACGAGAGGTGGAACTCCTTATGGATGATCGCCTCTTTCGCGTGGGTCTGCGCCGCGATGCGGGCAAAGGTCACTTCCGAGTAGCCCCGGTCGTATTCCTTCATCAGCCCTTCCTTGCACTGGGCATAGCCCGTGACGATGGGCATCTCGGCAGATAGGTCGATATCGGCCAGACCCTTTTCGATCCGCGCGTTCAGGTCGCAGTCGCCCTCATCCCGCCAACCGGACAGGTCGACGAACCGGGCCGACACGCCTGCGCGCTTGAGCATCAGGGTCGTGACATAGGCGGAATGCGCCTCGCCCAGACCGGACAGGAGCTCGCGCACCATCGACATATGCTCGGTCAGCCGGAAGTGGCCGTAGGAGCACAGGCGGCCGAGGTCGATCAGGAACGAGCGTGCGCCCGCCATCCGTTCGGCCACGAAGTCGTTGGCATCCGCAATGTCGGCAGGATGCTCGAGCACCGCGCGATGCGCCTCTTCCATCGCCGCGCCGGTTTTCTTCAGCGCGACCATCCAGGCGTGGTCATCGGTTTCGCTGTCGGCGAACGCGGCATAGACGCCTTGCTCGCCGGTTTTCTTGTGTTCCAGCAGGAGGTTGGTGATCCCGCCGAAAGCAGAGACGACGAACACGCGGTTATACAGATCGCCTTCGCGAATGAGCAGCGTATCGCGCAGCTCATTCACACGGCTCATAGACGTGCCGCCGATTTTCTCGACAGTATGATTTCGGTCAGACATGGGTCTTCCGTCAGTTGTTTCAGGCAGCGTCTTCTTCGGGCGCGGCGTAGGAGCCATCTTCGCGATGCACTTCCTTGCCCGTCACCGGCGGGTTGAAACAGCAGGCCAGAACCAGCGTTTCATCGGCCACCAGCGTGTGCTTGTCGTGCTCGTTGAGCGCGTACATGACACCCGGTTTGATCTCATGCGTCTCGTTCTTGGCGAGGTCGGTGATCCGGCCCTTGCCCGAGATGCAATAGACGCTCTCGAAGTGGTTCTTGTAGTGGAACGTGTGCTCCGAACCGCCTTCGATCGTGGTGATGTGGAACGAAAAGCCCATGCCGTCATCGGCGAGGAGGAGGCGCACCGAGTTCCAGCGCGCGTCCGAGATGGACTTGTCGGTGTTTTTCAGTTCGTTGAAGTCGCGAATAAGCATGTGTTGTTACTCCGCAGCGTATTTGTGGTTTTCGTTCAGCACTTCGCGGGCGGCGTCGACGACGATGTCGAGGCCCTTCTGAAGCACGTCGTTCGGGATGTTTAGCGCGGCGAGCACCTTGACCACCTCGTCGTCGGCACCCGAGGTCTCGATGATGAGGCCCTTCTCGAAGGCGCGGGCACAGATGTCACCGGCCAGCGCACCGCTGCCCACATCGACACCGCGCATGAAGCCACGGCCCTTGAGGTACGCGCCGGGCACGAGGTCGGCGAGCTTCTGCAAGCCCTTCTCGAGGATCTCGGCCTTCTCGGCGGTCGAGGCTTCCATCGCGTCCTTGTCGGCCCAGAATTTCTCAAGCGCGACACGGCCCGTGACGAACGCATGGGTGTTGCCGCGGAAGGTGCCGTTGTGCTCAGCAGGCTTCCAGACGTCATGCTCACGCTTGATGAGCAGGCAGGCGAACGGCAGACCAAAGCCCGACAGCGATTTCGCCTGGGTGATGAGGTCCGGCTCGATGTCCATGCCTTCGAAGCCAAAGTAGGTGCCGGTGCGGCCGATGCCCGCCTGAATGTCGTCGACGATCAAGAGCGCGCCATGTTTCTTGGCAAGTTTGGCGATGCCTTCCATCCATTCTTTGGATGCAGCGTTCAGACCGCCCTCGCCCTGCACGGGCTCAAAGATGAACGCGGCCGGGGCGTCGACGCCCGACGAGCCGTTGTCGAGCATGGTCTCGATGAAGGCGAGCGTATCGACGCCGTCGCCCATCGCGCCCTCATAGGGCATATGCGTCACGCCGCCCAGCGGGGTGCCGGCGCCGCCACGTTTGCCGGCGTTGCCGGTGAGCGACAGCGAACCCATCGTCATGCCGTGAAAGCCGTTGGTGAACGAGATGATGTTGCGACGACCCGTAATCTTGCGGGCAAGCTTCATCGCGGCCTCGACGGCGTTGGTGCCGGTCGGGCCGGTCATCATGATCTTGTAGCCGTCCATACCGCGCGGCTTGAGCACGATATTCTCGTAAGCTTCGAGCCACTTCGCCTTTTCCTCGGTGTACATATCGAGTCCGTGGGCGATGCCGTCGCTGGTGATGTGCTCGACCAGCGCCGCCTTCATGTCGGCGTCGTTGTGGCCGTAGTTCAAGGACGAGCACCCGGCGAGAAAGTCAATGTACTCGGTGCCGTCCGTCGCGGTCATGATCGAGCCTTGCGCCTTGGCAAAGGTCGTCGGGAAACCGCGGCAGTAAGAGCGGGCTTCCGACTCGCGGCGTTCAAAAACGGGATTGTTCGCAGACTGCTTGTCTGTCGTCATAACGTATTCCTTCGATGTCTGGTTGTGAAAGGACGGGGGGCCGCGTCTCTTACGCGGCCTGCGCCATGTCATCCTCGTCAGGCAGCGTGATCGTCACCATGTGCTCGGTGTCGTGACGGCCTTCGAAGTGATCGTCCTTTTTAAAGTGAGCTTCGTCCTCAAGCTCGCCGCCGTGGCGTTTCGCGAACTTCTTGAACAGCGCCCACGAGGCGTCGTTGTCTTTCGTAATGGTGGTCTTGAGGACGTTGGCTTCGTCGCATTCTTCGCGACCGAAGATTTCGTCCAGCATCAGGCCACCCAGACCCATGCCCCGGGCCTTGGTGCTTACGGCCACCTGCCACACGAACAGCGCGTGTTCGTTGGGCACGAGGTAGCCGGAAATCCAGCCGACAATGTCACCGTCCAGTTCCGCCACCACGCAGGTGTCACGGAAATGGTCGCATTGCAGCAGGTTGCAGTAGACAGAGTTCTCGTCGAGCGGCTTGCACTCGCGGATCAGGTCCCAGATTTGCGCTCCGTCCTCAGAATTCGGTTTCCGAAGGCGGAGCTTTCCGGATCGGGGAAGGTCTTTCGCAGTATGCATGTTTCGGTCCTCTCCAAAGTTCCTTTGTAGGCTAAAGTAGTTTGGGAGCGGTTTTGTTTCAACCTTCAAAGCAAAAAATGCTCACTTTGGACAGATTTCACCTGTTTATAGGGGTTTTCGTGTGATTTTACTTAGTAAATGAGTGGATCAGAACCTTTAAATCATGAAAGATTAGTCTATCTAAGTAACATGATTGCTTCAGACCTCCTCGCTATGCCATCAAAGCTCTTGGAAGGAGATGGGATGGACCGGACCGATATCAGCCTGATCGCCCTGCGCCGAATCCTGCGCGCGACCGAGCTTTACGGCAAAGAGCTGGCCAATGCGGCCAAGCTGACCGCCGCGCAGTTCCGCGCGCTCCAGATCGTGGGCGAGATCGGGCATGCGACCCCGTCGGACATCGCGACCCGTATGGGCGTGAGCCAGGCGACCATTACCGCTCTGGTGGACAAACTCGTGGCGCGCGGGCTGGTAACGCGCGAGCGGTCGGAACGTGACCGGCGTCAGACCAATGTGACGATCACGGCCGAAGGTCAGGCGACCGTCGACGAAGCGCCCGACGCGTTGCAGCAGCGTTACGTGCGCAAGTTCGAGGCGCTCGAGGACTGGGAGCAGGCGCAGATCATCGCGTCGCTGGAGCGGGTGGCGTCGATGCTGGACGCCGAGGATATCGATGCTTCGCCGGTTCTGACGACAGGCGACATTCATCACGGCGACAAGCGGCACTGAGAGGTTTCGAATGGGCTGACGCCCATCCGACCCAAGCGGGGGCTCTGCCCCCGCACCCCCGAAGTATTTCTGGAACGATGAAGAGCAGGTGCTGCTCAGACCTCCAGCACGATTTTCCCGATATGGGTGGAGCTTTCCATGTGGGCATGGGCGCGGGCGGCCTCGTCCAGCGGATAGGTGCTGTCCATGATCGGCTTCACGCGGCCTGCATCCAAGAGCGGCCAGACATGTTCGCGCAGCTCGGCGGCGATGGCGGCTTTGGCGGCGTCCGATTGCGGGCGCAGGGTCGAGCCGGTGATCGTCAGGCGGCGGGCCATGATCTGGGCGAAGTTGATCTCGGCTTTGGGGCCGGTGAGGAAGGCGATGTGGACCATCCGGCCCTCGTCAGCGAGCGCCTTGATGTTGCGGGCGATGTAGCTGCCGCCGACCATGTCGAGGATCAGATCGGCACCGCCAGCCTCGGTCATGACCTCGACGAAATCCGCGTCTTTGTAATTGATCGCCACCTCGGCCCCCAGGTCGGTGCAGACCTTGCACTTGTCGTCCGAGCCTGCGGTGGTGAAGACGCGCGCGCCCAGCGTGCTGGCAAGCTGGATCGCGGTCGTGCCGATGCCCGACGAGCCGCCGTGGACGAGGAACCGCTCGCCTGCCATCAGTCCGCCGCGCATGAACACGTTCGACCAGACCGTGTAATAGGTTTCGGGCAGGCAGGCGGCCTCCTTCATCCCCATGCCTTTGGGTATCGGCAGCGCGTGCGCCGCCGGGGTCGTCACGTATTCGGCATAGCCGCCACCGGGGAGGAGCGCGCAGACCTCATCGCCCACCGCCCATTCCGTGACGCCGGGGCCGATCGCGGCCACGGTGCCGGAGCCTTCGAGCCCGGGCAGATCGCTCGCGGTCGGGGGCGGGGCATACATGCCTGCCCGTTGCAGCGCGTCGGGGCGGTTCACGCCCGCATAGGCCAGTTTGATGAGGATCTCGCCATGACCCGGTTCGGGCACGGGGCGCGTGGTCGGTTGCAGCACTTCGGGGGCGCCGGCCTTGGTGATCTCGACGGCGCGCATGGTCTTGGGCAGGGTCATCAGCGGTGCGTGCTCCAACGTCCGGGGTATCCGGTGCGATGTTCGCCGGGGGCGCGGATGTTGTCCAGCACGCGACCGGGGCCTTTCATGAAGGCATCGACCAGCGCGTTCGACCGCAGCTTGCCCTTCACCTTTTCGAATTGCATGACGTTTTCGATCCGCCGGTCGAGAAAGGCCCAGGTGGCTTCCTGCCCCTCGCTGTCGTCACCGAGCCAATAGAGCACGGTCGAGGAATAGACGGCCGAGAGAGTCGCGCGTTTCGTGTACCAATTCACATCGCGCGAGGTGTCGCCCAACGTGTCCCAGATCAGGCTCGAGGTGCCCCAGAGCGCCTTGGACCCGTCGGCGGCATGTTGGGGCAGGGCGAAAAGCGCCATGCCGCGCCGAACAAGCTCCTTATCCGCGACTTCGAGCCGTTTGCGCACCGCCGCCGTCACCTTTTCGCGGAACTTGAGGGCGGTGAGGTCCATCGCCCCGAGCGCTTCGACCATCTGTCGGTCGCCGCGTTTGTGATAGGCGAAAGCCATGTCCACGGCCCCGCGCGGAAACAGCGTGTGGGCCATGTCGAGCGGTGTATCGGTATCCTCGCACGCAGCCCTGAGCGCGGCTTCGGACCAGCCGTCGAAGGGGACGTGCATCTGGATGGCGTCGAGAAGCGTGTCTTGATCGGTCATGGATAATTAAGTGGCATGCGGATGTGGCACCTTCAAGACGATCCGCGGAATTCGCCGCGGGTCCAGCGAACTGGACAAGGGGCAGGATCGTCGCTATAAGGCGCCTTCCTGCAATTTCTCTTGCAACTCAAACCTAGAAAGGTGGTGACAACCACATGCAGGTATCGGTTCGCGATAACAACGTCGACCAGGCGCTTCGGGCTCTGAAGAAGAAGCTTCAGCGTGAGGGTGTGTTTCGTGAAATGAAGCTCCGGCAGCATTTCGAGAAGCCCTCCGAGAAGAAGGCCCGCGAGAAGGCGGAAGCAATCCGTCGTCAGCGTAAGCTGGCTCGCAAAAAAGCGCAGCGCGAGGGGATGCTCTAAGCTTCCCTGACGCAATGCAGGTCGGCGTGCTGACCAGACGACCCCCGTGGCAATCGCCCGGGGGTTTGTCGTTTCTGGGGTTGCGGTCTTTGACACCGTGGGTCTGAATCGGTGCGTATTTGACGGAGTCTTTCTCATGCCCGACGATCCCATCCTTCCCATCGATCATCCGCTCCTGTCGCGTCCCAGTGCGACGGTCGACGCATTCGGACCGAACCTTGCCGCGCTGGTGGCGGAGATGTTTCGCATCCTCGACCGCGAGCAGGGGGCTGGGCTGGCTGCTGTGCAGATCGGTGTGGCGAAACGCGTTGTCGTGCTCGACATGCCGGATGCGTCCGGCGAGCGGCATCGTCTCGCCATGGTGAACCCGAGGATCACCGCTCTGTCGGATCGGGTGGTGACCGGGTCCGAGGGCTGTTTGTCCATGCCGGATTACTGGATGGACATTCCGCGCCGGGATCTCGCCCAAGTTGCTTATCAGGACTGCGATGGAGAAGAGCAGTCGCTCGTCGCGACGGGGCCGCTTGCGGTCGGTGTTCAGCACGAAGTCGATCATACGCAGGGTGTGCTGTTCTACGATCACGCGTCGCGGCTCAAACGAGACCGGGCCAAGTCTTATTTCCGCAAGGTGCGCCGGGCCCATGAGCGTGCCACGAAGGGGCTCTAAGAATGACCCGCCAGATCACCGTCACCGCGCATTATCCCCGCGACGCCGACACCGTCTTTGCCGAGGCGATCCATTTCTCGGAAATGGTCGATGCGATGAAGGGCATCGCGCGCTATGAGGGCCTGCCCGACGACGTGGTGCGCGAGGGCGAGACCTATGTGGTCGACATCACGCTTTTCGGCATCATGAAGAACCCCGGTCATACGATGTTCGTCGAGCTTCTCGACCGGGACGCGCGGGTGATCCAGAGCCGCGAGCATAACGCGCAGGTCAAGCGCTGGGATCACACGCTTTCGATCCAGCCCAGCGGCACGGGCTGCATCTGGACCGACAAGATCGTCATCGAAGCGGACCGGATGGAGGCGTTCACCGCGCGGTTCGCGGCCTATGTTTACACCCGCCGCCACAAGCATCGGGAGGCGGCGAGCCTCGATACCGTGGTGCGCAAGCTCTGAGGCTCAGACTTCGCGGAAGAACGTGGTGATCGCCGTGATGATCTCGTTCGGGGCAGCATGGGGCAGGGCGTGGCCCACACCCTCGACCACGTGGTGGCGCGCGGTGCGGTTCCACTGGGTCAGCTTGCCCATCGCGGTGAGGGGAATGACCTCGTCGTCGCCTGCCCAGATCGCCAGCACCGGAATGCCGGTCTTGGCCATGTCCCGGTGCAGATCGGCAAGGTCGATGGCCAGCGTTTCCCGATGTGACGATAGAACGGCGGGCAGATAGCCGCGCCGCGCGGTCTCTTCGGCCATGCGGGTCTCGAGATCGGGGATGACGGTGGGCTGGGCGGCATCGCGCGCCGCCTGCCTGCGCAGCGCCTTGGGGCCGCGGACCCGCCACAGCCAGTCGCCGATCAGCCCCAGATTACCGCAGCGTTTGAGCGGCTGGCCGGGGGTGTAGTCGATCCCGCCGGAGGCAAGCAGGATCACCCGGTCGACCCGGTCGGGATAGTTGGTCGCAAAGGCCGAGGCGATGATCCCGCCCATCGAATAGCCCATGAGCGACACGGGGCCTTCGAGCCCCTGTTCGGCCAGCAGTTCGTCCAGCTGATGCACAAAGAATTGCGGCGTCTGCGCATTGGTCGGCCGATCCGACAGCCCGCGCCCATAAAGGTCATAGGCCAGCACCTGATAGCCCAAAAGGTTCAGCCCGCGCACCAGCCCCGAGAACACCCAGTGCGGCGTGGTCAGCCCGTGGATCAGCACGATCACGTGCGAGGTCGGGGCACCGAACCAGCGGTAATAGGTCTTGCCCTCCGACAGCTCGGCGAATCCCCCTTCGTCCGCACCGGGGCGTGCGCGCGCGACCGGCGCACGCAGAACCTCACGCGCGAAGGGCGCGATGACGATGAGGGCGACGATGCCGACAATGATCCAAGCCATGAAACTTGCTCGCTTTTTTCGGGGAGTGTGCCGATTGGCGGGACCTCGTGCAATGGATTCTCATAGCGATTGCCGATATATCAGTTTTTGTTTATATAAATGGATATGGAATCAAGTGCCCCCAGCCCTCAGATGGACGCCGCCTTTGCCGCGCTTTCCGATCCGACCCGACGCGCGATCCTCGCCCGTCTGGCGGGCGGCGAGATGACGGTGAGCGAAATTGCGGCCCCGTTCGCGGTCAGCCAGCCTGCGATCTCGCATCACCTCAAGGTGCTCGAACAGGCGGGCCTCATCACCCGGCGGGTGGACGGTCAGCGCCGCCCCTGCCGTCTGGCCGGGGGCACATTGGAAGAGCTCGAGGCGTGGCTCGACACGCTGCGCCGCGCGCTCACCGCGAATTACGACCGGCTGGACGCGGTTCTGGCCGAGGAAATGGCGAAACAGCATATTCAAAAGGATTGAACCCATGCCCAAACCCCTGACCTTCGAACTCGTCGGCGAGACCCAACTCGTCGTCACCCGCGATTTCGACGCGCCGCCCGCCCTTGTCTGGCGCGCGCATACCGAGCCTCAGTTCGTTGAGAAATGGCAGGCGGGGTTCGACGGCTGGACGCTCGAAATCATCACCTTCGACGTCGTTCCCGGCGGAAAATACCGGCTGGATTACGCCGGGCCGGACGATGGCGCGTTCTCGATCACCGGGACGTTCCTCGAGGTCGAGGCACCGCGCCGCATCGTGCAGGAAGAGATCATGCTGATGCCCGACCCGACACCCGCGAACCACGTCGAAACGGTGTTCAGCGCCAAGGGGGAGGGGACGCAGATGGTCATGACCATGACGCTGCCCGATGCCGAAACCCGGAAGGAAATGATGGACACCGGGATGCTGGACGGGATGGAATTCTCCTACCAGTCCCTCGACGCGCTGGAGCTGGCCTAGGCCGCCTCGTCAGGGCTCAACAGGCCGGCCGCGACAAGGCGGTCGGCCCACCCCTGTGGCCCCTCGAACAGATGCACCTGCCAGCCGCGCTGGGCCGCCGTCGCGATGTTGTCGGGCTTGTCGTCGGTAAAGAGCAGCCGCTCGGGCGCGATCCCGCAATCCTCCTCGACCATCTCATAGATGCGCGGACTCGGTTTGGTCACCCCCATATGGCCCGAGATGTAGCGCCGGTCGAATTCGGTCAGAAACGTATCGCGCGCCTCGGACAGGGCGAAACTGTCGACCCCGAAGTTGGTCAGCGCAAAGACCGGCACGCCCTTGGCCCTGAGCGCCCGCAGGAGCCGCACGGAATGGTCAATCGGCGGGCGGGCGAGGTCGAGCCAGCGGTCATGCCACATCAGGATCTCGTCGCGAAATTCCGGGTAAGTCTCGGCGGTCTCGTGGACCACGTCGCGAAACACCTCCCCCCGGTCGAAGCGCTCGTTCATGAAATGCAGGTCCACGGTGGCGAACATCGCCTCACGCCGCGCGCGCCCGATCATCTCGTCATAGCGGTCCTCCGGTTGCCAGGTGATCAGCACGTTGCCGATGTCGAAGATCACAGCCTCGGGGCGCGGGAGCGATGGGTCTGTCATGGGGTGAGCCTCGTGCAGGGGCGGGGAAGGGAAGGGCGAATGGGGCGCCCCGGACAGGATACTAGAATCCTAGTATCCTAGTATGTTGAAAACGACACAAGACATTGAAATAATTGCCATTATTCAAGTTAATGGAAGTTAACGAAGCCTCAGCGCCTCCGCCCGCCGAACCTGATCCAGCGCACGCGCCACAGGAAAAACACCAGAATGCCCACCAGCAGCGACAGCCAGCCCACCAGCCAATAGAACGCATCCCCATCGTTCACACCGGGCATCCCGCCGACGTTCACACCGAACAGACCGGTGAGGAACCCGAGCGGCAGGAAGATGACCGACACGACCGACATGACGAACATGTTGCGGTTCAGCCGGTCCGACAATTGCCCCGACAGTTCTTCGCGCAGGATCATCGCCTGATCGCGCAACTCGTCGAGGTCTTCGACGATCCGCGTCATCTTGACCGCCTCCTCCTCGATCTCCCGGTGCGTCTCGGCGTCGATCACCGGATTGTCGCTTTCCGCCACGGCGCGGATCACGTCGCGCTGCGGGCCGAGAAAGCGCCGTGCCGCGATGACCTGAAGCCGCAGGTTCACCACCTCGCCGCGCAGGTGCTCGCCCCGTTCTGCGACGATCTGTTCCTCGAGCGCCTCGGCCTTGGCATCCAGATCGGCCTGAAACTCGCCGATCTTGCCGGTGAGGTCCTCGATCAGCGCGACGAGGAACGCACCCGTCGTCTCGGGCCCCTCGCCCCGCGTAAGCCGCGCATCCAGCCGTTCGATCGCGCGCACCCGACGCAACGACACCGTGACGATCCGATGCGCATCGGCCCATATCCGCAACGAGATCATGTCTTCGGGGTCTTCGCCTTCGTTGAAGTTGATCGCGCGCAGGATGATCATCAGCCCGTCGCCCAGCCGCGTCAGCCGCGGGCGCGAGGCGCGGTCCACCAGCGCCTCCACCGCCTGCGGGTCGAGATAGTCGAGATGCTCCCCGATCCACTGCTCCGCGTCCGGGTGGTTGCCGTCGATATGCACCCAGCCCAGCGTGTCGTCCTTCAGCACATGCCGCATCTCCTCTTCGGTGATGGCACGCCCCTTGTCGGGGCCGTTCAGGACATGGGCATAGGTGATGTGGGTTCCGGTCATGGCCGCAGAATGTGGGCGCGGGGCGGAAAAGGGAAGGGGGTGCGCTTACGGCGCGGCGGTCATTGCCACGGGATCAGCAGAGGGGGTCGGCGCGCCTGAGACCGCGCTCGTCCGATAGAACCCGGCCGCAAACAGGGCGGCGGCGAAGACATAGGCCAGAATAAGAGGTTTCATGCGACGATCCTGCGCTTTGACAGGTCTCATACGTCGCAAGTCCGGTTTTCTGTCGGCGCGACAAAGAAAAGGGCCGCCCGAAGGCGACCCTCAATACTCTCAGACTGTAAGCCCGATCACTCGATGATTTTCGAGACGACGCCGGAGCCCACGGTGCGGCCGCCTTCGCGGATGGCGAAGCGGAGACCGTCTTCCATCGCGATCGGGGCGATCAGTTCGACCGTGAACTGCAGGTTGTCGCCCGG